>SCEG01000001.1 GCA_004102805.1 Muribaculaceae bacterium Isolate-002 (NCI)
TCGGCTATTTCGCCATAACTCATGTCGGTCTCGGCATAATGCCTGAGAACCTCTTCCCGGATTGCCTGACGTTTTTGTCGCGGCAAACTCTGAAATTTAATCATAATTTGACTCTTTTATGAGTCAACTTTTTTCAGGGCAAGACAATTTTTTATGATTTCATGGATTTTCCTGACACTCTCTTAGAGGGTGAAGTCAAGATAACTTGCTTCCTCTAAAAATATCACTGTCGAAAACTTTTGTAAATATATCGGTGTTTATAAAGCGTGAGTCAGCATGACAATACCGGCTCGCTATGAATTTTAATAACTCTCAACATCGATTGACTATGGATAAGAAAAGCATCAAAGGTACTCAGACAGAGAAAAATCTATTGGCCTCATTTGCAGGCGAAAGCCAGGCCCGCAGCCGCTATACTCTTTTTGCACAAAAGGCTAAGGAAGAAGGATATGAGCAGATTGCTGCCGTATTCCTCGAGACAGCATCACAGGAGTTGAGCCACGCGCAGCAGTTCTTCTCTCGCCTTGAAGGAGGCATGGTGGAGATTACCGCGGGTTATCCCGCCGGCGTGGTCGCCGACACTGCCACTAACCTTGCCGAGGCGGCAGCCGGCGAGCGTGAGGAATGGAGCGCATTGTATTCTACATTCGCCCAGACCGCGCAAGACGAAGGTTTTCCCGATATCGCAGTCCTCTTTAAAAATGTGGCTAAAGTGGAGACCGAGCACGAAAAGCGTTATCTTAAACTTCTCGAGCGCCTCTCTTCCGGAACCGAATTTTCTCAGGAAGAACCGACCGAATGGATGTGCCGCAACTGCGGTTTCGTATTCACCGGAAAGTCCGCGCCTAAGAAATGCCCCGTCTGCGGCAAAGACCAGGGTTGGTTCGAACGCAAGCAGCAGAACTATTAAGCACACACGCGGTGTGTGACCTTAGGAAAGTCATGCGCCGTATAAATAGCTCATTTAATAAATATTCGCAAAAAAAAGAAACAGAAGTCTGCCGAAAGGCAAGGCTTCTGTTTCTTTTTATACGTATAAGTGTATGTTGCTATTTCTTCGCCGGTGACTTCTCGTCGGCAAACCGGTTGGGAAATTCAAGATGCAGACGCGGCCGGCGCATCGCGCGGATTATGAGTATTACGCCGAGCACTATGAACGGCACGCTAAGCCATTGTCCCATATTCAGAGTCATCTGCGACTCGAATGCCACCTGGTCGTTCTTGACAAACTCAATGAGAAAGCGGCATGAGAAAAGTATCGTGAGAAAAATGCCGAATATAAGTCCCTGACGCTCCTCTGCATTGCGTTTCCAATACATCCACATAAGCAGTCCGAACAGCGCAAGATAGCATATAGCCTCATAAAGCTGCGTGGGATGGCACGCCTGTCCCGGAAATTCCGACCCGCGCAGATAGATGAATCCCCACGGCAGGTCGGTGGGATGTCCGTATATCTCCGAGTTGAAAAGATTGCCTAGGCGTATCAGCGCGCCCACGAGCGCTGTCGGTATGACAATGCGGTCGAATGTCCATAGCGGACTCTTCTTTGTGGTGAAAATCGAGAACAATATAACGCACACTATGATGCCTATGGCACCTCCGTGGCTTGCAAGTCCGCCTTCCCAGATATATAATATGTGTAGCGGATGCTGCGAATATGCTTCCCATTCATAGAAGAATACGTGCCCCAGACGCGCGCCTATTATAGTGCCTGCACCAAGCCATAGCAACAGTATGCCAAGCCATTTTTCCGGTGCTCCCTCATGGCGGAACATCCGTTCCACTATCTTGTAGCCCACAAGAAATCCGATGGCGAACATCAGTCCGTACCATCTCACTTCAAGGCTGCCGAGATGAAACAGCACCGGGTTGGCATTCCACGTTATGACTGCTGAAATCGGGCTCATACGAGATGTTTTACCAATTCTTCGCGGTCGCCGTAAAGCAGGTCGATTACCGGAATTTCAATCATTGTATACGCTCCGGGTGCCTGACGCATTGCGGCGCGGGCGGTGCCGACAAGTATCTGTGCTGTCAGTGCGGGGTTGTTGATTGACATGTTGAACTCGAAGCGCTGGTTCTGGGTGTTTCCTGAAACACCTTTGCGCACCATGTGCACGCCGTGACCCATATCCTTCACCTCGTCAACCGATGCCACTGCCATCACATGTGTCTCGTCAGAAGCGAAATAGGGGTCGGCCTTTACTGCGGCGGCGACATCTTCCAGACGGGCTCCGTCCTCAAGTTCGACATATACCATGCGGCGGTGAATGCCGGTGCCGAGAGGTATCGTCATCGACAATGCGTTCTTGACGCCCGGTTTCGATTTGACACATACGGTGTGACCCATCGACATGCCGGGGCCGAAATTGGTGTAAGTGATGCCCTTGGGTGCGGCTGCCTGCATGAGCGCGCGCACTATAGAGTCGCTGCCCGGATCCCAGCCTGCCGAGATGATAGCTTTGGTGCCGTTGGCCCTGGCTATTGCGTCGAGATGGCTGCGGAGTTCGGCGATAGAGGTGTGTATGTCGTATGAATCGACAGTGTTGATGCCTTTTGCAAGATATTCTGCGGCATATTTCTCGACTTCGCGGGTGGGTGTGCAGAGTATCGCTACATCCACTTTGCCGAGTTCATCTATATCAGTTACAACTTTGTAGGGAGCAAGTTCAGCGGGTGTGTTTGCAGTCGAGCGGCGCACCACACCGGCAATCTCGAAATCCTGAGCTTCTTTCAGTGCGTCGAGCACAAATTTTCCGATGTTGCCATAGCCTACTATGGCTGCTTTGATTTTTGTCATAGTCTATCTGTTTTGTAATTTACTTTAATTGGCAGTATGCCACCGTTTATAGCCTCTTAGAAACTGTTTAAAATTCATATAACTTTGCTTTTGAGAGTCTTGTCGGAGTCTTTTTGTTTATTCTTCGGTCACGTAGCTACGGCTACGCTCCCTCATCACAAACAAAAATCAATCCGACAATCCTTCTCAAAATCCGTATCATATAAATTTAAACAGTTTCTTACCCTTTGACGATGCTCTCGGTGTCGCGGGCTATCATCAGCTCCTCGTCGGTGGGAACAACCACGACTTTCACTTTCGATGCAGCGGTCGATATCACGGTCTCTGTGCCACGGGTGCGGGCGTTAAGCTCATTGTCGATCTCCACTCCCATGAATTTCAGCGGACGGCACACATTCTCGCGCACTCCGGTCTGGTTTTCGCCGACACCGCCGGTGAATACTATGATGTCGAGGCCTCCCATCTCGGCCGCGTAGGCGCCGATATATTTGACAATACGTTTCTCATACATCTCAAGCGCGAGATGGGCGCGCTCGTTGCCTGCCTTGTCGGCATTCTCGATGTCGCGCATGTCAGATGACATTTCCGTCACTCCGGCAACGCCGCTCTCTTTGTTGATGATGCGCTGCAGGTCATCGACAGTGAGATTGTGGCGCTTCATAAGGTAGGTGAGCGCTCCGGCATCGATGTCGCCCACGCGGGTTCCCATCATGAGGCCTTCTGTAGGGGTCAGACCCATAGAGGTGTCTACGCTCTTTCCGCCGTCGACCGCCGTGATAGAGCCGCCGTTGCCGACGTGGCAGGTGACGATTTTCTGAGTGGCGGGGTCGACTCCGAGTATCTCGCACACACGCGCTGATACGTAGCGGTGCGATGTGCCGTGGAAGCCGTAGCGGCGAACTCCGTCCTCAGTATAGAATTTATAGGGGAGCGCATACATGAATGAGCTTGCAGGCATCGTCTGGTGGAACGCCGTGTCAAACACTCCCACCTGTTTCACATTCGGAAGTATCGATGATATCGCTTCAATGCCGGTCACATTGGCGGGGTTGTGAAGCGGGGCCAGATCATAGCAGTCTTTGATCTGCTGCATCACCTCGTCGGTGATAAGCACGCTCTTGTTGAATTTTTCAGCGCCATGCACCACGCGGTGGCCTACGGCGTCAATCTCGTCGAAACTCTTGATGCAGCCCTCTTTGGGGTCGGTAAGCAGATTGAGTATCGCAAGCACCGATGCCTTGTGGTCGCTTTTGCCGAGTTCGATGGTTTCTTTTGTTCCGTCCGGGCGTTTATATTTGAGGAATGTGCCGTCAAGACCCACTTTCTCCACTCCGCCTTCGGCCATTGTGGAGTCGTTGTCTGTATCTATCAGCTTGTATTTTACTGAGCTGCTGCCGCAGTTGAGCACGAGTATTTTCATTTTTCAGTCTGTTATTTGGTTCTTTTGAGTCTTTATTTGTTCTTCAGTCCGATTGCCTGGTTGCAGGTCATGATTATCGTTTTGTAGATATCTTCGGGATAGCATCCTCTCGAAAGATCGTTGACAGGAGCGGCAAGGCCCTGGAGCACCGGACCCACAGCCTCTACATTGCCGAGACGCTGCACGAGTTTGTAGGCTATGTTGCCAACTTCAAGCGACGGGAACACCAGCACATTGGCTCTTCCGCTCAGAGGTGAGTTGGGAGCCTTCTTGTTGCTTACGCTGGGCACGATTGCCGCGTCTGACTGAAGTTCGCCGTCAAGTATCAGGTCGGGATTCATCTCATGCGCTATACGTGTCGCTTCAATCACTTTGTCTACGCGGTCATGGCGTGCACTTCCTTTGGTCGAGAAGCTTAAGATGGCAACACGGGGCTCGATGCCTGCGATATCTCTCGCGGTCTGTGCGGCTGATATGGCAATCTGCGCAAGTTCAGGCGCGCTCGGGTCGGGAACAACAGCACAGTCTGCAAAAACCAGGATTCCGTCGGTTCCGTAGTTCAGCCCCTCGGGCAGAAGCATCAGAAACGCTCCCGACACAACGCTGATGCCTGGTTGGGTCTTGATTACCTGAAATGCCGCGCGGAGCACGTTGCCGGTAGTGTTCATCGCTCCGGCTACCTGGCCGTCGGCGTCGCCGGCTTTGACCATAAGGCATCCGAGATAAAGCGGATTGGCGGTAGTCAGTCGTGCCTCCTCCTCGGTGATTCCCTTTGTCTTGCGGAGTTCGTAAAGCAGGGGAGCATATTTGTCAATCACTTTCTCGTCACACGGATTGACAATCTCGGCATCCTTGATATGCTCGAGGTTCATGTCATTGGCCATGTGGTAAATCTCCTCGGGGTCTCCGATGAGTGTTATTTTAGCTATACCGTCTGAGATGATGCGGTTGGCGGCGGTAAGTGTACGGGGTTCTGTGCCCTCCGGAAGAACTATGCGTTGCGGATTTTCTTTTGCGCAGCGGGTAAGACGGTCAAAAAGTTTCATCGTTCTGCGTTTGTTTTAGTTGTTTAGACATCGGCCATTTGCGTTGAAATGGTCTCTATAGGTGATGTTTTTTGCTTATGTTTACTGTCATTTGTCTGACAGTGTAGATATCGACTGCAAATTTACAACCTTTTAGATAAAAATGCGTCAAAATATTACTTTTTTATCATCACCACCGACATAAAAATCCATAAAATCAACCCGCATAAACCGTACCGGAAATGGTGCTACTGTCTCACCGCATCCTCACCACGGTAACAGATACAGCCACCATTGCAGCAGGCTCGGCTATATGTCGTGTCTATAGTCTTTTGTCAACTCCTCAGTCGGTAAAATCGGGCGGCTTCCTGAGTTCTCCCGTCAGTCTGTGAGCCGGCGTATGTAAAAAAACAACGGAGAGAACAATATTGCTCTCTCCGTATGCTTTTCGTTGGTTGGGTAGCCGGCAATTATTTGGCAATGTTTACGCGGCGCTCTTTGATACGAGCTTTTTTGCCGGTAAGTTTGCGCAGATAATAAAGTTTCGCACGACGTACTTTACCATACTTGTTGACTACGATTGAGTCGATAAACGGCGACTCGATTGGGAAGATACGCTCAACACCGATGTTGTCGGAAATTTTGCGTACGGTGAAACGTTTTTTGTTTCCTTCGCCTGAAATACGGATTACAACACCGCGGTACTGCTGGATACGCTCTTTGTTACCCTCTTTGATGCGGTATGCAACTGTAATAGTGTCGCCCGGGCCGAATTCCGGAAATTGTTTTGCGGTTGCAAATGCTTCCTCGGCTACTTTAATCAAGTCCATTTTACTTTTTGTTTAAAATGTTAACAAATGCGCAATATTCGCGAGCAACCTTGTCTCGCCAGAGATTACGCTTTTCCGACCGCAAAATTACAACTTAATCGCTCTACGACCAAATTTTACAGCAATTTTTTCCACTTGTTTTTCGCTATCTCATAATTTTCGACCCGGTTTTTATCTTTTGTTATGCGGCACCTGGCCATGTTTACGATTTGTCAGGGCTGGCGCATGAGATTTAACTCAAATTCAGTCAAAAATTCACCTGATTATGTGAAATAAACTTTCAGATATTGCATATATTGCTGAAAATGGTTATATTAGAGGTATGCAAATAGAAATTTTCAGCAAAGTAAAAGACCCGCGCGACTTGGGCAAGGTTAAACATGAGCTCGAGGATGTGCTCCGAATGGCACTCATCGGCGTGTTGTGTGATTGTGAGGACTGTGACGACATATCGGATATGGTTACAGACCGAGAGGAAGAATTCAAGGCCGCCGGATTGCTGAAACTCTGCAACGGTGTTCCATGCGGTGACACGATACTTCGTGTTGTAGAGTCTGTCAATCCCGCTCAGCTCCGGGCAAGTCTTGATTGCTGCCGAGGCCACATAATCGAATCCCTGTGCGGCAATCAGGTCATCATTGACGGTAAGAAACTGCGGGGTGAAAATCCCAGGAGTCCCGGATGCCACGGACTGTATATCCTCAATGCGTGGGTATCTGAAACAGAAATATGCGTTGCCGAAAAGCCGGTGGATGGCAAGACCAACGAACTTACGGTTCTGCCGTCCGTATTGTCCTCTTTATGGCTTACAGGGGCATTGGTTTCAGTCGACGCAATGGGGACCCACCGTAATATCGCAGAACAGATCATACTCCAGGGCGGCGACTATCTGATGGCGCTTAAAGACAATCAGCCGATACTCAAGGGCTTGACGGAAAGTATCTTTAGTAGCACTACTCCAATATCGGTATACACAACCGAGGAAAAGTGGCACGGAAGAGTTGAGAAGAGAACCTGTTCAATTATGGATACGACACTTTTGGAACAGGAGGGAATGTACGAGAAGTGGCCCGGTCTTAAACGTATCATAAAGATGGAGCGTGAGCGTACTGAGAACGGTGCCCGCTCGCGTGAAACAATCTACTATCTCAGCAGCGTGGAGAAAGATGAGGCTTCTTACTATGCGATGCGTATTCGTGCGCACTGGGGTATCGAGAACAAACTGCACTGGCATCTCGACGTGACGTTTCGGGAAGATATGTGCCGCGTACGCGCCAAGAATGGCGCTGTCAATTTTTCAGCGATGCGCAAGTATGCATTGGAAATGCTTAAAAAGCAGAACGATAAACTCAGCCTTAAACGAAGACGCAAAAAATGTATGTGGAGCACTGAATATCTGTACAAAGTCTTTAAGGATAGTTAAATCTCATGCGCCAGCCCTGACGATTTGTTGACCGTAATCTATTCCGGATATGCGGATAAACAACGGCGGCCACCGTGATTCGGTGGCCGCCGTGTTTTATCCGGTTATTTTACTTTGAGACGTTGTCCGATCTGTAGTTTTGTTTTCGTGTTGATGCCGTTGAGCCGGCAGAGACGCCGCACAGTCACGTGGTGACGGGCTGCGATTGCGCCCAGGGTGTCACCCTTCTTGACTTTGTAGGTAGTCGCTCCTGATGACGACTTGCTGCCCGATTTTTTAGCTGAGGCGCTTGCGGCTGCGGTGGGGCGGGGATTGTTCTGGTTGTAGACCTTGGCGTATTCTGTATTTGCCGCCGGATCGTAGTTGCGTGCATCCTGATATGTCGACTTGGTGAATGTGTAGGTGTCGGTGTGCACGGTCTGGTTTGCGAAGTCGAAGATTGCCGACGGGTTGATGGCATAACCCATGTAGCGGGTCTCGAAATGGAGATGCGGTCCGGTGGAGCGTCCGGTGTTTCCGCCGAGGGCTATAGGGTCGCCGGCTTTGACATATTGGTCGGGCTCTACGAGAAATTTCGAAAGGTGTCCGTAGACGGTTTCCAGATCGTTGGTGTGACGTACGATGACATAATACCCATAGCCTCGGCGCTCGAAGTTGGTCAGGCGCACACGACCGTCAAATGCAGCGCGTATGGTATCGCCGATATAGAGCTTCAGGTCGACTCCCTTGTGCATGCGGCGGAAACGTTTGCGGTAGCCGTATGGTGAGGTCACATATCCGGGGTGTGGCATACAGAATTTCGATACATCGATAGTGTGGGTGTCGGGCACGTCCATGCCGGCGTATGCGTTGACAAGTTTCGAATCCCATCCTTCGGTGTAAATATCCATTTCCGGCTCCTCTTCATTCTCAAAGAGATTGTCAAGAAATTGCTGTGTTGTCTCTACCTTGATCTGGTTGTTGATGTTGACCTGGCCTGCTATGAGGTCGCGGTGCTGGTCGGTGTGCTCTCCCGGAAGGCGGTAGGTCTGCGCGTCGGCATTGGCCGCTATTCCCAGTATTGCTGCAAGCGATGCTAATGTTTTTGCGATTGATTTAAGCTGCATTATTCTTTAGAGTGAGGAGTTAATGTAGGTTATTCGGTTATTTCGTCGTCGGCATACAGATATTCTATATGCGCCGGTTTGTAGTCAAAAATTTCGTCAGGCTTGAAGAAGCGGGCAATCTCCGCAACCGCGCTTTCCGCAGAGTCAGAGGCATGGATTATGTTTTCCTGCCCGCTCATGCTGAAGTCGCCGCGTATTGTCCCCGGGGCTGCTTTGCGCCCGTTGGTGGCGCCTGTCATATCTCTTATCACGGAAATTGCATCTTCGCCCGACAATACCATCACGATGACGGGCGATGCCATCATTGATTTGAGTATCAGCGGGAAGAACGGCCGGTCGGTCAGGTGGGCGTAATGACTGCGAAGTATTGCCTCGTCAAGCTGCATCATTTTGATGCCGTTGATTTGTAATCCTTTGCGCTGGAAACGCTCAATGACATTCCCTGCAAGACCGCGTTGCAAGCCTGATGGCTTAATGATGATTAAAGATTTTTCCATTGATGATCAGGTCGTTTTACGGAGCCGCTCTGTAAAGAGATGTGACCTTTATGGTGTGACTCGTGGTAACAGATACCCCAAATTTACACACTTTTCTCAAATTATCGAAATATCAGGCGTTTAAAAAATGTAAATAAAGTGCAAATGATTTGAAATGACCGCCTATTTTGTTTTAAATCAGATGGTTGTGTTGTTATATGTTTTACAACATATATTATGGTTTGTTCAGCTTATGAGGCTGAAATCGATTTTTCTGTCAAAAATCAGATTTATGAGTTTTGACAGACGTGCGTGCTCTGCCTGTGTCAGTTCCGGATCGGTGTCAAGCAGACTGTCGGCCGCGTCGCGGGCCATCTGCACTATCTGCCCGTCGGTTGCGAGCGACGCTATGTTGAGGTTGAGTATCATGCCGCTCTGCATGGTGCCTTCGAGGTCGCCGGGGCCGCGCATCTTGAGGTCGGCTTCGGCGATAAGAAATCCGTCGGTGGTCGATGTCATCAGTTCGAGGCGTTTGCGTGTGTCGGCGGCTATCTTGTGTTTCGACATCAGCACGCAATAGCTCTGTCCCTCTCCACGCCCCACGCGTCCTCTGAGCTGATGCAGCTGCGACAGCCCGAACCGTTCGGCGTTCTCTATCACCATCGTGGTGGCGTTGGGCACATTGACTCCGACCTCTATCACTGTCGTCGCTACAAGTATGTCGGCCTGATGAGTGGCAAAGAGATTCATCTGCCGGTCCTTTTCCGCCGGTTTCATCTGTCCGTGCACGAAAGCTACGCGATATGACGGAAATGTCTCGCGTATGGTCTCGTATCCTTCTTCAAGACTTTTCAGGTCGAGCTTCTCGTTCTCTTTTATGAGAGGGTAGACGATATAGGCCTGGCGGCCGGCACGCAGCTGCGCGCCAATTGATTTGTAGACGTCATATCGTCTGTCTTCATATCGCAGCAGTGTCACAATCGGTTTGCGGCCGGGCGGCAACTCGTCAATCACCGACACGTCAAGGTCGCCGTAAATCGTCATTGCCAGCGTTCGCGGTATTGGTGTCGCTGTCATGACAAGCACATGCGGAGGCACCGCGCTTTTTTTCCACAACCTGGCTCTCTGCACGACGCCGAAGCGGTGTTGCTCGTCGATTACGACGAAGCCGAGTTGCCTGAACTGCACACGGTCTTCTATCACGGCATGTGTTCCTACGAGTATGTGGAGCGAGCCGTCGGCAAGCTGCCGGTCGATGATGTCGCGCTCTTTCTTGCGCGTCGATCCTGTCAGGAGTTTTACATTGATACCAAGCGGCGCCACAAGCCCCGACAATGTCTCGTAGTGCTGCGTGGCGAGTATCTCGGTCGGCGCCATCAGGCAGGCTTGCGTACCGTTGTCAAGCGCTATGAGCATGCACAACAGAGCCACAAGGGTTTTTCCCGACCCGACATCGCCCTGCAGAAGCCGGTTCATCTGTCGTCCGGATCCCATGTCGGCGCGTATCTCTTTTATTACTCGTTTTTGTGCGCCGGTGAGTTCAAACGGCAGGCGGTTGAAGTAAAATGAGTTGAAGTTTTCGCCGATGTGTGCGAACCTGTAGCCGGCGAGCGTATGCTTGCGCCGTCGGGCGTAGCGCTGTATGTTGAGCTGGAGCAGAAACAGTTCCTCGAATTTTAACCGTAGCCTGGCTTGTTGCAGCATTTGTGCCGACGCCGGATTGTGCACCGTGCGCAACGCTTCGAGTGCGCCTATGAGTCTGTATCGGGCGAGAATGTCGCCCGGTATCGGGTCGTTGAGCATCTTTATGGCTGACAGTGCGGTCTGTATCCAGGTGTGGAACGTTCGCGATGATATGCCGCGGTTGCGCAGTTTCTCTGTGAGCGGATAAACTCCGCGCATACCGGTGGTGGCCGCTATCGATGCCGTTGTGTCTACCTCGGGATGTACTATGCTCCAGCGGTTGTTAAACTGATTGGGCTTGCCGAAAAGTATATACTCGTTGCCGGGGGTGTAAGCTTCGGAGATCTGCCTTATGCGGTTGAACCATACGATTTCGATTACGCCGCTGCCGTCGGAAAACAGTGCCACAAGCCGGCGTTTCGCCCCTTCTCCCTGCTCGGCAAATGACACAAACCGTCCGCGCAGCTGCACGTAGGGCATCTCTCCGTTGATATCGGCGATGCGATATATGCGCGAGCGGTCGATATAGTGGGAGGGGAAGTGGTGGAGCAGGTCGTAGTAGTTCTTTATTCCGAGCTCTTTGTCGAGAAGCTGGGCACGCGCCGGGCCTATTCCTTTCAGATATTTTATGTCAAGCCTGAATAATGAGTCCAAGTCGGTGAGGTTTATCTGTTAACAATGAGGTCTGTCCTCTGTGGTTTGACTCAGGTTGAGCAGGGTCTCGGCTATCGCCATGTCAATGGGGTTGGTGACTTTGATATTGCCGTGCTCGCCGTCGATAAGCGCTATTTTCCCGCCGGTGACATTCTGCACCATAGTGGCGTCGTCGGTGACGGAGTGCCTGCTGTAGTCGGCAAACGATTTTCGCAGTGTGCCGATGGTGAATGACTGCGGGGTCTGCACTGCGACATATTCGCTTCGCGCCACGGTGGCGCTGTCGCCGTCGGCTTCGATATGACGCAGCGTGTCGGTGACGGGCACGGCAGGCACTGCACCTTCATATCCTTCGGGTATCGATGCCATGCGATGTATCAGATCCTTGCTGACGAGCGGACGCGCTCCGTCGTGTATCATGACTATCGTGTCGTCCGGACAATGGGCAAGGGCGCTCAGCGCTTTTGCAAGAGACTCAGTGCGCGTGTTTCCGCCGAATGTCACGCATGGCGATGCAAACCTCTCTTTTTCGCACAGAGATTTCCATAAGCCTTCCATCGCGCTGTCTATCACTATAAGTATATTTTCGGCCGGAATGACTTCAGCAAACCGGTCGATGGTGCGCATCAGCAGCGGCCGGCCGCCCAGATTGCAGTATTGCTTCGGCAGGCTTGCGCCGAAACGGCTTCCGCTACCCGACGCAAGTATGATGACTATGTTTTTGTCGATTTTTTCCATAACAGGTTTCTTAGAAACTGTTTAAAATTCATATCACTTTGCCTTAGAGAGTCTTGTCGGTGTCTTTTTGTTTATTCTTCGGTCACGTAGCTACGGCTACGCTCCCTCATCACAAACAAAAATCAATCCGACAATCCTTCTCAAAATCTGTATCATATAAATTTAAACAGTTTCTTAATGCAAATATACAAATTATTGCCGATAAGCAGTCGGTATGTACAAAAATAAAAAGGGAACTTCGTCTCGAAGCTCCCTTTTATGGTTTCCAATAGGTACAATTTCTAAGGTAAAAAAGATTGTTTTTAGGTTTGTGATGCAAATGTCGCATGAATAATTGTGTAAACCAAACAAATTTATATGTTTTCTAACATGTTTTTTGTGTCTTTGAATTATTGTACTATTGTTTATTTACTTATATGTATTTGATAATTAGTTTGTTGGTATTGGATTTGAATATTATTGGCGAAATGTGAAATAATGTTAAGATATAGATGCAAATATGAATATTATTGCATTTTTGATTTAAAATGATGCAGAGAGAAGTTCTCGCCGTCATAATATCCATAGCTGAAATGTTTGAGCCAGTCGCCCAAAATAATTACTTTGGCGCCATCGTCAAGTTCGCGGTCAACCATGATGTGTCTGTGACCGAAAACAAAATAATCGATATGTTCATGCGGGTGTTTTGTCTGCCATTCGCGGGCATATTCAGCAAGAGGGTCGGAAGATATGTCAAAGGGAGGCAGGGCTTTCTCGTTACTTCTGCTGTGGCTTGACCATTTGAGAGCAAACGGTATGGTCCATCTCGGATGTATCGAGGCATATAGCCTCTGGCATACGCGGTTACGGAATACGCTTCGTATAAATCTGAATCCTCTCGGGAGTTTGCCAACACCGTCGCCATGCGATATCAGAAATCGTTTGCCATAAATCTCGGTTACCAATTGACCGTCAATGATTTCAATTCCGATTTCGTCGCGCAGGTAATCAAAAAGCCAGATGTCGTGGTTGCCGATGAACCATGTGATTTTCACCCCCTTGTCGGCCAACGCGGCCAACGCGCCGAAAAACCTCACGTAGCCCCGCGGCACAACGGTGCGGTATTCATACCAATAGTCGAGTATGTCGCCTACCAGATATATGGTTCCCGCCGTGTCGGCGATGCTTTCAAGAAACTCCGTCACGAGTCGTTCACGTTGACGTGAATTCGGGTCGTAGGTTGAGCCAAGGTGCAGGTCGGATATGAAATAAATCGGTTTCTGACACATGATTTCAGTATGATAGTCTATTTTATAGTCTATATTTTAAGAGTTTAAACGTTTGTATTACAGTCGTTTGGTTTTGTGTATTCTATAAATTTCAATATTTTTTATTTGTGCCGGCTACAGAAGTCCGAGCTCGAGCTTTGCCTCTTCAGTCATCATGTCTTTGTTCCATTCCGGCTCAAAAACTACATTTATTGTGACGGATTTCACCCCTTCGATTGATTCAAGTTTATATCGTGCGTCATCTACGATAAAATCTGCCATCGGACAATTGGGCGCTGTCATTGTCATGTCGATTACAAGATTGCCGTCATCATCAAGGTCGATTTTATATACCAGTCCGAGGCTGTAGATGTCGACAGGTATCTCGGGGTCATATACCATCTTTAACATGGATACGATTTTTTCTTCGGTTTTCAAACGTTCGTCAGCTGTCATGATTTATAAAAAATTTGGTTTCAACTGCAAATATACAACTTAGAATTGTTATATTTGCACGCTGTAAGTAAGTCGTAAAAATTATTTTATATTATCAGGGAGTGATTTTTCGAGCGATTTTTGCTCGAAGATGAAGGAGTGTAGTAACCTACACGACTGAAGATGAGTGGAAAAAGCGCCGCTGATAATAAAAAGTTTTTAAATCCATGATATACGTAATAATTTTTATGATTTACTTAATATAAATTACCATAATATAGTCTACTTATTATTTAATTAATTATAATGAAAATGAAAAAATTCCGTCACCTTTTCGTTGCCATGTTGTTGGCGATGGTTTCAGTTGCAGGTGCGCAGGCTCAGTTCCGTTTCGGTGTGAAAGCCGGTGTCGCTGTCAACAAACTGAGCTTTGACAAATCAACATTCGATTCTGACAACCGTGCCGGCTTCACTGGCGGTGTCATGGCTGAGTTCACTGTGCCTGTCATCAACCTCGGTTTTGACGCATCAGTCCTTTATGCCCAGCGTTCGGTTGATGTTTACGACAATGCCGGCAACATCTCCGATACTGACCATCGCGGTTATATTGATATACCCATCAATTTCAAATGGAAAATGTCCATTCTCGGCACAGGCAAAATCATAGCCCCGTTCCTCACCACCGGTCCGGACTTCTCATTCCTTTGTTCGAAGCAGAATTTCAAGGATGCGTGGAACAGCCGCAAATTTGACTTCGCCTGGAACATCGGTGCCGGCGTGCAACTGCTCAACAAAATTCAGGTTGCGGCCAGCTATGGCTTCGGTCTTACAAATTCGGCCAACGCCCTTCATGGCTCGGATGCTGTCGATGACCTCAAAAATCTTAATTTCAAAGGCAAGAACCGCTCGTGGACAATCACTCTTGCTTACCTGTTCTGAATATAGATTTTATAACCAAATGAGAAATCCCCTTCCCGTATATCTTACTCGGGGAGGGGATTTCTCATATTGCTCTCTCTTTATAATATAATAATGTATACTTATGTATAATATATATCAATAATAATGTGAAAACACTTTTATTCCGCCTTCAGAAGGCCGAGGGCTTTGCTGCGTCCGAGCAGGTCGGGGAGTATAGCCTTGATGTCGCCCGACGGGATGTCGCAATCATTGATGCGTATGACAGGATATTGCACCGCCCCGAGCTCCTGCATCTGTTGCAGTAAGGAATATGCCTCTTCAAGTATTGACGAGTCAGGGCGGCTGTCGCCCACCTCCCTGTAAAATGCGTAAAGCATGGAAGAGATGTATGATATTATATGTGCGAAATGGTCTAACTCGTCGGCGTCGGCTGTCGCAGAAGTGTAGCCGCGGTTGTCTCCCGTTTCAAGAGCCGCTGAAAGCAGGCAGCACAGAATGTCGAGCTGAGACTGTGCGAGTTCGGCCGATTTTGCGCGCGCCAGAGTGCTGCGGTAAAGCAGCATGGCGCCCATTGCGAATGCTTCATCGCAGGCGCCGGCCTGAGAGAGCGCGCACAGATGACGGCATGCGATGAAATTGCCGGCAGTCAGCGCATTGTCACACCCGCTGTCACCATTATTGTAGAGTCGCGTCCATTCGGCGTCAAGCGTTGCGGTGGCCTCGCCGGAAATACGTATCGCTTCCTCAATGTCGCCCGAGGACAAGGCGGCATCGGTGCGTTGTGCCGATGCTATTGCATATTGTCTGATATCCATTGTGCTTATTCTTTATGCAAATGTAGCAATAACTCCCGGCATCCGCAATACAATGCCGGTAAAACCATCTTCGGAATATTTGTATATTTCTTTTGTGATGGCGTGGTTTGTAAACGCATTGTAACTTTAAAAAACTAATTTTTAATTAAAAATCACTATCTTTGCGTCTAAGATCTAATATGATGAATTATAGCTTCTTTGTATAAGGCTTTAATATATCTACTTACATTTTTAATCAACAGTTTAATTTAACTCTTACAATGAAAAAGTTAACGAAATGGCTTTTGTTGCCTGTCGCGCTTATGACAGTACTGCCGTCAGCGGCGTCATCATTCAATGATGAGCGCACCGACTTCCGCGACGAGACAATCTATTTTGCCATGACAACCCGTTTCTACGACGGTGATCCCAAGAACAATGTTCTTTGTTGGGACGGAGTTGCCAACCAGAAGGAAAACAACGATCCTGCGTGGCGTGGTGACTTCAAGGGACTTATCGAGAAACTCGACTATATCAAGGCTCTCGGCTTCACCTCCATCTGGATTACTCCCGTTGTGCAGAATGCTTCAGGCTTCGACTATCACGGATATCATGCGATGGACTTCTCGAAAGTCGATCTCCGCTACGAAAGCCGCAAGGAATGGGGCTCGGAAGAAGATGTCGATTTCCAGGCTCTTATTGACGCCGCACATGCCAAAGGGCTCAAGATAGTCCTTGACATCGTGCTCCAGCATACCGGCAACTTCGGCGAAAACTATTTCTGCCACCTCTTCGACCGTTCACAGGATATCCGCAATCAGGCCAACATAGAGGCCAGTCTTCTTCCCGATCAGGAAAAACTCGGTGGTGCCGCATATTGGGATCTCCCCAACTCGGGTGAAAAAACACAGTATTCGGAACGTTTCAAATATCTCAAGAACACCGATGGCCAGAATCATGACAACAAAAACTACTGGCACCATCTGTCCACTTCATGGAACTGGGACGATCCCAGCCGCTGGTGGGGTCAGATTGCCGGCGACTGTGTCGACCTGAACACTGAAAACCCAGCCGTTGTCGATTACCTCGTGAAGTGCTACGGCAAATTCATCGAGATGGGTGTCGACGGATTCCGTATCGATACCACGGGACATATCGCTCCGCTTACTTTCAACTCCGCATTCATTCCGCGTTTTGTTGAACTCGGTGAAAAATATAAGAACAAACGTCTCAATCAGGCTCCCTTCTACATGTTCGGCGAATGCTGCGCACGCTACGGTGGTGTAATCTACCGCGACCAGCATTTGCTCTCAAGCCATTACTACACATGGAAATCTGACCCGTCGCTTGTGTCTGAATGGAACACCTACGATGCGGCGTGGTGGGCAAAACAGGAAGTACCTGAAGGCGCCGCTCCCCTGGGTAACATGCTTACCTGTCTCAAAGACCCCGGCACTGTACACGACTCAGACAACGTGTTCATGAAAAACGGTGAGTGGCATGAACCGGACTACTCACAGGCTTCCGGCTTCAACGTAATCGACTTTCCGATGCACTATAACTTCAACAGCGCCGGTCAGGCAGTGCGTATAGCTCAGGAAGGCGACCACTATTACAATGACGCATCGTGGAACGTAGTGTATGTTGACTCACATGACTACTGCCCCGGCCCCAATGATGGTGTGCGCTTCAACGGCGGAACGGCACAGTGGGCCGAAAACCTCTCGCTGATGTTCACATTCCGCGGTATTCCCTGTATATATTACGGTTCTGAGGTCGAATTCCAAAAAGGTGTGACCATTGACAAAGGCCCGCAGCTGGCTCTCGCCAATTCCGGCCGCGCCTACTTCGGTGCCTACCTCGAAGGTGAAGTCAATGCTTCCGATTTCGGCACATTCACCGCATCTGGCAATGTGGCACAGACTCTCAACGGCGACCTGTCGCAGCACATCATCCGTCTTAATCAGATCCGTGCCGCTGTTCCAGCGCTCCGCAAAGGCCAGTACACCTGGGACGGCTGCTCTGCCAACGGCGGATATGCTTTCAAACGCGCCTACAAAGACTCTTACGCTCTTGTAGCTCTCAACGGCGGAGCTACATTCACCGATGTTCCCGCCGGCACATACGTTGACCTCGTTACAGGCCAGTCATACACTCCCGCCGGTGGCTCTATCACTGTCGACGCTCCCCAAACTCAGGGTCAGCTCCGCGTGCTCGTAAAAGACTGGACAGGCGGTAAGGTCGGTGTTGACGGCATGTTCATCTACACCACCTCTCCCGTGGCTCACGGCGGCAATCCCCAGTTCACCGACCCCGGCACCACCGAATACTACACCTCCGACGATGCCATCGGTTCAGCTGCTGTAACACTCTCTCCCGCAGGATGCTCTTTCAAGACCGAGACAATGACCGTTACCGCAGCTCTCAACGAAACCGCAGCGAGCGGTTGGGTCAAAGTCGGCAACAACGCTCAGAAAACACTCATCCCCGGCACTGCCGAAGTCCTTACTATCGGTCAGGACATGGCATTTGGCGAAAGCGTGACCATCAGCTGGGGCGCTACTTCAACAACCGGCGAGACTTTCCAGGGCAACGCGGTCTACAAAAAAGTTGACCCTAATGCCACCATCACTATCTACGTGACAGGCAAAAACAACACCGATATCTCAGGTACCAACCTCTACGCATGGAATGCCAACGGCAAACTGTTCGGCGAATGGCCCGGCAAGAAGCTGACAGAGACTGTAACCATTGACGGCCGTGAATTCTACTACGCTACTGTTGATGACTCTGAGCCCTTAGACGTAATCTTCAACCGTAACGGTGCTCAGACCGGCGATATCTCAGGCATCACTGAGGATACATTCTTCGAATACAACGGAACTGACAATGCTTCGAAAATCGATGTCACTGTAGCCAAGACTCCCTCTGTGAAATTCTCGCCCAACGGCGGCACCTTCTATGACAATGTCACTGTCACCGCCACTGTGTCAAATGCAGTTTCGGCATGGTATAAGATCGGTAACGGCAGCCAGACCGCAATCAACGGCACTACCGCGACTTTCACTCTTGGCGACAACATGGAAGTAGGCGAAAGCGTGACCGTAAGCTGGAGCGCTTCATCTGACACCGAGACCAAAACCGGAAATGTGACCTTTACAAAAGCAGAGAAGCAGCCCGAGCCCGAAGGCATCACCGTTTACTATGACAACTCGGTGACCAACTGGAGCACTGTAAAAATCCACCACTGGTCAGTCAATGCGACCGAGTGGCCCGGTGTTGAGATGACTCAGATTGCTGCTGACATCTACATGTACACCTGCCCCACAGGTACAACCGGAGTTGTGTTCAATAACGGCAACGGCGATCAGACTGGTGACGTGACTCCCGAGCACGGTCATATCTATAAAGGCCTCGGCAACGGTAAATTCCAGGACAACGGCGTATATATCTCAGGAGTAGGCTCGGTTGAGACATCTCCCGAAGAAGCTCCCGTTGAATACTATAACCTCCAGGGCGTGCGCGTAGTCAATCCGACCCCCGGCATCTACATCCAGCGCCAGGGCAACAAGGTGCGCAAAATCCGCGTTAACTGATTTTTCTCGGCCATGAGGTGCTCCGGCACCGATGGCTGACATGATACTCTCATTAAGAAGCCGGCATATATCCCCGATACGAATGATATATGCCGGTTTCTTCTTTTCGTATAAACCGGAGCGCCTATCCGGTTGTTACCCATAAGATGGTTCTATAAAAACAATGCTCAGATGCGACGGATAATAACTCATTTCACTGACGATGACCTCTATAAGTTTACCATGTGTTGCGCGGTAATAAGAAATTTCCCGCGCGCAAGGGTTAGGTATGAATTTATTGACAGAAACAACACAGTCTATCCTCCGGGTTTCGGCAAGGCACTTCAGGAGCAGGTAGAGATGCTTGAAAGCCTTGTGATAACTGAAGAAGAGATGGCTTTTCTGCGGCACAGAAGCTCATATATCCCCGGGTGGTTCATGACCTATCTGCGCGGCTTTCGCTACGACCGACGGTGGGTGAGTGTCAGTCAGGATGCGTCTGGCCACTTGTCGGTGACTTTCGAAGGATTGTGGGCTGATACCATCATGCTTGAGGTGAAAGTGCTTGCCATAATTTCGGAACTTTACTTCATCATGACCGGACAGGCTGCCACAGTCGATTATGAAGATTTCTACCACAGGTCATACCATAAGGCCGAACGGCTCCTCGACGCGGGGTGCGTGTTCAGCGACTTCGGCACGCGCCGCCGGTTGTCGTTTCAGGCCGAGGACACTCTGCTGAGAGCGATGACCGACTGCTCGCGCTCACGCAGTCACAGCGGTGTGTTTGCCGGCACGAGCAATCTGTATCTGGCCATGAAGCATGATGTCACGCCGGTGGGCACAATGGCTCATGAATTCGTATGCGCCATTGCGGCCATGTACGGTCCGCTCATGGCCAACCATATAGCGATGGATCTTTGGCGAAACACATTCCGGGGTGCATTGGGCACATTCCTTTACGACACCTACGGCTGGAACATTTTCAGCCTGAATTTCTCGGAAGATTTCGCCCGTCTGTTCAAAGGGCTGCGTGTCGACAGCGGTGACAATTGTGAGCAGATACGCCTTATCGCCGACAAATACCGTTCGCTCGGCATCGACCCGCTGACAAAGCAGGTAATATTCAGCAATGGGCTGACAACCGACAGCGCAATCGGACTTAACCGCTATGCGCTGAAGTATTGTCAGCCGTCGTTCGGCATCGGCACTCATTTCACAAATGATTTTCCCGGTGTGACGCCGCTTAATATTGTAATAAAACTCGTGGCCGCGAAAATCACCGAGCAGTGACCGTTTTACAGTGATACGTGCAAACTCAGTGAAGACCGCGGCAAATATACCGGACGCCCCGAAGTGGTAAGGCGCTTCATGGAAACGCTCCACATGGAGGTGCCACAGACTATTGCTTCCCGACAGTGATCCGGCAGTCGGCGGGCTGCTTTATGTTTTCATCGATGATTATCTCACCGATTGAGCCGGCCCGGAGCCGTCCGCTTGTTGGATTTTTCACGCTTGTCAGATGACCCTTGACAGTCGCGTCGAGAGTGGAATATTCAAACAGCAGATTGGCGTCTTCACCAAAAGTGCAGTCCTCAAGCACAAGGCCGTCGACATAGCACAGCAGCTGCTCGCCGGTGAGATGACAGCGCACGAAGCGCAGGTTTTTGCCATACCAGCCAAGATATTCGCCATTGATTTCCGAGTCGTAGACTGTGACATTTTCCGCCTCCCAGAAAGCATCCTTCGAGTTGATGACCGCATTGCGTATCTCGACATTCTTTGCATACTGGAAGCCATAGTTGCCGTCCTGTCGGTAGTTGTAAATACGTATATTCTCGCTGTGCATGAACACATAGTCACAGTTGCCTATCGACACATTGCGGAGCTCGATGTCGCGGCAGTCCCACAGAAACTGTTCACCGTTGGGAAAATCGGTGTTTTCAACATATATACCCTGCATGCGGCGGAACAGTTTGGGTGCGTCGACCTTGCAGTCAATCATGCGGCAGCCGCGCGAATACCACAGACTCGAGCGTGCGCTTTCGGCAAAATAGCAGTTGTGCACAGTGAAATCCGTGACCTCCCAGAACACATATTTCCCCTCAAACCGGCAGTTGACGGCCTCGATGTCGGAGCCTTCCTTGATGCTTGACTCTCCGGGATGTATCGTGACATTCTCAAGCCGTGCGCCGTGAAGGGCGTAAAGCGGACGTTCGCCCCCGAATTCCAGATCTTTTATCGTTTTCATAAGTAGTTGATATGTCAGTTTTGAAGATTGGTGTTGAAGAATGCGATGACTGTATCCCAGGGTATCATGTCGTGGCGCGGGCCTCCGTCATAGAGGTCGCAGTGTGTGGCGCCGGGCACGATTGTCAGCTGTTTGTTGTCGCCTTTGAGCAGCTTGAAAGCATCTTCGCCGAAGTAGCGCGAATGAGCGTTCTCTCCGTGCAGTATCATTACCGGAGCGGTGATTTCTCCGGCGTAGGCAAGCAGGGGAGTGTTGAGCCATGAAATGGCTGAGGTGGTGTTCCAGCCGCCGTTGCTGTTGAGTGAGTTTGCGGCATAGCCGCGTTCGGTCTTGTAGTAATCCCAGTAATCGGCTAAAAATTGCGGTTCGGCGGGACGCTCGTCCGGCAGACCGCCGGCAAGCATATATTCGCCCGAGGCGAAATCGGCGTTGCGTTGTGCGTTGAGTCGTTGCCGCATGCTGTCGCGGGCGGCTGCGGAGTCGTCGGCGTCGAAATATCCGTTGGCGGTCACCCGGTGCATGTCATACATCGTTACCGGCATTATGGCCTTGATGCGGGTGTCGGCGGCCGCGGCGTTCAGGGCTATGCCGCCCCATCCGCATATTCCGGTGATGCCGATGTTGCCGCTGTCGACGTCATCGCGTGACATCAGATAGTCGACGGCCGCAGAAAAGTCTTCTGTGTTGATGTCGGGCGATGATACGAAACGGGGTTCGCCGCCGCTCTCGCCGGTGAATGACGGGTCAAAAGCCAGCGTGATGAACCCTTCGGCTGCGAGCCTGTTGGCCCAATAGCCGGATGCCTGTTCCTTGACCGCTCCGAACGGGCCGCATACGGCTATCGCCGGCAGCCGGCTGTCGCCGCCAATATCTTTCGGGATATACATGTCGCCTGTAAGTTCTATGCCGAAACGGTTTTTGAAATGCACTTTCTCGGTGCGCACGTTGTCGGCTACGTTAAATGTCAGTGTTGTCTTATCCATTGGTCTGTCTGTTTTGTTTTCTGTGTCGCTGCACGATGTGACGGTTGCGGC
Source organism: Muribaculaceae bacterium Isolate-002 (NCI) (assembly GCA_004102805.1). Classification (GTDB taxonomy): domain Bacteria; phylum Bacteroidota; class Bacteroidia; order Bacteroidales; family Muribaculaceae; genus JAGBWK01. Next base: position 22,413 of record SCEG01000001.1, read on the forward strand.
TGTGGCAATGAGCAGAGCAGCCGCTGATGATTTCAATTTCATATTTCGTTGGCTTTACGGTATTCCGACGGGGTACGGCCGAACCTGTCGCGGAACGACCGGAAGAAGTGCGCTTTGTTCTTGAATCCTGCCTTTGGCCATACATCCGACGGCTTCTCTCCTTCGGCAATCATGCGGGCCGAGAGCAGCAGCCGCTGTTCGATCAGCCAACGCTGCGGTGTTAGGTCGCTGATTTTGGCAAAGTCGCGCTTGAATGTGGCGAGACTGCGTCCGGAGTAGTGGGCGAATTCCTCGATGCCCATATCCTCGGTGAAGTGGGCTTTCATGAATTCGTAGAGGTCGATTTTCCATGTCTCGTGAAAATCAAACAGCGTGGGGTAGAATCGCTCGTCGATTGCGAGCAGGGTGGCGATGGCCTCCGACACTTTTTCTGCCGTTGTTTCGACGGTGGGCCCGATGTCGCGCTCGGAGTAGGGGAGCAGAGAGTAGAAAAGGCTCTCGAGCCTGATTGTGACAGGAAGAAGCACGGCAGTGCCTCCTATCGGTTCAGGTTTGCTGCGTAGACGGCCCAATGTCACGTGGTCGCGGAAATATGATTTCAGATGCTCGCGCGGCAGGGTCATGGCTATGGAGCGGAAGGGAGTGTTGCCGTCTGACAGCTTCTTCATTGTCGACGCGCAGTCGCGTTGCCAGAATATGAACCGGCCGGGCTCGGCTGTGACTGTCCCTGCCGGAGAGGTTATCTCCATCCGGCCTGACCTTACCCACATCAGTCCGTGACCCGGCAGGCGGTATTCGCAGAAGGTGTCGTGGTCGATCTCGCTGAAGAACAGTGTGTCGGCGTAATTCCGTATTTTTATTGACCCTGTCATATAAGCAATTGTATTTGTTGACGGTGCAAAAATACAATAAAAAATGATGCGCCGGGTTGCTGTGAGGCTCAAAAACGGTTGCCGACAGGGGCAAGTAAAGGAAACAGGCATTGCGTGTAGAGGCAATGCCTGTCGGTCGGAAAGATTGAGAATGAGAAATTTGTGCAGTGTCTCTTTGCTACCAGCCTTCGTTCTGAGTGAGGTTGGTGTTGCGCTCCATCTCCACAAGCGGTATGGGCCATAATTCGTGGCGTGGCTGATAGGAGCGGGTATACATCAGGTCGCCGAATATGTCGGTGGCGTCGGTGACCGACTGTCGGAGCAGCCCCCAGCGACGCAGATCCCAATATCGCTGCCCTTCGCCTGCAAGTTCGAATGCACGTTCGCGGCGTATGCGTTCGGCCATTTCCTCTTTGTTGCTGACCGAGAGCCATGCGGGGCCGCTGTTGAGGCCGGGCATTCCTGCGCGGGCGCGTATCTTGTTTACTTCGTCAATCGCTTTGGCTGTTGCGCCGCTCTCGTTGTAAGCCTCGGCAAGCATGAGTATTACGTCGCCAAGGCGTATCAGCGGAAATTCGTAGGGCGTGCGGTTGTATTCTCCCCAGTATCCGTCGAGATTGCCGGTAGGTATCCATTTGCGCCAGAAGTAGGAATTCCATCCTTCGGAGTTGCGGATAAAGGCCATTGCCTCCATCGGCGCGCCCCCCTTTGAGGCGTCGGCAAGCACGAACTGTTTGTCCATCGGGGTGGAACCGGCGTCGGTGCCGAGATAGTGGGAGTAGGGGGTGATGACATTCAGGCAAAGGCGCGGGTCGCGCTTGCGGTAGGCGTCCATAACTTTGGTGGTGTCGCATTCAAGCAGGTCAGTCACTTTTGTGCTTCCCTGGTCGATGGCAACGCTCATGTATCTGCGGCGGAGCTTTGAGCCGCCGTCGTTAAAGCCGGGAAACAGGTCATCCCAGTCAAAGGGTGAGCCGTCGCTGTTTTCATACATGTCGACAAGACGTGTGGATGGCACTATGCAGTTGCTCGCAATCAGGCGCATGGTCGACTTGTTGCCGAAGTAGCCTACGATGTTGAGTGCGTATCCTGCGGTGTTTCCATCGATTGACTGTATGGAAAATATCATTTCCTGACTGTGTTTGCCGTTGTAGAGACGGAATAGCTCGTTGTAATCGGGATGCAGCGAGTAGCCGTAATTGTTGCCGCGGTTATAGACAATCTCCTCGAAGTCGGAGATTGCCTCCTCCCATTGTCGGTTGAAAAGATAGACCTTGCCGCGCAATGCGTAGGCGGCTCCTTTAGTGGCGCGTCCGAGATCGGCGGCATCCCAGCTCACCGGGAGCTTTCCGATGGCTTCGGTAAGGTCGTCGATGATGTGGCGGCGTATTTCATCGGCTGAGCTGCGTGGAGCGTTGAGGCTGGCAAACTGCTCGTTGATGTCGCAGCTTTCGTCGTAATATGGCACTCCGCCCCAGCAGTTAAGCATACGGAAGTAGGCCATGGCCCGCAAAAATTTTGCCTCGCCCGTGACCCGGTCGATGGTTTCCTGACTCACCGGCATATCCTTTACATTGCGTATGACAGTGTTGGAGCGGTGCACCAGCTCGTAGAGATATTGCCAGTGGTTCTGCACTCCGGAACTGTTTGACGCGAACGATGTGCCGCGCGACACGTCGGCCCACGGTGTGGTACCGTCGGCGATGTCGCTGCATAAGTCGAATGTGAATTCGAGTCCGAAACACCAGTCGGCTTTCATTGCCGCATACAGACCTACGGCGGCCTGTCGGGCATGCTCTTCGGTTTGCCAGAATGTCGGCCCCGACATCTGGTCGCCGGGAGTGTAGTCGAGGCTCTCGCAGCCGCTTGTCATGACTGCGGCGACGGCAAGCGTGATGAGATATCTTGTTTTCATCGTGTCGATTGATTGGGCATGGTTAGAATGTAATGTTGAGTCCGATGGAATACTGGCGCACGGCGGGATAACCGACAGTGGCGCCGATTTCCGGATCGAGGCCGGGGAAATCGGTGATCGTGAAAAGATTGTCGATGCTGGTGTATATTTTCAGGTTTTCGACATAAAATCTGCGTGTGATTTTCTGCGGCACGTTGTAGCCCAGCTGTATGTTTTTGCAGCGCAGATAAGCCGCGTTGTGCACGAAAGCATCGCTTGCTATGTTGTTTTTGCTGTTGGCGCTGTTGCGCAGTATGGGGTATCTGGAGCCGTAGGGGTTTTCGGGAGTCCATGCATTGTCGGTGATATCTTTTATCAGCGACTGCCCCATTACGGTGACGAAGCGGAATGCCTGGTTGTTGTAATATACCTGATGGTTTCCCGTGCCTTGCAGCAGCACGCTGAAGTCGAAATTGTTCCATTCAAGGCCTAAGCTGAAGCCGTAGGTGAGTCTCGGCAGAGTGCCGTGGCCGATTTCCACGCGGTCGTCGGTGTCGAGAGTGCCGTCACCGTTGGCGTCGCGATAGAGGAAGTCGCCGAGTTCGGGCCGCTGGTAGGTGGCGAAATAGTCGGGATTTGCATCGACAAGTTTCTGCACATAGTCAAGGTCGGCCTGGTCACGCACAATGCGGTCGACGGTGATGACGTAGAGCTGGTTGATGGGACGCCCCTCCTGTGTCTTGTAGACTCCGCTGATCGATGACACATCACCCTGAAACTTTGTCACCTTGTTGTTGACGAAGCCCATGTTGAAGCCTACGTTGTAGGTGACGCGGCCGATGCGGTCGCTCCAGTTGATGTCGAGTTCGAAACCTTTGTTGTTGACCTCTCCGGCATTGCGGTTTGGAACAATGCTTGTACCGTGCTCCAGCGGCGCGGGCAATGATATGAGTATCCCTTTCGTATCCTTGTTGTATATGTCGACCGAGCCGGTGAGACGGTTGTGGAGAAATGCGAAGTCAATACCGATATTGGTCATGTAGGTCTTTTCCCATGTCAGATTGGGGTTGGCAAGTACGGTCTGCGCCAGGCCGCCGGCGATGTTGCCGTTGAGGATATAGTTGGCCGTTGCAAACAGTGACTGATACATATAGTAGCTTGTTGTGGCATTGTTGCCCAGTGAGCCGTATGACGCGCGTAGCTTGAGATGGTCGAGCCATGAGGCCGCGCCCTCCATGAAGTGTTCCTGCGATATGCGCCATCCGGCCGAGATGGAGGGGAAGTAGCCCCATCTGTGGCCGGGTGCGAACTTCGACGAGCCGTCGGCACGCAGATTGGCCTCAAGAAGATATTTGTTGTCCCAGTTGAGATTGAGGCGTCCGAAGTAGGAGCGCATTGCCCACTCGTTGTAGTTGCCGGTGATGGTGCCGTTGGTCATGCCGGCATCGATTGCTCCGAGTGACGGGTCGACAAGATCATATTTTATATAGTAGTCCTGGTCATACTTGTTGTATTCCTGGCTCATGCCAGCGAGCAGGGTGGCGTTGAGGCGGCTGATGTTTATGCTGTAGTCGGCTGTCAGTTCGGAGGAGCGGAAGAAGTTTTTGTAATTATACCGGCGTATGTATGTCCTGACGGAGCCGTCGCGCAGCAGCACGGGGCCGTCGAAGGTAAACCGGTAGAGATTGCGGTCGGTCAGATGCTGCTCGACATTGCGCTCCCAGTAGTTGCATGCAAACGAGCCTCTTACTGTCAGGCCTTTGGCCGGACGGAGCTCGGCATAGAGTTTCATCACTCCGCGCTTTGTCTTGGTAGGGTAGTCGGTGTCGTAGAACCACTGCCGGCGATATGGATTGAAATTGCTGACATTCTCCTCTTCGGGGTTCTGGATACCTCCGTAGAGTCCGGTGGCAGGGTCGTAGAGTGTCATTCCCGGCACAGTGTTGAACGCTCCCGAACCGAAAATCACATCACCGCCTTCCGCAGCGTTTTCTGACGAAGGGTTGTTGCTGTCAAGAAATCCGAAGAGGTTTGTTCCGATGCTCAGCCACGGTTTTATCCTGACATTGATGTTGGAGCGCAACTGATAGCGCTCGTAGTCGGTGTAATATATCATGCCGGGATTGTTGATATAGCCGAACGACAGGTTGTAGTCGACATTGGCGGTGCCGCCGGTCACGGTGAGATTATGGTTCTGCACTACCGACGGATTGCGGTAGATATGGTCCTGCCAGTCGGTGTTGGGATAGATTGTCGGATTGCGTCCGGCGTCGTTGCGCCATTCGTCGATTTTCCCCTGAGAGAAGCGGGGCGCCTGTCCGTTGACTATGAGAGCCACATTCTGTATCTCCATGAAGTCGGCATAGTCAGTGACAAGATTGAGCCGTTTGGCCACGGTTTCAAACGACACGTTGCCGCTGTAGGTAACCCGCGGAGCCCGTTCCGAGCCATGACGTGTGGTGATGAGAATTACGCCGTTGGCTGCGCGCGAGCCATAGATGGCCGCAGATGCCGCGTCCTTGAGTATCGATATGTTTTCGATATCCTGCGGATTGATGTCGCTCAGCGCTATTCCGGTCATGCCGTCGACCACTACCAGCGGAGCGGAGTTGTTGAGGGTGCCCTGGCCGCGCACTAGTATGCTCTGTGATTCGTAGCCTGGGGTGTTTCCTCCCGAATTTGTCACGGTGAGACCGGCGGCCAGGCCGGCGAGTGCGTTTGTGACATTTGTGACCGGACGGTCCTCGAGCGCGCCGGTGTTGACGCTTGACACAGCGCCTGTCAGGTCGACTTTTTTCTGTGTGGCATATCCTACCACAATCACTTCGTCAAGCTGCGACATGCTTGATTTCAACACCGCGTCAACGGTGTCCTTGCTTTTGCTCACGTTGACGGAAGCCGGATAATAGCCGACGGCCGAGATATTCAGCTTCGTGTCGCGGCTGTCGATTTTGATGCTGAATGCGCCGTCGATGTCAGCCATGGCAGAGACTTCGGGTTTGCCGTTGACTGATATTACTGCGCCTGTCACCGGCTCGCCTGCGGTGTCGGTGACAGTGCCGGTTATCACACGAGCGGAGGCCGGCAACGTGACATGCATTTCTGCGATGCTGTCGTCTGTCTGCGGCATGGCTGACTGTAGTCCGGCAGCGAGTATTAGCGGTAAAGCAATTAAGCGTTTCATGTTTTATCTATGACAGGTGGGGTCAGTCGTTTTCGATTACTAAAAAATTTGACAGGCTCCAGAAACGGTCGAGATTTAAAATGTGGAGCACCATGCCGGTCGAGTCATTTGTAATCTCGAATGAGTTTTCCGGATGGTTGGTCAGCAGCCGTGCTTTTGCTGAATTAAGGTGCAACAAGCGGAGTTCCCTCTTGTCGCCGGTATTGAAGAAGTCCATATCGAAATCACCCTTCATCAGTTTTGTCTTGCGCAGGAATCCTGACTCGAGTATGCCATGCTCTTTCAGCTGTGATTTTGACGCGACGGCGTAGTAGCAGGTGTTAAGTCGGTTTTCAAGCTGCACTGTGGTCTCCTGGGCAGTGTTGAGTTCGTCGGTGACATTGTCGACTGTAGAGTTCAGTGAGTCGACTGCGTGGCTCAGCACCTCGATATGTTCGTTGGCCGATGTCAGGTGTTGGCTGAGCAATTCGATTTCGGCGAGCTGTGCATCGAGCTGTGAGCGGAAGGCGCTGATTGTCTCTTTGAGTTCCTTATTGTTGATGGTGGAGTCAGACAGCCTTGCTTCAAGATTGTCGAGCAGCTTTTTTCTGGTATGGAGTGTGCGTCTGACCGCCTCGAGGTCGCCGAGTATCTGTTGCTGGCGGTCGGCGTTGATGCCGGCATTGTCTTCCGATACGGTCATGATGTTTTCAATTTTTTTGATTTGCTCCATTCCGGCCGACACCTCTTTGACAAGAGCGAGCAGCTGGTCACGCTCCTGCAAAGCGAGCGCGAGATCCTGTTTCGATGTTTCCATCAGGGAATTCTGCGCCTTGTCAATAGGACCGTTGCAGGAAATCAGTATTGAGGAAATCCCCAGAGAGTATATCAGATGCTTGGGCGACATAGCTTGAATGTTGGTTTGCTGCAAAAATATAATCATCATTCATATTTATATAATGAGTGTAAATGAATGGCGGATATCTGTCAACGGGCGTAATGTCACGCCGCTTGCAGATATAGCGGGAAACAGCTACATTTGCACAATGAAATCGTTAGAGCACAAGACCGGTCTGATTTTCGACCTGTTCTATTGTATCATATTCTTGCCGTTGCTGGTCGGGGTAGGGCCAACGCGCCATTGGTTTGACAGTTATCCGCTGTTTGCCGTTATCGTCATAGCATATCTCTACCTGTGTTATTTCACTACACGGCTTATCAATTTGCCGAAGCTGATACTGTCGCGGAAATATCTCAGGCTGGCCGTTTTCGCTGTAGCTTTTGTCGTCATAACGTATCTGCTGACCATCTATCCGCTGCCGGATGTCGATTTTGTGATACCGTCGATGAGCGAATATCAGACACGCGTCAGAAACTACAACCGCACGATAAGCGTATGGTTCATGTCGACCGTAGCTCTCAGTTATTCGCTCGTGGTGGTGTTTGTGAAAGAACTTTACAACAGAATGCTTTTGCAGAGCATCGCCGAAAATCAGCGTCAGAAAGCGGAGCTGGCTGTGTTCAAGGCTCAGATAAGTCCGCATTTCCTGTTCAATACGCTAAACTCGCTCTACAGTCTTGTAATAGGCACTTCGCGCAAGGCCGAGGACGCTTTCATCAAATTCGTGGAGATATTGAAATATACCTACGTCACCATCGACTACGATTATGTGGCGCTTGCCGAGGAAATATCATACATCCAGAGCTATATCGACCTGCAGATGATAAGACTCAGCGAGCACACCTCGGTGGAGTGGAGTCACAGCACTGACAACGACAACACGATGATACCGCCGATGATTTTTCTTACGTTTGTCGAGAATGCGTTCAAATACGGGGCATCGACCACCGGCGACAGCACAATATTTATAAAGCTTGTTGTGAAAGAGGGAGTTTTGATTTTCGAGACCGAAAATCCGGTGCTCCGTCACAAGCAGGAATTCCGCAAAGACATGCCGGTGGGCCTTGACAACTGCCGCAACCGTCTGGCCGCATTGTTCCCCGGGCGGCATAAGCTGGTCACGTCGGAGGAAAACTCGTTGTTCAAAGTAAAACTGACTTTAAATCTCAATTGATATGGATAAAACCGTGAGGTGTGTAGCAATCGACGATGAGCCTCTGGCTCTGCAGGTGATTGAAAAATTCTGCCGGAGAATAGGCGGCATCGAACTGCGTATGTTCACCAATCCTTCGGAAGGGCTTGAACATATCATCTCCTCCCGTCCCGATCTTGTATTTCTTGATATCGAGATGGGTGAAATCGACGGCCTCTACATCGCCGGACGTCTTCCCGAGGGCACATGCTTCATATTCACCACCGCCTATCTGCATTATACTCTTGACGGTTTTGACCTCGACGCTGTCGATTATCTCCATAAACCATTTTCATTCAACAGGTTTGAAACGGCATTCGGCAGAGCTATGCGCCGGCTCGGGCTCAACCGCATCGCAGCGTCAGGACAATCGGTTGTTGTCAGGCAGGAATATGACAACATCAGCATTCCGGTCGACGATATCCTATATATCGAGGCTATGGAGGGGTATTCCAAGATCTATCGCGTGTCGGCCGAGCGCGTCATGACTCGGATGATACTCAAGAAACTACTGCAGCTGCTTCCTGGCAATGAATTCATCCGCATACACCGCTCGTATATAGTGCCGCGGTCAAAAATCAAAAGTTTCAGCAAACAGGATGTCTGTCTTATCAATGATATCACTCTTCCAATCGGACGCCAGTATGCACCTGAAATAGCCACACGGCTGATGGACCGAACGTGACGTTTAACGGCTCAATGTAAAATTACGGTTGTTAATTTTTGATGATTAGGTAAAGGATGAGCGTATTGGTAACAGAATTATGGTACTTCACTCTACAAAATGGCTTGTTGTCAAGTATATTCCCGGTGAACAACATTGACAAACTCCAACCTTTGCGTCTAAATTAATTTTTAACTCGGGTTGAATTTTAACATTTCAACCGGGTTTTGCATCTGACCCAATTATGCTGCCCCATGCTGACCCTGTATCGGCGGCGCGTGGAGCCGGTAGACTAACGGTATGTATATAAAGCGAAAAAGATGAATTTATTAAATTCATCTTTTTCGCTTTGGTGGCGGGAGGAGGACTCGAACCTCCGACCTTTGGGTTATGAGCCCAACGAGCTACCACTGCTCCATCCCGCGATGTTTTACGTGTGCAAAGGTACGGCTTTTATTTGACTTTGCAAATATTTCGTCGAAAAAATCGTGTTAAAAAATGTTATCTGCAAAACTCGTCATTATTTTATGGTATTTTAGCGTTATTGCGGATTGAAGTTGATGATAAAAGCATTATATTTGATGTGAGAACGCAAGTTGTCGATTGTATGGCGATTGGAACTAAAGTGATACAGACAAGACTTATACCGCGAAGTTGGAATTTTGCGGCTATTACTTTGTTTGGTCTTGTATTCACCGCCGACAGGAGTTATGTCAGCGACCACGTGTTGCGCCATGAACTTATCCACTGTCAGCAGCAGCTTGAGTGGCTTTATCTGCCGTTCTACTTATTGTATGTAGGGGAGTGGCTGTGGCATCTGGTGCGGCTGCGCGACCGTGACAAAGCCTATCGCGCCATATCGTTTGAGCGCGAGGCCTATCGCCATCAGTATGAAACCGCTTATCTGAAACACCGCCGTCACTATGCCAACTACCGGCGTGACTGATCGGCTCCGGAAGAAGTATATTTTATGAACAGAAGAGATTTTTTGAGGTTTACGGCATTGGGTGCAGTCGCGTCAATGATGCCTGTGAGTTTTTCGGCATGGGGCGAGCCGACACGCTATGTCAACCGTGCGGGCCGCATGACGATGCGTTTTTTTTCATACGAGCTGCAGCTGCGCCATGCGTTCAATCTCGCCAAATATCAGCGAACTACAACCCCTGACGTGCAGGTTGAGATTGAATATGAAGGCGTTGTCGGCTATGGCGAGGCCTCGATGCCTCCATATCTGGGCGAGACGGTCGACTCGGTCGTGGCATTTCTTTCGCGCCTCGACCTCAGCCGTTTCAGTTCGCCGTTCGCCATGGAGGAGATACATGAATATATGGATAGTCTCAGTTCCGGCGACCGCGCGGCGAAGGCCGCTGTCGATATAGCGCTGCATGATCTGTCGGGCAAGCTCATGGGACAGCCGTGGCATAAGATATGGGGGCTCGACAGGGAGAAGTGTCCGTGCACATCGTTCACTATCGGTATCGACACCGAGGAGGTGGTGCGGCAGAAGGTGGATGAGGCGAGTCCATACCGTGTGCTCAAGGTGAAGATGGGTCTTGACAATGACAAAGAAACGGTGGAGATCATACGGTCGATGACCGATGTGCCTATATGTGTAGATGTCAACCAGGGGTGGACTGACCGTAATCAGGCGCTCGAAATGTGTCACTGGCTTGCCCGGCGCAATTGCCTTTTCGTAGAGCAGCCGATGGCTGTTGACCGACATGATGACACGGCATGGCTGCGCGAGCGCTCGCCGTTGCCCCTGATTGCCGATGAAGCGTTGCAACGCATCGGTGATGTGAGGCATATAGCCGAGGCCTACGATGGCATAAATATCAAACTGATGAAGAGCACCGGCATGCATGAGGCATATAAGATGGCTGTGCTTGCCCGCGCCCTTGATCTTAAAGTGATGCTTGGCTGCATGACCGAGACTTCGTGCGCCGTATCGGCTGCCGCACAACTCTCTCCGCTTGCTGACTACGCTGACCTCGACGGCAACCTGCTGATATCAAATGACCGCTTTTCGGGTATGAAAATCGTCGACGGCAAAATAACCCTTTCCGACATGCCGGGCATAGGTGTGACGCCTCTGTCGGTTTGATAAATTGGATTGCAATTTGTAAGAAACTGTTTAAAATTCATATCACTTTTGCCTTTGAGAAGTATCATATATATTTAAACAGTTTCTAAAGGCAATTGCTTTGTCGTCTGGATCTCAGTCAGGGTAGATGGCGGCTTTTATTATGTTGTCGGATTTGTCGGCGAAGATGCTGTAGGCTTCGTTGATGCGGCTCAGAGGAAATGTGTGGGTTATCAGTGGGGTAGTATCGATTTTGCCGATGGATATCAGTTGCATTATTTTGTCGCAGTCGCATGCGTCGACGCCGCCTGTTTTGAAAGTCAGGTTTTTACCGTACATCATCGGCAGAGGCAATGTCTGGTTGCTTTCGTAAAGCGCCACTATTGTTACTGTCGCATTCGGTCGTGCGTGTAGCCATGCCATCTGAAACGTGTCGGTGCCGCCTGCCACTTCTATCACCCGGTCGGCGCCGCGGTTATCGGTGAGGGCGCGCACAGTCTCTCCGCATTGCTCCGGTGTGACGGCGATTGCCTGCGGATAATGCTCGCTGACGAAGCGGCGGCGGCTCTCGTCGGGCTCGCAGACTATGATATTGCGGGGTGTGTAAAGCCGCACGCATTCAAGTGTGCACAGTCCGGTGGGGCCGGCTCCTATAATCAGCACGGTGTCTTCTTCCGATATTTCAGATATCTTTGCCGCCCAATATCCTGTGGCGAGTATGTCGCCGACGAAGAGCGCACTGCTGTCGCTGACATTGTCGGGGATGGGAGTAAGGCCGTTGTCGGCGAAGGGCACGCGCACATATTCTGCCTGGCCTCCGTCTATTCGGCAACCGAGTTTCCATCCGCCTGACGTGCAGTTGTTGACATAGCCTCGGCGGCAATAAAAGCACTCGCCGCAATATGTCTCCACGTTGACAGCCACGCGGTCGCCGGGACGCACTTTCGTTACATCCCGGCCGACCGCTTCCACAATGCCTGTCATCTCATGGCCGACAGTAACGCCGGGCACAGCCTGCGGCACGGCGCCGTGCATGATATGCAGGTCGGAAGAGCATATACTTGCAAGTGTGACCCTGACAATGGCGTCGGCAGGGTCGACAATCTGTGGCTTCGGCTTGTCGGTGAGTTTGAATTTGCCCGGAGCTGTGAAGGTTAGAGCTTTCATTGTGTCGGCGGTTATTATTTTCGGTTACTTTGTCTCGAATTCAAATCCGACAGGGTTGTTGAGTATTGCGATATGATTTTCCGGCAGATTTAGCAGGGTGATGATTTCGGCTGATTTCATCATGCCGCGCGGCACGGTGGCAAAGCCCAGGCCGGCGCATGCCACAGATATGTTCTCGCTTACAATGCCTGCGTCGGCCGAAGCCATCATCAGTGCCCTCTCGTCGATTTTGTCGAATTTTGACATGTCGGCAATCATAACGATGCTGACGGGTGCGACATTGACAGATTCCTGGCCGGCAGCGACAAGATTGCGATAATCGCCATCGACAACATGACGCAGAGAGTGGGTCGACGGCATATATTCGCTCACACCGTTTTTGTCGAAAACGAATAGCTTGATTTCCTGTAGGTTGCGGCATGACGGTGCTGTCTGCCGGCCGTCGGGACGGTTTTGTCCCTTCGCAGCCCACAGGATATTGCCGAGCTGCTGTCGTGACAGTTCCTTTTCGCTGAAGTTTCTTATTGACCTGCGGTTGGCGAGGGCTTCCATTACAGGAGCGCCTGCCGATTTTTCCGGAGCCAGCATTGATATCTCCTCTCCTGACATGGTTATGGCTGAAAATACGATTGTAGCCGTTGCAAAGATATATCTGATCATATACGTTTCTTATGAGACGGATGGCTTAGTTAGAATGAGCGGCCTTGAAAGTAGTCGGCGCCGAGGGCTTTGATTTCGCCGTTGAGTGTGGCGCGGCTTCGGTTGAAGGTTGCGTTGACTGTGGCTTCAGCTTTGTTGCTTCCTTTGTAGAGAAGGATGCGGACGTCAGTTGAGCCGACAGGAGCAGACAGGCGGTAGGTGACTGTGACATCGCCGTTTTTGGCTGTTTTCATTTCATAGTTGGAGATGTCTCCTGTCACGGTTATGCCTCCAAGACTGTTGGGGCCTCCGCCGATTCGCGGTGATATCTGCACTACTCCCGTCTGCGTGTCGACAAGTATGAAATTGGTGTTGTCTGACACGTTGATGATGGGGGAGTGGTTGATGGTTATGCGGTCGGCGGTGAGCACAAATTTCCGGTGTTTCAGTTGTAGTTGGGCAACGTTGTTTGCTACGGAGTCTACGTAGGCCTTCTGAGCGGAGTCGGCTGATGTTTTGCAGCTGCTTGTCGATGTCATCGCTGCGATTACAGCCGCCATTGCGATTACGGATAAGAGATAGCGTTTCATGATTTTATATATTTTATATAATAAAAACTACGCTATGCGGTGATTTGTTGTCGCGAAGCATAGCGTAGCAGATTTTACGGCGATAGTGATCGCATTATTGTTGTGTCGCAGGTCAGGCAGGAGCTTGATATTGCCTGGTCACCGCCATGACCGGTGAAATCAGTCGAGATTGAGTTTCTCCTTGGCCGGATTGCGGTAATGGATTTTTCCTTCGATATATTCCTGGGCTGCAATCAAGGTGGGCTTGGGGAGTTTCTCGTAGTAGCGTGATACTTCGGCCTGCTCGCGGTTTTCCGAAACCTCTTCGTTGGTTTCGTTGCAAGGTGCGAACTCCTGAAGTTTTTTATCGAGGTCGTGTTTGATTTCGCCGGCAATCTGGTTGGCGCGTTTGGCGATGATGCACACGGTTTCATAGACGTTGCCGGTGTCCTTTGACATTTCTATCATGTCGCGGGTCACGGTGTTGATGGGGGCGTTAGTCTTTTTGTAATCCATTTTGTTTATAGTGTTTTACTGTTTTTATATCTGTATGGCCTGGGGCAGGCACTGTTTATTCCTTTACGTGTTTGCGGGCGATTTTGTAGATGTTGTCGGCCTCCTCGCGGTTCGCTCCGTCGGGATAATTGTTGATGAAGCTGAAATATTCGTCAATCACATCGCGGTAGCGGTCGGCTTTTTTCTCTTCGATGCTCTGTGATGCAATTTGATAGCGCGATTTGAGTATGAGCATCTCCAGCTCTTCCTTATATTTTGAATAGGGATATTCCTTGACGGCGTTTTTTGCCACGATGATGGCGCTGTCATAGTTGTTTCCCAGATAATTGCCGAGGTTGTAATAAAGCTGTGCATTTTGCAGCTCCTTGAGTGTCAGCTTGTCCTGAAGCTCAAAGATAGCGTTTTGGGCGATAGAGACGCGTTCGCTGCGGGGGAAGTAGTCAAGAAATCCCTGAAGCTCCTCGATTGCCTTGATTGTGCCCGACTGGTCGAGCTGAGACTCGGGGGAATCAAGATAGTAGGCGTAGCCGGCATAGAAGCGCGCAAGCTCCGTGTAGGAGCCTTTGGGATAACGCTGGTAGTAGCTTTGGAAATAGGCTGCGGCATCAAGATATTCCTTGTTCTCATAGTGGCTGAGACCGAGCAGATAAAGCGACTCTTCGGCTTTCTGCGAGCCTTTGAACACCGCTACCACATCTTTGAGCAGGGTGTAGGCCTGGACATAGCGCCCCTCTTCAAAAGCACGCTTGGCGTAGTCGAATTTCACATCGGGATCCGGACTTTTCTGCACGCGCTGGTATTCGCCGCACGAGGCAAGCACAAGAGCCAGAAGTGAGAATATAAATAGTTTACGCATGATGAAATTTCTTGTCATATAATAGTCTGATAGACAGTGGTCTGGCTGTCGCAAGCGATGGCGATGCGCCGGGATGCCGACTGTTCAAGTCGCAAAGTTAATAATTTGTCGGCAAAAATCAATGCTCATGATACTAAAAGATGTTTAAAAAGTGGCGTGTATATAAATGACGTGCATTTTTGCTGATAAATCAGGGAAAAGTAGTACTTTTGTGGAAACAATGAACTTATACGTATATGTCAGGAAATAAAATAGGAATAGTGCGCTTCTGGCACAAGCACCCGGTGCTGATGAATTTTCTTGCGATAGTTGTTTTGGCTGTGCTTATGGTGTGGCTTGTAGGTGTTGTGTTTCTCAACTACTGGACCCGCCACGGCGAGGAAATGGAGATGCCTCAGGTCAAAAACCTCAATGTCACCGACGCTTCTCGCATACTCTCCGATGCCGAATTCGATGTCAGACTCGACTCTATTTTCAGCAGCGATGTGGCTCCGGGCACGGTCGTGCGCCAGATACCACCTGAAAACTCGATGGTTAAAAAAGGGGGCACTGCCTATCTTACCTACGTGTGCTACACTACGAAAAAAGCCAAAGTGCCTGATTTTGTCGACGGTTCGGCTGCTGCCGCGCTGTCTAACTTCAAGTCGCGCGGATTTGAAAACATAGAGGTGGCTGAAGTGCCCGCCGAGCAGAATGACCTTGTGCTGGGAGCAACCTATAACGGTCTCGAACTGAAGCCCGGAATGGAGATTCCCATCAATGCGCGCATTGTAATCAAAGTGGGTGTGAGCTCGCGCACCGCCATCGACTACGGTGATGTAAATCCCGAGGATTCAGATGCGGAATTCATAGAAGACCTTTTTGACGATGGATCCGGATATGATAACTGAAATGGACTTTGACGCAGACGCTCTTGATGAAGCGACCGGTCGCGACGCCGACGCCGATGAGCTCGATGACGCCGATGACACCGGAGCGCGCTATGAGCATTTCAGGTTCGTGGCCGACAAAGGGCAGGCTCTGCTGCGTGTGGATAAATTTCTCGTCGAAAGGATGCAGAAATCCTCACGCAACCGCATTCAGCAGGCTGCGCAGGCCGGATGTATACTTGTCAACGGCACTGCGGTAAAATCAAACTATCGGGTGAAACCGCTCGACGTCGTGTCGATAGTGATGGATCGCCCGCGCTACGAATGCGAGATTATCGCCGAGGATATTCCTATCGACATTGTGTATGAAGATGACGACTTGCTCGTGGTCAACAAGCAGCCGGGGCTGGTGGTGCATCCCGGACACGGAAACTATCACGGCACACTTGTCAACGCTCTCGCCTGGCATTTCCGCGACAATCCCGACTACGATGTCTCTGACCCTCGCATGGGGCTGGTGCACCGTATCGACAAAGACACCTCCGGACTCCTCGTCGTGGCCAAGACCCCTGATGCAAAGACATCTCTCGGCAAGCAGTTTTTCAACAAGACGACCAAACGCGAGTATGTGGCCGTTGTGTGGGGCATACCTGATCCTGCCGCCGGACGCATCGAGGGCAATATCGGCCGCTCTCTGAAAGACCGCCTGCAGATGGCGGTCTTTCCCGACGGAAGCCAGGGCAAGCATGCCGTCACCCACTATGAGGTAATCGAACCGCTGGGATATGTGTCGGTGGTGAAGTGTGTGCTTGAGACAGGCCGCACGCACCAGATACGCGTCCACATGAAGCATATCGGGCATCCGCTGCTCAACGACTCCCGTTACGGCGGTGACGAAATACTCCGCGGACAGCGCACATCGAGCTACCGTAAGTTTGTGGAAAACTGCTTTGATATATGTCCGCGACAGGCACTCCATGCCCGCACGCTCGGTTTTGTGCATCCACGCACAGGCAAAGAGATGTTCTTTTCATCTGAAGTGCCCGCCGACATGACCCGCATGATCGAGCGCTGGCGCACAATCGACGCCGCATCGGCCCGATGACCTGTGCCAATCGGCTCACCTCCTGATTAATATGCCTATGAGGGTGTTGTGTTTACGACAGCATCATCGACATGAACGGGCGCGCCGTGGGCAGTGAGAAAATCTCGCCCGTACGCGACGGGCTGAGCGCGATGGCTGTCAGCACCGGTATGTCGACATCGAGATTTACTTTCACATCCTTGTCATCGTAGTCTGTTACGGTCACTTTTCCGTCGGCTATGATGAATATGGCATTGTTCTGTGGTATGATCGGGTCGGTTACACGGATATTCTGCCGCAGTGAGGGGGTGATGGCGGCGTCGGTCTCCAGCAGAGCCTTTACATTGACTATGCGGGCCATGCCGCGTGAAAATATACTGACCGGAGAATTACCTCCGGGATAAGCCTCAACCACAGTCATGCGGTCGGGATAAAGTTCTGACAGCGCGTCGAGCACGGCGGCTTCGGCGTCATCGTCGGTGCTCGCTATCTCCCTGACCGATATGGTGTCGGACGATGCCGATGCCGAAGCCATCGACACGATGTCGCCCGACTCGACCGAGCGGGCCGTGACGATGCAGCCATTGTCAAGTTCGCTGTCAATCATTATCGTCTTGAAGTCGTCTTCGGTGTGGAGGAATGTAGCCTCACGCGCCGATGTCAGGCGGCGGTAGGCGGCGGCAAGTTCTGCCGGGTCATGGCCGGTCTTTTCGATGATATATTGTGCTCCGTCGTGAGTGAAACGATGCCGTGCGGTGTAACGCTCCTCGCGGATATAAAATGTGGTGGCAAAACCGAAACGGTCGTAAAACCCGTACAGACGTCGGCTTGCAGGCTGTAGCGCCACTATGGTGTCGCCGCGGCGGCAGGCCTCTCTCAGCGCTTCGCCGATGAGATGCGACATGTGCCCTTTGCCTTGCACTCCGCGGGCTGTCGCGGCTCCGTAGATATATCCCGCAGGCATTATCGTGTCGCGATAAACCATGCTGTAGTGACGCAGCAGGAGCATGCTGACTATGCCCGTGCCGCTGTCGTCGGGTGTGACAAGCGCCTCGTCGTCGCGGTAGATGCGCGTGAAGACGTTGGTCATCCAGTTGCGCGAGTCGTTGAAACGGTCGCGCCACAATCGCCGTATTTCACTGATTTTGTCCATTTACAATATAACGCGGAGCGGGGCGTGGTGTTCACGCTCCGCTCCGTATTTATCAGTCAGGCGCCGTCGATTGTGTGTCAGTCTTCCGAGTAGTGACGCAGTACGCGGCGGTAGGAGTTGAAAATCTTTGATTTCGACACGAAGCCCACATATTTGCCGTTCTCGACCACTGGGAGGTTCCACGCTCCGGTGTCGTCAAACACTTTCATGACGGTCTCCATCGTCTGTCCGACCTCTATCATTGCCGGAGCCATTGACATGAACCGGCTGACATACATGCGTTTGTAAAGGTCGGGGCGGAACATGATGTTGCGAATATCGTCGAGAAGCACTATGCCGAGCAGTTTTCCATCGCCGTCGATGACCGGAAACAGATTGCGGTGCGAGCGGCTTATCACATCGACCATCTCCTTAAGATTCATCTCCGGACGTACGGGCAGAAAATCGGTCTCGATTACGGAATCCATTTTGAGCAGTGTCAGCACGGCTTTGTCCTTGTGGTGTGTTATCAGTTCGCCGCGCTGGGCCAGACGCATTGTATAGATGCTGTAAGGCTCGAAAAACTTTATCGTCACATACGATATTGTCGATACGATGAGCAGCGGCAGGAACAGGGAGTAACCGCCGGTCATCTCGGCGGTAAGGAATATAGCCATCAGCGGGGCGTGCATCACACCGGCCATCACACCGGCCATGCCCATCAGGGCGAAGTTTTTGGTCGAAAGGTCGATGCCGAGACCGAGGTGATTGGCAAGAAACGCAAAGAAAAATCCGGCCATGCAGCCTACGTAGAGCGAGGGCGCGAACGTGCCTCCCACGCCGCCGCCGCCGTTTGTGGCCGATGTGGCAAATCCCTTTAGCAGCACTATCATGCCGATGAAGCCGAGTATGAACCATGCGTTGTGGCCGTCGGAATAGAATATCGAGCCGTTGACTATCGACGATGTGTCGCCGTCAAGAAGGCCGTTGATTGCGCCGTAGCCTTCGCCGTAGAGAGGGGGGAAGAGGAATACGAGCACGGCAAGGATAGAGCCTCCGACGATGGTGCGCCTGAGCGGTGTGCCGAGACGTTTGCGGAAGAAATTCTCCATCATGTTCATCACCTTGGTGAAGTAGAGCGACACAAGTCCGCAGAACACCCCGAGCGCTATCACGAAAGGAATGCGCTGGGTAAAAAAGAGCTCGCTCTGCGTGAAGTCGAACTCCACGTTGTAGCCCGTGAACACGTAGGCCACGGTGGCGCCTGTGATTGAGGCGATGAGAAGAGGCATCACCGACACGGCCGTCAGGTCGAGCATCAGCACCTCAAGGGTGAACAGCAGTCCGGCTATCGGAGCCTTGAATATACCCGCGATACCTGCCGCCGCCCCGCAGCCTACAAGTATCATCAGCACCCGCGGCGACATGCGGAACAGCTGCCCGAGATTGGAGCCTACGGCGGCTCCGGTGTAGACAATCGGACCCTCGGCTCCCACCGACCCGCCGCAACCGATGGTGATGGAGCTGGCGATAAGCGACGAATACATGTTGTGTGGCTTCAGACGGCTCTTGTTCTGGGATATGGCATAGAGCACGCGGGTGACGCCGTGCGAGATGTTGTCGCGCACGATATATCTCACAAACAGTCCGGCAAGCACGAGGCCTATGACTGGATATATCAGGTAGATGTAGTTGCCTTCATTGATGCTGGCGTGGCCGGTGAGCTGACCGGCGATGAAATGTATGAGCCATTTGAGCACAAGAGCTGCAAATCCGCACAGAAGTCCGACAACGAATGCCAGTATCATGACAAACGTTTTCTCCTTGATGTGCCGCTCGCGCCATATCAGAAAGCGCATGAGCCATTGCGGTGTCTTTTGTAATTTTTTTTGTGTCACGTCAATAGATTTTTATTGTTGTCGCCTATGTCATACTCCCTTGCCGGTAAACACTGTCCTTACGGTGTAGAGTATTATTTTTATGTCTACTCCGAATGATATGTTTTCGATGTAGACGAGGTCGTATTGCAGTCGTTCGATCATCTGTTCGACAGTGGTGGCGTAGCCGTATTTCACCATGCCCCACGACGTTATGCCCGGGCGCACGTTGTGTATGAGCGAGTAGTAGGGCACCTGCTCCACGATGCGGCTTATATAATATTCACGCTCCGGACGCGGCCCCACAATCGACATCTCCCCCTTGATGACATTCCAGAACTGAGGAAGCTCATCGAGGCGATATTTTCGCAGGAAACGTCCGACGGGAGTGATGCGCGGGTCGTCGGACGACGACAGCGCCGGGCCGTTGTCCTCGGCATCCGGACGCATCGTGCGGAATTTTATGATGTTGAACCGTTTTTTTCTGAAGCCCACGCGCTCCTGACGGTAAAGAATGCCGCCGCCCGGTGATTTCAGTAATATCGTGGCCGCGATAGCCAGAAACAGCGGACTGAGCAGCGTGAGCGCCAGTGCGGATATGACAATGTCGGCCGCTCTTTTGCATGAAGCTGTCGACGGTGATATGTCAGGATGCGACACATCGACAAGGGGCTCTCCGCTGACATTGCCGAAACTCGATTTGCCCGATATGACGTGCATCAGCAGCGGGGATATGAATATTGACTTGCCGAGGGGAAACAGGTCGTTGATGAGCCTCATTGTGGCATGAATGCCGTCGCGGTGAGGCATCACAATCAGTTTCACCACATTGTGCTCACGGATTACATCCTCGATGTGTTCGATAGGGTAGACCGGAAGGTTTATGTCACCTGGTGCCGATGCGTAGGCAACCGGATTTACATATCCGATGATGTTGAAGCCGAGTGTCTTGGGCGAGTTGCTGAGCTTGTCGACCATGTTGATTGCCGACTGCGTGACCCCTATAATCAGTGTGTTGTAACCTGACCGGCAGTTGCGGACGCGCCGTATAAGTCTCGACGACAGATATATGCGTTCTCCGCCCACGGCCAGCGTGAGAGTGAGCCACAGTGACCCGAGCATCTCGTAGGTGGTGGATTTGTCATCCACGATATCATCGATGAGTATCGTGAAGTATATGATGATTGTTCCTATAGCCGTGGATATGACAGTGTTGGTGAGTTCGTCGACGCGCGATCGTGTCATAACATTGTAGTATGCCCCCGACAGATAGTAGATGGCAAGCAGCATAATCGGGAACACGATGCTCCCGGTGAGTACGGTTTTGCTCGTGAGAAACTGTATCAGACTCCATGAGCCGGTGTTGTCGATAAACCATTCATATCTGAAGATATTGAACAGCAGTATCGACAATACTGACGCCACCAGATCGGCGATGACACCCTTGGCCTTCTGTCGTGCTTCTACGGTCACTTACGTAAGATTTTGAACGTTGAGTCAGCTGAAATTTTTATTATTATGGAGGGGAGAGCGCGGGAGTTGTCGTTGCGGCGGTGTTCCACCACATAGTCTGCAGCGTTGACAATCTCGGGCGAAATCTCACTGAACAGTGCCGGCGTCGGCTGACCGCTGATGTTGGCCGAAGTCGAGACGAGCGGACGCCTGAGGCCGCGGCATAGCTGTCGGCAGAACGGGTCGGAGCTTACGCGTATTGCCACACTGCCGTCATCGGCCGTGACATTACCTGCCATGTTTATCCCTTTGTCATAAATGACTGTGGTGGGGCGCACGCTGACGTCAAGCAGCTCCATTGCCACGTCGGGCACTTCGTCGACATAGCGGTAGAGGTCATTTCTGTTGCCGAGCAACACGATGAGGGCCTTGGAGTCTGCCCGGCGCTTTATCTCATATACGCGCTCCACGGCCTTTGCGTTGGTCGCATCGCAGCCTAATCCCCACACCGTGTCGGTGGGGTATAATATCACGCCTCCGCGCTTTAGCGTGTCGACGGCGTTTTTTATATCTTCTTCAAATGTCATGCAAGTTATGTTATCTAAATGACTTTCAAGACTTGTTTTTTCTCATAGGCCGTCACTTTTGTCATATCCTGACAGCTTCCGGCCGATGCTTGGTTCGACAAAGTTAACAAATAATTTTTAACTTGCGCCCCGACCTGCTAAAAAAGGTTAATGAAAAACCGGCTGATATGCTCCTCTGCATGCTGATTTCTCGGTGTGGCAGCTTATGTTATGATTTTTTTGCAGGGAGGTGGCAGTTAGGTCGGAAAATTATTATTAAATTTGTTTGTCTTAATAAAATATGAGCATTGATGCGAAGAATCCAACATATAATCCCGTTTCTTATATTGTCGTTACTTGCTGTGGTTCCGGCCCGGATGTCGGCGCAGATCAACACTGTCCAAATGATGCGCATAGGGCAGAATATGATGCATTTCGGCGATTACGAGCTTGCGATACAATGCTTCAACCGTGTCATCGAGTCAAAGCCGCGCACCGAGCGCGCATATCTTTACCGTGCGATAGCGCTCCTCAATCTTGACGACTACACCGGTGCCGAAGCCGATGCCTCACGCGCGATAGAGCTTAATCCGTTTATCACCGACAGCTATGAGGTGAGAGGCGTGGCGCGGCAGAACCTCGGCAAATTCAAGGATGCCGTCAGCGACTACGACAAGGCTCTCGACCTGCTGCGCGATAACAAAAACCTGCTGTTCAACAAGGCTCTTGCGCAGGAAGCCGCCGGTGACCCCGAGGGAGCCCTTTCCACATTTGACCATATCGTGGCCACATCGCCCTCTTATGACAACGCATATATAGGGCGTGCCAAGGTGAAACTCGCGCTTGCCGATACGGTATCTGCTCTTTCCGACCTCGACCGTGCGATCAGTCTTAATAAAAACCTGCCGAATGCCTATATACTCCGGGCAGCCGTTTCAATCGGCAGTTCGCGCGATTTCAAAAGCGCACTCGATGACACCGACGCCGCTATAAAACTGTTGCCGCAGATGCCGGGGCTTTATATCAACAGGGCATATCTCCGATATAATCTTGACGACTATTTCGGGGCGATGTCTGACTATGACTATGCCATAACTCTCGACCCGACCGATCCGACCGCCTATTTCAACCGCGGATTGCTCAGAGCCGAGGTCGCCGACAACGACAAGGCGATTGCCGACTTTTCAACCGTGCTCCGCATCGACCCCGACGATGTGCGTTCGCTCTATAACCGCGCCATGCTTTATCGCGCCACGCGCAATTACAGCGGTGCAATCGCCGATATAAACAAGGTCATCGAGGCGTTTCCCGAGATGTCGGCGCCTGTGTTTTTCCGTTTTGAGATATATGACGAAATGGGCAACCGCACCAATGCCATGCGTGACTACGACAAGGCGATGGCTCTTGCGAAAAAGGAGCGTGCCGACTTTGACGCCGGACGCTATGCCGCGGCTCCGAACGGCACCCAGACCGGCCGCACTCCGGCAGCCGGCAGTGATACTTCCGCAGGCGACGCGGAGGCCAGCGGAAATTCTCCCGAAGAAAACGCCGAGATTTTCGCCAACCGTTTCTCTCTGCTGCTGACCGCCGACAACGAGCTTCAGACAGAAGGGGAGTATAACAACAAGAGCATACGTGGCAAAGTGCAGGATTATAACGTCAGCATACGCATGCAGCAGCCCTTCATGCTGTCGTTCTACTCGTCGCCGACCGAGCTTGCCCCGACCACTTACTTCATGCAGGAGATAGAAAGTCTCAATCTCACCAGAGCGTTGCGCATGCTGGTGCAGATTGTCAACAATGAGCCGGCTCTCGACTCGCCCGACATAATGCAGCGTCACTTCGACTCTATTGAATATTACAACTCATATCTTGCCACGCATCAGCCACGCGCTGTCGACTACTTCGGCCGCGGCATGGATCATCTGATGCTGCGCAACTACGAGGCAGCCGCCGAAGACATGACGCGTGCCATCGAGCTTGCCCCTGACTTCACGCTCGCTTATTTCGCCCGCGCCAATGCCCGCACACGCATGCTTCAGCTTGCGTCGGGAGGCGATGGCGGTGAGTCATATCAGGAGCACACCGCACGTCTGCGCGGCATATTCAGTGACTATGACAAGGTGAGCGAATATGCTCCGCGGGCGCCGTTCCCATATTATAACAAGGGCATTCTCTATGCCGAGGCCGGCGATCTGGAGGCAGCTCTGAAAGAATTCAGCCGGGCCATCGAGCTCAAGGAAGATTTCGGCGAGGCATATTATAACCGCGGTTTCGTGCAGTTCAAGGCCGGCAACCGTAGCGGAGGCACCGCCGACCTCTCGCGGGCCGGACAGCTGGGCATAACCCAGTCATACAATCTGCTCAAACGAATGAAATGACAACCTGACTATAATACTAACTTAAAACTAAGATATTACCATGTTGACAAAATCAGACATTAACCAGTTGGAGAAAAAAGGGATTTCGGTTGAGACGGTGAAGGCTCAGCTCGATAAGTTTGTGACCGGCTTCCCCTATCTCAGACTGCAAGGGGCTGCGACACCGGGCAACGGTGTCATTGTGCTCGACGACAAAGCGATGGAGCAATCGGTGGAGCGTTGGGAAAAATATATAGCCGACGGCGGTGAAGCCATGAAGATGGTGCCTGCGTCGGGCGCTGCCTCGCGTATGTTCAAGGCGCTTTTCGCGTTTGTCGACTCCGAAAGCGACAGACCGGAGCCGGACAGTGACGTGGCGCAGGTGATCGAAAATATCGACAGATTTGCTTTCGCTCCCGAACTTGACAATGCGCTCAAGTCGCTCCACGGGCTCACCGCAAAAGAACTTATCGCTGCCGGCCGCTATAAGGATGTGGTTGCCGCCATTGTCGGTCAGCAGGGGCTTGATTACGGCAATCTGCCGAAAGCCCTGCTCAAATTTCACTCATATCCCGATGGCGCGCGCACTCCTCTTGAGGAACAGCTCACAGAGGCGGCGCAGACGGTGGCATCGGCCGACGGTAAGGTCAGAATACAGTTTACCGTATCGCCCGAACACCGCGGGAAATTTATCGAAAAACTCGATGCCGTGCTTCCGGTGATGGAGAAGCGACTCGGAGTCAGATATGATATCTCTCTGTCGGAACAGAAATCGTCGACCGACACCATTGCCGCCAAACCCGACAACACTCCTTTCCGCGAGAATGGAAAACTTGTGTTCCGTCCCGGCGGACACGGCGCTCTGATTGAAAATCTCAACGAGTTGAAATCGCCGGTGGTGTTTATAAAGAATATCGACAATGTCGTGCCTGACTCGCAGCGTGACGACACCGTGCACTACAAGAAGGCGCTCGGCGGTCTGTTGCTGACGGTGCGCGACAAAATCAACGGATATCTCGAAAAACTCGAGTCAGGCCGCTACACCATCGAAAATCTGCGTGAGATGATAATATTCATGCATGATACGCTCAATATCCGTCACGAGCACATGAAACTCATGGATGACTCAGAGCTTGCGCTCTACATCAAAAATAAATTCCACCGTCCGATACGCGTGTGCGGAGTGGTGCGCAATACCGGCGAGCCCGGCGGCGGCCCGTATATCACTTACGACCCCGACGGCTCCACATCGCCTCAGATACTTGAAAGCACCCAGATCGATATGAACAACAGCGAGTATGTCGACATGATGCGCCATGCCACGCATTTCAATCCCGTTGACCTCGTATGCTCACTCTACGATGCCGAAGGACGCAAATTCGATCTGACGAAGCATGTCGACCACAACACCGGTTTCATCTCGTCGAAGTCGCTTCACGGGCATGTGCTTAAAGCACTTGAGCTTCCCGGCCTGTGGAACGGCGCGATGAGCGACTGGAATACCGTGTTTGTCGAAGTGCCCGCATCGACATTCAATCCGGTGAAAACTGTCAACGACCTGCTCCGCCCCGTCCATCAGGCATAAGCCGGCGCCAGTCCGTCAGGCCGGTATATACCTCTGACAACATATCGGGATATAACTAAAAAGCGTTTCTCCATCACGGGGAAACGCTTTTCATTACCAATCAATTATTAACCTATCAAACAATATTATTTGTTATGAAAAATGTGTGTGTCGTTTATTCAGTAGTGCTGTCAGCGGTGTTGCCGTTTTCGGGACATTCGGTACGGTTGTGATTGCCGCCGTTTCGGTGACATGCCTTGCCGCCATGGCGAGGTGCGTTGTCTCCGGGCATCAGCACGATGTTTTCAAGGAATACCACATACTGGTCGGGAGTAAGTATTTCCTTTACATTTTTGATATATTCGGCTTTCATGCCGCCGTGTCCGTTGTGACGGCGACCATCCTTGCACTCTTTTCTGAAGCCGTCTTTGCTTCCATTGGCTTTGTCGGCCTTGGCGTCAGTGCCTTCGGGATGCTGAGGACGCCGGGGGCGGAGTGCGTCAAGTTTTGTCTGCTGGTCGGCGGTAAGCGTGATTCCTTTGAAAAAATAGGGACGTTTGCCTTTGCAGCAATCTTTTTTCGCTTTATCTTTCTTTTCAGCTTTGACATTCCTGACCAAAGTCGCCTCAGTCACATTGTCGGTTGCAGTAGAGGGTTGCTGAGCCGATACGTTGAAGCTTACGAGGGCTGTCAGAATGAGTGTTGCGCTTAATAATTTCTTTTTCATCTTGTTTTTGAATTATTGTTTTATTATTGTTGTTTCTGAAGTTATGTTATTAAGACGGCAGAAAAAATGAATGGTTTAATACAAAAGCCCAACTTTAACGAGACTTAACAATAAGGCCTGGTTGTGCAAACTTCCTTAAAATATTTCGGGTCTTTCGAACTGATCATATACTGCATGGCGCCGGCGCGCCTTGATGCGCCGCTGCATGCCGGCAAGTGAAAACCGGTGTAGTGTGGGCACCGGTGTAGTGTGGGCACCTTTTTTGCACCTTTTTTGATGTTATGTAGGCTGTTTTTGTGTTAAAATGATAGTAAATTTAATTTTTTTATGTAAATTTGCAAGATATAACCGACTGCCGCCAGTGGCAAGGTTATAATCAGATATATATATAACAACAATAGTCAATAACTAAGGCAAAGAAATAATATGTTGAGAATAGCTATTCAAGCGAAGGGACGTCTTAATGAGGAGTGTCTCGCACTGCTGGCTGATGCCGGTATCGGAATGTCGGGTGGTAACCGTAAGCTCATAGCCCATGCAAAGGGATTTCCGATGGATGTGCTCTATCTCCGTGACGATGACATACCCCAGGCTGTGGCTATGGGTGTGGCTGATATCGGCATCGTGGGATTGAATGAAGTGGCCGAGAAAGGCGAGGATGTCGATGTGGCGATGCGCCTCGGCTTCGGAGCGTGCCGCATATCGCTCGCTGTGCCGCGCGATGTGAATTACACCGGTGTGGAGTGGTTTGACAACCGTCGCATTGCTACTTCTTATCCCAATATATTGCGCCGTTTCATCGAAGAGAAGAATATCCTCGCCGAGATACATGAGATTGCCGGTTCGGTGGAGGTGGCTCCCGCCGTAGGCATGGCCGATGCGATTTTCGACATTGTGTCGTCGGGCGGCACGCTCATACAGAATGGTCTTGTTGAGGTGGAGCATGTGTTTGCTTCGGAGGCTGTGCTTGTGGCCAATAAAAATCTCGACGAGGAAAAGCTTGCTGATATTGCGAAGCTGAAATTCCGGTTCAGTTCTATTCTCGACAGCCGCGGCATGAAATATGTGCTCATGAATATACCACAGGATCGCATACCTGCGGCTGTGGCGCTTCTTCCAGGCATGAAGAGCCCCACGCTGATGCCGCTGTCGGAAGAGGGCTGGTATTCGATGCATGTGGTGATACCTCAGGATGAGCTTTGGGAGAAGATAGAGAAACTTAAAGGACTTGGCGCAGAAGATATACTTGTGCTCGCACTTGAAAATATAATACGCTGATGGAGATATTCGAGTATCCTGACCGGGAAAGGTGGAACGCGCTGTGTCGCCGCAATTTCCGCGAGGAGGAATCTGTCGACGGCAAGGTAATCGACATTATCAATAAAGTTGTCAACGAGGGTGACAGCGCGTTGAGGGAGCTTGCACTGAAATTTGACGGCGTTGAGCTCGACGACCTGCGCATGTCGGCCGCAGAGATCGAGGCGGCTGTCGCAAAGATCCGTCCCGAAGTGGCCGACGCGATAGAGCGTGCCGCCCGCAATATAGAGAAATTTCATGCGGCGCAGCTGATGGAGCATCCTGTTGATGTAGAGGTCGCGCCGGGCGTGAGATGCATGCAGCGTCAGGTGCCGATCAACACTGTCGGGCTGTACATACCCGGAGGACGCGCGCCATTGTTCTCCACGGTGCTGATGCTTGCGATTCCGGCAAGGATAGCCGGCTGCAGGCGCCGCATATTGTGCACACCGTTTACCGCCGGACGCGGGGTCGCTCCAGAGATTGTCTATGCGGCAAAAGTGTGCGGCATAGACGAGATATATAAGGTGGGAGGCGCCCAGGCAATCGCCGCAATGGCCAAAGGCACTGAGTCGATACCGCGTGTCGACAAGATATTCGGTCCGGGCAACCGCTTTGTGACATGTGCCAAGCAGATGGTGGCCGGGATAGTATCCATAGACATGCCGGCCGGCCCGAGTGAGGTGATGGTGATGGCTGACGCTACGGCTTCGGCGCGCTATGTGGCCGCCGACCTGCTTTCGCAGGCCGAACACGGGCCTGACTCGCAGGCGATACTCGTCACTGACAGCGCTGACCTGGCGCGAAGTGTGGCCGACGAGGTGGAGACTCTCACCACGCAGCTGTCGCGTAAGGACTCGGTGGCCGGGTCGCTGTCGCAGAGCCGCCTTATAGTGCTCCGTTCGCGTGGCGATATGATTGACTTCGCCAATATGTATGCCTCGGAGCATCTTATAATATCGATGTCCGAGCCGTGGAAGGCGGCCGATGAGATAACATCGGCCGGAAGTGTGTTTATCGGCAACTATTCGCCCGAGAGCGCCGGCGATTATGCCTCCGGCACAAACCACACTCTCCCCACTTCGGGCTGGGCGACCTCCTACAGCGGGGTCAACATCGACAGCTTTATGAAAAAAATCACATATCAGGAACTGACGCGCGACGGACTCCGCTCGCTCTCCGACGTGATAGTGACGATGGCCGACGCCGAAGGGCTTGACGCGCATGCCCTGGCTGTGAAAGTGCGTCTCGAAGAGTAACAACAGATTTAATCATTATAATAATGACGAAAAATCCATTAGACTATGTCCGGCCTAACATACTGGCTTTGGCTCCGTATTCCACGGCCCGCGATGAATTCAAGGGGGGAGACATCTCTGTGTGGCTTGATGCCAACGAGAGTCCCTACGACAATGGCGTGAACCGTTATCCCGACCCGCATCAGCATCAGCTCAAACAGCATATCGCCGAGCTTAAAGGAGTGAGGCCGGAACAGATTTTTGTGGGTGGCGCCGGCTCTGACGAGGCGATTGATCTGGTCTACCGTATATTCTGCCGCCCGGGCGAGGACAATGTCGTGGCTATAGCTCCGAGCTACGGGGTCTATAGCGTGGCCGCGGCAATCAATGACGTGGAGTATCGAGGGGTGCAGCTGCGCAGCGATTTCTCTCTTCCGGTCAACCGTCTGCTCAAGGCTGCCGACCCGCGCACCAAAGTGATATGGATTTGTTCGCCCAACAATCCGACGGCCAATGCTTTTCCCCGCGCAGATATAGCGCGCCTGGCCGAGGCTTTCGACGGAATTGTGGTGGTTGACGAGGCTTACATCGATTTCTCGGAGCGTGGCTCGATGCTTGATGTGCTCGACAGCTATCCCAATGTGATTGTGCTTCAGACATTTTCAAAAGCATGGGGACTCGCGTCGCTGCGACTGGGCATGGCATTTGCCTGCGAGGATGTGGCAGCATTGTTCTCTAAGGTGAAATATCCGTATAATGTGAACGGCTCGACCCAGCTTAAGGTCATTGAGCATATCGCCGGCGACGATATCGCTGAGCATGTGGCGGAAATCATACGTGAGCGTGACGCGCTTGCGGCGATGTTGCGTGAGCTGCCGTTTGTCAGCGAGGTATTCCCCTCTGATGCCAATTTCCTTCTTGTGAAGGTCGCTGGCCCCGATGAGGTGTATGACTATCTTGTGGAGAACGGGGTCATAGTGCGCAACCGCAGCCGTCTGCTTGCATGCGAGGGTTGTCTGCGCGTGACAGTCGGCACTCCGCAGGAGAATGCGCGTGTGATATCGTTATTGAAAGAATACAGCGGCAATAATCTGCAGACATCATGAAAAAAGCCATATTCATCGACCGCGACGGCACCATAATCGCGGAGCCTGCCGACGAGCAGATCGACTCACTGGAGAAACTGCGCTTCGTGCCGGGGGCGATATCAGCATTGCGTGCTCTTGCAGGAAAGGGCTACGAGCTCGTCATGGTCAGCAACCAGGACGGTCTGGGCACGGCATCTTTCCCTGAAGAGACATTCTGGCCCGCACACAATATGATGCTTGACACTTTGCGAGGCGAGGGGGTGGTGTTTGACGACATACTCATCGACCGCAGTTTCCCGCATGACAATGCCCCGACCCGCAAGCCGCGCACCGGCATGCTCGGACAATATATTGACGGAAGCTACGATCTGGGCGCGTCGTTCGTTATCGGCGACCGTCTCACCGACATGGAGCTCGCCGTCAATCTCGGCGCGCAAGGCATAATGGTGGGGGAGACCGACGAGTTGCCGCGGGGATGCGTCATGGCCGCATCCGACTGGATGGAGATAGCGCGGCGCATACTATCGTCAGGACGCGACGCTCATGTCGCACGCAACACCTCTGAGACGAAAATTGATCTCTATCTCAATCTTGACGGTGGAGCACCGTCGAAAATCGACACCGGATTGAAATTTTACGACCACATGCTCGACCAGATACCTCACCACGGAGGTGTCACGCTAAATATCACCTGCCGCGGCGACCTTGAGGTCGACGAGCATCACACGATGGAAGATGTGGCGATAGCTCTCGGCGAGGCAATATATCAGGCATTGGGATCGAAACGGGGCATCGAGCGCTACGGCTTTGTGCTGCCTATGGACGAGAGCAGGGCTATGGTGCTGATTGATTTCGGAGGCCGTAGCGAGCTTGTGTGGGATGTCGATTTCACCCGCGAGTATGTGGGCGACACACCTACAGAGATGTATGGGCATGTGTTCAAGTCACTCGCCTCGGCAATGCATGCCAATCTCTATGTGTCGGCACGCGGCGAGAATAACCATCACATCATCGAAGGGGTGTTCAAGGCATTTGCACGGGCCTTGCGCCAGGCAGTGAGCCGTAATCCGTTCAGCTACGACCTGCCTTCGAGCAAAGGTGTATTATAAGTAAAACAGGATATCAGAATGATAGCTATAATAGATTATAAGACCG
The DNA here is from genome assembly GCA_004102805.1 of Muribaculaceae bacterium Isolate-002 (NCI). Taxonomy (GTDB): domain Bacteria; phylum Bacteroidota; class Bacteroidia; order Bacteroidales; family Muribaculaceae; genus JAGBWK01. The sequence goes on from SCEG01000001.1 coordinate 53,337, forward strand.
GCAATCTCCGCTCGGTGGAGAATGCACTCAACCGCCTCGGCGCGGAATGGACGCTGACGGCCGATGCCGAAACGATACGTCGTGCCGACAGGGTGCTGCTTCCGGGAGTAGGTCATGCCGGCGAGGCAATAGGGCGTCTGCGCGAGGCCGGTCTCGACGAGGTGATAAAACGTCTGCGCCGTCCGGTGCTCGGCATCTGTGTAGGCATGCAGGTGATGTGCAGGCATACCGACGAGGGTGATGCCGACGGAATAGGGTTGTTTGACACCCGCGTGCGTCGTTTCCAGCCGCAGCTGGGCGACAAAGTGCCGCACATGGGCTGGAACAGTATCAGCAATCTTGAAGGGAAACTGTTTAAAGGAATTGAGCCGGGAAGCTATGTTTATTACGTGCATTCGTTCCGGGCAGACCTGTGCCCCGACACCATAGCTACGACACGCTACGGCGCCGGCGGCAGGATGTTTAGCGCGGCACTGAAATATGAGAATTTCTACGGCACGCAGTTCCATCCCGAAAAAAGCGGAGATGTGGGAGAGAAGATATTGAAAAATTTCCTGAGCCTATGAGCGGACAGATAGATATAATACCTGCAATAGATATAATCGACGGGAAGTGTGTGCGGCTGTCGCAGGGCGACTACAACGCAAAAACGGTGTATGACGCGTCGCCGGTCGATATGGTGAAGCGTTTTGCCGACCACGGGTTCACGCGCATTCATGCAGTCGACCTTGACGGCGCGAAAGCCGGGTGTCCGTGCAATCTGCGTGTGCTCGAGCAGATGGCTTCGGCAAGCTCTGAGGCGCGCATAGAGTGGGGCGGCGGCATAAAGACCGACGACGACATGCGCGATTGTGTCAACGCCGGGTGCGCGTTCGCCGTAATAGGCAGTGTGGCCGCAAAGCAGCCGGAGCTTTTTGAAAAGTGGCTCGGGCGATATGGGCGTGACATGATGGTGCTCGGCGCCGACCTTCGTGACGGCAAGGTGGCGGTGTCGGGATGGCTCGGAGATACGGACATCACGATTGACAATATCGTGCAGCGTTTTCTCCCTGCCGGACTTACCCAGGCAATCGTGACCGACATCTCTCGCGACGGCATGCTGCAGGGGCCGTCGTTCGACCTCTACACCGGGATACAGGCGAAGTATCCCGATGTCGACTTCACCGTAAGCGGCGGCATATCTTCGTTTGCCGATGTGGAGAAATGCGCGGAGCTCGGCCTGCGCCGCGTCATTGTCGGGAAGGCGCTCTATGAAGGACGTGTCACGCTTAATGAACTTGAAAAATTATGTTAGCAAAACGTATCATACCTTGCCTTGATGTAAAGAACGGGCGCACCGTCAAAGGCATTAATTTCGAGGGACTCGCCGATGTGGGCGACCCGGTGGATCTCGGTGCGCGCTATGCACTCGAGGGTGCCGACGAATTGGTGTATCTCGACATCACGGCATCAAAAGAGGGCCGCTCCACATTTACAAAGATGGTGGCGCGCGTGGCCGATCGGGTGAATATCCCCTTCACTGTGGGGGGCGGCATATCGTCGCTCGACGATGCCGCGGCGCTGCTTGATGCCGGCGCCGACAAGATTACCGTCAACTCGGCGGCTGTGGCCAATCCGTCGCTCGTGAGTGAAATCGCGTCGAAGTATGGTTCGCAGTTTGTCGTAGTGGCGATAGACGCCCGTACGGTTGACGACGGCTCATGGCGCATCACTACCCACGGTGGCTCGCGGCTCACCGAGATCGAACTGTTTGAATGGGCCCGCAGGGTGCAGGACCTCGGGGCCGGCGAGATACTTTTTACATCCATGAACCATGACGGTACGCGCTCGGGCTATCCGTGCGACACGTATGCCGCCCTCGCGTCATTGCTCGATATTCCCGTCATAGCGTCGGGTGGCGCCGGTTCCGTGAAAGATATTGCCGACGTGCTGACCGACGGACGCGCCGACGCCGCTCTCGCCGCAAGCATCTTCCACTATGGCGAAATCACTATCGACGCGCTCAAACGCCAACTTTCCGAGCAGAATATTCCCGTAAGACTTTAAACTATATCACTATCCGATATGAATTTTTCAGATTTCAATCTTGATAAATGTGCCGACGGCCTGCTGCCCGTCATCATACAGAATGCCGTGACGCTCAAAGTGCTTATGCTCGGCTACATGAACAAGGAGGCTTTTGAAAAGACCGTGGCCGAACGCCGCGTCACATTCTTCAGCCGCACACGCTGCAAACTTTGGACAAAAGGGGAGACCTCGGGACATTTCCTTGAGGTGAAGGATATGTATGCCGACTGCGACGGCGACACGCTGCTGATTAAGGCAATCCCCGTCGGCCCGACATGCCACCGCGGCACGGAGGCATGCTTCGACACCCCTGCCGAGGACGGTTTCATCCGCTCTCTGTCGCGCCTCATACAGCAGCGTCATGCCGAGATGCCTGAAAATTCCTACACCACCAAGCTCTTTATCAAAGGAGTAAAAAAAATAGCCCAGAAAGTGGGCGAGGAAGCCGTCGAATCGACCATAGAGGCCGTAGACGGCAACCGTGACCGCTTCATCTACGAAGCCTCCGACCTCATATATCACCTGCTCGTCCTCCTCGAGCAAATGGACGTCACGCTCCCCGAAATAGAGCGCGAACTCCTCCAGCGCCACAGCTAAGTTAAAATTTTTTAAAATCTGTGCTATGCTGTAATGATTCCGTGAGGAATCTGTCTACTGTATAGAGGGTGCCTGTAACGTCATGCCATAATTCCGGTGAACCGGCAGGCATTCTTTTCTTTGACTTATTCAACTATTTATTGATTGCAGTATGCACATATTTAAATCCGTTGTTTTGCCGTCAATTGTGGCGGTTGCAACTTTTTCTTCAATCACTTTATCTGCCCGCACGATAAGCGGGGTTATATATTCCGATAGTGATTCCACTTCTGTTGTGGGGGCGTCGTGCCGGCTTTTTTCAGGGGATAATTTCATAGGGGGCACTGCGACCGACGGGCGCGGCGCATTTGAACTCGACACGGATATAAAATCAAAACTGCGCCTTGAGGTGTCGATGACCGGTTTTAATACGGCCGAAATCATGATTGATAAGAGCGGGGACGTGAAGGTGGGTGATGTGTATATTACCGAGGGGGTGGCTCTGGATGAAGTTACCGTTACTGCCGGGCAGATGACCGAGTCACGCGGCCGCACGATATTGTTTCCGTCTGCCTCTGATGTGAAAGCCTCCTCTACGGCCATAAGTCTGTTTCAGAAACTGCCGCTTGCGGGTTTGCAGGCAAATCCTGTCAACCGTTCGCTGTCTGTTGACGGCGGCACACCGGTAATACTCATCAACGGTGTGCCTTCCACGATTGACGATTTCAATGCGCTCCAGCCTAAGGATATAGCTAAAATAGAGTTTTCGAGGCTTGCGCCGGCCCGGTATGCCGACAGCGGCAAATCGGGGTTCATAAGTATCACGCTTAAGGAGCGCTCTGACGGCGGCTCCGTCTATGCCTGGGGGCGCAGTGCAGTGACTACAGCTTTTGTCGATGCCAACATAAACGCCTCGTACCATCAGGGGCCGTCGCAATTCTCGTTACGCTACAGTCCGACATGGAGAAACTATCAGAAAGTCTATGACAATATCAGCGAGAGTTACATAGGCGGCGATTTCAATGTCGATATCGAAAAGCATGACCGAAATCCGTTCCATTACTTAGGCAACAACATGAGTCTGAAATATGACTTTACGCCCGACGTCAAGACATTGTTTTCAGCAACTTTGCGTATCAGTCCGGCATCCGACGGACGACGTTCGATTGCAGAGAACCATGACTCGGAGCTCGGGGATTACAACAGTTGCCACAAGTCGAAAAGCCGTGACATCGCGCCTTCGCTCGATTTATTTTTCAAAAGGGATTTCAACGACAGGAATTCGGTTGAGGTGCAGGTTGTGGGGACGCTCAGTTCAAGCGATTACCGCCGCAGCAATCTGTATTCTTATTCCGACGGGACCGATGACGAATATATAATGAATGTGGACAGCCGCAGGCGTTCGCTGATTTCCGAGATATGTTACAGCCACATATTCAGTGAGCGTACTTCATTGTCGGCCGGTTATCAGAATACATTGTCGCGGAGCACCAATACCTACCTTACCACTGACTATAAGCCGGTGCTTACCGAAAACAATAATTATGTCTACGTGAACTTCGGGCAGCAGATTAATAAAGTATATGTCACCCTGTCGACGGGAGCGAAACTTTTCTGGATAAAGAATGACCTTAACCGGCGCCGGTTTGTGAAAAATCTGTCGACGGCGAAGTTGTCATGGAACATCAACTGCCACTGGAATATAATCGGCGCATTCCGTTACATGCCGTCGATACCGTCGCTCACTTCGCTTACCGACTATCCGCAGCAGCAGACACCATATCTGATATCCAACGGCAATCCTGACCTGAAAGTCCCCGAGAAGTTCATCTATCAGTTGGCGCTTACTTTCCGTGCCGGCAAATTCTCGGCCACCTACATGTCGGCTATCTCCGACACCCGCAACAGTGTGGTCAGCGATGTGACCTACATGGGCGACAAGATGTTTTTGAGCCGTTCGGTCAACAGCCGCTACCGCCGCGCCTATCAGAATGACATCACATTGAAGATATCTGAAATATCGGGCTTCGGCGCCAACCTGTATATGTGTCTTATGCATTATCGTACCGCCGGTGCTACATGGAAGCACCATCTGACTTCATTTGACGGAAGCATCGCCCTGTGGTGGAACAAGGGACCGGTGACCATTTCGTACTGGCGCAAGTTGCCCGGCAAGTATCTCAGCGGGCATCGTGTCGGAAAAGACGAGAACGGCGATGCCCTTGCGGTTGAATACAAGCCTGACAGTCATTGGACGCTCGGTGTGGACTGGATGTACATGTTCGACAGCAAAGGCACAAGGTATCCGGCATGGAATTATTCCACTGTCAATCCCTCGCATACCGATCGCTATATAAAGAACAACGGCAACATGATAGTGCTGTCGGCCACCTATTCGGCCGATTTCGGTTCCATCTTCCGGTCCTCACGCCGTTCGCTCAACAACTCCGACAACGGTTCCTCATTGCTGAAGTTATAAACTTTCAGGTGAATAATTTTGTTGAAATTTCGTGATATGAGAAATAATTTATATATTTGCAATCACAGAGGGTAGTTTCCCCTTGAAAGAAATACTTCGAATGCGTAAGCAACGATTTTAGGGATCGGTTTCGCCCGGTCGGAAAGAGCAGTCACCTCCGATTGCTCTTTTTTATGTTTTTATATTAGTGTGGTATAACTTTTTGTCCCAATAAAACTCCATTATCTTGAAATATATTATGTTTTACCACTTCGTATGATTGGTTGTCTCTTTCGGGGTGTAACAGATGTATGGTAATTGGGTATGCAATCAAATCGGCAATTTGCAATCCAATGATGTTGTCTTTCTTGTTCTTGAAACTAAAATCTTTTATTCTTGCTCTCAAACGGTCAACATCAATCCATTTGGTGCCTCGGTTGCGTAACCCATTGTAATAATTGAGGAGCTTGTTGTCTTCATTCTTGCCTCGACGTTCCACTACAATAGATATTTCAGGCGAATCGTTGTTTGTTTCATTGTCGACACAAAATATACTTCTCTCAATCAGATATGACAAAGATAGTCCATATACATCATCTTCTTCCCCACGTACACAAAACTTACTAAGCTGCCTCTTCAAAATTGTGCAGCTTACAATGACGTATGCACCGTGTTGACTGAGTATTTTCTCAATACCTTCAAAAAATCTGACTCTCAGAGTCTCGTCGGCAAGAACAGAAAAAGCCCCGCGCCATTTACGAATATCAACGGAATGAATAATAACGTCCGTGGTGCCGAATACTTCAATTTTTAAATTCTCAAATGCCTTATTCAGAGCATTTAGATTTTGCCTGGATACAAGAATTCCGCACAAAGTGAATACCGGAAATCCCGGGTCAAACTTTGTGAGGTTATGGTCGCCACATTCATCAATGAAAAGATAATATTTCGCTTTTCCTATATTGTCCATATTGCATTTATGCAAAATTAATAAAAAGGGATGGAAAAATTGATGTGTGTGATAAAAAGTTTTGGGGAAATTTGGTGGATTGGGGGGAATGTTGTAATTTTGCGGAGCTTTTTAAGCATAACTTTTATTTATTAACACTTTAAACATCCGAAAGAATGCATTTGAATTCTGAAGAAAAAGTAGAAATCTTTGAGAAGTACGGTAAGGGCAAGACTGACACTGGCTCACCTGAAGCACAGATTGCATTATTCTCAGTCCGTATCTCTCATTTGACTCAGCACCTGAAGTCAAATCACAAAGATTATACAACAGCTCGCGCTCTTAAGATGCTTGTAGGTAAACGTCGTCGCCTTCTCGACTATCTTGCCAAGAAGGATATCAACCGCTACCGCGCAATCATCGCTCAAAAAGAGCTTGGTATCAGAAAGTAAGAGCCGAGGCTATCTACTTGAAGATTACAATGAAATCAGTGCTGCGTCGCAATTTGCAGTGCTGATTTCTTTTTATAAACGATATCAGAACCAATCATTATGAGACCCATATTATCATATATCCTGCCGGGGATATTGGCCGCCGGCTGTATGCTGTCCGGCTGTTCCGACGATGACGCGCCGGCACGGCGGCATGTCGTCAATTTCAACAATGCCAAAGGGGAAACGCACAAGGAGGGAAACACGGTGTCAGTACACTCGGAGCCTAACCCCAAGGAGGGTCAGAAGCATCGTTCCAGCAATAACTTCTCGACATATCCGCTCGTAGGAAGTGACGGGGAACCCCGTTATATGGTGGTCTCGTGTCCCGAGGGTGTCACTTTTGAGTTGAATGTCGACAAGACCGGCACTGACGAAGTGTGGAACAATGACGTGTATGACGGAGCCATACTCCCTTACCGCGGAAGCGACAAGTTCTATATATCCAATCCGTCGGGTGCGACATCGGCGTTTGATGTGGAGTTTACGGCCATATATCCTGTCGGCGACAATATTTTCGTCAGTTCGCCCGGATGCAATCTCAAAGGCCAGAACCACCGCACGAGTTCCAACTTCGTGTTGCCTGCCTCCACCACCCGGTATAAAGTGCACTGCACCGACAGCAAGGCTACGTTCGGAATATATGAGGATATCTCCGCAGGCTCGGACAACAAGATTGCCGCCGAGGTAAGTGACGGAGATTATATAAATATGTCGGTTGACAAACGCAACTATTATCTGACCGACGCCCGGCATGCCGACAAGCCTTTCCAGGTGATGTTCGAGCCGGTGACCGTAGAGTGGATGACCGCACTTGACGGCAACCGCCTCATCTCGGATCTCACCATACCGGGGACGCATGACACCGGCACATACGAGCTCGAGGTCATAAATTTCGGTTTTTCCAAATGCCAGAACCGCAGTGTCGAGCACCAGCTTGATTTCGGTATACGGTACTTTGACCTGCGTGTTGACGGCTCTATGGATATAGAGCACGGAGGAATACCCTGCAACGTTTCGTTCGACCACATTGTAAGGGCTACCGCCGACTTCCTGGACAAACACCCCGGCGAAGCTGTCATATATGAGATAACCGGCGACTCTTTCGGGGCGGATTTTGACAAATATCTTGAGAAAAATCCCGACCTGGCCTCATACTTCTGGCTTGGCAACTATGTGCCTAAGCTGTCGGAAGTGCGCGGCCATATAATGATAGTGCGCCGTTACAGCTACAACGGGTCGCAAGGCCTTGATTTCCACTCCTCCGGAGTGTGGCCTGACGATACGTCGAAATCGGGCACAAACCCCGACGGAGTGGATTATTATATCGAAGACCGGTTTTTCTCCGCATCGTCGACCGACAGCCACGACACGCACGTCAAACGTGATGTGTTCAACAAGGCCATCGACTATAAGACGGACAATCCGGGGACTCTCTGTATCGCATTCACAAGCGTATCGGCAAGCGTATCGCACACGCCTTACCAGTTCATGTGGGGAGGGGGTACGCCGGGCGTCGATCCGAAGATGTGCGATGTCATAGTAGAAAAACTCAAAAGTCTGCCCGACGATGCCAACGGCACTGAGGGGTGTAACGGAGTCGGTATCGTTGTTATGGATTATTACAACAACAATGCCCACGACGATTACGCCCATGTGGTCGAGCGGCTTATCAATACCAATTTCCCGAAAAGCTTGCGTCCGTTTGATCCGGACCGCCTCCACAGCACTGATGACTGACATGGCTCCGGCATGGCCGGGACTGCCGGAATACGAGAGGGCGTCGCAGAATTACAGCCGTTTTTGGCTCTGCGACGCCCTCCTTTTTGCCTTTGTCACGGGGCATATCCCGAATTGATGAGGACAGAGGGCGAATTATAGAAGTCGGGTGAGAGTATGTCTGACAGTTTTGTACCGGGATTGTTGGCTATATATGCATCGACAATCCGATAGCCTATGTAGCGGCCGACACGTCCCGGCAGATTAGGAGAAATCAATGTGGAGGATGGCGATGGTTCAGACAATCGGCGGGCAATCGACATGTCGGTGGAGTAAATGAGGTTGTCGGCCGCCATTTTGCGCCAAACCGCGGTTTCTTGCGAAGTGACTTCCTCCAGCTCTCCGGCAGTCCAGCCCATCAGTTTTGCGACATCTTCCGTCCCGGTGAGTGTGGCTACAGCCCTGGCAAGCGCACCCTGGTAGATGAGATATTGTATCACGGTCGGGTCGTTTCCGCGCTCAAACGGATATTCCACCGATATGATTGCCTCGGCGATGTCGAGCGAGATATAATCGGCTTTTTTTGTGGCGCGGACGTAGCGGGGCATCGAGCTGTATGCTTCGTGGCCTTCGCCAAGATAGTGGTTGAGGGCTACGTACACTACCGAGTCGACAAGCATAATCTGCTGTCGGTAGGGGGATATTATTCCGTAATAAGAGTAATGGGGCAGGCCTGGCAACTTGCTGGCGATATTGGCGTCAATTATCCCCAGCTCCTTTTCGATTAAGCCGTTGTCGGGGAAAACCTCTTCGATTTCAGGCCCGAACATCGCGAATGCCGCCGTATGGCTCAGGGAGTCGATAGAGGCAGGGATGTTGCCTGTTGATGCACCCATCAGATATATGTAGTCGTTGAGCGGTATGGCGAGCGAGTCGACCACAACATGCTGGCGCTGAGCCGTCATTGACGGGAATTGCTCGACGAGTCTGTCAAGGCGTGTGAAAGGTGCGCTTAGTGAGGCGCTGTCTGAGGTGTCGCCGCTTTTTGACGAGCACGCTGCTGCCATCAGTGAGAGAGAGAGGATGGTGGGTAGGATGTATCTCATGCTTTTGGTTGAATTGTGCACAAAATTAGTCAAAAATATTATTTAACGAAATTTGGGAGGGGAGGAGGTGCGATATTTGTCTTATTTTTGCTAAATTTGTCAAATATTTATATGCCGGCAAGATGTTATGCCTCCGCCGGATAAAAAATATATGTGTTGAAAGTCAGATTTTTAAAATATATATTGACAATTCTGTCGCTTGTTGTCTTAGCGTTTAACACTGAGGCAAAGCAGTTTGTTGTGGTGATTGACCCCGGTCACGGGGGCAAGGACTACGGCGCGATAGGGGCTGTCACCAATGAGAAAACCATAAATCTCAATGTCGCTAAGAAACTTGGCGAAAAAATCCGAAAGAATTATGGCGAGGATGAGGTGAAAGTGGTCTACACTCGTGACAAAGATGTGTTTATAGCGCTGAATGACCGTGCCAGAATAGCCAATGAGGCCAAAGGTGACCTTTTCATATCGATACATGTCAATTCGGTAGACAAGAAGAACAAACGACGTGCGACAATCGCCGGCACTGAGGTGTATACCTGCGGACTGCACCGCACTGAAAGCAACCTTGAGGTTGCCAAGCGTGAGAATGCCGTGATGTATCTTGAGGATGATTACTCGCAAAAATATCAGGGTTTCGACCCGACGTCGCCGGAGTCGTATATAGCGTTTGAACTTAACCAGAGCAAGCACCTCGACCGCAGCATAGAGTTTGCCACTCTCGCCAAGGATTATCTTACTACAACAGCGCGGCGTGTCGACAAGGGTGTGAAGCAGGCCGGTTTCTGGGTGTTGTGGTCGACAGGAATGCCTGCAGTGCTTGTCGAGCTCGATTTCATAAGCAACCCTACATCGGAAAAATTCATGGCATCGGCCAACGGTGTGGAAAAATTGTCAAAATCGCTCTATCAGGCTTTTGAAGATTATTATACGGCAGTCAACGGCGGCCAACGTCCGGCAGGAACGGCTACGGCGGCAAAGAGTGGAGACAACAGCAAAAAGTCGGAGCCGGCAGCTGTGGCTGATAGCGTTGAAGAGTATGCCGCCGAAAGCGATGCTCCGGCAACTGTTGAATATCGTGTGCAGGTGCTCGCCAACGACAAGGCGGTGTCGACATCTTCCAGACTGTTCAAGGGTGAGAAGGTAAGCGAATATTTTGACAGAGGAATGTATAAATATACTGTGGGACATTTCCGTAGCCAGGCTGAGGCTGAGAAATCGCTGCGAAGGCTCAGAAAGAAATTTCCGCAGGCATTCATCATAAAGATGGAAAACGGACGCCGCGTCGACTGACGGCATGCAGTGGTGCGTAGCATATTGAAAGAAGAAATATAGAATCTATAATATATATGAAAAAGTTATTCACAAAAGAGATGATGATAGGGGCTTGCGTGCTTATCGCGCTGGCAATCCTGTTTTTCGGAATTGAATATCTCAAGGGGGTCAGTATCTTCCGGCCGTCAAACTACTACTATGCAGTATATACTGATGTCAAAGGTCTTGAAGTGTCGGCGCCTGTGATGGTCAACGGATATAAAATCGGTCAGGTCGACAATGTGGAACTCATGTATGACCGACCGGGCAATGTGCTCGTGTCAATGAGCCTTGATAAAAAATTCAGAATACCTGTCAACTCAAAGGCTTTGATTGAAAGCAGTCTTCTCGGCACCGCCTCGGTGAAAATAGAAATGGCCCGTGGCAGTGAGTTTTATACTCCGGGCGACACTGTTCCCGCAGGTATCGCCTCGGGCATGATGGATCAGGTGTCGGAACAGCTCCTTCCCGGAGTGAGCGGCATGATGCCGAAGCTTGACTCGATATTCACAAATATCAACAACCTCACCGGAAACGAGGCATTGCTGCAGTCGTTCAAGAATATCGAGGAACTGACCGCTACGCTCAACTCCACGGCCAAAGCGCTTAACGCCACAGTCCGCACACTACCGTCTACTGTCGGTTCGGTCAACGGCGTCATTTCGTCGGTCGACAGTCTTGTGGCTGATCTCAACCGCGTGACTTCGGAGATAGCCAACGCGCCGATTGACTCAACGCTCAGTAACTTCAACCGCATATCAGCCGACCTTGCCGCAATCACAGGGCAGCTTCAGGATCCCAACTCTACGGCAGGAGCTCTGCTCAACGATTCCGGTCTTTACGACAATCTGACAAAAGCATCGCAAAGTCTTGACTCTCTGCTGGTGGATATTCGCAAAAATCCGAAGCGCTACATCAGCATCAAACTGCTGTAGTCACATGACTCTTTAATTACATCAACAGACCGGCCGATGTCGCGATGGTATGCAGAAATAATATTGCCGCTCCCCCTCGACACTACTTTCACTTACGCCATACCGGTGGAGATGGAGAGCAGTGTCAGAGTCGGTTATCGCGTCATTGTGCCGTTCGGGCGCAAGAAATACTATACCGGAATAGTAAGGGCGCTCACCAATATAGCTCCTGACGGATTTGAAACTAAAGAAGTAGCCGTAGCACTCGACAATTATCCTGTAGTGATACATCCGCAGCTCAAGCTCTGGGAGTGGGTGGCCGAATACTATATGTGTGCGGTGGGCGATGTCTACAAGGCGGCTGTTCCTTCAGGGCTTAAGGTGGAGAGCGAGACCTACGTTGAGGTCAACCCCGACTATGAGCCGGCCGATGACATGCCCCTCGATGACCGTGAGGCATTGGTGGTGTCGCTGCTCGGCGAGGAAAAATGCATGGCGGTGTCGGCTATAGCGCGAGAAATCACGGTCAAAAATCTGGCGGCGCTTATCACCCGGATGATTGACCGCGGAATACTTGTAATCTCCGAGAAAATCGTGGAGAGATACCGTGCCGTGAAGCAGACGGTGGTGGTTCCCGCCTACGATATGTCGTCGATTGCCGAGGCGTTTGCGTTGGTGAAGGGGGCTAAAAAGCAGGAGACACTTCTGCTGACCCTGACCGAACTGAGCGGAGTCAACCGCAAAGGGGAGCAGGTGAAGGAGGTTAACCGCAAGATGCTCCTTGACCGTGCTGGAGTAACGTCGGCAGTGCTCGGCGCTGTTGTGAAAAAGGGATTGGCGCGTCTGGAAAAACGGGAAATAAACCGGTTTAAGTTTGAAGGTAAGCCTTCGGGCAGTCTTCCGTTGCTGACGCAGACACAGATGAAGGCGTGCGATGAAATCACAACGCTGTGGCGCGACAAACCGACAGTGTTGCTTCATGGGGTGACATCGAGCGGCAAGACAGAGATTTACGCGCATCTGATTGACGCGGCGCTGAGCCGTGGCGAGCAGGTGTTGTATCTTGTGCCGGAAATCGCGCTTACCACACAGCTCACGCGGCGGTTGCAGAATATCTTCGGAAACAGTATCGTTGTCTATCACTCGAAGTTTTCCGATAACGAGCGTGTGGATATATGGAAAAACATGCTCTCCGAGCAGGGGCCGCGGGTGATACTCGGGGCACGTTCGTCATTGTTCCTGCCGTTCGGGCGTCTCGGACTCGTCATTGTCGACGAAGAGCATGAAGCGAGCTACAAGCAGTCAGACCCCGCGCCGCGCTATAATGCGCGCGACACGGCGCTTGTGCTTGCCTCGATGCATGGAGCCAAAGCTTTGCTCGGAAGCGCCACTCCATCGGTTGAAACCTATTATAAGGCGGTCAACGGCAAGTTCGGACTTGTAAGTCTTACTACCCGCTATAACGAGTTGCCGCTGCCTCCGATACGCATTGTCGACATGAAGAGGGCGCGTCAGAAGGGAGAGGTCAACGGACCGCTGTCGCTTGATGCCGTAAGGAGCATAAACGGAGCTGTCGGGGCATCACGGCAGGCCATCCTGTTTCGCAACCGCCGCGGCTTTGCGCCGATGGTGCGCTGCAAGCAATGCGCATGGGTGCCGAAGTGTCAGTTCTGTGACGTGTCACTGACCTATCACAATCATTCGCGCCAGCTTGTGTGTCATTATTGCGGGGCGGTGTATGAATTGCCTGACCTGTGTCCGCAATGCCATCAGCCGGCGATTGAGGTGATAGGCTATGGCACTGAAAGGGTAGAGGGGGAGATCGAGAGTGTGTTCCCGGCGAGCAAAGTGCTCCGGATGGACCTTGACACCACCCGCAACAAAGACGGCTACGAGTCGATTATCGATGCGTTCTCCTCGGGAAAAGCCGATATACTCGTGGGTACGCAGATGGTGACGAAAGGGCTTGATTTCCGTTCGGTGTCGTCAGTGGTTGTAATCAATGCCGACGAGCTTATAAACATTCCCGACTTCAAGGCGTCGGAGCGGGCGTTCAACATGCTTGAGCAGGTATCTGGACGCGCCGGACGCGGAGAAGGAGGCGACAGTGAGGTGATCATTCAGACATACACTCCCGACCACCCGATATTGCAGTTTGTGGCAGGGCATAGCTACACGGCATTCTACGAGCATGAGATAGAGGAGCGCAAGCGTTATCTTTATCCCCCGTTCACAAGGATTATATATATTTATCTGAAGCATGTCGACGCGGGTGTGCTGCAGCAGTTTTCCAATGCCTATGCGCAGATGCTCGCGTCGCAGCTCGGACGCAGAGTGAGCGGTCCGGATCAGCCTCGGGTCACACGGGTGAAATCGCTCTACATACAGAAAATAATGATAAAGGTCGAGGCGGGGGCATCGCTGGCAAAATTGCGCGGGGTACTGAAAGACACGTATGTGAGGATGGCAAAAAATCCGGCGATAAAGAATTCGCAGGTCTATTATGATGTCGACCCCTGACGCAATGTCGGCGACGGTGTGGCGCTTTTAGGGATGTGATACGCGGCGGAATGGCTTTATTTAGATTGGGTCTAAATAAGTAAGACTTGAGCCGAGGTGGTTCAAAACACTTCAAATACGGTCGGTTGCGAGAGATATATAGTCGTGCGGGCATATTTTTCACGGAAGGCGCATGATTGGGATAATATGGTTTAAAGGCTGAGAGATAGTGTGTTATTGAGCGGATGCGCAGCAGATGTTTAGCCGAATGTTCCACGTTTTTATAAGTTGCTGACTTACAGAACAGTTGCGGTTTTTGCCGAATTTCCAAATAAAACATCACTTTTTTTTATAAAATATTTGTCGGAAATTTGTATTGGCAAGAACAGCCCTTAAACGAATACAATTGATGGAAAAAACTCCCTTACAACTGTGGGACGACTGTCTGCGGATAATCGCTGACAATATCCCCTCCGAACAATTTGACGCGTGGTTTCGACCGGTCACGCTCAAAAGCTATGTCGACGGCAAGGTTACGCTTACCGTCCCGACCTCCTTTTTCGTAGAGTATATTGAAGAGAGGTTTTCCAAGCTCCTCGGCGCGGCCATCAAGCGTGTTTTCGGAGCGGAAACCAAGCTGTTCTACCATTACAATCAGGTGCAGAACGAACCCACTACGGCGGTCGACATACGTAGTGCAGCACCTTCAGCCGCTCCAAAGAAAGGTCTTCCATCGGCAAATCCGTTTAACACTCCGGTGCAGGTTCCTTTCGATTCGCAGCTCAATCCGCGATACACTTTCGACAACTATTGTGGCTCTGAAAGCAACAAGATAGCGCTGTCAATAGGCAAAGCGATAGGCGGCGACCCCGACAACAAGACATTCAATCCGTTGTTTATTTTCGGTCCGTCGGGAGTCGGCAAGACGCATCTTATGCATGCCATCGGTCTGAGTCTTAAGGAGCATCGTCCGCAGTTGCGTGTGCTCTACATCAGCTCACGTCTGTTTGAGAGCCAGTTTACGGTGGCGTCGCGCAACGGGCGTATCAACGATTTCATACATTTCTATCAGAGCATCGACGTGCTCATCATCGATGACATTCAGGATCTGATAGACAAGGAAAAGACGCAGAACACATTCTTCCACATATTCAGCCATCTGCACCTCAACAACAAGCAGATAATCATCTCGAGCGACTGCTCACCCTCCATGCTCAAGGGAATGCCCGAACGACTGCTCACACGGATGAAGTGGGGAATGACGGTGGAACTGGAGCGTCCCGATATGAATCTGCGCCGCAATGTGCTGACCCGCATTGCCGAGCAGGAGGGTCTGCCGGTGTCAGACGAAGTGCTTGAGTTTATCGCCTCGAATGTGACCGGAAGCATCCGTGAGCTTGAAGGTATCATGGTGTCGCTTGTGGCCAGGGCTGCCATCCTCAACCGTCAGATTGATTTTGACCTCGCCCGTACGGTGATATCCAACGCTGTTAAAATCAATAAGAAACAGATCAATTTCGAGATGGTGACACAAAGCGTCAGCGCGCATTACAACATAGAGCCCGACGCTATTTTCACCAAGTCGCGCAAGCGTGAGGTGTCAGATGCCCGCCAGATGGTAATGTATATGGCGAAGAAGCATGCCAAGATGGCGTTGACGGCCATCGGCACGCGTCTGTCGCGCACACATGCCACAGTGCTCTATGCCTGCAAAAGCATCGAGGACCGTCTTCTACACGAAAAGCAGCTTCAGGATGATGTGGAAGCAATAGAAAAAGATTTCATGAATGGATAACAAACCCCATCCGATAAAACGACAAAAGCCGGAAGCAATTCCGGCTTTTGTCGTTTTATCGGATATGACGGCGTTGCGGAACTTCCGGATTCTGCAACACCCTTTATGTCACAATATTATTATTTTTTTGGGAATGGGAAACCGTTGTTTTCGATGAAATCGTGGTATACGGTAGAGAAGTATTCATTGTTCTTGCGCGTATAGCGTATGTCGGTGAAAACCTGTGCGAGAGTTTTCTTTCCGTTTTCCGCGATGAAGCCGGCGCTTTCGGGCAGGCCTTCCTTATAGGCATAATATCCGGCTGTTTCGGAGTCGTCAGGGAGGTGGTAGCGCCCGCGGTGGAGTATAGCTCGCAGCGGAAGCCTGTCGGAAACGAATCCTTCGTCAGCCGGCCAGCCGACGGATATAGTGCATACGGGGATGACTCTTTCGGGGAGTTGCAGCGTTTTTGCTATCTGCGGAGCATTGTAGGTGGTAGTGCCGAGGTAACAGCAGCCGAGGCCTTGCTGTTCGGCAATGGTGACAAACTGCTGTGTGAAGATTGCGGTGTCGAGCACAGCGGTCATGAATGACTGAAAGTTGTCGTAGCCGTGATCGGCGTCAGATATGTCGCACCAGTGGCAGAAGCGGTTGAAATCGGCGCAGAATGTAAGCAGCGCTGTGGCGCCGGTGGCGGCCGGCTGATTGAAATGAGCCGGAGCGAGTTCTTTTATGGCTTCGGGATCGCGAGTGACGATTACGCTGTAGAGCTGCATATTTCCGGTTGTGGGGGCATGTGACGCTTTTTCGATTATGTCGTCAAGCATCTCTTCGCTTACCTCGCGGTCGGAGTAACGGCGTATCGTTCGGCGTCGGGTCCAGTAGTCGTTATTGTCGTATGTCATTGTCAAGTGTTTTAAAAAAGTCAAAGTTAAGCAATTTATTTTAAAGTGCAAATTGTGATTTTTTCAGATGTTTGAATGTCAGCATGTTATGTCAAAATGTGAATTTTGAGGGAGCGAGAAGTCGTTCAATCGGCTGGTAATCAGGATTGTTGATTTTTGAATTGGAAAACTTATCAACAATCGACAGCTTTTGTTATTGTAAAATTTGGCAATGAATTAAAAAAGTGCCTACTTTGCATTGCGAAAAAACAAGCTTTATCTAATTTAAAAATATCATGGACCGACCTGTTTACAACTATGACGAAGCCTTTAATGCGTCGCTCAAATATTTTGACGGCGACGAACTTGCCGCACGTGTGTGGGTGAGCAAGTATGCGTTGAAGGATTCGGCCAACAATCTTTATGAGCTCACTCCCGACGACATGCACCGACGTCTTGCGGGAGAGATTGCACGGATAGAGGACAGATATCCCAACGCGATGAGTGCTGATGAAATCTTCTCATATCTCAAGGATTTCAGATATATCGTGCCACAGGGCAGTCCGATGACCGGCATCGGCAATGACCTGCAGGTCGGTTCGCTCTCCAACTGCTTTGTAATCGGCCTTGACGGACAGCCCGACTCATACGGCGGCATCATACTTATCGACCAGGAGCAGGTGCAGCTTATGAAACGTCGCGGAGGCGTGGGGCATGACCTGTCGCATCTGCGCCCGAAAGGTAGTCCGGTAAAGAACTCGGCGCTGACATCCACCGGACTGGTGCCCTTCATGGAGCGCTATTCCAACTCCACGCGCGAAGTGGCACAGGACGGACGCCGCGGCGCGCTGATGATGACCGTGTCGATCAAGCATCCCGATGCCGAGGCATTCATTGACGCAAAGATGACTCAGGGCAAAGTGACCGGCGCGAATGTGTCGGTGCGCATCGACGACGGGTTCATGCGTGCCGCGACCGAGGGCACGCCTTATATGCAGCAGTTTCCCGTCGACAGTCAGGAGCCTGTGTTCAGCAAGGAAATAAACGCGCAGGAGCTTTGGGGCAAGATTATACACAATGCATGGAAATCGGCCGAGCCCGGTGTGCTCTTCTGGGATACCATAACGCGTGAATCGCTTCCCGACTGCTATGCCGATCTGGGATTTCGCACCATATCCACAAATCCGTGCGGCGAGATACCGCTGTGTCCCTACGACTCGTGCCGCCTGCTGGCTGTAAATCTTTTCAGCTATGTGAAGTCGCCCTTTACCGCCGAGGCGCGTTTTGACTTCGAGCTGTTGCGCGAGCATGTCATCAAGGCGCAGCGCATCATGGACGATATCATCGACCTGGAGATGGAAAAGATTGACACGATACTTGAAAAAATCGATTCCGATCCCGAAAGCGAGGAAGTGAAGACCATAGAGCGCAATCTCTGGAAAAAGATACGCGCAAAGACACTTCTCGGCCGCCGCACAGGTCTCGGCACAACAGGCGAAGGCGATATGCTCGCCGCCCTTGGTTTGCGCTACGGGACACCCGAAGCGACAGATTTCTCTGAGAGCGTGCACAAGGCTATAGCCCTGGCAGCCTATCGCTCGTCGGTTGAGATGGCAAAGGAGCGCGGCGCGTTTGAGATATATGATTCGGCACGTGAGGAGGGCAATCCGATGATTGCTCGTCTGCGCGAGGCAGATCCCGCCCTCTACGATGACATGAAGGCTAACGGACGCCGCAACATAGCGTGTCTGACAATAGCGCCTACCGGAACGACATCGCTGATGACGCGCACGACATCGGGCATCGAACCTGTGTTCATGCCTGTGTATAAGCGCCGCCGCAAGGTAAATCCGTCAGACGTTGACGCACGTATCGATTATGTCGATGACTCGGGTGACGCATTTGAGGAATATGTGGTGTATCATCCCCGTTTCGTCGACTGGATGAAAGCCAACGGGCTTCAGGTCAAGGATGATTACACGCAGGAGGAAATTGATGCGCTCGTGGCACAGTCGCCCTATTACAAAGCCACGGCCAACGATATCGACTGGGTGGAGAAAGTGAAGATGCAGGGCAAGGTGCAGAAGTGGGTCGACCACTCTATTTCCGTCACAATCAATCTTCCGTCAGATGTCGACGAGGCGCTTGTCAACCGGTTGTATGTCGAGGCATGGAAGTCGGGCTGCAAGGGATGTACCGTCTATCGTGACGGCAGCCGTTCGGGAGTGCTCGTGCAGGTCGACAAGAAACCGAAGGCGGCTGAGGTGCAGCCCAAGACTGTTCCGCTTGTGCGACCGATAGAGCTTGAGGCCGATGTGGTGCGTTTCCAGAACAACAAGGAGAAGTGGATTGCATTCGTGGGGCTGAAAGACGGGCGTCCGTATGAGATTTTCACCGGTCTGGCCGATGACGACGACGGTATATTCTGTCCGAAGTCAGTCAACCACGGCAAAATCATCAAGGCAGTCGACGAACACGGCGCTAAGCGCTATGACTTCCAGTTTGTCAACAAGCGCGGTCACAAGACCACAATCGAAGGGCTGTCTGACAAATTCAATCCCGAATACTGGAACTACGCCAAGCTCATATCCGGAGTTCTCCGCTACGGCATGCCGATCGATCAGGTGCTTAAACTTGTGTCGGGACTCGAGCTCGACAGCCAGTCGATCAACACATGGAAGATGGGCGTGGAGCGTGCGCTCAAGAAGTATCTGCCCAACGGCACGCGTGCCAGCGGACAGACATGTCCCAACTGCGGTCAGGAGACACTGGTGTATCAGGAGGGATGTCTGATATGCACCAACTGCGGCACATCGAAATGCGGCTGACAGCAGCAATATGACAGTTGTAACGGTCAAAAAACTGTTTTAAAGCATAAAAAGATAAGATAAAGTCATGCAGGACCCGATTTTTTGAAAAATTTTCAAAAAATCGGGTCTGCATGTCAAAAAAACATGCTATATTTAAGCCTTGAAAACCTGATTTCGCAACATCGCTGTTTTTTGCCGCGCGTGTCGGCACAATAAATGTAGCCCGAGGGATAGGACGAGCGTCGGTGATTTGTGTGATTATATCAATCTGATAATTATTAAAATCAATCATAATAACAATAACTTCTCATCATCTATGAAGCTAACCTTTAATATTGACTATCGCACCAACTGGGGCGAGGCTGTCTACATCACAGCGCCACTTGCAGAGACCGGCGCCGGCGACTATGGCAAGGCTGTCAAGATGCGTCTTATCGGCGACGGCACATGGCAGGCCGTTGTCGAGCTTCCTGACAACACTCCGGATTTTGTGTACCGCTACTTCGTCCGTCATGAGAACGGATATGTTAAGAACGAGTGGGGACACGGGCACAGATTTCACCGCGGCCGCAGCTCAAAGGCCTACGAAATATATGACCGCTGGCAGGATCAGCCGTGGGACAAACCGTTCTATTCGACTGTATTCACAGAGTGTGTCAACGGCCGCAAAGAGCGCGACGAGCAGCTTTCGGTGAAAAACGGCATACTCAATCTTTCGGTGGCCGCTCCGATGGTGGCTCCGGGTCAGGTGCTTGCGATATGCGGCGAGTGCGAGGCTCTGGGCGAATGGGATCCGACAAAGGCCGTGCGCATGAACGACGCCAATTTCCCTGAATGGAGCGTTAACCTCGAGTTCAAGAACCTTCCGGAGATATTTGACTACAAGTTCCTTATCCTTGACAAGGCTTCAGGCGAAGTAGTCGCATGGGAAGGTTGCGACAACCGCACGATGGCGATACGTCCGGCACAGAAGAACGAAGTGCTCGTGGTGGGCGGTCTGCGTTTTGTCAATCCGCTGTCGCCCTGGCGTGGAGCCGGAGTGGCTATACCGGTATTCTCGGTGCGCTCTGACGACGACTTCGGTGTGGGTGACTTCATCGACCTTAAGAAGATGGTTGACTGGGCAGCGTCGACAGGCCAGCGTTTCCTCCAGATACTTCCCATCAACGATACGACCATGACCCATACGTGGACTGACTCGTATCCGTATAACGCCAATTCGACATTCGCACTCCATCCGATGTATCTGCGTCTTAGCGAACTCGGCACCCTCAATGACCCCGAGCGTCAGGCTTATTACGACAATCTCGGCCGAGAGCTAAATGCTCTGAAAGAGATTGACTACGAGCGTGTCAATGAAGGCAAGCTCGCATTCACCCGCGAGATCTTCGCCCAGGAAGGAGAGAAAGTCGTTGCTTCGGATGAATTCAAGGCATTTGTCGAGAAGAATGCAGGCTGGCTTACACCGTATGCCGCGTTCTGTGTGCTCCGCGATAAGAACGGCACTCCCGAGTTCGACAAATGGGGTGAGTATGCAGTGTATGACGAGGAAAAAATCAGCAAGTTTGTAGCTGACAATGCCGCCGACATCAACTTCGTATATTATCAGCAATTTAATCTTGACAAGCAGATGCGCCATGTGCGTGACTACGCTCATGCCAACGGCGTGGCTATAAAGGGTGACATACCTATCGGCATCTCTCGCACGAGCGTCGACGCATGGATTTCACCCCGATTGTTCAACCTCGACTGCCAGGCAGGCGCGCCGCCGGATGATTTCTCGGTGCTCGGCCAGAACTGGGGCTTCCCCACCTACAACTGGGAGGAGATGAACAAGGACGGCTTCGCCTGGTGGAAGCAGCGTTTCAGCAAGATGTCGGAATATTTCGACGCCTACCGTATTGACCACGTGCTCGGTTTCTTCCGTATATGGCAGATACCGATGGACGCCATACACGGTCTGCTCGGAGTGTTCAATCCTGCGCTTCCTTACACGCCTGACGAGCTCCGCAACAATTACGATTTCTGGATTGATGTTGACCTGCAGTCGACTCCGTTTATCATGGATTATTTCCTCGGAGATTTCTTCGGCGAGCATGTCGCCGAGGTCAAGGAGCGTTTCCTCAACGATGCCGGTTACGGAAGATATAAGCTTAAGGCTGAGTTTGACACCCAGCGCAAGGTGGCCGATTATTTTGCCACTCAGGAGAAGAGCGAGCACAACGACCGTATATGCAACGGGCTTCTTGGTCTGATCGATCAGGTGCTCTTTGTTGAGGATCCGTATGAAAAGGGTAAATATCATCCCCGCATCTCTGCTCAGTATACCTATACCTACCGTGCGCTCAACGACTATGAACGCTGGTGTTTCGACCGTCTCTACAACGATTTCTACTATCACCGTCACAATGACTTCTGGTATGGAAAGGCGATGTGGAAACTGCCTCCGCTTATCGAGGCCACGGATATGCTTACCTGTGCCGAGGATCTCGGCATGATACCCGACTGTGTGCCTGCTGTGATGAGCGCGCTTGAGATACTTTCGCTCGAGATACAGCGCATGCCCAAAGATCCGCGCACGGAGTTCGGCAACACATGGAGCTATCCCTATTATTCGGTATGCACGACATCGACCCACGACATGGGCGGCATACGCCAGTGGTGGGAAGAGAACCGTGACAAGACTCAGCATTTCTACAACAGTGTGCTCCACGATGGTGGTGCTGCTCCGCAGTTTGCCGAGCCGTGGATATGCGAGAAAATCGTCGACCTGCACCTTAAGTCGCCCTCGATGCTGTGTATATTGCCGCTTCAGGACTGGCTTTCCATGGACGGCGAGTTGCGTCGTGTCAATCCGCTTGAAGAGCAGATCAATGTGCCGGCCAATCCGCGTCACTACTGGCGTTACCGCATGCACATCACGGTAGACCAGCTTCTTGCTCAGGATCTGTTTAACCGTCGTCTTGCGGATATGATTCACGAGACCGGCCGCTGATTGTCAGTCAAGCATCAGATATTTCGCCCGGAGGAATTCGTTTCCTTCGGGCGTTTTTTTCAGGATGTTGATATTGCCCAAACTTTCTTAAAAGAGGTGAAGATGCATATCTATCTCAAGTGTCTGTTTGTTATCTATTAAATAGATAATGATAAGCAGTTATGAGAAACACATTGTTGCTGATATTGATATTTGGAGTCATCGCATTATTCGGCTCCAGAATGATTGGTGTAGACTCGCAGCCGGAAAGAGGCCAGCTGGCACCGGATTTTTCGGTGGCGCGCAATGACACCACTGTAAGTCTGCATGATCTGAGAGGAAAGTATGTGCTGTTGGATTTCTGGTCGTCAGCCGATGCCAACTCGCGTCTGAAATCAAATGAATACAATACGTTGCCGATTACAGATACAGGTCGACTGCGGCGGCTTTCGGTCAATTTCGACCGTAGCGAAGAGTTATTCAATGAAATTGTCAACCGCGACCATCTGCACCCCGATGAGCAGTATTTCGCAGGGCAGAGTGATCTTGACAAACTTATTCAGGATTATGGTGTGACGCAGGGTTACAATTCATATCTGATTGACCCGCAAGGCAAGATTATTGCGATAAATCCGGACAACAATTATCTGTCGCAATATTTCAAGATGCGTCCGGCTCTGTCATATAAGTGAACCGGAAGGTAAGGTCGCTAAAAGTCGTTAAGGCCACTAAAGTCTTTGATTGGGGACGTTAATGACTTTAGTGACCTTAGTGGCTTTTATAATCCGGGTGGGGATTAGCTGAAAAGGGGGGTGGGGTATTCGCCTGATGCATGGAGCGCGGCGAATTTTTCCACTACACCGGGACGGTCAGCTGCGTATGTTACGCCAAACCAGCGGGAGTCAGTGTCAAGAACTTTGACCGTAGCCTCGCCTGAGTTGATGAGCGTGTCGATGCAGAGGGGGATGAAAAATTCGGCTTTGGGTGTGTCGATGTCCTTGTCGAGGAATTTTTTGAATTCGCGGTCGGAGTAATCGAAGTAGTCGGGAGTGAAGCCCCAGAGGTTCATTGACACGGGAGTGTTGGGCTCGAGGGTCTGCTCCACGCCGTTTTCATCAGTGAACACGATGTTGTGGTCATTGTCGTAGGATATTGCAGTGCGCTCTACGACAGAGGTGAGGAGACCGGCATCGCTTGTTGAGCATACGCCGCGTGCCACTGAGCCGTTTTCGGTCATTGTGTTGCCTACGCGGAAGCCGACCATACAGTAGTCGCCTTTGCGGTCGCGCGGACGCATGAGTTCTTTTGCTATTACGGCGAAAGCGTCACGGCCGTAGAAGTCGTCGGCATTGATTACGGCGAACGGCTCGTTGATTACCTCCTTGCCCATGAGCACGGCGTGGTTGGTGCCCCAGGGTTTGGTGCGGTCGGCGGGGCAGGTGTATCCTTCGGGAAGTTTGTCGATTGACTGGAACACCACTTCCACCGGTACGTGTCCTTCATATTTGGCGAGGACTTTTTCACGGAAATCCTGCTCGAAGTCTTTGCGGATTACGAAAACTATTTTTCCGAAGCCGGCGCGTATGGCGTCGTAGATAGAATAGTCCATGATTGTTTCACCGTTGGGACCGAGGGGATCGAGCTGTTTGAGGCCGCCGTAACGGCTGCCCATGCCTGCTGCAAGTACAAATAACGTGGGTTTCATTTTCTGTAATTATGATAGTTGTTAGAATGTTAAATCAAAATCCGAAGCTATAGATAATAGTCTGCCTGTAGGTTTCGCCGGGAGTCAGAAGCTGCGACGGGAACGCGGGCTGATTAGGTGCGTCGGGAAATCCCTGGCACTCGATGGCCACGAGGTCGTAGTCGTGATATTCGACGCCGCCTTTGCCTTTGGGCGAGCCTGTCAGCCAGTTGCCGGTGTAAACCTGTGCGCCGGGTTGAGTCGACGATATTGTGAGCGTGCGACCGCTCACGGGGTCAGTGAGGGTGGCTACTTCCGAGAGGCGACCTTTTTCCCATCCGTCGACTACGTAGCAGTGGTCATAGCCTTTGCCTATCTTGAGCGCCTCGAAGTCCTCGTTGATATCGCGTCCGATGGCTTTTGGTGATGTGAAGTCCATCGGCGTGCCGGCTACGGGGTCGATGTTGCCGAGCGGGGCTTCCGACGGGTCGGTTGGAAGATAGCGCGAGCAGTTCAGGCGAAGGTGGTGGTTGAGCACGCTTCCTGCGTCGTGGCCGCTGAGGTTGAAGTAGGCGTGGTTGGTGAGATTGACAAATGTGGGAGCGTCGGTGACGGCTTTATAGCTGATAGTGAGCTGATTGTTGTCGTCCCATGTGTATGTCACTGTTGCTTTGAGCCGGCCGGGGTAGCCCATTTCGCCGTCGGGGCTGACGCGGGTGAACACTACGCTGTCGCCGACAATACTGCTGTCCCAGATTTTGTTCTGGAAGCCTTCGGGGCCGCCGTGCAGGTGGTTGGGGCCGTTGTTGACCGGCAGGCTGTATTCCTTTCCTTCGACAGTGATGCGGCCGTGCTTGATTCGGTTGGCATAGCGTCCGGGAGTCTTGCCGGAGCAGGGGCCGTCGTTGTCATAATCGCATGGGTTTTCGTAGCCGAGAATTACGTCGGCCATCTTGCCGTTTTTGTCAGGAACAATGATTTTGTTGATGCCTGCTCCGAGAGATGAGAGCACTACCTGTGCGCCCGAGCTGTTGGTTAAAGTATAGAGTGTAATGTCACCTTTGGGTGACATTACACTCTCTTTTGAGATATTCATACTGAACAGTTTCTTATTTGTTGCTTATTCGGTTATCTTGCGGGCTCCGTCGCTGATTACCACGTCGTAGATTTTAGGTTCGTGGCCATATTTTTCGTTGAAGCGTTTTGTGGCTTCTTCGATGAAGTGGCTGTATTTGTCGTCGGCGACGAGGTTGATTGTGCATCCGCCGAATCCGCCCCCCATGATGCGAGATCCGGTGACGCCGCATTCTTTGGCGATGTCGTTGAGGAAGTCGAGCTCTTCGCAGCTTACCTCATAGTCTTTCGACAGGCCGTTGTGTGTGGCATACATGAGTTGGCCTACGGTTTCGTAGTCACCGCGGTTGAGAGCGTCGCAGACGTCGAGCACGCGCTCTTTTTCTTCGATTACGAATTTGGCGCGCGAATAATCCTCAGCCGAGATATCTGATTTGGCTGCGTCGAGAGCTTCTTTGGTAGCGTCACGCAGGGTCTCGACGCCGAGACGTTTTGCCACACGCTCGCATGACTGGCGACGTTTGTTGTAGGGGGAGTCGACGAGTTCGTGTTTTACGACAGAGTCGACGAGCACGAGTTTATAGCCCCGGGGGTTGAATGGGAAGTATTCGAATTCCATAGAGCGGCAGTCGAGACGCATGAGGTTGCCTTTCTTGCCGAATACGGATGCGAACTGGTCCATGATGCCGCAGTTTACGCCGCAATAGTTGTGTTCGGTTGACTGCCCGATGCGTGCGAGCTCGAATTTGTCGATAGTGTTTCCATTAAAGAGGTCGTTGAGGGCGAAAGCGAAGCAGCTTTCGAGAGCTGCCGATGAGCTGAGACCTGCGCCGAGAGGCACATTTCCGGCGAATACGGCGTCAAAACCTTTGACAGTGCCGCCGCGCTTGATGATTTCGCGGCAGATGCCGAATATATAGCGGGCCCACTGCTGTTTGGGAGCATCCTCTTCGTTGAGTTCGAACTCAGCGTTGTCATCGATATCGATTGAGTAAACGCGCACTTTGTCGGTTTTGTTGGGGCGTATTTCCGCCATTATCACTTTATCTATTGCTCCGGGGAACACAAATCCGCCGTTGTAGTCGGTGTGTTCGCCGATGAGGTTGATGCGTCCGGCTGATGCGTAAAGCGTGCCTTTGCCGCCAAAATGTTTTTTGAACTCTTCCTGGATTTTTTCTTTCATGATATAATGTGTTTTGTGGGGTATGTTATCTTTTGATTTCACAAAGTTAATAAAAGTATGATAACAATAACCGACAAATCTGAAGCAAAAATTAAAAAAAACAGGTAAAACTGACGGTTGCGGTGAAATTAAGACACATAAATATAAGAAAAAGAGGGGCGCTCACGCGTGCCTCTCTCTCCATTCATCACATTATGCTTACAATTAAGTGCTATTCGTTCTTAGTATTAAAAAGTCAATTTATGAGTTGTTGTCCAATCAGTATCTTGATTCGACCATGTCCCAGTCGATGATGTCCCAAAGGCTTTTGAGTGCATCGGCACGACGGTTCTGATAGTCGAGGTAATATGCGTGTTCCCAAACGTCGAAGGTGAGCAATGGGGTAAGGCCTTTGCGCAACGGGTTGCCGGCATTGGGTTCCTGCGTAATGAAAAGTTTGCCGTCCTGGTCGCGGGAAAGCCATACCCAGCCGGATCCGAACAAAGAGACGCCTGCCTTTTCAAATTCTTCCTTGAACTTATCGAATGACCCGAAGTCGCGGCGGATGGCGTCGGCGAGTTCGCCTGAAGGCTCTCCGCCACCGTCGGGCGAGAATGAGAAGAAGTAGAAGATATGATTCCATGCCTGAGCCGCGTTGTTGTAGAGCGGACCGTCAGCACGCTTGATGACATCTTCAAGGTCTTCGTTGTCAAACTCGGTGCCCTGTATCATTTTGTTGAGATTTTCGATATATGCCTTCTCGTGCTTGCCGTAGTGGAAGTCGATGGTTTCCTGCGATATCGCCGGTGCGAGTGAATCGGAGGGGTAAGGAAGTTGAGGTTGTGTATAAGTCATAAGAATTCAGTTTTGTGGTTTGTCGGTAAAACGTCGGTCAAAGGTAAAAAGTTCGGTAATCAGGCACTGCGTATTTGCCGGATAAGTGAAAAAATATTATTTTTGTGGAAATGGAAAGAATGAACCGTATAATATCAGTATTGCTGGTGGCATTGATAGGCTGTGTGACAGTGTTTCAATGTCATCACCATGATGCTGACGGGCATGCATTTTTTCTGACTTACGGAGACAATGAGGTCACGTCGGGTCTGAGCCACGGCGACTGTCACAGTCATGATGACGGGGTGGCCGACGGGGAGCAGGACGGAGAGTGCGGGATGCATCTCGCCGAGGCAATGACAATCGGAAGAAATACTGCTGCAGATGTTTGTTTTGATGCAGTTTGTTGTGTTTCAGCTGATTGCTTCTTTGATTTTTCGTCTCCGGAAATTTGCCTGAATGATTATTTATTGAAAAACGTGACTGTAGGCGCAGTGACTGCGGGATATAGTCATGCAAATCTGTTGCGAGGACCGCCGAGTGTATGATTTTGACACCCGGTTGCATAAACCGATGATTAAATTTGCGGTATAAAAAATGAGATGACTGCAGAGATGTCGTGAATGACGATGGCTCTGTGGCGAAACAGTTTTTCAATAAATTACATTACGATGAAATATTTAAGTTTTTTTATACTGTCGGCGTCGCTTGCGCTAGCAGGTTGCGGCAACAGTCACAGTCATGACATGCATGGCGACGAGCATGCAGATGAAGCGGCAGGGAAGGGTCACGAGCATCATGACGGAGAGATAGAGATACATGCACATCAGGCTGAAGAGCTGGGCATAAAGGTCAGTGAGGTTAAACCGGCAGAATTCACAGTTCCGATTGTGGCGGCGGGCGAGGTGCAGTATAATCCTTCGAGTCAGGGCGTGATTTCCGCGCCGATGTCAGGAAAGGTAAGTTTTGACAAAGGAATCTCGGCAGGAACCTCGGTGAGACGCGGTGCGCGCATCGGCCGTGTTTCGACATCGGGAATGGCCGGAGGCGACCAGTTGCAGGCGGCAAAAATCGAGCTTGAGGCGGCACAAAAGGAAGTTGAACGGCTTGCACCGCTGCGCGAGGAGGGGATTGTTACGGCGGGAGAATACAATCAGGCTGTGGCTAATCTGGAGCGGGCCCGAAACAATATGTCAGGTGGCGCAGGAAGTGTGGTGACGGCTCCGATTGACGGAGTGATATCATCGCTTGCCGCGGGTGAGGGCGGCTTTGTCAATGCCGGCGATGTAATAGGAATGATAGCAGGCGACGGAGGCATGACCTTGCGGGTTGATGTGCCTGTCAGAGAGAGCGGCAATCTTAAGAATGTGTCGGCTGCCAAAGTCAAATTCCCTCATATTGACGGAACGGTCGAGGCCTCGGCAGTGTCGGGAGTCAACAGCCCGTCGCCCGCTCCGGGATACGTAAGCATGTATTTCCGGCTGCCGGTAATGGATGGTATCGTGGCCGGTAGTTATGCCGAAGTATATCTGCCGACATCGTCAGTAAAGAGTGTCATAGCGGTGCCTTTGGCCGCTGTCACCGACCGCATGGGGCAGAAGATGGTATATGTGAAGGAGCGCGGCAGCGACCACTACCGCCGTGTGCCGGTTACAATCGGGGCTACAGACGGCGAGATGGTGGAGGTGAGCGGTCTCGAAGGGGGCGAGCTTGTGGTGACAGAGGGAGTCACGTTCGTGCGACTGGCAGAAAACTCCGGGGCGACGCCTCCCGGCCATACCCACAACCATTAATGCCGATGCCTTATGCTTAACAGGATAATAAAATTTTCACTTGACAACCGTCTGATAGTGTTGCTGCTGTCGGCGGTGATACTTATGGGCGGCGTGTTTACACTGCTGCGCACCGAAGTCGATATCTTTCCGGATCTCAACGCGCCGGTGGTGACTGTAATGACAGAAGCTCCCGGCATGGCAGCCGAGGAGGTGGAGAAGATGGTGACATATCCGGTGGAGACGGCTGTTGCCGGCGCGCTTGGCGTTGAGAGTGTGCGGTCGTCGTCGACAACGGGATTTTCTGTGGTGAACGTTCAGTTTTCGGGAAGTACCGAGCCACTGACTGCGCGTCAGGCTATTGCGGAATGTCTCGCACGAGTCGAGAGTCAGTTGCCTCCGATGGCGGAGACTCCTGTGATAGGTCCGCAGTCGTCGATATTGGGCGAGATACTTATTGTGGCGTTGAGTTCCGACAGTCTCAGTCTTGACAAGGTTCGCACGATAGCCGACCGGCGTCTGCGGCCGGCGTTGCAGAGCGTGTCGGGAGTGTCGTCGGTGTCGGTCATCGGCGGAATCGAGGAGGAGTTGCAGATATCGCTTGACGGAGACAGAATGCGTAATCTCGGAGTAACCCTTGCTGAGGTGACGGAGGCTCTGCGTGACGTTAACGCCAACAGCGCAGGCGGCATAATACAAGGTTATGGCAATGAATATGTGGTGAAAGCCGATGTGTCGACCGAGGATGCGTGCGAGCTCGGCAATACGGTGATAAGTGCTGATGACGGTAAAATCATAACCTTGAATGATATTGCCCGCATAGGCCCGGGAGGCAAGACCCCGCGCACCGGTGTGGCTTCATATCGCGGCGCTCCGGCAGTGATTATGACAGTGACGAAACAGCCGGGCACGGGCACGATACGCCTGACCGAGCAGTTGCTTGATGTGATAGCTGAGGCGCGGAAGTCGTTGCCCGCAGAGCTGAATATCTCAACGGACATATTCGCGCAACGCGATTTTATCGACCGCTCGATATCAAATCTGACGTCGTCGCTGTTTGAGGGTGCCGTAATGGTGATTGTCGTGCTGTTTTTCTTTATGATGAATGTAAGAGCCACGGCGGTGTCGCTCGTGGCATTGCCGATGTCGATAATCATCACGGTGCTTATATTGCATGCTTTGGGCATAACAGTCAATACGATGACCCTTGGCGGTATCGCGATAGCAATCGGTTCGCTAGTCGATGATGCCATTGTCGATGTGGAGAATGTGAGCCGGCGTCTGAGGGAGAACAGCCGGTTGCCGGAAAATGAGCGCAAAAGTATGGTCAAAGTGGTGTTTGACGCGTCGAAAGAGGTGAGAATGCCAATATTCAACTCGTCGCTGATAATTATCGCAGGCTTTATGCCTCTGTTTTTTCTGTCGGGCGTTGAGGGGAGGATGCTTGTGCCTCTCGGTGTGGCGTTTATCATAGCGCTTGCCGCGTCGACGCTTGTGGCGCTGACGGTGACTCCGGTTGTGTGCAGCTATCTTCTCGGCACCAAAGGCTCGCAGGCGGCGCTGACGCGCGAACCGGCCACGATGCGCAGTCTGAAGCGGGTTTATGGCCGCGGCCTGGGTCTGGCTCTCAGGCATAAGGCTGTGTTGCTTGCGGTGACCGGAGTGTTGTTTGCGGCCGCCGTGGTTATGTTCGCCAATATGGGCCGTGGCTTCCTTCCGCCGTTTAACGAGGGGTCGTTTACAATAAATATAAGCGCGCTTCCCGGCATTTCGCTTGACGAGAGTGACCGAATAGGGCGTCTGGCAGAGAAAATCATACTTGAAGTGCCTGAGATAGAGACCGTGGCCCGCAAGACCGGACGAGCCGAGCTTGACGAGCACTCGTTGGGCACGAATGTTTCGGAGATAGAGGCACCTTATACGCTCGGTGACCGGAGCCGCGGAGAGATTGCCGATGATTTGCGCCGACGCCTTGCGGTGATACCCGGAGTCAATATTGAAATCGGTCAGCCCATATCGCACCGCATAGACGCGATGCTGTCGGGGTCGGAGTCGCCGATTGTGTTTAAAATCTACGGTGATGATTTCGAAGAGCTTAACCGTGCAGCAAGTCAGCTCAAAGAGATAATGGAGGGCACGGAGGGTCTGCGTGACGTGGCGATTGAACAACAGATGGGGCGTCCGGAACTGTCGGTGACTCCGCGCCGGCATCTCATGGCCCGTTACGGGGTGACTCCGGCGATGCTCAATGACGCGCTGAGAGCAGCCATGTCGGGCATCGTGGTGTCGCAGGTGTATTCCGACGGTTATCCGCGTGATATCACTCTGAGATATGATATTCCGCAGGAGTCGCTTGTCGACAGGCTTGAGGATGTGGCGATTGACACTCCGCGCGGCAAGGTTACGCTCGGCGATATAGCCGAAGTGAGGTATACCGAGAGTCAGAATACGGTGAACCGCGAGAACAGTCGGCGCCGGATTATAGTATCGGCCAATATCGAGGGACGAGACGTGACGACTGCCGTTGAGGAAATAAAAGCAAAGGTGTCCGACAGCATAAGTCTCAGGGAAGGTTACACGATAGAGGATGCGGGGCAGTCGGCCAAGGCGAAAGAGGCGTCGATGCGTCTGCTATATGCATCTGTTCTGGCGCTGCTTGCGATATTGACTCTGCTGTATTTCGAGTTCAAGAATATCGGCCAGTCGCTTATCATTCTTATAAATATACCTCTGGCTATGATAGGGGGAGTGTTTATATTGCAGTGTACGGGCGGCAATCTCGACATTCCCGCGATAATCGGGTTTATCGCACTGCTCGGTATTGCGACGCGCAACGGGATGCTGCTGATATCCCGATATAATGCTCTTGCCGGAGAGGGGCTACAGCTGACGGAAGCTGTGATGAGAGGGTCGCTTGACCGCCTGACGCCGATAGTGATGACAGCGCTGACTTCGGCGCTTGCATTGATACCGCTCGCCCTGCGTGGCGGCGATCCCGGCAATGAGATACAGTCACCACTGGCTACGGTGATACTCGGCGGCCTCGCTTCGTCGACATTTCTCAATCTGTTTATTGTGCCGATTTTATATATCGCTCACAGAAGGAAGCAACAGCACGATGCTGTGTGAGATACAGTACGGGAGTGAGAATGTAGGGTGGTTATATATGCAAAGTAGATGCCTAAATGTCGGTGTGGCTTTGTCAATACCGACATTTTGTGTAACTTTGCGGAGATTAAGAGAGTGTTTTAGCGGCATGCAATGTGCCGTAAGATTTGTTAATTATAGGAAATAGAACGTTTGAAAAAAAATAATACCTGCTATATTATCAGGAATATAGCGATAATAATATTACTGTGCCTGTCTGCGATATCGGGTGAGGCTGCTGATTTCGACGATATTGTATCGTCGTTGCTTGGCGGGGACCGGCAACTTGAGTTGTCGCGCCGGCAGGCCGCGGCGGAGAGCGAGGCGTTGAAAGCTTCGAATACGCTTTCTGACCCTGAGGCTGAATTTGAATTTCTTAGCACCGGAAAAGGGGATCGTAAATATGAATTTTCGGTTTCACAGTCGATTGACTGGCCGGGTGTGTATGGCGCACGTAACCGTCAGATAAGGCTTGAGCAGGAAGGATTGCGTATTGACAATGAATTGGCTGTGAATGAGCAACGTATGAAGTTGCGCGGGCTGCTTGTCGATATAATAGCTGTCAATAAGGTGATCGCGCAGTTGTCGACCGCAGCTGACGGTTGGAGCGAATTGCTTGAAACGCTTGAGACAGCTTACCGTCGCGGAGATGTCACGGTCATTGATGTGAACAAGATGCGTATTGAGGCGACTGATTTCAAAATGAAGCTTTCAGAGGCTAAAAGATTGAAAGAAGAGCTGATTTCGGAGTTGCTTCTGATGTCAGAGAATGCCGGAGAGCAGGCAGAGCGTTGCGGCTCTATAGCCGAATTTCCACTGATTGAATTTGAAAGTCTCGAGCAATACATGGCTAAAGCCAAGGCTGCTGACGCGTCGCTGCATTTGGCGAGAAACCGGGCACTTGTGGCGAAAGCCCGACGGGAGGTGGCCACGAAGAGCACTCTGCCCGGTTTCAGTGCCGGATATCGGCTTTCGCATGAGGATGGTGAACTTTTCAACGGATTTGCTGTTGGAATAAGCGTGCCTCTGTGGCGAGCCTCTAAAGAACGTCGGGTTGCGGCCTCGGAAGAGGTTGCGGCGATATTCGGCGAGCGAGTCGAAGAGATAAAGATTGAGAAAAGAGTGGATGCATCATATCGCAAGGCGACTGATCTGAAAGATGCGATTGCAGAGTATGGCAAGGCATTGGCGGCAAGCGATAACGCAGGATTGCTGCGGCGGGCATATGATGCCGGAGCAATCACGCTCACTGAATTTGTTTTTGATATGAATTATTTCGTGGATGCCAATGTGCAGTATATAGAGCTTCAGCGTCAATATTATAAAATGTTGGTTGAATTGTCGCGATATGATGATATGACGGTAGATTGACTGTCAATTCAGACTGCAGTTGTTTCTGCTATGATAAAAAAATCTTAATAAAATATAATAAAGCATCCGGTGCTTACGTTAAGGAAATGATATAATCAAAGAAACAATCATGATAAAGAAAAAATTAGTCAAGATATTCTTACTATCGCTATTATTGCTTACATCGTGCGGAATGCCGAAGAATATTGTATATTTTCAAGATCTTGAGACTGAGAAAGTGCTTGAGATCGATCATAATAACGGCATTGTGGCTAAGCCTGACGACGAGATTTCGATAATTGTGACAAGTCAGAATCCGGAGCTCGCTGCAATATTCAATCTCCCGCTTGTGACGACGCTTGCCGGTCGAGGAAGTTCGCAGGCCTATAACCAGCAGGTGGCTACATATACGGTTGACAAAGAGGGCTATATCAATTTTCCGATATTGGGCCAGGTGAAGGTCGAGGGATTGTCAAGAACTGAGATCTCCGACAAAATCAAGGCTGAACTTGTATCGCAGAAGTTGCTTGACGATCCGGTAGTGTCGGTAAGTTTCGTCAATGTGTCGTATTCGGTGACAGGTGAGGTTGCCAAACCGGGGCGTTTCCCGCTTGACAGAGACAGGATGACGGTGCTTGATGCGCTTGCCAATGCCGGCGACCTGACGATTTACGGCGACCGTGTTGGAGTAAAGGTGCTTCGTCGCGAGGATGGCATACTCAAGACCTACAACATAGATCTGACGGATGCGGAGAAGGTGACGAAATCGCCTGCATATATCATACAGCAGGATGATATGATTTATGTCACTCCTAATCCGGCTCGCGGACGAATGTCGACCGTAAACGGCAATAACTTGATTTCCACTTCGTTCTGGATTTCTATTGCCTCGGTGCTGACCTCAATCGCGGTGCTGATTTTTAAATAAGTGACCGATATCAAGCTTATCTCTCCCCAACAGATTAAAAAAAAGATGTAGATATTCAACGATAAAAAACATGTCACAAATTACCGATACGGACCAGAAGGATAAGAAGTCGAAAGGAATACCTTTCGAAGAAATGTTAAGAATATGCCTTTCGCATTGGAAGTGGTATGCTATTTCTCTGCTTATAATCATGGGTTTCGCCGTGTATAAGCTGATCAGCACGGAGCCGACCTACCTGCGCACCGCTTCAGTTCTGATCAAGGAGGAGAGCAAGGGAGGGCAGTTCGGCAATATGGCGGCAGCATTGAGCGATCTTGGCGGAGTCACGCCCATGTCAAGCGTCGACAACGAGCTCGAAGCTATGAAGTCGCCTGCCGTGATGCTTGAGGTGATAGAGAAACTTGGTCTTAACACCGACTATAAGCAGACCGGAGGTTTACGCGACAAGACTCTCTATGGCAACAACCAGCCATTCGTGCTGACATTCTCAAATCCGGATGAGAGGTATTCGTATTCGGTAACCGGAGATCTCGGTGTTGACAATAAATTTGTGATTAACAAGATTGAAAGCAGAGGCAATGGCGAGAAATTTAAATATTCGGATATATTTACTCTCGATCTGAACAAGGGAGTGGATTCGGTGGCTACCCCGGCGGGAACACTGGTGATATCGCCAAATCCGGAGTATAAAGCCAAAGAGTTGAAAGAACCGATGCGCATAAATATCTATCATACGCCGGTGGAGTGGCGCGTGCAGGGTTATACGAGCAGACTTAACGCAGTGCTTGCAAACCGTAAGGCTTCGGTCATAAATCTTTCGTTTGCTGATCATTCACGTCAGCGAGCATCAGATATCATCAATGCTGTCATTGATGTGTATAATGAGAAATGGATTGATGACAAGAACCGTATGACTGATGCCACTGCGGAATTTATTGATCAGCGTATCGACATAATCAAGAATGAGCTTCTTGATGTCGACCGGTCTATTTCAAATTACAAATCAAAAAATTCGCTGCCTGACCTGCAGGCGATAGTGTCGGTAGACCTCGCAAAGCAATCGGAGGCAGAGAAAAAGATACTTGAACTTCAGAGCCAATATACAATGGCAAAGCATCTGCAGGAGTTCATATCCAATCCTGACAATTATGACAAGGTGCTGCCGAGCATGTCGATAACCGGACTTGCCAACAGCGGTTCTGCCAATTCTGAAATACTGGAATACAATACGACTCTTATGGAGCGTAACCGCCTGGTTTCGGACAATTCGACGAGCAATCCGCTGGTGAAGGATTTTGACCGTCGTCTTGACGGTATGCGCAAGGCGATTGTTCAGTCGGTGAGCACGCAGACCGAGCAGTTGCGCACGGCACTCAATGACATGGTGGCAGAACGCAACCGTACATCGGGACGTATAGCCAACAGTCCGACACAGGCCAATGACCTGCTTGGAGTGGAGCGTCAGCAGAAGGTTAAGGAAGCGCTCTATCTGTATCTTTTGGAAAAGAAGGAGGCCAATGACCTGTCAAAGACATTCACGGCCTACAACACCCGCGTCATCACTCCGCCTATGGGTGACAGCAAGCCGGTGGCTCCGCGGGGAATGAAAACACTTCTGTTTGCTTTCTTTTTTGCAATGGCAGTGCCCACAGGACTGATTTTCGTGCAATATAACATGGATACGATGGTGCGTACGAAGGCTGATATGGATGACCGTTTCAAAGCTCCATTCCTGGGCAGTGTGCCATTGTATGGCAAGAAACCGTCGAGACTGAAACGTCTGTTTAAGAAAAAGGGAGGCGAGGACAAGCCGAGCGACATTGTTGTCAAGTATGGCAACGGGTCGGCAATCAATGAGGCGTTCCGCATGATACGCTCCAATCTCGAGCTCATGAACTCACGCATAGCGGCCGGCCGCGACGACAAGAGCATAGTCACTATGGTGACTTCAGCGATACCGGGTTCAGGAAAGACATTTGTGTCGCTCAATCTTGCGGCGGCATACGCATTGAAAAAGATAAAAGTGGCGGTGGTCGATGTCGACTTGCGCAAGGCGACTCTTTCGAAGAGTTTCGGCGCTCCGCACCGTGGTGTGACCGCATATCTTTCGGGTACAGCCACACTTGATGATATCATAATCAAAAATGCATCGGGCGTGGAGTATCTTGATGTTGTTCCGGCCGGTGTGATACCTCCGGATCCGGCCGAGTTGATTGACAGTCCTCGTTTCGCAAAGCTCATGTCCGAGTTGAAAAGTCGTTATGACGTGGTGCTTCTTGACTGTCCGCCGACAGAGCCGGTAACCGACTCGTCAGTAATAACCCGAGTGGTAGACCGCACGGTCTATGTAGTCAGGGTAGGAAACCTGAAACGCGATTTCCTTGACACCTTGCAGGAATATTACGAGCACAAGCGATATACGAACATGACCGCAGTGCTTAATGCCGTTGATGGAGGCTCAGGCAAGGCATCGTACGGCTACGGCTATGGCTACGGCTATGGTTACGGGAACAAAGACAAATGATCAACCTGATATTGAAAAATAGCAGGTCGGGCTGCAAAGGCGTTGCCAACTGACGACAACGTCCTGACAGCCGGATTGCAGTTGAATACACCCTGTGATGCATCTGTATGTCAAGAGCGGAAAAGGATTTCTCCTATGACGTATAGCGCCCGGTATGTTGGTTTTCAGCATCGATTGATAGAGCTTCTCCCGATAAAAAACTGTTTAGATGATACTGTGTAAGGAAATAGTGCTTGAAAGTGTCTCGACCTTCTGGGGGTTGCGACTGTTGCTTCTTGCCGTGCTGATGTTCTGCGGCTGGGGCATCGCATATAAAAACAATAACAACAATTATTTCTGGTATTATGCAATTCCGATAATAATATTGTATACTTTGATACAAGGATTGCGTTTCGATCGCGGCGTAGATTATCCGCATTATGCTCAGGAATTGCAATATGACTTGTATGCCGGAACCGGAATAACACGAGAATTTCTTTATGATTTTTTTGTGTTGTTCATGCGTAATTTCAATATTCCGTTTTATTTCGGATTTCTATTTTACAGTTGGTTGTTTATTACAGGCTTTATGCTTGTAGTGAAGCATTTCCAGAAATACGCGTTTTGGATAATTCCAATATTTTATCTGTTGACACTCGATGCGTCGGAAAATTTTATTCGACAGTTTATAGCAATCTCTTTCCTGTTTTTTGCATACAACAGTTATCTTCAGAATAAAATCAAGAAGATGTATGTGATGCTTATTCTAATTCCGCTTATACACCTCAGCGGATTATTTGCGGTAGGGGTATTTCTGTTGTGTGTCTATGTTAATTTTACCAAGTTTATTAAGTCGGCATTGCCCTTATTGGGATTTTACATCATACTTACTGTTGTCTGGAATGTTGCCAATATGGATATTTTTGCTGATATGCTGCAGTCATCGGCTGATTCTTTTGAGGATACGAATTTTGAAGTTTATGTAGACAACAGTGAGAGATGGTTTACTTCGGATGGTGACCTTGATGCGGCGATGGGTATTGAAAACAGTATAGTCAGGGAGATTACCGGCTTCTTGTGTAATTGTGCGATAATATGGTTCGGATTTGCGGTATGCAGGCGAGACCCACGCTTTGGAATTGCTTATTATTCTACTTATCTTGCTATTATAATAGGGGCAGTTGGCGGCAATATCGAACTTGTCAACCGCATGGCATGGTGGTTATGGCCTTTCGCTCCAATAATAATAGGCGGAGTGCTTCAACCCGATAAGAAATATACAGTGACGAGTTGGGTGCTTATCGGTCTCTTTGTCGTGACGTATTATGTTAAATTTTTCATGCAGGTAGGCAAACCCGGACTGTTTGGAAGTGCATTTGTATGGGATATAGTGCAATAACATGTCGGTTTTATGGAAGAAAATAAATTGTTGAGCGTGATTGTTCCGGTATACAATGTAGAGAATTATCTCGACCGTTGTATGGAGAGCATCGTAAATCAGACTTATAAAAATCTTGAAATCATACTTGTGGATGACGGTTCACCTGACAGGTGTCCGGAAAAATGTGAGGAGTGGGCTAAACGCGATTCCCGAATAAAAGTCGTGCATAAGAAAAACGCAGGCCTTGGGTTAGCGCGCAACTCCGGACTTGAGGTTGCTACCGGCGAATATGTGGCTTTTGTTGATTCTGACGACTGGCTTGAGCCCGATATGTATAAGGAGCTGATGCATGAAGCGATAGAACACGATTTGGATTGTGTATATTGTGGTTTCAGGCAGCAACTGCCGTCACAAAATTTTGTGGATTACGTAGACATGAGCGGAGTGATATTCCGTGATGGTGAAGTGTCAGAATTGTCCCGACGTTTTGTTTTGGATTTCAGTCATGAGCCGCTTCATTTCAGCGTGTGGCATGGGGTGTACAGACTCAAGCTGATTGATTTTAAATTTGTCAGCGAACGTGAATACATGTCGGAAGACCTTCCGTTCACACTTATGTTTCTGCAAAGATGTCGCAGCTTTTCATATTTACCCAAGGCACTATATAACTATGTATATAATGCCAAGAGTTTGTCACGCACATATAATGAGAGCACCTTTAAAAGAGCACTGTCCACAGCCGGTCTGGTAAATGATATATACAGAGGAACCGAGCATGAGGGAGCGGGGAACGCCTATGCATTTTGTCAAGTGTATTTCCTGATGCGTTTTCCAATAATGAAATCAAAAATCTCTCTTCGAAGGAAATATCAAATTTTCAAAAAAATCATTCAGGACGAGGCCTACGGTGAATTTCTTTCGAATTCTAAAAATTTTGTTTTCAGAAAAGGAATTAAATATCGATTGCTAAAGTCAATATATAATATGCACCGTAAAAAGAGGGTGTTGTTGAACTTTCTGACGATAGTGGCTGTAAGTATGAAGAAGGGTTAATCAAAAAGACAACAGAATGATACCGGTAGTATTTTCGTCTGATCATAATTTTATAATGCCCACCTATGTGGCTATTTCGTCGATGCTTGCCAAAGCTTCGCGTGCGTGTGGTATATATCTGCTTGTCGCTGATGATGTGACCGATGAAGACAAGCGTATACTTAAGGAGTTGGCTAAGAAATATGGCAGTGCCATTGAATTTATACCAGTCGGAAATGTGTTTGACGATACGTTTTGCGTGAGAGGCATTACAAAAGCCACATATTTCAGGTTGCTTATCCCTTGGTTGTTGCCGCAACACGACAAGGTGATATATCTTGATGGGGATATCGTGGTGACCGGTGATATTGCCGAGTTATATGATATTTCTTTAGGTGAAGGTAATCTGATTGGCGGTATTCGTACTCCGGGTTTTTCGACAAATAGAAAAATAAGGAAAGAAATTGAGAATAATGGCTTGAATTATCGTGAATATATAAATGCAGGAATATTGATATTTAATAATGCTTTATTGCGGAAAGAAAATTTTAAGCCGATATTTTTGAGCCATATCGATAAAAAGTATAGTTTTCAAGACCAGGATATTCTTAATATAACGTGTAAAGGACATATATGTTTTCTGCCGCTTAAATACAATTATACAGGCACGATAAAACCGGATATCATCGATATGTTCGTATCAATGGGTCTGGCTACACAAGAGGATATTGCAGATGCGGTGACATCTCCGGTCATAATACATTATGCCGGTGCCAAGCCTTGGCGAGAATTTACGTCAAGATGGTGTGATTGGGTTAATCATTATCGGTCAACACCATTTTATAGCCAGAAATTAATCGACGGAATTTCTTCAAAAGTTTTATATCCGGCCTTTAGTCTGAAGAAAACTATTAAAATGTTGATAAAGAGATATTGATTATAAAGAATATGAAAAGACGTACTAAGCAGCTGGCTCTTGATAAAAGTATTGTGGGCAGAATAAAATATTTCCTTAGTGATCCTTTCTGGTTGTTTGGGGTTGTCCTTAGACGGAAATTGTCAAAACATATCAATAACGATGCCCGTTATCTCAGATGGGAGTATTTTTTCGGAATGAAAAAACGTCTTAATTTAAAGAATCCGCGCACTTACAATGAGAAACTCCAATGGATGAAGCTATATGACAGAAATCCATTGTATACCCGTCTTGTCGACAAAGCATCCGTAAAGGACTATATTGCTGAGGTGATGGGCAATGACGATATTATCATTCCTACTCTTGGAGTGTGGGACAGTTTCGACGATATTGATTTTGACTCACTCCCGCAACAGTTTGTTCTCAAGACGACTCATGATAGCGGTGGCGTGGTGATATGTCATGACAAATCGTCTCTCGATTTGAAAGAAACGCGTAATAAGCTGGAAAAGAGTATGGCCAACAATTACTATCTTGAACACCGGGAATGGCCATACAAGGATGTAAAGCCGCGTATAATAGCTGAAAAATATATGGTCGACGAGAGTGGGACGGAACTTAAGGATTATAAATTTTTCTGTTTCGATGGTGAGCCCAAGATGCTGTTTATTGCGACAGACCGTCCACATGACACCCGCTTTGACTTCTTTGATATTGATTTTAACCATTTGCCATTTACCCAAGGTCATCCCAATGCCGAAAAATCTATCTCAAAGCCTAATAATTTTGACGAGATGATTGAGATAGCTCATAAGTTGTCGAAAGGCCTAAATCAGGTGAGGGTAGACCTGTATAATGTCAACGGAAAGATTTATTTCGGAGAACTGACATTTGCACATTTCTCAGGCAATGTCCCTTTCAAACCATCCAAATGGGATGAAATCATAGGAGAATGGTGGTCGCTTGAGAAAAAATAAGCAGGTTGTCGTTTTACCTTTGTGATTGTCGCTTATATTTACCAAGAAACTGCATCATATAAATTTAAACAGATTCATAGAGCATTGCGATTTTGCCGATTTTTTCTCCTAAACCTGCAATAGAAAAATCAGATAAGGCACGTTTGCGGTTGTGGTCTGACATCGTTTCATACATATTGTTGTCGTTCAAGAGTTTTTCAATTCCTTCGCGCCATAATTCAACATTATTCGGTAAAATGATTGCATCTACATTGTTTTCAAGGTAGCTACGTGTGGAGCCGCTGTCAGAGATGATGATCGGTTTACCGAACTGCATTGCCTGTATGAAGACAAGCTGTCCCGACGAGACATTAAGGTCTTTCAAAGGAATAGCTACCGCTTTGCAGTTGTAAAGATATCGTTTCATGTCGTTTTTGAAACAGTTGTCAAGCACTTCGATATTCTCTTGTCCGGTATAGGGTATGTTGGGGCAAGCAATCTTTAGCTTTGCTTTTATGCCGGAAAAAACATCGATTAAGAAATTGTAGTCGCGGTTGCTCACGCCTGTTGCGAAAAAATAATCATTAGACGCCAGTTCGGGATCATAATAATTGCAGTTGTCGACCGGTATGCCTAATTTGACAAAGTGGAACTTGCCTTTGGCTTTCGGGAAAATGCGCTCATAGTGCTCCACCTCGTTGCGCGCGAATACGATTAT
Organism: Muribaculaceae bacterium Isolate-002 (NCI); assembly: GCA_004102805.1. Lineage (GTDB taxonomy): Bacteria > Bacteroidota > Bacteroidia > Bacteroidales > Muribaculaceae > JAGBWK01. The sequence goes on from SCEG01000001.1 coordinate 95,326, forward strand.
GCTTTTGACATATTTCGAACTTATGGCGCTATTTATCATTTTATAATACAGTTTCCCCGCCAGTCCGTTTTTGGGTTGGTAGATGAACGTCATTATCGTAATCGAGAGATTTCGACGGTGAAATATGTAGCGGTTGAAAAATGCTGCCAGAATACCGAAAAACTGCTGCCATGCTATCACGTTGCGTGCGTTGGGGTGCTTCAGCATAAAAGAAAGAGGAGTCAGATAGAAGCCGAGCACTCGCCGTATTTTCGCTTTTGACATCGGCACTATGCGCTCTATCACATTCCATGGCCGGTGCGTAACGCTCTCGATTGATGCCGTAAAGTCAGCGGGTGTATCTGCATCGGAAAGGATATAGTTGTCGCTGTTGCGTTTCTGTTCCATAATTTATTGATTCAATCAGTTTGCGACCGGGTGTCCATTACCATTCTGACATGTGTCAGGAATTCGTCAAATCCGTTGAATGGTGCCTTATGAATTCCAAGCCATGTATCAAACTGGGATTTTTCAGGAAACTGTCTGCTATAATTGAAATTGTAATCCTTGTAGTTGCGAGCATCTACAAAGGCAGGATAGTCATCATAAAAGTCTTCCGCCACAGGCTCCCGGCCTGTTATTTTATTAATAATCCGTTTAATCATGATGAGAGAATTTCATTTATCGATAAATAATGTCTGCAAAAATACTAAAAAAATTTATAAACTGCTTTCTTTTGCCTTGTTTGAGTTGCAAGGTTTATTTGTCCGCTGAACAGTTGTTTGCTGAAGAGTGCTGATTAGTTTGAACAAATTGGGGGATGTCGCGTTATACTGTCAAAGTTCAATCAATAAAATGTTTTAACCATGTCAACAAAAAAAGATATCCGCGACACAAAGACGGAACGTTGCCTTGTGGCGGCGTATGTGAGTGAGTCTACAGCCTATACACGATATATGTTTTACGCGCAGCAAGCTGACAAGGAGAATTATTTCCCGATCGGGCAGATATTCCGCGAGACGGCCGACAATGAGTTGCGTCATGCCAAGGTTTTCTTCAAGATGCTGCAAGGAGGCTCGGTCAACGTAGAGCTTGATGTGGATTCAGGCATCATAGGCGACACGGCCACCAACCTCGCCATTGCATCAGAAGAGGAGCGTGTGGAAGGTGTGGTGCAATATATGGCTTCGGCCAAGATTGCAGATGAAGAGGGCTTCCCCGAGATTGCCGAGCATTTCCGCGCTATTGCCAAGGTTGAGGAGTCGCACCGGCGCCGCTTTGACATCTATCTCAAGCAGGTGAAAGATGGCACAGTGTGGAAACGCGAGAAGCCTGTGAAATGGAAATGCCTTGTCTGCGGCTATATATATGAAGGCACTACGCCACCGGAGACTTGCCCCGCGTGCGACCATCCCTATCAGCACTATATGGCACTTGACGTTGCTCTCGACTGAGCTACAGCAGATGACAGATAACATAACGGCCGCGATTGGAAGCTATCACCAATCGCGGCTGTTGTGTTATCGGCTATTGCCCGAATATCAGAGAGTAGTTTTACAGCACTATCAGTGTGAGACCCATCAGAGCCATTCCTGTGATGACTCCGGCAAGAGCGAGGTGATGATGTCCGTAGCGTTCGGAGCCGGGAAGGAGTTCGTCGAATGAGATGTATATCATGATGCCGGCGACTGTGGCGAGGCATACGGCATTGACCAGCGGTGACCAGAATGGGAGAAGCACCGCCATTCCCACTATGGCGCCGATCGGTTCGGCGAGCCCGGTGAGCAGAGAGTAGCGGAAAGCTTTGCGACGGTTGCCGGTGGCCTGGTAAATAGGCACTGACACGGCTATGCCTTCGGGGATGTTGTGAATGGCGATTGCAATTACGATTGGAAGCGCCACGTCGAGGCCGTCAAGGGCGGAAATGAAAGTAGCCATGCCTTCGGGGAAGTTGTGTATGCCGATGGCTATGGCAAGCATGGTGCCGGTGCGGCGAAGCCGTGCGTGATGGTTGTCAGGGCGTGACAGTTCGCTCATGGTGTGCATCTCATGCGGGTTTTCGTCCTCCGGGATGAATTTGTCGATGACAGCTATTATAGCTATGCCGGCAAAAAATGCCACGAGCGTCCACCACATCGCTGTGCGTTCGCCATAAAGTCCGGAGAGCGCCTCGCGGGCCTGGGGCAGCATTTCCATAAACGAGATGTAGACCATTACGCCGGCCGACAGGCCCATTGCAGCGGAGAGTATTTTGGTGTTGTCGCGCTTTGTGAAAAAAGACAATATAGCTCCTATGCCGGTGCAACCTCCGGCAAACAGTGTCAGCAGCAGAGCTATTATGATGTTTTCAGAATTGAGAGCCTGCATGTGTATATGTTTTGACAGTTACTTGTTATATACAAATATAACGCAAAAATCGCGGTTTTGTCGTGATTTTTGCGTTAATAATGACGTGGAGCTGTTTTCTGCCGTTATGAGTCGGCGATATCAGCCGCAGTGGAAGTGTTCCTCAATAAGCTGTTTCATCAGCGCTGTGTCGCCGGCGGCGCGTGCCGACAGAGTCTTGTCGTCGAAATTTTTCAGCTGTGAGATGCAACGGTCGATGAGATTGGCGGGGAAGATGCCGTCTGCTTCATAAATGCTGCGTTGCGCATCGAGAGCTTCGGCGCTTTCCACGCACGATGCGGGCAGTGTGTTGAGACGGGCAAGGCGATCGGCATTCTCCGGGGCGTGGATATTAACGTCGACGTAGGTTTCGGCGGCTATGTCGAGCGCGTTGTCGGCTTCGAAACCGTGCCTGGCAGCCACGGCAAGCGCTGCCAGGAGGTAATATACGTTGGCGGAGCAATCGGCGCTGCGTATCTCGACGGTCTGTTTCTGAGAGGCGTCGCAGTCAGAAGCCGGAGTGGCGGGGTTGACGGCGGAGCACATGTCGGTGCGAGAGTTCCAGCCGAGCGGCACTCGCACGAGAACCGAACGGTTGCGGTCGCCCCAGCAGATGTTGGTCGGGGCTTCCTGATGTGGCACAAGGCGGAAGTAGGAGGTGGGATTTGTGTTGCCGAATGCCGTTATGGATGGCGCCAGTGTCATCAGTCCGGCAATCATGCGTCTGGCGTAGTCGCTCAGCTGCATGTTGTCGTCGAGCATGACGTTTTTGTCGTCGCTCATCAGTTTCATGTGGATATGGAGTCCGGAGCCGGCTTTGCCGGTTGTGATTTTTGGTGCGAAAGTCACATTGAGTCCGTTTCGGTAGGCGAGATTGCGTATGACCCATTTCGCCAGCATAAGCTGGTCGGCGGCTTCGGGCGCGGGCACGGGCAGAAATTCGATTTCATTCTGTTCGTAGTTGTATCCGTCGAGCACAAAATTACCCACTTCGGAGTGGCCGTATTTGATGCTGGCGCCTGTCCGGGCTATGTAGCTCATGCACAGAGTGCGGAAATCATTGAGCTTGGCGAATGGCGCCGACTCGTGATATCCGCGTTGGTCGCGGGCAGGGAAGTCATGCTGTTCGGGAGTGATTACGTAATATTCCAGTTCGCCCATCGCGTGAAATTCAAGACCTGTCGTCTCGGTGAATTTTCGGCATGCTTTGCCCAGAGTCATCTCCGGTGCGCTTGCCAGCGGCTTTCCGTCTTTGTCGAAAAAGGAGCACAGCATCGTCAGAGTCGGTATCTCGGCAAAAGGGTCTCTGAATGCGGTGCTGTAGCGCGGTATGACGTAAAGGTCGCTGCTTCCGGCCTCGATGAACGGGAAGAGGCTTGAGCCGTCGACACGCTCTCCGCTCGACAGGATGGTGCGGAGATAGTCTTTGTCATTGATGATGAAATTAAGTGTTTTCAGTCGTCCGTCAGCGGCCGGATACATGAAATTGATCATCTCTATACCGTTGCATTCGACATATCTTATGATGTCGCCGCGGGTGAATTGCCGGGGGTCTTTTTTGAGAAATCGGACCACCTCGTTTTTGTGAAGCGTAAAATCCGTGTTCATGGTTAATTATGAGGTGTTTAAGGTAAGTTTTTCTTTTCACGTCGGGCTGCACGCAATCGAAATCGAGGTTGTGCGCCCGAAGTTCATTCAAGAATGATGTCGCCAAACGATTGTGGCGCGTGAAATTCGGGGTGGAGCGTGCCCACCGGGTTCCATGTAAGGAAGTGTGGCTGCGATGTGCCGGTGGCGCATTTGCAGAAATTTCCTTTCATCAGCAGGGGAGTGCCGGCATATTCCACCTCGATGAGCGACAGGGGTATGCGTACGGCCACATTCCAGGCAAACAGTCCCTCGACCTCGCGGAATGGCTGGTAGCCGCACGAGGCATATCGCTCGATTGATTCAATCTGCGCGTCAGTGAGCCGCTCTACCGGGCGACGCGTGGTGCGTCGGGCGGCGTTGACGGCTCCGATACAGTTGACGTCGAAGTTCCAGTAATCGCCGTCAGGCAGCGGACGTATGAAGAACGACATGGATGAGTCCTCCCATACAGGAGTATTGTTTTCGGAGTTGACCGCTCTGAGATAATTGCATCTCACAAAGAAGTCAAGAAATATCGCTTTGTCGGAATGCGCCGCATTGACAACTGTCAGCGGGTGGTAGGGATACTCGTTAGGCCAGTTGAGCGAGTCGATTGAGCAGCGGGCTCCACGTTCTTCGATGATGGGCATAGCCTCGTCGAGAGTGATGTTGTCAAGCTCCTTGATGTAGGGTATGAGTAGTGATTTGTTCATTGCTGTCTGATTTTTTGATGTATCCGCTTATGCCTTTGTAAATGCCGACTACTGCCATTACGATGAGAATGGTGCCGATAATGCGGTTGAGCAGCCACATTGAGCGCACGTTGAAGTGGGCGCGTATCTTGTTGATGGAAAATGTTATAAGATACCACCACACGAGTGCTCCGACAAATATCGCGCAGTAGCCTGCCGAATAGTGGTAATACTGATATTCCGGCATCAGGAAATTGAATCGTCCGAAAAGACCGATTATGAAAAACAGTATCAGTGGGTTGGAGAATGTGAACAGAAAGCCTGTGCCGATATCCTTGAAAAAAGTGGTTTTGTTTTCCGTGCGTTTGCGCAGAGCGCGCGCCGGGTTTTTCTGAAAGAGATAGAATGCGAAGCCTATGAGCACCACCGAGCCGAATATCTGAAGCAGAAATTCGTGAGCCTCGATAAAGTCGGTGATAAACGCCAGGCCGAGACCGGTGAGCAGACAGTAGAACACGTCGGACAGCGCGGCGCCTACGCCGGTGAAGAATGCCGCCCAGCGCCCTTTGTTGAGCGTGCGCTGGATTATGAGCATACCGACCGGACCCATCGGTGCTGATACGAGCACACCGATGAGAAAGCCGCTTAATATGATCTGTCCGAACGATTCCATAACTCGATTCCTTATTGTGGGGCAGTTATATCGCCGCCGCGACAATTATAAATACAAAGATAACAAATCATGTTGATTGAACGTATCGCCAATCGTGCTTTTTTTGATGTATAACAGTTTTTTTATCAAAAAACAGCATTGAGCTGGCTCTGAATAATAGTAAAAGCCCGGAAGCGTGTTTGCCTCCGGGCTTTGGTTCTGTCGGGCGCTTTGTCCCGTTTGCAATTGAATTATTTTACGAGGACTTTGGTTACCTGACCGTCGACGTTGACGATGTAGAGGCCTGAAGCCACATTGAGCGAGGGCATCATCATGCCTGACATGTTGTAGACGGCTACATTGTCGTATTCGCCTTCGATGATGATTTCGCCTGTGCCGCCGTAGACCTTGCATGCGGTGTTGCCGATTTCGTCGGTAATCACATCATCTACGCCTGCAACCGCTTTGGTTGCATACACGCAGAAACTGTTGGCGGGCACAGATACCGATACGGAGGTTCCGGTGCCGTTGAGCGTGGGAGTGAAGTTGCGAGAGGCGCTCAGGAGATTGCTGTTGGCTGTTGTCAGTCTTGTCGCAGAGACGGTGACTGTCGCGGTTGATGAGCCCGGATTGATGAATGCAATGATTTCCTTATCGCCTTTTGTCAAGCGGATGCTGCGCGCACTTGTGCTTTGGTTGAAATTGGTGTAAACTGGGGTCACATCTTTGTCAAACATTTCAGGATTGCTGCGGCGCATCCAGTTGAGTTCTGTATAGTTCTGCTTGAGAGCTTTGCGGTCATTGCTGTTGTACCATCCTGCCGGTGGCATGAATTTGGGGTCGGTACGGTTTGCCTCGGTCAGGGGATAATCATAGCCGAGTTCATCGAATTGCCACATCATTTTCGGCCCCGGCGACATCATCAGTTGTGCGGCAATCGAGCCGAGTCGCTTCATCTTGGTGCTTGTAGCCGCACCTGATTTATTGCCTACCCAGGGTTCGTCGTGGCTCTGTGCGTAGTCCACGGTCGAGCATACCGGACGGCTGCATTCCATAGCATTGAAATAACGGAGGTTGGCTGCTTTTCCCTGTGCGAAGTTGATTGCGTTGCCGTTCTGGTTGTTCCACTGATACTGGCCGTCGTCGCCCAGAGGTCTTTCCTCTTCGGCGCTTGCCAGAAGCTCGTTGATGTGAACCACATTAGGGTTGACTTTCTTCATTGCTGCGTGCAGGCGTATCATACGGTCGATACGGGTCTGGTTGTAAGTCTCGGTGCCTTTGCCGTAGCTGTTGCTGTCGCCAAGACCTTTGACGAGGTCAAAACGGAAGCCGTCGACCTTGTAGTTGGTGAGCCAGTGGGTGAGAACATCTACCCAGTGCTGCTCTACGAGGGGATATTCCTGACGGATATCTTCATATACGCTGTGGTCGTGGGGCGCTGTCTTGTTGTAGAAGGGGCTTGTGCCTGCATCATACATGGCATACCAGGGGTGCAGACCCGGGGTGTGGTTGAACACTATGTCAAGGAAAACGGCAATGCCTGCCTTGTGGCATTTGTCGATAAATTCCTTGAGGTCGTCGGGCGAGCCGTAAGCTTTGTCAAGAGCCATGTAAGAGTTTGTGTTGTAGCCCCACGAGTTGTTGCCGTCAAATTCCATGACAGGCATAAGCTCAATGGCTGAAACTCCGAGTTCGTTAAGATATGGTATCTGATCGATAGCCTGACGGATAGTGCCGTCGGCAGTATTTGATTTTCCTGTGAAGTCGCGGAGCAGAAGCTCATAAATGACGAGTGAGTTGGGATTTGTCACCTTGAAGTCTTTGACTTGCCACTTGTAGGTGTCGTGGAGGTCGCCTTTGTAGACGGCGAGCATCGTGTCGTCAAACTGGCTGTACGGATAACGGGGACGGTCGGCATATACATCTTCCTCGAGCCATTTGTCGCTCAGATGGTCAAGCACCAGATGCGCGTAGGGGTCGCTGACCTTGTATTTTCCGTCTACCAGATAGTAGTAGGGATAGTAGGTGGAGTTGTCAAGACCCGTCACTGTGTGCCAGAAATAGCGGAAGCCGTTATAGTCCTGATATTTCATTGTGTTGGTGCTCAGAGCCTGATAGTTGTCCCATGAGCCTACGATAATCACAGATGATTTGCCGGGAGCGGCGATGCAGAAGGTCACGCTTCCGTCGGCATTTTTCACTGCGCCCTGCTTGGGTGTGCCTCCGGGATAATTCTGCTGTTCCGACGCTTTTACGTAAAGCACGGGAACTGTCACTTCCTTGGTGCCGTTGCTGTTGGAGGCCACGGCCTTGACATTGTTCTGGACACCGGGAGTGGAGAATGTCTGTGTGTAAGAGATAGTGGTGGCGTTGCTTGCTGACTTCACTTCCTTGTCATCGACATAGATCTTGAGGTCAGCCGACTGTGTAGCCGAAGCCGTGAACGTGATTTCAGTGGCTTTGGTAATGGTTGTGCTGGCCGGGTTCGTGGTGAGTGACACATACAGCCCTTCGGGATATACTTCGACAAACTGGTCGGCAGTCTGTACGTTGCCGGCCGCATTGCGGGCTATGATGCAAATCTTGTTGACATGTTCGTTGGCATTGGTGATCCCGAAATATGTGTGGATATCGCCGATGTTGATCTGATACTTGTTGTTGCCGATATTCGTCAACTTGTATTTGGCGGTATTGTCTCCCCATTTAGAGGCGTATGCCCATGCATCGGGCGACAGATTGGTGAGCACACCGATATGTACGTAGAGGTCGGTGCTGAGACCCTGCAGGCCTGCAACTCCTGATTCCATTGCATCGAATGTCAGAACCACATTTTTACTCGACTCCTGCAGGGGCTGAGGAGTAGGAGTGAACATGGCAGCCTTAACACTCAAAGTCGACATAATAATCAATGCCGTTAACGCAGTTAAGATTCTTTTCATGATTAAAGTTGTTGTGATTTTATGGTTATATATGAATTTTTAAGTTGGTTTCGCTTATATTCAGGCAGTTATTCGGTTGAATGAAATGCCGGCGGTTACACATGAAGAAGATGGTTGCAGAGCCATGGCAAAGAAATGTAAGGTGTCTGACAATATTCAATTTCCAGGTTAAAAAAATCAAGTCTCTACAAATCCTTATTTACAAGATAATCCTTACAAAGATATATAATAAATTTATCGAATGCAACTTTGTCGCTTTTTTAACAAAATCACATCAGACAATATATTTTATATGCCCCATCAGGTTATGAGACACCCTCTTAATAATTGCGGAACTCCTTGCGTGAGGCATCGATGCGCAACATTATGAAAAGAAGCACGGTAAACCCCCACAGCGACGATCCGCCGTAGCTGAAGAAGGGGAGCGGTATGCCGATGACCGGACACAGCCCGATTACCATGCCGATGTTGATGCAGAGATGGAATATCAGATAGCTGGCGACACAATAGGAATAGACACGGCCGAACGGTGTGGGCTGTCGTTCGGCAATTGCAAGCACACGCAATATCAATATGAGAAAGAGGATAATAGTAATCGTAGAGCCGATAAATCCTTCTTCTTCGCCGATTGTGCAGAAGATGAAGTCGGTATGCTGTTCCGGCACATATTTGAGTTTGGTCTGTGTGCCGTTGAGAAACCCTTTTCCGCTAAGGCCTCCGGAGCCGATTGCGATTTTCGCCTGATTGACATTGTAACCTGCTTTGAGGGGGTCGTCCTCGATGCCGAGCGACACCTTGATGCGGGTCTGCTGGTGGGGTTGCAACGCCTTGTTGAACACATAGTTGACTGACAGCATGAATGCCATTGACGCCCCGGCCACGATTATCGGCATTATGAGCCTCGGGCAATGACTTTTTATTATCTCATAGACGCAATAGAGCATGGCTACCGCCGTCACTCCTGCCATCGTAACGAAGCCGGGCAGTTCGATGCCGACAATCTCTACAAGTGCGGTAATCACAATTCCCGCCAGTATGAACCAAAGGGAAAGGACTCGCGCCGCGAAAAAACTCTTGCTGAAAAATGCGGCAATAGCCACCATCGCCAGGTCGATAAGCAGAAAGACAACAAACTCTCCGGTGGGCAGTCCGAGCACGGCTGACGTCGTGTATTTGACCGTCACGACAAAAATGACTATCGCAAAAACAAATGCAAAAAGCACCAGACCGCTCATTCCCTCGCGGTAAAGCACGAACATCAGCGACAGATACACCAGTGCGGAACCGGTCTCGTTCTGCGCCAGAATGAGCACGATTGGAAGTCCGATTATGGCTATCGCCTTTATGTAGTTTGTTTTCTTGGAGTTGAGACTGAAGTTGTAGCCGCTGAAAAGCTTTGCCAGCGCCAGTGCCGTTGCAAACTTTCCGAATTCGGCAGGCTGAAGGCTCATCGATCCAATCACCAGCCACGAATGCGATCCCTTGATATTCGGCGCTATGGCTATCGTCACCATCAGCAGCACGACTACCGCGAAATATATCGGATAGGCATATGTCTCATACATGCGCTTGTCGATAAGCAATAATACAAATCCCAGAACAAACGAAAGTCCAATCCATCTTATCTGTTTGCCCGAGAACTCGTCGAACGAGAATATGTTGGCATTGTCAAAGTCATAGCTTGCGGCATATATGCTTATGGCTCCGCCTATGACAAGGAGGAGATACAAAAGTATCACCACCCAGTCTACCGAACGAAATATTGATGTTCTGTCAGTGCTTCTTGACTCCACTGCTGATTATTGTATTTGATGTTAACATTCTGTCTTCAAGATATTTTCGCTGTGGAGAAATCTGACCTTTGAGATATTTCTCCATCACGAGCGACCCGATAGGCACTCCGTAGGTGGCGCCGAAGCCGGCATTCTCGACATACACGCATATCGCTATTTGGGGGTCATGGTAGGGCGCGAAGCCGATGAACGCCGAGTGGTCCTTGCCGTGGGGGTTCTGGGCTGTGCCGGTCTTGCCGCATACCTCTATGTCGGGGAGCGCTGCCAGACGGCATGTTCCACCCGTTACCGCCATGCGCATGCCTTCGGCCACCGATTCATAATGCTCCCTGTCGATTGTGGGGACCCGCTTCTCAAGATATTGGCTTTCAAGCACAGTGTCTTGTATCTCCTTTACCACATGAGGGGTTATGAACCAGCCGCGGTTGGCGACTGTGGCGCACAGATTGGCAATCTGAAGCGGGGTGGCAAGGATTTCTCCCTGGCCGATGGCTATCGATATGATAGTGTTTGCGCTCCAGTGATTCTCTCCATATATCTTGTTGTAGAACTGAGCGTTGGGTATGAATCCGCGGCTTTCGCTCGGCAAGTCGACTCCGAGTTTGTAGCCGTATCCCATGCTGACGAGGTGCTTTTTCCAAGTCTCGAAAGCGTTGGCTACCGAACCGTATTTCGAACGGCGGTTGTCAAGCATGTTCTTAAGTCCCCAGCAGAAATATCCGTTACATGAGGTTTGCAATGCCGGCTTCAGCGGCAGTGGCGACGGGTGTCCGTGACAGCCGACTTTCAGTCCGCCGTTGATATATCCGTGATAGCACGGATAAGTGGTCTGGAGATTGATTATCCCTTCCTGAAGCAGTATCAGACCCTGCGTAGGCTTGAATGTGGAGCCGGGCGGATAGGCCGCCATGAGCGCGCGGTCAAAGAGCGGTTTGTATTTGTCGTTGTTGAGCATGGCGTAATTCTCGCCGCGCTGACGTCCGATCAGTATGGTCGGGTCGTAGGTCGGGCTTGACACCATGCACAGTATCTCGCCTGTCGATGGCTCGATTGCCACTACCGCGCCGATTTTGTTCACCATCAGACTCTCGGCATATTGTTGCAGGTTGATATCGAGACTGAGTTTGAGATTGCGTCCGGCAATGCCGGGAATATCCTCTTCTCCGTCGCGGTAGCGTCCCTGTATGCGTCCGTGGGCGTCGCGTATGAGTATCTCCTTGCCCTTGAAGCCTCGCAGGTGGTGGTCGTAGCTCTTTTCTACTCCGAGGTCACCGCAGTAGTCACCGCGCTCGTAATAAGGGTCGCGCTTTATGTCGTTGGGATTGACCTCGCGTATGTTGCCGAGCACATTGGCCGCCGACTTGTGGTTGTATTGGCGCAGTATTCGCTTCTGAATGAAAAATCCGGGGAAACGGTAGAGTTTTTCCTGCAGGCGTCCGTAGTCCTGAGCCGATAGCTGGGTAATGAATGTCTGGGGCGTATATGTCGAATATCCTGTCGATTTGCGCATGTCGACGAGGCGTTTGTCAAACTGTTCACGTGTGATGTTGAGCGTATTGCAGAAGTCGAGTGTGTCAAACGGCTGCACATCGCGCGGTATCATCATCACGTCGTAGGCCGGTTGGTTGTATACAATCAGTTCTCCGTTGCGGTCATAAATCAGTCCGCGCGAAGGATAGACTGTTTTTTTCAGGAACGCGTTGTTGTCAGCCGAATCCTTATATTTGTCATCGTCGAGCTGCAGTGCATACAGCCTTACGATATAGATGATTGATATCAATATTATGAATGACGCGACAACGTATTTGCGCTTTTCAAGCTTATAATCTTTTCTCACGTCGGCGGGTTGTTAATGAGTCAATAGCGATTATTATGATAAAAGTCAGCAATGAGCTTGAGGCAATCTTGATAAACAGCCTCAGCGGATTGAATAATGATAATGTCTCTATGAAAAAGAATAGTGCGCAATATATAAGCGATATCGAAAACACATACTTTAGATATACCGACATTCCGAGTGAGCGGAACGACGGTTGAGGCGTTGACATTTCATCCTCACGGGGAAAATACAGCCGTAACACCGGCTTGCGCAGCAGACCGAGTATCGTGCATGCCAAAGCATTCATGCCCTGGGTGTCAGAGAATATATCAATCGTAAGCCCCAGTAGAAACGATATTGTCAGCACCCAGTTGACATGCATTGTTACAGGAAGCTTCAATATGACATATATAAACACAAGAGGCACCGCATAGCCAAACAGGCAGATGTGGTTGAAAACTATCACCTGCGCCAGCACCATCAGTACATATAATATCACAAATTGCAGAACTGTCTTTGCCATCGTGTCTTACTGTTTGTTTTGTTGCTTGCTTTCGTTAGTGTCGGTCTCGACCTGCCTGATGGAGTCTGCGACATCGCTTGCAATCACTCTCACTGTCGACAATCGGGAGAAGTCAGTCAGCAGATTTACGCGCAAGGTGAAGAAGTTGTCGTCGATTGTCTTTTCACTTCCGGCCACTATACCGACTGGAATTCCTTCGGGAAACATGGCCGAGTATCCGCTGGTGACCACTGTGTCTCCGGTCGTATAAATAGTGTGACGTGGCAACTCTTCGAGCAGTGCGACTCCCGGATCTTTGCCGTCCCACACAAGCGAGCCGAACGCGTCATTTCCCTTGACCTTGCATGAGAGACGGAAATTCGGATTTAGCAGCGATATCAGACGCGAATAGTTGTCTCCAACGATGTTCACTACACCGACAATGCCGTTCTGGTCGACGACTCCCATCTCCGGACGTATGCCGTCGCGGCTTCCTTTGTTGATAGTGATGTAATTGTAGGGTTTGTGGATGCTGTTGTTGATGACTGACGCAATGATAAACCGGTAGGGGCGCAATGTTTCCGATACAGTCATCGTATCGGCATAAAATCTTTCCTGATACAGTTGCAATGTGGCTTTCATGCCGAGCAATTCCTCCTCAAGCCGGGCGTTCTGGACCTGGAGCTCCTCGTTGGTTTCGCGCAGATTGAAATATGATGTGATGTTATGCGACAAATCGTATATTCCTGCTGTCAGTTTTCCAGCCGATGTCATGTAGACATGATGCTGGTAGGGATTTTTGTCAAACAGAAATATACAACTTACTATCACATAAAATGCAAACACAAACCATGTGCTGTGTTTGACCAGAAAATCAATTAGATTGCGCACCTGACAGTTTGTTATTGACCGGGTTGAAGTTGTGTATGTTATATGTTGAAAACATTCCGGCATTAGTGTGCCGGAATGTTTTCGGGGTAATGCGGAGTTTATCGTATGAGGAACGAGAAGTGGTCGATGTTCTTAAGCGCCACACCTGTGCCCTTGGCTACCGCGAGAAGAGGCTCGTCGGCCACGTGGAACTGGATGCCGATTTTGTCGGTGAGACGCTTGTCGAGACCGCGGAGCAAGGCGCCGCCGCCGGCAAGCCATATACCGTTGTGCACGATGTCGGCGTAAAGTTCTGGCGGGGTCTGCTCAAGCGCGCTCAACACGGCGGCTTCTATCTTCGAAATCGATTTCTCGATGCAATGGGAGATTTCCTGATATGACACTGGGATTTCCATCGGAAGCGCTGTCATCTGGTTGGGGCCGTGCACGATATAGTCTTCCGGCGGATTTTCAAGTTCGGTCAGCGCCGAGCCTACATGCATCTTGATCTGCTCGGCAGTGCGTACACCCACCTTGACATTGTGTGCGCGGCGCATGTGACCCTGAATGTCATCGGTGAGGTCATCGCCGGCAATCTGGATGCTCTTGTTCGACACGATGCCGCCAAGTGATATCACTGCGATTTCAGTAGTGCCGCCACCTATGTCGACAATCATGTTTCCTTCTGCCGCAGCTACGTCAAGGCCGATGCCGAGAGCCGCTGCCATCGGTTCGTATATCATGTATACGTCACGTCCGTTGGCGTGCTCCGACGAGTCGCGCACCGCACGTATCTCCACTTCGGTTGAGCCTGAAGGGATACCTACGACCATGCGCAGCGAGGGGGAGAACCAGTTGTTTTTCGAACTTGCCTTCTTCACAAGGCCGCGTATCATGAGCTCGGCGGCGTTGAAGTCGGCGATCACGCCTTTGCGCAGAGGGCGCACGGTGCGGATATTGTCAGGCTCCTTGCCTTCCATCAGCTGGGCTTCCTTGCCCACGGCGATGAGTTTGTCGGTGCGCCGGTCGAGAGCAACGATGGAGGGCTCGTCAATAACGATTTTATCGTTGTGTATGATGATTGTATTGGCCGTACCGAGGTCAATGGCAATCTCTTTTGTGAGGCTGAATAATCTCATTTTGTCTGTCAGTCAATTTTGGAGTTATAATGATAAGTGCTGACCTCCTGATCAGTGTTTGAAGTGGCGTATGCCGGTTGTCACCATCGCCATGCCGTGGGCGTCGCAATATTCAACGGAGTCGTTGTCGCGTATCGAGCCCCCGGGATGTATGACGGCTGTTATTCCGGCCTGGTCGGCAATCTCCACACAGTCGGCGAAGGGGAAGAATGCGTCGGAAGCCATTACTGCGCCGTTGAGGTCGAAACCGAATGACTGTGCCTTTGCGATGGCTTGACGGAGAGCGTCGACGCGTGATGTCTGGCCGATGCCGCTTGCATAGAGCTGGCCGTTTTTGGCAAGTACGATTGCGTTGCTCTTTGACTGCTTGACTATTTTGTTGGCGAAAAGCAGGTCGGCAATCTGGCCTACGGTCGGCGCGACCTTGGTTACGGTGGTAAGCATGTCTGGAGTTTCGGTAGCGGTGTCGCGGTCCTGTACGAGGGCGCCGTTGAGCACCGAACGGAACTGGCGGCTGCGGGGAGCTGCCTGCTTCTGAACGAGTATGATGCGGTTTTTCTTCTGTTCGAGCACTTTGAGCGCGCCATCGGTGTAAGACGGTGCGATGATTACCTCGAAGAAGATTTTGTTGATTTCTTCAGCTACAGCCTCGTCAATCTCGGTGTTGGAGATGAGCACACCGCCGAATGCCGATACGGGGTCGCCTGCGAGTGCGTCGGTCCACGCCTGGAGTATGGTCTGACGGGTTGCGACTCCGCATGCGTTGTTGTGCTTGAGTATGGCGAATGTGGGCTCTGTGCCGAATTCTGCCATCAGCTGGGTGGCAGCGTCAATGTCAAGAAGGTTGTTGTAGGAAATCTCTTTGCCGTGGAGCTGGTCGAACATCGCGTTAAGGTCGCCGTAGAAAAATCCTTTCTGATGGGGATTCTCGCCGTAGCGCATGGCGCGCTGGCCGTTGAACACGATGCGGAGGTCATCGGCATCTTCGCCTGCGAAATAATTGTATATGGCTGAGTCGTAGCCCGATGACACGGCGAATGCCTCTTTCGCAAACCAGCGGCGCTGCTGAAGGGTTGAGCTGGCGCCTGATGTACGGAGCATTTCGGCAAGCGGTGCATATTGTTGTTTCGATGCCACGATCACGACATCATTGTAGTTTTTGGCTGCGCCTCTGATGAGTGATATGCCGCCTATGTCTATTTTCTCGATGATATCTTCGTCTGATGCTCCTGAAGCCACTGTGGCCTCGAAAGGATACAGGTCAACTATCACGAGGTCGATTTCAGGTATCTCGTACTGTGATATCTGCTGACGGTCGCCTTCGTTGTCGCGACGGTTGAGTATGCC
The DNA here is from genome assembly GCA_004102805.1 of Muribaculaceae bacterium Isolate-002 (NCI). GTDB lineage: Bacteria > Bacteroidota > Bacteroidia > Bacteroidales > Muribaculaceae > JAGBWK01. Next base: position 111,072 of record SCEG01000001.1, read on the forward strand.
GCCAAACACTTTGGGATGCAATGTCTTGACACGGCCCCCGAGTATCGAGGGGTAGCCGGTCAGATCCTCTACGGCCTGACAGCTGTAGCCCAGGCTCTCGATAAATGATTTCGTGCCACCGGTTGAGAGGAATTTTACTCCATCGGCGTTGAGCATACTTAGTATTTCATCCAATCCATCTTTGTGAAATACCGAAACAAGCGCGGTTTTAATCTTTTTTACGTCAGACATATTGACTCTTTTGAAGTTGTTCTTAGAATTTAGAGTGCAAATTTAAAAATTTTTTTTTACACAAATGCGCTTTTTTCATCTTTTGCTAAACAGATTTTGCCGATAAATGTTAAATGTATATACTTTTAACTGATTTGTCATGAAAAAGATTGGAATTTTCTACGGATCTTCTACCGGTACGACCGAGGCTGTCGCGCATAAACTTGCAAAAATGCTTGATGTGGCCGAGGCTGATGTGCATGATATAGCTTCTGTGGCTCCTTCGGCATTTGCCGGATATGAAGTGTTGGTGCTCGGCACTTCGACATGGGGCGTGGGCGACCTGCAGGATGACTGGTATGATTTTGTCGATGGCGCAGGTGTGCTTGACCTCAGCGGCAAGACGATGGCTTTGTTCGGTTGCGGCGACGAGACTATGTCTGATTCGTTCTGCTCGGCTGTAGGCAAGCTTTATGAAAGGTTTAAACCGACAGGCGTGAAAATGATCGGCGCTTTCAATGCCGACGGATATAGCTTCAGCCACTCCGGAGCACTGATTGACGGTGTTTATGTGGGGCTGCTTCTTGACGAGGTCAATCATCCGGAGCTTACCGACTTGCGTATGCGTCAATGGGTTTCGGAAATAAAGCCCTTGATGTAGTAAGGTGATTAGACTCCTGAGCCGGTAAGCCGGTTGATTCCGGCTTCCATTTCAAGCATGAATTTCTTTGCTTCTAGACCGCCGCTGTAGCCTGTAAGCCGGCGGTCGCTTCCTATTATCCTGTGGCATGGAATGAAGATTGTGAGCGGGTTTATGGCTATGGCCGATGCGGTGGCGCGCACTGCTCCCGGATTGCCTGCACGCAGGGCAAGCTCTTTGTATGATGCTGTCGCGCCGTATGGAATTTCTGCCAGAGAGTGCCATACGGCGCGCTGGAAGTCTGTGCCGATAAGCGACAGCGGGATGTCAAATGTTGTGCGCTTCCGGTCAAAGTATTCGTCAAGCTGTGAGGCGGCGCGTCGGATTACGTCGGACGTGCCAGGCATATATCGTAAGTCATTGTCAGAAAGATGGCGGCACAGATGTCGGTGGATTGCGGCCTGGAGTTTGTCTCCGCGTTTGTAGCAGAGATAGAGCCGGTTGTCGCATGCTCCGATGATTATCTCTCCAATGGGCGACGCGTGTCGTGCGGTTATTATTGTTGTCATATATCTGTTATGGCTGTCGGGATAATATCTGCGTGTAAAGATACTGCCTTTGTCACTGGCCGCAAAATTATTTCCTGGATTTTGGTTTCGAGATTTTGCTAAAAACGGTTAATTGCTTTGCGGTGAAGCCTATTTGTTTTATCTTTGTGGATTGAAACAAATTGAATTAAAGATATGCTCAGTCGTTTGGTTGACGAAAATAATATAAAAGAACTGCGCAGGCTGCTTGAGACTTGTGAGAATGTAGTGATCACATGTCATATAGCGCCTGACGGCGACGCTATGGGTAGTTCGCTCGGTTTTGCAAACGTGTTAAACGCGATTGGCAAGACTGTCAAGGTGATTACTCCCGATATGCCGCCGCGCAATCTGATGTTTTTGCCCGGAGCGAAAGATATTGTAGTCTATACAAAATATCAGGACTTTGCCACGCGGCTTCTGAGAGATGCGGATCTGATTTTCGCGCTTGACTACAATGATATCAAGCGGATTGACAAAGTGGGCGACGCGTTGCTTGCGTCAAAAGCTCCGAAGGTCATGATTGACCATCACATGTTTCCCGGCGATTTTGTCAATGTAAGGATTTCGCATCCTGAAGTGTCGTCGACATCTATGCTTGTGTTCAGAGTGCTGTGTCGTCTTGAGCTGTTCCCTTATATTGACAAGGATGCTGCGACATGCATTTACACCGGCATGATGACCGACACGGGCAATTTCTCCTATAACTCCAATGACCCGGATCTTTATATCGTCATAAGCGAGTTGCTGAAAAAAGGGATAAACAAGGATGCCATATATTCCAAAGTGTATAATTCGAATACACCTGACCGTCTGCGTCTCAACGGTTATGCCGTGGAGCAGAAGATGAAGATATATGACGACTGTCACGGAGCGCTCATTACCCTGACTCGTGATGAACTCAACAGGTATCACTATCAGAAAGGCGATACAGAGAGTCTTGTCAATGTGCCGTTGAGTGTCCCGGATATTGTGTTTTCGTTCTTCCTTCGCGAAGAGACCGGATACATCAAGGTGTCGGCGCGCTCCAAAGGCGAATTCCCGGTCAATAAGATATGTGAAAAACATTTCAACGGGGGTGGGCACAAAAATGCAGCCGGCGGAGAGTTCTACGGCACTCTGGAAGAAGCTGTGTCGCGGTTTGAAGAGCTTGTGCCCGAATTTGAGCAACTCCTTGAAACATGTCGGTCAAATGACTGAAAATAATCTCTGATAATAATAAATACTCAATAATAATGAAATTATCTCATTTTTGCCTGTTGGCCGCCGCGGGAATGGCATCGGTTGTGTCATTCACAGGCTGTGACAGTGGAAAAAGTTATGCCGATCTTCTTACAGAGGAAACCCATGCGGTAAACTATTATCTTGCCAACCACCGGGTGGTGAATGAAATCCCTGCCGACACTGTTTTTGAATATGGGGAAGATGCACCGTATTATCGTATTGACGAGGACAGCAACCTGTATATGCAGGTTATCAATCCAGGCACACCCGACAATAAGGTTGAGGATGATGAACTGATTTATTTCCGTTACACCAGATATAATCTCAAATATTATTTTGACACGGATCTGATGGTAGGCAGCGGAAACTCCGATAATCTCAATGTGCAGGCCACATCGTTCCGTTTCGGCAACACAATGCTGTCGTCGGCCTCGGCCTACGGCATGGGAATACAGGAGCCCTTGAAGTATCTCGGTGTTGACTGTGAAGTAAATCTTGTGGTCAAGTCGCAGCTCGGTCCCACTGATGATATCGCGGCTGTTGTGCCATATATGTACAATCTCCGCTATTTCCGCCAGCCATATTGATTGGCAGGTGTCATGCATAATGAATATTCAGGTTTAACAATATCACTATGACTTTTCGAAAACACTCCGAAAAGTCGATTAAAAATCAGAAAGAAATAATGTCGCTTATCAAATCAATCTCAGGAATTCGCGGCACCATCGGTGGCCGTGAAGGTGACGGTCTTTCGCCCGTCGATATCGTGAAATTTACAGCAGCTTATGCAGCGTTTATCCGCAAATCAACTACTGTCGATACCAATAAAATCGTTGTTGGCCGCGACGCCCGCATCTCGGGGCCGATGGTCAGCGATATAGTGTGTGCCACTCTCACGTCAATGGGTTTCGATGTCGTGAACATCGGCCTGGCGTCAACTCCTACCACAGAGATAGCTGTAGTTGAGGAGCAGGCTTGCGGCGGCATAATCATAACGGCCTCGCACAATCCCAAACAATGGAATGCGCTTAAACTCCTCAATGAAAAAGGCGAATTTCTCAATGACGTCCAGGGCAAGGAGGTGCTCGCCATAGCTCAGAGCGGCGGACTGGAATTTGTCGGAGTCGACAATCTCGGACATATTTACATCAACAATACTTACGACGACAAACACATACGTAAAGTGCTGGCTCTTCCGTTGGTTGATGTCGAGGCCATACGCAAAGCCGACTTTACGGTCGCTGTCGATGCTGTCAATTCAGTAGGTGGCATTATCATACCCCGTCTGCTTGAAGCTCTCGGTGTGAAAAATATAATAAAACTCAACTGCGAGGCCACCGGACATTTTGCTCATACTCCCGAACCAATCCCTGAAAATCTTACCGATATCTCAGAGCTGATGCGTACGTCGAAAGCCGATGTCGGATTTGTCGTTGACCCGGATGTCGACCGCCTCGCCATCGTGATGGAAAACGGTGAGATGTTTGTCGAGGAATATACGCTTGTGGCTGTCGCCGACTATATCCTCGGGCATACCCCCGGAGCAACCGTATCCAATCTCAGTTCCTCGCGTGCACTGCGCGATGTGACACGTCGTCACGGATGCAGCTATTCGGCCGCAGCCGTAGGTGAGGTCAATGTAGTCACTAAAATGAAAGAGACAGGTGCTGTCATCGGAGGTGAGGGTAACGGCGGTGTCATATATCCCGAGGCACACTATGGCCGCGACGCATTGGTAGGCGTGGCTATATTCCTTACGCTGCTTGCAAAGAGCGGAAAAAAGGTGAGTGAACTCAAAGCCACCTATCCACAATATGAGATAGTCAAGAACAAGATAGAGCTGACTTCCGACATCGATGTCGACGCCATTCTCGCATCTGTCAAGGAGCAATTCGGCAACGAACAGATTACAGATATCGACGGAGTGAAAATAGATTTCGCTGACTCGTGGGTGCACCTGCGCAAGTCAAATACCGAACCGATAATTCGTATCTATGCCGAGGCTGCCGACGCTGAGCGAGCAAACACTCTCGTGGGGCAGATCAAGGAGGTAATCAACCGTATTACCGGTAAATAAAGGTGCCGGTTGCGGCTGCGCAAAACCACCTCACAACAAGTGTCATCAACATTGTAAGTGTTACACAACTTTATATTGTAGTATACTTTTTAAATGAAAATCCGACGATTTCTTATAACCGCAGCTTTGTTTGCCGTGGCGCTGTCATCAGTCGTTGCGACTGACCGTTATGCTCTGGTCGATATTTCCACCGCATACGTGCGGTCGCGCCCGTCGCACTCAGGTGAGCTTGTCACCCAGCAGCTTATGGGTTTCCCGGTTAAAATTCTTGCTGTGGAGGGCGAATGGTATCGGGTAGAGACAATCGACGGTTATAAAGGATATATTATCGGTAATACGCTACATCCTGTTTCGACTGAAGAATATAACGAGTGGAAAAACTCCGAGCGGGTCATAGTCAATACCAACAAGGAACAGGCAATCGCTGCTGCTGACGGCAAGCAGATTTCCGACATAGTGCCCGGTGCAATTCTCGAATATGAAGGAGTTTGTCCCGGAGACTCATTGACTGCCCACGTCATTCTTCCCGACGGACGGGAGGGTACACTTCCGGCCGATGTGCTGATGGCTCTGACGGAATGGAGCCGACAGCCTTTGTCAGTCGACAGAGTTATCGCCTACGGCATGGATAATCTCGGAGCACCATATCTGTGGGGTGGAATGTCACCCAAAGGGATGGATTGCTCCGGTCTGACATGGGCGGCATATTGGCTCAACGGACGATTATTGCAGCGTGATGCCTCCAAACAGGCGCTGATGGGTGAAAAAATCACCGATTGGCACAAACTGAAAGCCGGCGACCTCGCTTTCTTCGGAAATCCGTCGACTCAGCGCATCACGCATGTGGCGTTGCTGCGTGACGGGCAAGGCAACATTGTGCACAGCAGCGGTGGACGTGTCCGTCTGAATTCACTTGATCCGCAATCGCCCGACCATATCAATGCCACTTTTCTGTGGGGCATATCCTCAGATAACTTTCAGCCTGTAAAAAATGACCTCGGACGCATCAGACTCTTTGATTCTGAGAGTCTATTTTTGCCGTGAGTGAAATAAAATTTGGATTTTAGGAAATATTTTCATAAATTTGCACTCCGAATTGTGAACAAACAAATTAAACAGATAAATAAAGATGAAACGTACATTTCAACCTTCTAACCGTAAAAGAGTTAACAAACACGGTTTCCGTGAAAGAATGTCGACCCCCGATGGTCGCAAAGTGCTTGCACGCCGTCGCGCCAAAGGCCGCGCACGTCTGACTGTCTCTGACAGCATCTCAGGCAAGTAATAGCCGTGACGCAGGCGCATCACGGTCACAACAGACCGCAATGCCTTGACTCTTAAAAAACTAAAAGCCGAAGTCGACTGATCACCGACTTCGGCTTTTTTATTGTGTCTGAAATATTGCCGTCAAGATGTTATAGGAATGACTGTCAGAGGGAATGGAGCAATGCAGAGAGCTGGTCAAGCGATTTTATTCTGTATTGTGGACGGTAGTCATCTGACGGAAGAGATACTTGCTGGGAGTGGACGTTGCGCCCGTCGTCGATAAGCTGTATTGTAACCCAGCCAAGACGGTTGGGCCAGAGGAAATCTTTCATCGGATTGTCGCCGACGTATACGAAACGGCTGATGTCGGCATTCTGTTTCATCATGTGCTCGAAAGCGACAGGTGTATATTTTTCGCCGCCGACAAGTTCAGATATTGAGATATTATCCGGTGTGATGACGCGGTCGAGGCCGAGCGTCTTTAACTTGTTGGTCTGTGTGATGGCGCGTCCGTCAGTTATAAGGCCTATGCGGTAGCCTTCATCTTTAAGATTTTGGATGACATCTAAAGCGTCGTCAGCCTTTATGTCGGGATAATGGTTGCGGTAGGTGGCTACCATGTGCGGAATATCGTAGTCGACTGTTATGGATTGCTGTATCGAGCGGTTGAGCAGATATTCCTCTAGCGAGTCGAACGGATTCAGAGGGGCGTTAGCCATAACGTGCACCATCTCGTCGTAGTTGAACGCGCTGTCGATGGATGCTATTTCCCGGGCCACCGCGCGGTAGCCCGATATAACGAAGTCTCGCTCCTTATATATTGTATCGTCGAGGTCGAAAGCTACAAGTGTCGGCGTCATACGGTTGTGTATTTGTTGATTAACTCGGCTACGTGTCTAATCTGTTCGTCGGAAAGGGTAGTGGAGCTCGGCAGACACAACCCGTGGTCAAACAGACGCTCTGACACTCCGTTGAGATATGCCGGCGCATCGCTGTAAATCGGTTGCATGTGCATCGGACGCCATAGCAATCGTGTCTCGACATTGTGTGAGGCAAGTGTCTGGCGCAGTTGGTCGGCAGTGACGGGAGATGAGTCGGAGAGCAGGATTGTCGACAGCCAGTAGTTGGAATTGAATTCCGATCCCGGATTGGAGTGGACCATGACGTTGGCATTGCCGCGCAACATATCGGCATAAATGCCGTGGATGGCACGACGGCGGTTTACCCGCCAGTCAAGTTCTTCCATCTGCGCGCAACCGATGGCGGCGCTGACATTGCTCAGACGATAGTTGTAGCCGATAGTCTCGTGATAGTAATACGGACGGTTCTCGCGGGCTTGGGTTGCGAGAAATAATGCGCGGCGCGCGCTTTCCTCGTCGGGACATATCAGCGCGCCGCCTCCCGATGTGGTAATCATCTTGTTGCCGTTGAAACTCAGAATGCCGAAGCGGCCGATTGTGCCGCACTTGTGTCCGTTATATTCCGAGCCGATAGCCTCGGCGGCGTCCTCGACGACCGGAATGTCAAACTCGGCTGCGATCTTCATTATCTCGTCGATTTTTGCCGGCATGCCGTAGAGATACACAGCTACGATGGCTTTGGGCTTTCTCGAGGTGGCTTTGATGCGTTGCTCTATGGCATGACGCAGAAGTTGCGGATCGATATTCCAGGTGTCAGGCTCGCTGTCGACAAACACCGGTGTGGCGCCAAGATATACAATTGGATTGGCCGAAGCTGAGAATGTCATCGACTGACAGATCACCTCGTCACCCTTGCCGACACCGAGCAGGTCAAGCGCAAGATGTATGGCCGCAGTGCCCGCGCTGAGCGCGACCACATTTTTAACTCCGAGATAATCGTCAAGCAGAGCCTCGAAGCGGTTGACGTATGGACCGAGCGGAGTTATCCAGGTCGAATCGATAGCGTCTTTCACATATTTGTTTTCGTTGCCGGCAAGATGCGGCAATGACAGTTTTATTTGTTCTTCCATATTGCAAAATTACTCAATTTATTATTCGGACATATAATTTTGCATGTTTTTTATCGTTATTTTATCAGGATAAAAACGGTCAGGTCCAACATATATCTAACTATTGAGATGAATCTACATAAATTCTGCATATCGGCAGTTCTTGTCATGGTCTGCGCAATTGTCGGCTATTCCCAGGTGAGACTTCACGGGAAGATCGTTGACAACGAGGATAAAGACCTCGAATTCGTATCGGTGCGCATAGCCGGTACGGCTCTGGGTGCCACTTCGGGTCTTGACGGCACATATACCCTCACGGTGCCGCAGCGCGATACGATAAACGTTGTGTTCACCTGCATCGGCTACAAGGAGGTGAACCGCCGGCTTATCGATGCCGCCGGCGATGTGACGTTAAATGTCAAGATGATGCCGGCCACCTACGAAATCGGAGAGATAGAGGTCACCGATATCAAGAAGCAGACCTCGCAGATGCAGACTATCGATGCCTCCAATGTCAGAATTTCTCCTGATGCCACCGGAGGCAGTGTAGAGGCTATGCTCGCCACGCTTGCGGGCGTCAACTCCAACAACGAGATGTCGTCGCAATATTCGGTGCGCGGTGGCACATACGACGAAAATTCAGTGTATATCAACGGCACGGAAGTGTATCGTCCGCAGCTTATATCATCGGGACAGCAGGAAGGATTGAGCATCATAAATCCGGATATGGTGGGTGCCATCGGTTTCTCTACCGGAGGGTTCGGCGCTGAATATGCCGACAAGATGTCGTCGGTGCTTGATATCACTTATCGTGAACCTGAGGCCTTCGAGGGCTCACTGTCGGCAAGTCTGATGGGCGGCAGCCTGACTCTCGGCCAGAATTCCCGTCATTTCTCGCAACTCCACGGACTCCGCTACAAGCGCAATTCGTCGCTTCTGAGCTCTATGGATACAAAAGGGGAGTACAATCCCAACTTCCTTGATTATCAGACCAACATGGTGCTTAAAATGAACAGCCGGTGGCAGCTGTCTTTCCTTGGCAATATCGCAGTCAACAACTATAACTTCACACCGACAAGCCGGCAGACAAACTTCGGCACCTCGGAAGATGCCAAACAGTTTAAAGTATATTTTGACGGAAAGGAGAAAGACCGGTTCGAAACTTATTTCGGAGCGTTGAATCTGTCATACCGTCCGTCTGACGCTACGAAGTTCACACTGCTGGCTTCCGGATATCTTACAAATGAACTTGTAAGCTATGATATCTCCGGAGAGTACTGGCTTGACCAGGCCGGAACTACCGGCGGCGGAGACTCCGGCAATGCCGTAGGCGGCGAACTTGGTGTAGGGCGCTATCATGAGCATGCGCGCAACCGCCTTAAAATGTCGGTGATGTCGCTCGGACTTAAAGGTGTCACCGGCATCAGGCATCACAACCTGTCGTATGGCATTGACTTCAAGCATGAAACAATTCATGAGCGTTCGCGCGAGTGGGAGCTGCGAGATTCAGCCGGATTTACACTCCCCACAGACCCCGATGCAATCAAGATGATATATAATCTTTCGTCGCGTCATAATCTTTCGTCAAACCGCATCGCTTTTTATGTGCAGGACTCATATCGAGTCAACTCATCGTCAGGTTATTTTGCAATTAACGGTGGTCTGCGTCTGAGCTACTGGGACTTCAACAAGGAGTTTCTCGTAAGTCCGCGTGCATCGGTGGCTTTTGTGCCCGAGCGCAACAACAACCTCACCATGCGCATGGCGGCCGGACTATACTATCAGTCGCCGTTCTATAAAGAATACCGTATGCCGGTCGACGACGGCCTGGGAAATACGGTGATAGCGCTCAACAATGAAATAAAGTCGCAGCGTTCGATCCATTTCATACTTGGCACGGACTATACATTCAGGGCGTTCAGCCGCCCGTTTAAACTCTCCGGCGAATTGTACTACAAAAATCTTGGAAATCTTATACCTTACGAAATCGATAACCTCAAAATCGTGTATTCGGGTAAAAACGAGACCTCAGGTTATACCGCCGGACTTGACCTTAAACTTTTCGGGCAGTTTGTTCCGGGCACTGATTCGTGGGTGAGCTTCTCATTGATGAAAACCAACGAAAACCTCAATGGTGTGAATGTGCCGCGTCCGACCGACCAGAGATATTCGTTTGCCGTTTTCTTCACCGATTACTTCCCGAAGTTTCCGAAACTCAAATTCTCGCTGCGCGGAATACTTTCTGACGGACTTCCCACAACCGCGCCTCATGGTTCGCGTGACAAGGGATATTTCCGGGCCCCGGCCTACAAACGCGTGGATGTCGGGCTGTCATACGCGTTGCTTTCGCCTCTTGGCGAAGGCGAAAATCGGTCGGGCATGTATCGGTATTTCAAATCGATGTGGCTTGGTTTTGATGTGTTCAACCTTCTTGACATCTCAAATGTGAGCTCCTATTATTGGGTCACAGATGTCAACAATATCCAGTACGCCGTGCCCAACTATCTGACACGCCGTCAGTTTAACGTCAGACTTACAATCGATTTCTAACGCTTCCATCCCTGCTCCTGTAAAGCTGTAAAGTGAAAAAGTTTGGTAATTACGGAAAAAATTCGTTAATTTGCGCCTGAAATGAATTTCCGGGGCATGCTGCTCCCGGATACATGGCAGCCGGATATTCATTATCAGGCTGTCGTCAGACTGATTTTTGAAAGGTACAATAATTTTAAGGAGCTATGACACTTACAGCTATTGCAGTGGAACATGCCGGACAATTTATGTTCCCGACAGAATTGACGAAATCACGAGAGGATTTTGCAGAAGGCAGAATTTCTGCCGATGAATTGAAAAAGGTTGAGGATAAATGTATCAGTGAACTTGTTGAGCGCCAGCGTGAGGCCGGTCTGTCAGCCATAACTGACGGAGAGATGCGCCGTCACTCCTGGGATCTTGATTTCCTTTGCGGCCTTGAAGGTGTGGAATGCCGTTGCGTGACGAGCGGAAATCTTTGGCAGGACACCGAACTGTGTGCTTCCGTTCCCGAGATAACAGGTGACATCAGGTTCAATCCAGAGCATCCTATATTCGGACAGTTCCTGTTTCTCAAAGATCTGTTGAAGAAAGGGGAAACGGCCCGTGTCACTCTTCCCGCGCCTGCCCATCTGCTCGTTTGGCTGATGCTTAACGGCAACGTAAGCGACACTGCATCTGTGGCCGGTCGGCTTGCCGAGGCCTACAGGCTGACAATAAACAGACTCTACGAACTTGGTTGCCGCAGTGTCATACTGCGCGACACTTCGTGGAATACATTCTGCGATCATGACAAACTGAAGCGTCTGCTGCAGGGAGGTCTTGACCCGGTGGCTCTGATGCCAATGCTGACGTCGGTCAACGATGAGTCGCTTGCCGGAATGCCTGCCGACATGGAAATCATATTGTCAATCAAAGCCAACTGTACGGAGCGTTTCGGTCATGCCAGCCGCATGCACCCGCTTATTGTCGAGGCTATATTCAATCATTCCAACGTCAGCGCTTTCATGGCTGAGTCAGATACCGCCTGCAATCTGCTTGGCGACGGCAATGTCTCATTTCCCGCCGGGAAGGGGCTGATACTCGGAGTAGTCGATGTTAAGCAACCGCAGCTTGAATCGGAGCAGTCGATAATCACAAAGGTTGACAATCTGCTTGCAAAGATAACGCCGGCATGGCTGAGAATAAGTCCTGTCGATGGTTTCATGGTCAATGACGATGCCTATGACACTTCGTCGTTTACGACAGAGGACCAATGGCGTAAAATCACACTGCTGCAAAACGTCGCAGCCAATAATTGAACATATATATATAAGACCATATCGCCCGAGTTGCGCTGATACAATTCGGGCGATATGGTTTTGCTGTTGTTTCTGACTGTGTCAACGCTGGTTGTAGACGCCGATTTCGTGGAGTGTCATGTTGCCGGTTGTCGGGTGGAATGTCACTTTTACTGCTGATGCGTTTACGGTGTCGAAGTGGTGTACTTTCACTTTGCCGCTTTGAGGTTCGACCGGAATTTCAATCCATTGTCCGTCGGCATCATAATAGATGCGGTAGCTGTCAAAGCTGCAGTTATGGTCAGTCAGTGATATCGTATTTATGGGAGTAGAGCGGTCGAGTTTGACCATATACCACGGTTCTTTCACACAATGGTTTGATACCCAGGCTGTGCCGAAATTGTCATCATTGGCATAGTCCATGATTGATCCGTCGTTGCTCCATGATGATTCAGCCGGACGGCGTTTTGCGATGTTTTCGGCGGTAATCGGGCGGGCGTTGGCTGTAAGTTTCTTGTCTTTGCCTTCGCGCGGTTTCCACAGGCGTCCGATCTCTTCGAGCGCTTTCATGGCGTTGTCGTCAATGAGCCCGTCGGTATTGGGGGCGACGTTGAGAATGTATGTGCAGTAAGCTTCGTTGAAAGGTATGATGTTTTCATTCACAATCCATTCGGGCGATTTGACATCTGTGGTAGGGTAGTCTGATTTCCAGAACCATGCTCCGTTAAGAGGAAGGCATGACAGCGCGGGGAGCACGTTGGTGTCGGTTGATATGTGCTGTCCGGCATTCTGTTCAAACGACTTGATGTCAGTGTAGAAGAGCACGTCCTGAGGATATTTGGCCGAATTGAGTTCCATTACCAGACAGTTTGGCTGAAGCTGCTTGATGTAATGGTAAATGTCATCAAATGGTATTTCCTCATAGCTGATACGCGACCACGGTGCATCCCATCCGTCGATGATTATGCCCGATATTTCTCCGTAGTTGGTAAGAAGTTCATGAAGCTGTTTTTTGATATAATCGGTATGTGTGGCGTTGATGAAACCGGGGCGTATGCGGTGATGTGTGTCGAGAATTGAATAGTAGAGCATCACGCCGAGGCCGGCTTCACGAAACGCGTCAGTGTATTCCTTGACTACATCACGGCCGAAGCCGCTGTCCATACAGTTGTAGTCGGTGGTTTCCGTGTCCCAGATGCAATATCCGCTATGGTGTTTGGTCGTGAGGCATCCGAATTTCATTCCGGCGAGTTTCGCGCCTTTCGCCCATTGCTTGCAGTCAAGTTTCCGAGGGTTGAATGTGTCGGCAGGCTGATCTGGATCAGGCCAGTCCTGGTCAACGAAAGTGGGCATATTGAAGTGAATGAACATGCCGAAACGGTCGTTGATGAATTTTTGTTGCAGTTCATTGAGGTTGTCGGCGTATGCGCCAAGACAGAGCATTGCCAATACAATTGACAGAAATAACTTTTTCATGTAGTTGTAAGGTTTGTTTATGGATGTTAGGTTGTTCAATGTAATTTCGACCGCAAATATAGTGATATTATGCGGCTTATACAAGCGATTTCACATAATGGCAGGAAATTTGCTGATGCAGATTTGTCGGACTATATTGATATGTTTATATCAAATTATTGCCTTAGCGTGAGCATATACCCGAAGCCACGCTGATTGATTATGGCGATTGCAGGGTCGAGGCGCAATGCACGGCGGAGTTTGTGTATGTAGCCGTGGAGAGAATTGCGGTTGCTTGGTTCGTCACGCTGCCACACGGCAATCATCAGTTCGGAGGCATCGACAGTCTTGCCGATATTGGTTGCCAGACGTTCAAGAATCTTGGCTTCAAAGTGAGATAATTCCGTTTCTTTATCGCCAAATGACAATGTCTGGGTAGTAATATTAAAGGTATATGCGCCAATAGCAAACCGTATGTCCTCAGTGCGGTTGTCGCCATATCTTCTTAACAAAGCCTTAATCCTCACTGTCAGTTCGCGGAGTTCAAAGGGCTTTTTCAGATAGTCGTTGGCTCCGATTTCAAAACCTTGCTCCACATCATCTATTGTGCTTTTTGCGGTGAGGAATAGCAATGGCACTGTCGGCGACAAATTTCTTATCTCTTTCGCCATGGTGAATCCATCCATTTTGGGCATCATGACATCAGCCACTACTATATCGGCAACTTCGGACTTGAATTTCTCAAGCCCGTCTACGCCATCTACAGCAGTGATGACTTCATAGCCTTGACCGCGCAGAGTGTCAGCGACAATCAGCGTCAGGTCTTCCTCATCTTCTACAAACAGTATCTTATCGCTCATCGTTGCTGAATTTGATAGTGAACACCGATCCCTCTCCTTCTGTACTTTTGACCACGATAGACCAGCCCATTTTGTCAAGAATACTCTTTACATAATACAACCCTATGCCATAGCCACGGACATCCTGCCGGTTGCCATGCGGGACACGATAAAACTTATTGAACAGATATGGAATCGACTTTGCCGGGATGCCGATGCCGTTATCCTTTACTGTCAGTTTATTATCATTGCCGGTTATGGTTATCTCGACACTATCGTCAGAGTATTTGATTGCATTGTCAATCAGATTGTTCATGATATTTGCCAAATGCGCCTTGTCTGCCTTGACGGTGGCGTTTTCGGGTATATCGACATTGATGGTTATATCCTTATCGCCTCTCATACGCTGGGCGGCAGCGATTTCCTCTGAAAACTCGTGTAATTGTATCTCTTCCGGTTTGAGTTTCATTGTCTTACGCCGTTCCATACTCATTGCAAGTATGTTTTCCACAAGTTCTCCAAGTCTTTTCAGCTGCTTGTTTGCAATCGTCAGATACTTTGTCTTTTTGTCAGGGTCGTTGTCAGCATCATAATTTAGAAGAGCGTCGTTGGCTGAATAGGCTATCGCAATCGGCGTTTTCAATTCATGAGTCATATTGCTGACAAAATCATCTTTCATCTCCTCGATGGTGCGCAGTCGCGACACTGTGCGACACAGATATCGGAACGCTATAGAAAATGCAATCATCAGAAGGAATATTGTAATAATGATACCAAGCATCTGCGAAAGTATATGGCGTGTCAGGGGTGTCATATATGCCTTGTAATATATTCCTTCGTCAGGATTGATGTTTATGCGGAATGAATCCAATCCTGACTCTCCGTTGAATTTGGGATTACGGCAGATTACGGAGTCGGCGCTGTTGACAACTTCAACGCATAAGAAATCCGGGTGGATTGATCTGTAGGAGAGTTGATAGTATAAGACGCTGTCCATCACCGCCATATCGTAAGGGATGTATTTATCCATCATAGCATGAAATTGCCGGCTCATCATATCAACCATCTGATTGGAATAGGAGGAGTTTTCTGAAAACATTTCCCGCTCTTCAATAACAGTTCCGTCAGCTTCCGTCCTGATAGAGATCAGTTGCCCGTTTTTGTCCCTGTAAGTCGACGCCTCCGCTTTCCTGGGAGCCTGATACTCCTCGATATCTTCCTGTAGCTCTACTATCTCTACGTTTGACGCCAATGCCTGCGCCCTTCCCGCCCGATACATAAGGTCATCAATGTCGGCATCAGATAAAACTGTCATTACATCGCGTTCCACATTGCTTCTTATGGAATTATACAGGCTTATGAGATAATAGACATTGCAGCAGAAAATCACTGCAATTACAATGATAAAAGAGATTGATATTGTCTTGAAGCGTTTCATAATGCGAATTTAGTAATAATCCGTCAAACAATCGATTGGGCAGCTCCTCATTTAAGACTAAATAAGGTGGCTTTTAAGACTAAATAAGGTCGGAGATTGCCTTAAAAGTTTCTTATGCGTGTAATTTTGCGTAAAACGACTTACTTATGAAAAAAGTGAAAAAAGCCATTGTTATTGCAGCATTCATTTCGTCTATATCAGCAGTAGCTCAGACAGAAGTAACGGATACTATCTCAGGCCGACAGCTTGGTGAGATAGTTGTCAAAGGGGAGAAACCACAGGTAAAAGGTCATGACGGTGTCATGGTCGTTGATCTGCCGGGCATAGTCAAGGATAAGCCTGTAACCAATATTCTTGAGGCCCTCGGCTATTTGCCGGGGGTAATGGACAACAACGGTATGGTATGGCTTGCGGGTGCATCTGATGTCACTATTATTCTTAATGGCGAACTGACCAATATGCCGCTCCAGAATCTTTATCAACTTCTCTACAACACTCCCGTTGATCGACTGAAAAACGTTGAAATCATGTATTCAGCTCCGGCCAAGTATCATGTCAACGGTGCGGCAATCAACGTGGTTCTGAAAACGCCCACGCCTCTCGACGGCTTGCAGGGACAGGTCAGAGCCGGATATAATCAGGCTCACTATGGTTCGTATGGCGGTGTGCTTGCAGCCACATACGCTATAAAAGACTGGACTTTTGACTTAAACTATGGACTGACGCGCGGTAAATCGTGGAGCCGCGAGGAAACATGGTCGAATCATCTTTATGATGACGGACGAACCATGATTGAGGATGATATGCGCCGAATCGGTCAGAGCTGGAGCAATACCATATTTGCCTCTGCTTCATGGAAAACGCTTAAATTCACTTACAACGGTCAGATAATCCCCGATTCAAAGAGCTGGGGACTCTCATCGGGCACTTTGGGCAACTTCACGAATGCCTACAATATGCTGTCGCCTGTCGGCTATCACAATATCGCCATGCGCTACACGGCGCCATTCGGCATGACAATAGGCGGCAACTACACCAACTATTCTGAAAATCGCTCCCAGTCATTGTTTAAGGATACCGATTATCTTCTTGGCTCTGAAAACCGTCAGGACATTAACCGCTGGCACGTGTATGTTGACCAACAGCATCAGTTAGGCAAATGGCAATTGAACTACGGAGCGGAATATCAATACTCGAAAGATCACAGCTCACAACATTACGCAATGTCCGACAATCCGGATTTCGATGATATTCTCAATGAAGATGTGGCGAGTTTTTACGTCGGCACACAACGGTCGTTCGACTGGGGTCTGTCGTTCAATCTCTCGGCAAAAGGAGAATATTATCACAATAGATATCAGCATAACTGGAACCTCATCCCTCAGTTAGGAGCGACTTGCTATAAGACACCGAAAAGCATATTCCAGCTCAACTTCAACACCCAACACATCTATCCCTCATATTGGGAACTGCACGGCGGCACGAGCCACATCAACGACTACTCGACAGTAATAGGTAATCCTGCCTTACAACCATATATCCAATATGATGCGCAGTTTAACTATATTCTCAGGCAGAAATATGTTGCGACACTCTATTTCCAGTATGGCGACAAAGCGACTGTGCAATTACCTTACCAGTCGCCCGATGCCCAGAATCTTATCTATCAGACCATCAACATGAACTATGAGCGAGTGGTTGGACTAAATCTCTATGCCCCTTTCGGAGTGGGATATTTATGGAATGCCACTGCCACTGTCAACGTAATGAATCGACGTGCCAAAGCTGATCAATTCCATGACATCGGTTTTGACAACAGCAAATGGATTTTTTACGGCTCATTTAACAACTCCTTCAAGTTCAGTTATAACAGTCCTGTCTCAGTATCTGTAGATTTCAGTTACATTTCACCTTCATTGCAGGGTATAGCAGATCTTTCCGGCATCTGGAAATTCGATGCCGGAGTCAAATGGCAATTCGGAAAGAAACGATGCTGCGAGCTTGATCTTAAAGCCGATGACATATTCAACAAGTGGTCACCGACCATGACTATCAACCATGCCGGGCAGGATTACCGGATGAAAGTTAGCGACATGACCCGCAATCTCAAATTGACATTTATCTGGCGTTTTAACGGTTTCAAACCAAAAGACAACGATATTGACACATCCCGTTTCGGCACAGGAAAATAGATTATAATCATAGATTACATTGAGTGGCATTCAATCACAATAATCCTGTATTTTTTTGACAGAGTGCCACTTGATATTTTCTATGTCGGCTTCAAACTGCATCTGCTATGTAACGAAAAAGGAGAGCTGATCAACTTTGTACTGACACGCGCCAATGTGGACGACCGCAATGAGGCAGTCATCGACACGCTGACTGACAGTGTGTTTGGAAAACTATACGCTGACAAGGGATATATATCGCAGTCTCTTTTCGGGCATCTTTGGGATGAGGGCATACATATTGTGACAGGTCTTCGCTCGAACATGAAACAGCGTCTCATGCCGTTCTATGACAGGATGATGCTTCGTAAAAGGAGCATCATCGAATCCATAAACGACATGCTGAAGAATGTGGCGCAGCTCGTCCACTCCCTCCATCGTAGTGTACACAACTTCCTCATGAACCTGCTTGCGGCAATGGGGGCGTATTGTTTCTTCGCCACAAAGCCGGAAGTGAACTTCGACTTTGAGGTACCCGAGTCAAGCGGGCAGCTTGTCCTCTGGGATTAACAACACCAAACGGTACAAATAAATCAGGCGACCTTGAAAGGCCGCCCAATACTCGATGTCTTTTGCTTGGTTGAAAATCATAAAGTTCTTATTCCGAACTCGCGTCAATAATGCCCATGGCTGGGGTAATAATGGAGACTGGAAGTCGGTATTGCCGGAGCATTCGACCGAGATATATTCCTGGGCGATGAATAATCACTGGCACACCAATTTCCCGCAGACGCAGGAGGGTAAAGTGACTTTCGCCTACCGTATGATGCCTCACGGTGCGCTTGACGTGGCGTCGGTCAACCGTTTCGGCATGGAGCAGGCTCAGCCCCTTGTGCATGTCCTTGCCAAAAATGCATCTGAAATCAAAGCTCCGGTGGCAATCGACAACCCAAATGTGGTGGTGTCGGTCGTGAAAGACGGCGGTGACGGAAAATCGATGATTGTACGCCTGCGTTCGGTGTCAGACAAGGAGGAGCAGGTCAATGTGTCATATCCTCGCGCAACTCCGTCAGGAAGCTATATATGTGAACGGGAGGAAGAGCCATCTTCAGAGTTTGACGGGGCTCTCAGCATGCCACCTTACGGCATGGCGACATTGCTGTTGAAATGGCAATAATACGGATAAACATGACAACGCCCGCAAATGCAAATTTGCGGGCGTTGTCATGTTTATATGCCGGTTTCAAATGAAATGACGAAGGATAAAATTGGCGATGCGCCATCTTTTTGTCACGATGCGGAGTTTTTTCTTGCGTTGTATCGCTTTGACAATCTGTGATGTGACTGCGGGCAGTGGCATTACCCAGAACAGACCGTCGCCTTTTGCCATTCTTGTGTCGACAAGTCCGGGGCGTATTTCTGTTACAGTTATGCCTGTTCCCTTGGCCTTTTTTATGAGCGACCGCGTATAATTGATCTGATAGGCCTTCGATGCGCTGTATGACGGGGCTATAGGCGTCGGGTTGAGGCCGCCTATCGATGTCACAGTCACCAGATGTCCGTAGCCCTGACGCTCGAAAATGCTATAGGTGGCATTGGCGGCATCTGTCCATCCTGCAACGTTGACTGATATTGTAGCCCGCTCGATTTCGATATCCAGTTGAGGATTTAACTCTCCAATGCCGGCGCATATAATCGCAAGGTCGATAACGGCAAATTCGGAATTTACCGATGCGATTGCGGTTTCAAGCGAGGTGTGGTCGGATATGTCGCAGCATATCGCCAAAGTGTGGTTCGGACGGGCATTTTCCATCTGTTGTAAAAGCTCTTCGCGTCGGGCGAGCACTGCCACGCGATTGCCATCCGAAGCGTAATGTTTCCACAGTTCCCGGCCGATGCCGGATGAGGCTCCTATTATCAGTATGTTCATGTTAATATGGCTTGCGGTATTTGTCGGGATTTGAATCCTCGAGAATGCTGAGATAGGAGTTGTAGCGCGACTGTGATATCAGGCCTTCTTCGAGGGCCTTTATTACGGCGCAATGCGGTTCGTGGGTGTGGGTGCAGTTGTTGAAGCGGCAGTCGGCGCCGAATTTGAATATCTCGGGAAAGAAATGCGACACCTCATGCTCGTCCATCTCAATGGTGCCGAACCCGCGTACGCCCGGAGTGTCAATGATATATCCGCCGCTTTCGCCCGGCAATTGAAACATCTCGGAGAATGTGGTTGTGTGCGTGCCTGTGTCATGCACTTCCGATATGGCTGCGGTGCGGAGGTCGAGTCCGGGTATAAGGTCGTTGATGAGTGTGGTCTTGCCTACACCCGAATTGCCTGAGATAAGAGTCGTCTTTCCTTCAAGCCCGGTGCGTAGCGTTTCGATGCCGTCACCGTTTTTGGCTGATGTCGTTATGACGTGATAGCCGATTGATTCATACAGGTATTTTACAGCTTCAAGAAGCTCCATGTCTTCCGGATCAGTCAGCAGATCGGTTTTGTTGATTACGATTATGGCGGGCACACGATAGGCTTCGGCTGTAGCGAGGAAGCGGTCGATGAATGTCAGCGAAGTGGTAGGGTGTGCGAGCGTGACGATTAGAAGGGTCTGGTCGAGGTTTGACGCAAGTATATGAGACTCTTTCGACAGATTGCTTGCGCGGCGTATTATGTAATTCTTACGCGGAAGTATTTCTGTGATAAATGCAGTGCCCGACTCGTTTACTGTTATCTTTACGCGGTCGCCCACGGCAATAGGGTTGGTGGAGCGTATTCCCTTGAGCCTGAAATTGCCCTTTATCTTGCAGTCGATTTCTGGGCCGTCGTCAGTGCGTACGACATACCAACTGCCTGTATTCTTTATAACTGATGCTTCCATTAAAATATCATTTTTCCATAAATGAAACCAAAATTAAGCATTTTGGTTGAGATAAAAAAGACTTTTTGTGCAAAATTTCAAATTGTTGATTGTTAGCGCGTTGCGGTCTTTTGTTTTCTTTTTGTGCTGATTTACTGATAAATAAAACTGTTAAAATGTGTAATTATAACGAAAAAGTGTTATTTTTGCAGAAAAATGAACCAAATTCAATTATTATTTATTATAACTGTAGTATTAATTTAACTTAGAAAATGATGAACGTAGAAGTCATTGGCGCATGGGCAGGACTCGTATGGAATGCACTCGCTGACGCTCAGACTCTGGGTGTAAAACAGCTCAAGAAAATCACCAAACTGAAAGAAAAAGAATTGTATGCTGCTCTCGGCTGGCTTGGTCGTGAAAACAAAATCACCATCCAGGATGACCCCGAAGATGAGAAGGAATTACTTATCTCTCTCGTTCAGGAATAATACAAGTTCTTTCAATTATCCTATCAACTCAACTAAAAGCGAAATCGACATTCGGAATATGGATGCCGATTTCGCTTTTTTAATTGCCGTTATCTTATGATGAGCCGGAGCTTCACAGGCCTACAAGCGCTTTGATGCGTGCGGGGTTGGCGCCGAGACTGATTGCCCGGTCGGCGTCGGCCCGGGCATCGTCGGCGCAGTATCGCTTTTTGTTGAGAATCGCACGGCACAGGTAGAGCTCGGAATAGCCGGCATCGAGGTCAAGTCCGTCGGCAATATCCTCAGATGCGTCGACAAGGCGGTCGAGCTGCAGGGCGCACAGCGCCCTGCCTGCATAATATTCCGCTTGCGGTTGTGCTCTTATCAGGCGTGTATAATATGAAACGGCATTTTCGAAGTTTTCCGTGATGGTGTAGAATGTTGCCATAGCAATGAGGGTATCCTCGTTGTCAGGCGACAGGCTTTCACGTTTTTGCAAGTCAAACAGGGCGTCCTCGAAGTTGCCGCTGTAAAGATATATCAGACCTCTGTAGAGATAAGTGTCGGAATAGGTCGAATCAAGATGTTCGATATTGTCATAGTCATTCACGGCATCGGCGATGCGTCCCATCGAGGTGTATACTTTCGCTCTGTTGGCAAGAATTGTGACCGATGCCGGAGCCGAATCGTGGGCCAGAGTCAGCGTGGCAGCGGCAAGAGAGTCGTTGCCGGCGTAGTAGCGTATCATACCGAGATTTGACAGCAGCATTGCGGCTGTGGCTTTATCGTCGTTTGTCTCGAGGGCTTTCACGATGAGCGAGTCGGCTGTATGCCATTGCTGTGCGGCCACCGATCTGTCGATATCACTCCATATCGACTGCATGTTGTCAGCGGGAATTTCTGCAAATGACGGGCAAGCCGCGAGGATTGCCGTAAGAAATATATATAATGTTCTATAGTTTAAACACATATTGATATTTGACTTGGATGTGGATTTGTTGCGTTGAAAAATTATGTCGCAAAGTTAGATATTTTTAATTGAAATTATTTGTAAGAAAACTATAATTGAGTTAATTTTGTATCGATGAACCACGTTATCCGACATATTGAATATCTTGTGCATCGGCACGACTGTGTCGTTCTGCCAAAATGGGGCGCTTTTATTGCTGATTATCAGCCTGCTTGTTTTGATGAAACACTCGGTCTGATGTATCCGCCTCGGCGTGAACTGTCGTTCTGCGCAAGTGTTGACTACAATGACGGACTTCTTGCGTCGTCAATCGCGCGCAAAGAGGCGATTTCTTTCGCCCGTGCGTCGCGCATTGTTGAGGAAGAGCTCGCTGCCATGAAGCACCAGCTTGAATTTGACGGAGAAATCTCGCTTGGAAAAGTCGGTCGTTTCATACGGCAGGATAATGTATCGGTAATATTCGAGCCCTCGGGGGTGCAGTCGCATGTCGGTAACTGCGGTTTTGAGGCTCTTTCAATCAAGCCGTTGCTCAGCAAAGTGAAGGAAGAGGCTATAACTGCCGGACGTATAGAGGCATCGCACCGCGGTCGTCTGTCGCGTATCGGTCTGAGAGCTGTAAGAGCGGCTGCAGCGGTGGCAGTGGCCGTGGCAGTTTCAGTTGCGTTGCTGCGCCCTTCGTTCAACCGCAACGATGATATGGCTTCGATTGCTCCAGTGATGTCACAGAAATCGTCGCAGGCTTCGATTATGCCGTCGATAGGAGAGGAGCGGACGCTGAATATCATGGTGCCTGATGAAAGCCGTGATGATGTGGCTGAAATGCAGTCGTCTGAAACGGTTGATGCTGTCGCTGACGTTGCAGTTGAGGCAGTGCCGGCTGTGCGTCTTGATGCGTCAGACCGTTATTGTCTTGTAGTGGCTTCGCTTCAGTCAATGTCGCAGGCTGAAAAGTTTGTGAAAGAGCACAGCGACGTGGAGCTTGGCATACTTGAGAAAGATGGCAAGTACAGGGTCTATGCGGCAACGGGAAGCACTACTAATGAAGCACTCCGGGCAAAAGACGATGATGAGATCGGACGCAGGTTTGCCGATGCGTGGGTGTGCTCGATGCGCTGATTTTATTTCTTAATATTACATATATGGATTCATTGCATGAACTGCTCGTCAGACGACGCAGCATACGTCGCTATAAAAATGAACCGCTCGACGCCGAGTCGGTAAAACTCATTCTGGAAGCCGGACTTATGGCTCCGACATCTAAAAATTCGCGTGCATGGCAGTTTGTGGCCGTCGATGACAGGAATATGCTCGAACGTCTGAGCCAGTGCAAACCTGCAGGCGCTCATCCGATAGCCAAAGCCGCTTTGGCCGTTGCGGTTGCAGTGGATGCAACAAAATCGGAAGCATGGATTGAAGATGCGTCAGCTGCTGCGTCATATATGCAGCTTCAGGCCGCTGATCTCGGTATAGGTTCATGCTGGATTGAAGTCAGAGACCGGTATCAGACCGACGGCACTCCCGCCAACGAATATGTGCAGGAATTGCTCGGAATTCCGGAAGAGATATCAGTGGTGTGTATTCTGACATTCGGTTATCCCGACGAAGAGCGTCGTCCATGTGACACATCGAAACTTCATTGGGAAAACGTGCATATCGGTTGTTATAAAGCCAATGATTAAGACGTGCGTGGTAATCGGGTCGGGGAATGTGGCCACACATCTTGCCCGCGCGCTCGCTCCGCATATCGAGATAAAACAGATTTTCAGCCGGAATATCGGTCATGCACGCGAGTTGGCGGCTTCCATATCTCCGGCATGCAATGCTGTTGATGAAGCCGATGCTGTGTGTCGCGATGCCGACCTCTATCTGATGGCGGTGACTGACGACAGTATAGCCGCTCTGACAGAGAGTATCAAGTGGTGCGGTAACGGAATATGGGTGCATACGTCAGGAAGTGTCGACGCCGGAGTCTTCGAAAGGCGCCGGTCGCGTTACGGTGTGTTTTATCCGCTACAGACTTTTTCAAAGAGTAAACCGGTAGACATGAGTCAGGTGCCATTGTTTGTCGAGGCAAACGAGGAGCGCACGGCAGAAGAGCTGCAGGCGCTTGCATCGAAAATCAGCGGACGAGTTAGCCGGCTTGATTCAGAGGGTCGCCGCCGATTGCACATTGCGGCGGTGTTCGCTTGCAATTTTGTGAATTATATGTGGACTGTGGCCGACCGTCAGCTGCGAATGTGCGGCACCGATATCCATGCGCTCGATCCGTTGTTGCGCGAGACAATCGAAAAAATATCATCTCTTTCGCCTGCCGAGGCGCAGACCGGGCCCGCACGTCGTGGCGACACTCATGTCATGGAGCGTCATATCGCCATGCTTGACGAGGCTGATGCCCGACTTTATGAACTGATATCATGCCAAATATATAATACATATCATCATGAGCAAGATTGATTATGACCTGTCGAAAATAAAAGCGTTTGTATTTGATGTGGATGGTGTGCTCTCGCCGTCGACAGTGCCTATGGGTTCAGACGGGGCACCGATGCGTATGGTCAACGTGAAAGACGGTTATGCAATGCAGCTTGCCGTGAAACATGGCTATAAGTTTGCCATCATTACCGGTGGCTACAGTGATGCTATAGCGTTGAGATATAAGGCTCTTGGCATAAATGATGTGTTCATGGGGTCATCAATGAAGCTGCCAATTCTTCAGAAATGGCTCGCCGACAACAGTCTGGATGCATTGGAAGTGGTATTTGTAGGCGATGACATCCCTGATCATGACTGCATGCGCACTGTCGGACTGCCAGTGGCTCCTGCCGATGCCGACATTGATATAAAGGGGATTGCCCGCTATATATCTCCGGTGAAAGGCGGATACGGAGTGGCACGTGACATCATAGAGGAAGTAATGAAGGCGCAGGGGCAATGGATGTCGACCGAGAAGGCTTTCGGCTGGTAATTCTTAGATACAGATACTTATGAAAAAAATATTGTTGGGGAGCGGGTCGCCGCGCCGCAGGGAACTGTTGACGATGATGGATATTGATTTTGAGACTGTCAGACTGAACGATGTCGAAGAGATATATCCCGGCGAACTCAGAGCGGAAGAAGTTCCCGCTTATCTGTCGCGCCTCAAAGCGCAAAGCTATGAAATCGAACCGGACACATTGCTTATCACAGCGGATACAGTTGTGATAATCGACGGGGAGATACTCGGTAAACCGCACACCGAAGCCGAAGCTGTAGCGATGCTTCGCCGGCTGTCGGGCGCCCGGCATAAAGTGATTACCGGAGTGTCGCTTACAACTACTGATGGAATATATACTTTCGACGAAGTCACTATAGTAGAGTTCGATGAATTGTCGGATGCCGACATCATTTCTTACGTGGAGAAATACCGGCCACTCGACAAGGCCGGTTCATACGGCATACAGGAATGGATCGGTCTTACAGGTATCAAAAAAATCGACGGCTGCTTTTACAATGTAATGGGACTTCCAACCCGCACTCTCTACCGCACCCTCAAAAAACTAAATCTGATCTGAGGATATATTGTTTAAACCGCTGAATGGTCGATACGCAAAGTGATGGTGAAATAGGGGTTTGGCGGAACAAGCGACAAAGTGCCTGAAACGAGACGGTTGGCCGAGTCGAAACGCGGAATATCTGTTTCTGACGGATGATTGTCTGACTTGTTGCCGGTGTAGGTGACGTTCATTTTGCCCGTTTTGTCAGGCGCGATTATGTCGCGGGCAAGGCAAAGGGCTACGTAACCCATCGTGTAGCGCAGGTTCAGCTCGATGCAAGGGGCTATGGCGTATGTTCCGTCAGAATTTTTGTGTACCATCATGTCGATGCCGCACACTCCGTTGTAAGCGTCACCGATAAGTTCTGTAAGGATGTTTTCAAGCGAATGTTTCAGCTGTTCAAGATGCTGATGTCCGACATATCTGCCGATCAGATCCGAAAGATGGCTTTCAGATGCAATCAGATTGCCGGCATAATTGCCTGTGGACTGTGTGTCGAAAACAGAGAGACCGATGTATTTCGCCCCATCATTTCCTATATTGAAAAGCATTGCGAAATCAATGATTTTGTCAAGCATTTGTTCAATCATCACGCTTCCCTGATTTTTTATTATTCCTTCGGCAAGGCTGAGCATCCGTGCGGTATCCATCTTTTCCGAGTAGATGACTCCGCGTCCGCTTGATGACCACGGCGATTTCATGACTACACGGTTGTGCGCGTCAAGATAGCTGCGTAAAGATGCGATGTCTGAAAACTCAACCGGCAATGTGGCTTTCATCCCCGTTTCCAATAGTTTACGGTTGATTGTGACTGACGTACGGCGGTGTGATAGAGCGCGTATACGTTCGATTTGCTGCGGGTCAGGCATGATGTTGCGGCTGATGCCTGTGCGGGCGAGATTTTCAACGATGGCATGCGACCAACCCCACGGACATACGTGGCCGACACGGCTGATATTGCCGGGAGTCAGTATCGTGATTTCCTTCTTTAAGATATCCGACATGCTGTCAAGCCACTCGGCATCTGTCGTGTTTTCGGTGCAAACCATATCGCCGGGTTTGGCAATCCATGCCGGAAGCATCGCCCCGTGATTGCGCAGAAGCATAGCATTGCGCGGAGGGGTGAAATATCTGAGATTATTGCCAAGTGCTATATCATTTTCGGGATTGAATATCCAAAGCGAGTCCATGCGGTTGTTTATGACTGAAATCTATTGCAAAATTAGCAATTTTTCAACATTATATGTCATTTATCAACAGGTGTTGCGGGTGTTTTTCATAAATGATTAACTTTGTCATGCGATCCAACAAATCATACTATGAGCGATATTATCAAACTGTTACCCGATTCGGTCGCCAACCAGATAGCGGCCGGTGAAGTGATACAACGGCCGGCGTCTGTCATCAAGGAGTTGGTCGAAAACGCTATTGACGCCAAGGCTACCGACATTACAATAGTGCTTAAGGATGCCGGACGCACGCTGATACAGGTTGTCGACAACGGTATCGGCATGTCGCCCACTGACGCACGAATGGCTTTCGAACGGCATTCCACATCAAAAATCACGGCTGCCAACGATCTTTTTGCGCTTCACACGATGGGTTTCAGGGGCGAGGCGCTTGCATCAATCGCTGCAATTGCTCAGGTCGAGCTCAAGACTATGCGGCGCGAGGACACTGTGGGCACGCAGATATTTATCTCGGGTTCAAAAGTAGAGTCACAGCAGCCTGCCGCGGCCGCTCCGGGCACAAACCTGATGGTTAGAAATATCTTTTTCAATGTGCCTGCCCGACGGAAGTTTCTGAAGAAGGACTCCGTGGAGCTCAACAATATTCTCCATGAGTTCGAACGTCTTGCACTTGTCAATCCCGATGTCGACCTCACGATCATACATAATGATGTCACTCTCCACCAGCTCCGCCACGCTCCGCTGAAGCAGCGCATCGGCAATCTGTTCGGCAAATCGGTTGAGCGTCAGCTCATACCTGTGGAGACAGAGACTTCCATCGTCAAGATATCAGGTTTTGTCGGACTGCCTGAAAATGCCCGCAAGCGGGGAGCTCTGCAATATCTGTTTGTCAACGGCCGCAACATGCGCCACCCGTATTTCCATAAGGCTATACTCAACTGCTACGAGCAGCTTATACGTGCCGACGAGCAGCCTAACTATTTTATCAACTTCGAGGTGGATCCATCGACAATCGATGTCAATATCCATCCCACGAAAAATGAGATAAAATTTGAAAACGAGCAGGCTATATGGCAAATTCTCAATGCCGCCGTGCGCGAGTCGCTCGGCAAATTCAATGCTGTGCCGTCAATCGATTTCGACCGTGACGACGATCTGCCCGAGATACCGGCATTCGTGCCTGACGCGGGTGCTATGCCCGATTTTTCGGCATCATCTGACTATAATCCCTTTCAGGAAAGTGCATCGCCCGGAGTGTCTCCGCAGGCAATGTGGCAGCGTAGCGCCGCGCACGCCGTCGATGACTGGGACAAGCTGTATAAGGCGTTTGAATGCAGCACGGAGACCGTAATACACCCCGACAGCGACAGCCTGTTTGTCGAGAGCCGCAGCACGGCTGGCAGCGATTCTGATGCCATACCGAGCCGCATAAACAGTGGTGACAAAGACGCCGGACCGCTTCAGAAGGAGGATGCCGTATCCGTGACTCCGAAATCCACGATACAGTTGAATGACAGATATATTGTGACTCCGACAGCTTCCGGCCTGCTTATAATCGACAAGCACCGCGCCCATGTCAGAGTGCTCTATGAATCGTATGTCGGGAGTTGCGCCGAGGCGCCAATACCGGCTCAGAAAGTGATGTTTCCGGAGGCTGTAAATCTGACGCCTGCGCGCATTGCTATTCTTAATGAGAACAAGGCGGAAATTATTAATATGGGATTTGAACTCGAGGCAATGACAGCCGATACATGGGTTATCAACGGCATACCGGCGGGAATTGATGACTGTGACAATGTGCAGTTGCTTACTTCGTTGCTCGACGACCTCCAGACCGGCACCGATGTCACACAGAGAAATGTCAGACAGTCGATCGCGCTTCATCTTGCCAAGGCTGCTGCCGTAAATGCCTGCCGTCAGCTCACTGAAAGCGAGGTCGAGCATCTGCTGAGCAGTCTGTTCAGCCTGTCAACGCCGGCTTATACGCCCGATGGCAACAAGGTGATGGCGGAGATTTCGCTTGCTGAAATCAGAAGTCTTTTCTGACGCTATTCGTTGATGGCGCCTATTGCCATGATATTCTTCTCGAAGTTGTCGCGGTCAAAGGCGCGGTTGCGCAGTTTGTTGCGGTAGGCGTAGATTGTATTGACCGAATAGTTCAATATGAGCGCCACCTGATTTGTGTCCTCAAGCCCAAGACGCATGAATGCAAGGATGCGGAAGTCGTTGTTGAGCAGTTCGCCCTCCTTCAGTATGATTTTTTCTTTAAGCAAAGCGTTCACATCTTCAACAAAAGTAGGGTAGATGTGGAGAAACGCGTCGTCGAAGAGACGGTAGAATTCTTCGCTCTGTTCCTCGACAAGTTTGCCTGATTTCGTGATTTTGTAAAGGTCATCGACCTGTCCGGATGTGATTTTACGGTTGGCTATCTTACAGAACTGGTTCAGTTTGTCGATATATATCGAGCAGAGGCGGAAGAACTGGCTGATGTATATCTCTTTCACATGGTTGGCGCTCTGGAGTTTTACCTTGAGCTGATTTTGTTTGCGCATCTGATTGCGCAGAGCCAGAAGGGCTACAACCAAAACAATGAGAATGATTATTATGCAGCCTATCACCATATATATGCGGTGACGCCATGCCTGCATCTGATCGGAGTGGGCTTTCTGGATGAACGGAAGCGCCTCCGATGACTGGACTATGCGCATCGTGGCGTTACATTCCACCGCATTGGTCAGAGCTACCGACAGATAGTCGTATGCACGGTCGATATCATTGTTTTCCGACATTATAACACCTAACTCCTGGAGCGACATCACCTCCCTGACGGCACCTTTTATGTCGGCCATCGCCGACAGCGCGAGGTAATATGTCTCTTCGTCAGTGTTGCCTTTCTCGCGGGCAATTGTCGCCAGCAGGTGGCATGCCCTGGCATAGAGATTGCTGTTGGGTGATATATGGTCGAGGAGTTCGAGAAGCACCATTTTTGCCTTTTTGAAATCGTTGTTCGCTATCAGTTCTTCGCTGTAGTTAAGGTCGTAGGTCAACGATTTGTGATCAAGAACACTGAGCAGTGAGTCGCGGTAGGCAGAAGCTTTGCTGTTCCATCGGTTGCGTGACTCGGGGTAGTTGATAAAGAATGATGTTATGTAGGAATACATCTGACGCGCGGATGTATAGTAAAACACCAGATCGTCGTGAGAAAGTCCGGAAGTGTCGATCGACTCGAATTCTTTATTCGCTTCCATTACAAAGCCGGACAAAGGCAGGATTGTGGCGCGTTTCACCCGAAAACGGAATACATTGACAGAGTCGCCTATTTCTCTGGCTTTGTCAAGACCGCGTGTATAGGCTATAAGAGCCGAATCGTTGTTGAATGAACTGTATAAATCGCCGAGTTGCATGGTAAGGTCAAGCTGACGTTGGTCAGAAATCGGTTCGGCAAGCCGTTGCCTGATCGAGTCTATGCGGGTTTCGCGGGAATGGATATAATCAGTGCGCTTGGCAATCTCTTTGTCAAGCATGTCAAGTGAATTTTCTACATCTTTTTTTGTTATACTGACCCCCGAAACGGTGGCAATGCCCATACATAGCAGTAATAATGAAATAAGCAGTCTGTTCATGCGGAAAATTTTTGCCATTGAACAAAAATAACAAAAAAATATCAGATATCCGCACTATAATTATATTTATTTTTTTATTTATGATAATTTTATGGGCGAGACGGATGAGGTGGGACACTAAATCCGATTTCTTTAGGAGAATTGAGCAATAATGTGTAAATTCGCGCAACAACAACAAAAATAATGGATTCCAAATCATTGCTTCGATTTGATATTTTAAATACAGACAACGGTTTCGCAGAGTGGAACAATTCATATCTCACGGTCATTGATTCTGTTGAGAAGATAAATGCCGAGTTCTCACTCCCGCTAAAAAACCGAACTGTTCTGTTGATTGTATGCATCAAGGGAACCCTTGAACTTGGCTATGACATGACATCGGTGAAACTGGTGCCACGCTCGATAATGGTGCTTCTTCCGGGGCATCTGATACGCAAATACAGTCCGTCGGATGATTTCGAGGGCTTCATGATATCGTCGGCGATTTCTAATCTTGCCAATATGTTGCCGATGATGTCGCGTATATTGGTCTGTTCGCTCCACTATAAGGAAAATCCGACAATACAGCTTGACGAGGAGGAGTTTCTTAATCAGGTCTTGTTTCGCGACCTTCTAAAACACAAGCTCAGCAGGTCGCGTGACCATTTCGACTATCTTGTCATCAACAAGCTCTGTGAGGGTATATTCTGCGAGACACTCAATGATTACTCCAAACGTATTCACGGTGCTGTCAATGCGCAGTGCAGTCGTGGCGACGCACTGTTCTACCGGTTTATTGTCGAGGTGGAGAATAATTTCAAACAGGAGCGTTCGGTGGGATATTACGCCGACCGTCTGTGCGTGTCGCCCAAACATCTTTCGGCTGTTGTCAAAGATATCAGCGGCCGCACTGCCGGCGAATGGATTGATTATTATGTGGTGAACGAGATAAAGAGGTTGCTTACCTCTACCGACCTGTCGATACAGGAAATAAGCTGCAAGCTGAATTTTGTAAACCAGTCATTTTTCGGCAAGTATTTCAAAAGTCATGCGGGGCAGTCGCCGCGCGATTTCCGCAATAAGTCGTTTGTTGCCGGCATCTGACTTCACCTGAAATAACAACTGCACCGCGACGCTCAGACTCTGCGTCGCGGTGCAGTTGTTTATGACTGTGACCGGAGTCAGAGTTTGTGAAGGTCGTGACCCATAAGGTTTTTCTTGGCTGTCATGTAGTTGAGATTGTAGCTGTTGGGGGCAATCTCAATCGGCACGTTTTCCACCACCGTCAGGCCATAGCCTTCGAGTCCGATACGTTTCACTGGATTGTTGGTCATCAGGCGCATCTCCGAGATGCCGAGGCTGCGCAATATCTGAGCCCCTACTCCGTAGTCGCGTTCGTCGGCTTTGTGTCCGAGCATTATGTTGGCTTCAACGGTGTCGTGCCCCTCTTCCTGAAGCTTGTAGGCCTGTATCTTGTCCATCAGTCCGATGCCGCGCCCTTCCTGATTGAGATACACTACGGCGCCGCGCCCCTCCTTTTCTATCATTTCAAGCGCTTTGTGAAGCTGCTCTCCGCAATCGCAGCGCTTCGAGCCGAATATGTCGCCTGTCGCACACGAGGAATGCACTCTGACGAGCACCGGTTCGGGTGTGGATACATCGCCCTTGATGATGGCGATATGCTCAAGTCCGTTGTTTTTCTGACGGAACGGTATGAGGCGGAAATGTCCGTAGTCTGTGGGCATGTCAACCTCGACACCACGCTCCACGAGGCTTTCGCGGGCATTGCGATAGGCGATGAGGTCTTTGATTGATATAAGTTTCAGCCCCCATTCGGCAGAGCGGCGTTTGAGTTCCGGCAGACGAGCCATCGAGCCGTCGTCGCTCATTATCTCCATCAGAGCCGCAACAGGCTGCAAGCCGGCCAGACGGGCAAGGTCGACGGCTGCTTCGGTGTGGCCTGAGCGACGCAACACACCGGCATCCTGCGCATAAAGCGGGTTTATATGTCCGGGGCGTCCGAAAGTCGACGGAGTGGAAGCAGGGTCGGCAAGCGCTCTGATTGTGGCGCAGCGGTCGTTGATTGATACTCCGGTGCTGCATCCTTCAAGTTTGTCGACTGTTATAGTGAACGGAGTGCCGAGCACCGATGTGTTGTCATCGACCTGATGGGGGAGGTCAAGCTCCTTGCAGCGTGATATCGTCATCGGCACGCATAGCACGCCGCGCGCGTTCTTGAGCATGAAATTGACCTGCTCGGGTGTTATCTTTTCTGCTGCGACAATAAGGTCGCCCTCATTCTCGCGGTCCTCATCGTCGACTACAATCACCATCTTGCCTTCGGCGAAGTCAGCGATGGCATCTTCAATCTTATCTAATTTAATATCTTCCATATAGTAGTGTTCTGTAAAAGCGGTTTATATGAGACATCCTCCAAATCGGTCATTCAATTCCGGTTTTCTCTTTGCCGGCTTCGGTCATGAACCATTGGCGCAGATTATCGTTGTTTTCGGCGAGCGAACTGAAATCGCCCGGTTTTATTTTATATGGATATCTGTTTAATATCGTCACGACCTGATGGCTGCGTGAATTTGCAAGATAGTCAATCAGTGCATTCATTGAACGCATGCATTCGGCAGATTGTTTTGTGCCGAAAAGCCGTGCGTACAGTCTGTGGGGAAGTGACATGCGCCGATAAGAGTCGCGTAATGACCGCAGATCGCTGTCAAAAGCCTCGATTACGCTGAACGCGCCTTCAGGTGTCACTTCGTCAAGCGTGAACTCTTTCGGCTCAAGCGAGCGCTTGTGCTTGCCTCTGATTTTGGTCCAGAACGCTTTATATGCGTCGATGTTGAATACGCCGGAGTCATGGACTGCCTTGTAGGTGAAAAATATGCCGAGAGGGAGCAGCACTGCCGAGCTTAGCCACATGCCTTCAACAACGCCGGCATGGCCGTCTTTGGCCATCTTGTAGCCTGTATTGTCGATTATGTAGTAAATGATGAAGAGTATTACAGAGACAACGAGCGGAAGCCCGATGCCGCCTTTGCGTATGATTGCGCCGAGTGGCGCTCCGATAAAGAAGAAGATTATGCATGCGAACGAGAGCGTGAATTTCTTCTGCAGCTCTATGCCGTGGCGGCGTATCTGTTTGCGATCCTCCTCCATGAGCTTGCTCTTGTATTCATAATCCATGCGGAAACTGCGGGCTTTATATAATGCCTGATTGATTATCGTAGCCTCGTCAAGCCCGGAATTGTTGTGAAACAGCGAATCGATGTCAAGCGGACTGTCAAGCCGGATTTCATTTTGTGGCACGCGCAATGTGCCGTCGGGCGTGTTGAGCGCCTTGTAATATTGGAGTGAGAAATAAGGTTTTTCTTTTATTTCAGCGGCATATATGTTGCCTACGCTGTCGACTCTCGCCTGCACTGAGTCAATGGTTGCGTGTAGCTCCGCGATATTCTTCCCGACATATTGCTTGCGCATCGCCGATTCGTCCATACGGTTGAAGTTGGCGTCGAAAGAGATGATGATATCTTTCTGTGCGAAAGTCTCGCGTCGGTAGGGCAGGTTGTTTGACTGCACTCCGGCAGTGGTTGAACGGAGGTTTTCAAACTGCTCTCCCTGATAGATGTTGAGCAGCAGTCTTGTCTTGTCGGGAGTGAGCGAGATTTTGCCGGAATCAGCCACGATGATGCGAGTGTTTTCCGTGCCTCCGCTCATATCGTAGATCATGAGTTCGCGGAGTATTCCGGTTTCCTTGTCCTTTTCGTCGACATATATGCTAATGCCCGGAATCTGGTCGTAGAACGCTTTTTCCGGTATTTCCATTTCAGGCGATTTCTGCTTCATGGAGTGGAGCAGTGTCCACATTTTTACCTGTGCGACAGGCAATATGTTGTTCTGGAAGAAAAATGCGCCGCCGGCAATGAGCAGTATCAGGATTATAAGCGGACGCATAGTTTTCAGCAATGACACTCCGGAAGCTTTCATCGCCGTGAGTTCAAACTTCTCGCCGAGGTTGCCGAATGTCAT
The DNA here is from genome assembly GCA_004102805.1 of Muribaculaceae bacterium Isolate-002 (NCI). Lineage (GTDB taxonomy): Bacteria > Bacteroidota > Bacteroidia > Bacteroidales > Muribaculaceae > JAGBWK01. Next base: position 145,412 of record SCEG01000001.1, read on the forward strand.
CAGAGAGGCAAGGAGTATGGCCAGCGGCAACGCCATAGGCACCATTGTGAGCGCGGCATAGAAAAACAGCTCTCCGATTACATTTATCTCAAGCCCTTTGCCTACAAGGTCGTCGATATAACGCCAAAGAAACTGCATCAGCACGATGAACAGGCAGATGAAAAATGTCATGACAAACACCGGGATGAATGTCTGTAGCATGAATGTGTATAGTCTCTTTGGTCGGAACATCGTTTGAACTCAGTTTGTCAGAGGGTGTTGCATAACTATATATTGCAGTGACGCACGGTTTGTGCATCCGGAATTCTGTTTGACAGTCAGGAGTGTTGACCGACGCACGAACCGTGCGCATTTTATTCAGACACTCTCGGAGTTCTGCAACATCCTCGTTGATTAACGAAGTGCAAATTTACGCATTTTAAGCGTCTGTGCAAAATTAATTATAGCAAGTAAGTCATAAAAATTATCGCGTATATCATGAATTTAAAAACTTTATATTTTCAGTGGCGTTTTCCCGCCGCATTTTACTCTCATCTTCAGTCGTGTGGATTACTATATTTGATTTAAATCCAGACACTCTCTAAAAGAGGCGGAATCCCAAAGGGAATCCCGCCTCTTATCATGCGATGTCCGTGACTTCGCGGAGTGTCAATATACAAGTTCGAAATCGTCAATCCACATTTTGGAGTCGCCTCCGCAGAAATAGTCACCATAGCGTGATGCGGAGCAGGTGACAGCGATGTTGGCCGCTTTTACATCTTTTCTGAAGTATTCGATCGGCACTTCAAATTCAATCATGCCGTCGCCACCGGTAGCATCAAGTATGAGCTGTCCGTAGCCAATGACATTTGGCCTGTTGACATCGAAAATCTGTCCTTTCTTAGTCTCCACAACGATGGGCCAGCTCGTCTCTTTGCCGGAGTCGACCGAGCTTGCGGTCATTTTGTTGTCGTTATCAAGTATGACGATATAAATCGCGCCCTGATCCATCTGTCCGACGTGCGATTCCATTTCCTGATATTTCTCGGGAAGCGCTTTTTTGTCGCAGTCATTATAGCTGATTGTGGCCGGTTCATAACGCACATATCCTTTCAGGGCTTTCGGGCGTGAACCGAACGTGCGTCCCCAGCCGAGAATGCCGTCGGTGCCATCGGTTTTGAGATATTGGCCGACGAATATGTTGCCTGCTGCAAAACGTCCGATGCCGAACAGCGCCACTTTCTGTGATGAGAGCAGAGCCGAGTAATTGCCGGAGTGACTGTAGGTGCCGTCAGGAGTCGTTACCTGTTTCTGAAGTGTTGCCGAGCCGTGATTGCCGGAGTCCCAGAACATTTCCGAGCCTTCTGCATAGATGAGTGTGGCATTTCTTCCTGATTTCACCTGCCAATCCTCAAATCCTGCATTGGGGAGCTGGAGTGCGTTTTCGGTAGTGACACGTTTTGACTGGCTCTCGAAGCCTTCGCAGACTACACGGTATTCGTATGTCGTGCCGGGCGTAAGTCCTGAGATTTCAGCCGAAAGGTCAGCGCCGTCTGTGACGGTGTTGGCCGCAATCCATTGCGTGTCACCCTCCTTGCGGTATTCGATCCGGGCATCGGTGACAGAGCTGTCAAGCACGCGGCCGCAGACGGTTGCGGAAGTAGCCCATGTCGTTGCGGCATCGGCTGCTGTCTCGACAGCCTCCGCTTTTGCGTTTGTGACAATCAGAGGCATCGATACTGTTGATTTCTTGCCTACGGCATCTACAGCTGTGATATCCATTACATATTCTCCAGCGGCTATTGCGTTGAGCCACTCTTCGTTGAGATTTATTTTCATGTTGGAGATATCTTCAGCTTCATTGTAGACATAAAACCATTCAATGCCCGAGGCTCTGAGGGCGTCGCTCACGCTTTCTTCCGCGGTCATGAGGTCGATGTCATTGCCTCCGACCGATGCCGTAAGCAGCTGAGAGTCGAGTATCACATTTTTAAGCGCGGAAGAGGCTGTGATGTAAACCGATTTTTTGTCAAACATGCCGGGCTGACCTGTGATGCCCTGTTTGATATCAAACGATGTCCCCATGATATCAGGAGCCACGGTAATAAGAATTTCATCTTCAGAGTCAATTGTGGTCTCGTCGATGACGATGTTGATGAACGCGCCGCCGTTGTCGCTGCTCGACGGGGTGTAGGTCACATGCATGACATATTCTGTGGCCGGCTGGACGTTTTCGATTGTTCCGTCCTTGGTGAATACAGATCCGTCGGCGAGTTTGCCGCTGAGTGTCCAGTTGAGATTTTTTGATCCGGAGGGCATCATGAAGTAGCCTTTGCGCTGCTCCTGTCCGACGAATTCAAGTGAGCCGCGGCTGTGACCCACGGTCAGTGTGTAGTCGCTGAGCACTCCGTCAAGATTTTCGGAATAATCGACCGATGCCACGACATTAGCGATGCGGCAGGGGAGCTCCACGCGGGTGGTGCCTGACGTGATGGTGAAAGGCGCACGTCCTTTGTAATATTTGGCGTCAAACGATGCCGACACGCTGTCGCCGGCCCATGCTTCGGCCACATAGTTGCCCCCGAGCAGCTTTATGCCGTCGGCGGGTAGATTCTGCAGCCCCTCATATTTGCGCACAAGACCTTTCGTGCTTGAAATCCAGATTATGGTAGATTCGGAGAGCTCCTCCTCGAGGGTGGCGCGTGACGCGACTTTTACATCGTTGCTGAACGATGCCGACAGCATCAGCTTGCCTTCGCCTTGCAGGTCATAGTCATGATTGTCGGAGCATGAGGCGGTGAGCATAAGCCCGGTTGCGACTGCTCCTGCTATATATAATTTTCTCATTGTTATTCTACACCTGATATAAAGGTTAATATTACGGTTTCTTCGTTGCCCTTATCGTCTATGACTGTCAAATGGAATTTGTGGATGTCATTGGGCGTCGGGCTGAGATTGAGCAGCGGGATGAACGGAGTGAGGTTGAATGTCACCTCATTCTGTCCTCTGACATTGTCTCCTACAGGGAAGTTGAAGCCTTCAGGATCGCCGAGTGTCTGCTCGAGCTCGGGCGTAAGGTTGGCGAGATCGAATTCGGGAACGAGTCCTACGGAGCCGAGGAAGTCTTCAGTCAGATAATTCGATTCGATTTTTACTTTGAGGTTTGACATCGGATTGGCTGATTTAATGTTTACGCTGTAGTCGTTGCCCTCGACGGCTTCATTAACCTCTGTGAGAGAAATCTGTGTTTCGAATGTGAAAAATTCGTCCTTGGGATCGTCGGGATTGTCAGGCACATCAGGCTGGTCGGGAGTTTCGGGTCCTTCCTGTCCGGGACGGTCGCCTCCGATAACATCTTCATCGGGAGCCACATTCCCTTCGATTGTCTCGTCGATAGTCGACATGTCGATTGTGATGCCGTCGGTGATGTCGATATTGCCGCTTTCGTCAGGTATGGTGGGGTCGCCGCCCTTTACGCTGTATGTGATTATACGGTGCTGTCCGGCTTCCACATCAGTGTAGATTTTGCGGATTTCTTCATAATTGCCGCGTATGGTGCCAGAGAAGGTGGCTATGAGTGTCGAGCTGCCTTCGATTGCCTGGAAATATCCTGAACGGGTTTCTGTCGCTCCGAATTCGAGGCGGCCTTCGTCGTTGGCTATAACTGTCACCTTGCAGTCATCTTCCATTATTTTTTTCAGGTCTTCTGAAAATCTGATTGATACCTTGATGTTTGAAAGTTTGCAGGTTACAGTTCCGGCATTGGTCAGCTGATTTTTGCTGATGTTGAATTTCTCGGAAGTGCCTTTGAAGTAGGGCGCGTCCCATGCCGCTTTCTCCTGATTGTGAGAGATTACATCGATTGTATAGCCTTCGCCCACGGGAAGTGTGACAATCTCGGGCATCTCGGCAAATTTCCACTGCTTGATGTTTTTTCCTTCGGAGTCATTGACTGTGACAATGAAATTGCTGACGTCAACGCCGGCTCTCTTTATCACATTCTCGGCGTTGGTGACGTCGATGGCCTCCATGCGCAATTGTCCTTCGCCGTCTTCTTTAGAGCCGGGAGTCCAGTTGTCATGACACGATGACATGAGGACAGTCGCAACTGCTAAAGTTGAAAATATCTTATATTTCATATTCGGTATTATCTGTTTAATAGTTTAACTTGATGTCATCGATGTAGAGCTGACCTCCAACCGATTCGGTTTTTGCATTTGCTGCAAATGCGGGGAGTTTGAGATATGATTTTGAAGCTCCGCTGCTGTGTGCGGTTGATTTGAAAATCACCACAATCGTTGATGCTTTTGCTGCATTGGCGGAGTAGGAGAGGGGCAGGGAAATCTCAGTCCATGCACTTTTGTCTGTGCCGATGTTTACGGAGTTGGAAGCGAGAATATTGCCTGATGCGTCAAGCACACGCACTTCAGCGCTGCCGAAATCGTCGGATTTAGCTGCCTCATATTTTGCCTGAAATGTGAGCTCTGACGGGCGAGAGTTGAAGCCGTATCCGTAATCGGGCGCTTGTCCTACACTTTTGAATTTACCGAGATAGAGTTGTCCGGCAGTGACGTTGTTTACGACGCTCCATTTGCCACCTGCGGTGTTGCCTGCTCCCCACCCGACTGTGCGGACTACGGCGCACTGGCCATTGACTCCGGTGGCCGGTTTCGTGCCTGAGGTTGTAGTGTATGCCGCTCCGACTCCTACGCTTGATGTCGTTTCTTCATTCATGGTGTCCCATACCTGCGGTGTGCCTTCGGCGTATGCGTAATAGAAGTCCCAGTTGCTGCCGCCATGTTCTCTCCACCAGCCCTCCAGGTCGGAATTGGGAAGCTGAGCCGCGGTTTCCGTAGTGATTTCGACTTTGGCTTTTTTACTGCCAATTGTTGCCATGACGGAGAGTGTCTTTCCGGCAGGAAGTCCGGAAATCCATGCTGACCCGTCGTCAGACAATGTGTGGTTTACGGCAGTGTAATCGGTGCCGTTTTCAGATATCTCGTATTTTACGGAAGATGCAGCGGATTCGATTTCTTCTTCGAAATATGTCGGAACGATGCGTGCGCGGGTGGCAAATATGTCGTTGGGCGACGATTCGATGGTGAAACCGCCTTTGGCGATCGTGATTTCATCGCTTGCTTTCTCTCCGGCAACGGCGCGCAGGGTCACTGTGGCGTCATTGGCGGGGATGCCGTCGATTTCAACAAGATAGTTGTTGTCAGATGTCGCGGTTACTTTAGTTATGTCTGTGTCGGTCCATGTGCCGCGGATGTTCTTGTATTGGATCTTTACATTTTTAGCGATATCAGAGCCGTTGTAATTGAGGATTACCGACATAGATGTCATTCCGACGTTGGGTGTGACATCCTCTGACAGATTTATCACTATCGGCTCGACTTTTACGGTGAATGATACCGGGTCGCTGACTTTGTTGTAGTTGTCTTTGGCCGTGATGGTGAACGTGGTCAGATTGTTGCTGCCTTCCATATATTTTATGAACGGAAGCACGCCTGTGAAGTCAATCTGAGCCATGCGGTCAATGTTGCCGAAAAGGCCTTTGACATCAAGACCGAGTGATTTGAGCTTGGACTGCTGTGCGGCTGTGGCTGTGGCGAGGTCGATTTCGCTGTACCAGCCCAGTTCGGCAAGCGATGTTGACTGCGTTGTCAATGTCACCGATTTGATGCCGCCTTCGGCGTTGATGAAGAATAGGGGGCTGATCTCGCCTGACGCTCCTTCGATGATTTCGACGGGGACTTGATTGTCAAATCCTTGCGCGAGTATTTCCGGCGCGGGTGCGCTGAGTATGTCGTCGCTCAGATCGATGTATACATCCTCAATGTCAAGCATGTCGTCGTATGTTATGACAAGCTGGGCATCGCCGGCCTGACCGTTGTTGACGTCGACTGTCACTGTGTAATGATGGCGGGGCTCGGCAGTGAAGACGGCGGCTTCGAGTGTCGCACTGACTCCGTTGGGTTTTGTGACATCGGCTGTGACGGTCACTTTGCCGGAGCGGAGGTAGCCTGGACGTGTCTCCGTTGAGATGTAGTTGATGTAGTCACCGCCTTCGGCATGTGCCTGAAAGGAGTAGTTGGTGAAATATGAACGGAATGCTTCCGTTGTGGTGATGCTGACCATCGAGTTGGCGAGCGTAGCGTTGATTGACACGGGTGTCACCTTGTTCTCCTTTACCGACAGCTGGGTCGCGCCGTAATAGTACGGCTTTTCAAATCCTTCGTCAGCTGCATCGCCATAGATGGCTTCTAGGGTGTAGGTGCCAACTTTGAACAATTCGTTGTTGTCGAAATCCGATATGGAATTCCATTCCTTAACAAAAGGACCATCGGTCGAGCTGAGCCGAAGCTTCAAATCATTTACCGAGACGGGATCTGCATCTCTTCCTGCGGTTGTAGAGCGCGAGGTTATCGCGTTCGCATCAAGGTCGAGTTGCGGAGCAATCTTGCCGGAAGAGCTTCCGCCAGGGTTGTAGTCGTCGCTACAGCTGCTTGCGGCAGCAATGAGCATTGCCGACGACAACACACCATAAATTAACTTCATAACTGTTTATTTAAATGTTACTATATTTGCCTAATCCTGAAATCTTTGTAGAATTTGCACCAAGTTGTTGACAAGCACAAAATTGTCCCAAAAGTATGAAAATTTCTTAAAATTTGCAATATTTTTGGCGCATTTCTATCAATGAGTCCAATATTGACGGCAATTTTCCAAATCTGAGAAATGAAAAACGGCCGTGAAGACTGTCATCACAGTCTTCACGGCCGGAATATGCTTAGATCTCTGTATTACAGCGCTAACAGTTCTTCGATTTTGCTTTTCAGGCTATCTTTCGACTGTGAGCCGACAAGACGGATGGATGTCTTTTCGCCATTCTTGAAAAAAAGAATGGTCGGGAGTGACATCACGCGGTTGGCTGATGCAAATTCTCCCTCTTCGTCAACGTTATATTTTCCGATGACTGCCTTGTCGGCGTATTCTTCAGCCAGTTCGTCGACAATCGGTGCCATGCCGACGCAAGGGCCGCACCATGTCGCCCAAAAGTCGATTACTACCGGTTTGCCCGATGCAATAGTCTCTTCAACATTGCTGTCAGTAAATTTAAATGCCATAATTCTATTTTTTATAATTTAGTTAAACGAATATTCTATATTCAGGTCGTCAAGCAGAGTGGCGAGTTTGCGGTTGATGGGTATGCGCAGGTCGGAGCTCATCATGATCGCCCTGTTTGCCTCGCCGTCAAACAGCTTGAAGTTAAGAGAGCCACGGTCGGTTGTCGAGTCGTTGATATGCTCGAGAAGGGTGTCGATAAGCGCGTCGTTGACATCAGATTTGTCGAGTGTTATAGTGATTGAGTTTATCAGATGACCCTTCATTTCGGAAAGGAGTCTGATGTCGGCGATTTTAAAACGCAGTTCGCCGTTATAGCCTTTGGCGTAGCGGCCGGTGACGTAGACAGGCGTCCCTATTTTTCCGAAATTGGCAAATTTGATATAGTCCTGTCCGAACAGCATGAGTTCTGCCGAGCCTGTGTAATCCTCTATCTTCAGGCGGCCGTACATGTCGCCTTTCTTTGACGGACGCTCTTCAAACGATATCACCATGCCGCCTAAAGTCATGTCGCGGTCCTCCACTGCGTCGGTCTTTTCAGCAAAGTCTTTCAACGATGTGTTGCAGCCGTGGGTCAGTTCCATATAATATGGGTCAAGAGGATGAGCCGAGAGATACATACCCACAAGATCGCGCTCTTTTTCCAGGCGCACTACGTCGAACCAGGGTACGGCGGGGCGTATCGGCGGCCGTCCGGCGGTGTTGAGTGATATATCTTCGTCGCCGAAGAGCGATGCTGTCTGATCCTGGCTCGCTTTCTGGTAAAGCTGTCCGTAGCGCAGCAGCAGTTCGGAGAGGCTTTCATCCTTGTTGTTCTTCTCAAACAGATCTTCGCGCTGCAGGCCCTCGAAGCAGTCAAACGCTCCGGCAAGAGCCAGAGACTCGAAGGTGCGGCGGTTGAGAGTGGCGAGTGGCACGCGCTCCACAAAATCGTAGATGGAAGTGAACGGGCCGCCTTGTGCGCGTGTCTCGATAATAACATCGGCAACATTTTCGCCTACACCTTTTATTGCGGCAAGTCCGAAGCGTATATCTCCCTTTGCGTTCACACCGAAGTCACCGAAACTTTCATTGACGTCAGGGCCTTTGACCTGTATGTGCAGCGATTTGCACTCGTCCATGAAGTTGGTGAGCTTGGTGATGTCGTTGCGGTTGCGGCTGAGCACTGCGGCCATGTATTCCGCAGGATAGTTGGCTTTGAGGTAAGCGGTCTGGAATGCAACCCAGCTGTAGCATGTGGCATGGCTTTTGTTGAATGCGTATGACGCGAATTTCTCCCAGTCGGCCCATATCTTTTCAAGTACTTCCTGATTGTGACCGTTGGCAGTGCCTCCTTCGATGAATTTGCCTTTGAGCTCGTTCATCTTGTCGATCATTTTCTTACCCATCGCTTTTCGCAGTGTATCGCTCTGGCCGCGGGTGAAGTTGGCAAGAAGTCGTGACAGAAGCATGACCTGCTCCTGGTAGACGGTGACGCCATACGTATCCTTAAGATACTTTTCCATTACCGGAATGTCGTAGGTGATGGGCGATTTGCCGTGCTTTCTTGCGATGAAGTCGGGAATATAATCCATTGGGCCGGGACGGTAGAGGGCATTCATCGCAATGAGGTCTTCGAATGTCGACGGTTGCAGCTCGCGAAGATATTTCTGCATGCCTGCCGACTCAAACTGGAATGTTCCGGTGGTGCGTCCATCGCAATAAAGCTGATATGTCTTGGGGTCGTCGATAGGCGCATTGTCTATGTCAAGGTCGATGCCGCGGGTGAGCTTGATGTTTTTGACGGCGTCTTTTATGATTGAAAGGGTCTTCAGTCCGAGGAAGTCCATTTTGATAAGTCCTGTTTCCTCGATTACGCGCCCTTCATATTGCGTTACAAGCACACGCCCGTCGGTCTTGTCGATGGCGGTGCTGACCGGAACCCAGTCAGTCACATCGTCGCGGCAGATGATTACGCCGCAGGCATGCACGCCGGTGTTCCTGACGTTGCCTTCGAGCTGTTCGGCATATCGTAAAGTCTCCTTGATGGTTTCGTTGCCGTTCTGCAGTTCGGTTTTGAATTCCGGCACATGCTCGTAACAGTTCTTGAGTGTGGCGGAAAGTTCTTTGCCGTTGACTTCGGGCATGTGGCGCGGTATCATTTTTGTCAGTCGGTCGCTTTCGGAAAGAGGCAGGTCCTCGACGCGTGCCACATCCTTGATGGCGGATTTTGCCGCCATGGTGCCGTAGGTGATGATATGCGCCACTTTCTCCTCGCCATATTTCTCGGTTACATATTTTAATACGCGCGCGCGCCCGTCGTCGTCGAAGTCGATATCGATATCAGGAAGCGATATGCGGTCGGGGTTTAGAAAACGTTCGAAAAGCAGGTCGTATTTTACAGGATCGATCTGTGTTATGCCGAGGCAATAGGCCACAGCTGAACCGGCGGCTGATCCACGGCCCGGGCCTACGCTGACGTCGAGTCGGGTTCTTGCCACATTGATGAAATCCTGCACGATGAGGAAGTATCCGGGGAAACCCATCGTTTTCATGATGTGCAGCTCGAATTTGATACGTTCCTTGAGTTCGTCGTCAAGGTCTTTGCCATATCGGCGTTCTGCGCCTTCGTAGGCAAGTTTGGCGAGATAGTCGGCTTCAAACTTTATGCGGTAGAGTTTGTCGTAGCCACCGAGTTTCTTTATCTTGGATTCGGCCTCTTCGGGTGAGAGCACAACATTGCCGTTCTCGTCGCGTGTGAATTCATCGAAAAGATCCTGTTCGGAGAGTCGTTGGCGGTATTCTTCTTCAGTGCCGAATTCCTCTGGAATTTCGAAAAACGGCATGATGGGGGAGTGGTCGATGTCGTATGTCTCTACCTTTTCTAATATCTCGACTGTGTTTGACAGTGCTTCGGGCACATCCTTGAACAGTTCGTTCATCTCCGCCTGGGTTTTCATCCACTCCTGTTTTGAATAGAGCATGCGGCCTTCGTCGGAAAGTTTTTTTCCTGTCGATACGCAGATCAGACGTTCGTGTGCCTCGGCATCGCTTTCGTTGACAAAATGGACGTCGTTGGTGCATACGAGTTTTATGTCATATTTGCGCGCTATGCGTATCAATTCCGGATTTATCCGCTCCTGTATCTCGAATACGGAGTGATTGGCGCGCGGCACAGTGGCTTTGTGTCGCTGAAGCTCTATATAATAGTCCTCTCCAAACACGCTTTTGAACCACTGTGCCTGACGTTCGGCTTCCTCAATCTCGCCGGCCTGTATCAGTCGGGGCAACTCGCCGCCAAGACAGGCTGAGCATACGATGAGACCTTCGTGATGTTTTTCGAGTTCATGTTTGTCGGTTCGCGGGTGGGAGTAAAATCCTTCGGTCCAGGCTTTGGATACGAGCTTTATCAGATTGTGATAGCCGACGGCGTTTTTAGCCAAAACGACAAGGTGCCGTCCGGTATCGCGTTTGTCGGTATGCTCGGTCAGAATTGTGTTTGCCACATACATCTCGCAACCGAATATCGGTTTGAAGGCTATTTTGTGTTTCAGCTTTGCGATATCCTTGTCTAATGAAGCAGTTTTCTCGGTGTCCGCTGCCGCTTCAGCTTCCTCTCTCTGCTTTTCGAGTTTGGATAGCTCGCCTTTGAGTTTGCCTTTTTTCTTTTTTATATAATTGAACATCTCCTTTACTCCGAACATGTTTCCGTGGTCGGTGAGTGCCAGTCCCGGCATTCCGTCGGAAATGGCTTTGTCGACCAAGGCATTGATTGATGCCTGGCCGTCAAGAACGGAGTATTGAGAGTGAACGTGTAAATGAATAAACGGTTCCATATAAATTTCCTTATATATTTAAGGTGTGGCGGGAGAGTGAAAAACTATTTCCCAAAATTACAAATTATATTTCATAGCCCCAACAGACGGAAAAATTAATTATGAACAAATTTGCTGTTTATAGCTGTGGGTTGAGTGTGGGTTGAGTGGCGGTGGGGCGTGGATGCGCTGATGTTTCGGGTTGGTGGTGCATTGGGGGGTGTGAAAATCGTGTTGTGGAGTGAACTTTTTTTGATGAGATATAAACGGGTGTGTTGCAGTCGGTTGGCGTGGATTTTAAGGGTTTTTGAGGAGGTTTAGGTAAAATTTTTCCGAAAAAAGTTGTAAAAATATTTGGTGGGTAAATAAAAAGTGCATACCTTTGCGCTCGCTTTCGGGAAGCAAGCGAGCTTCCGGCCTGCGGGCGGCGAAGGCGCGGCGGCCATAGGCTGCTGCGGCGGAGAGACTGCGGGCGACGAAAACAGACTGCAAAAAAAAGTTGAAGAAAAATTTGGAGGTTACAAATTTTCTTCTTACCTTTGCAAAGTTTTTCCGCCTCACGAAAACGGAAGGCCGCAGGGTCTGACGGAAGCGGGACGGGAAATCCCCGAGAACATTGAAAGACTTACAATAGACAAAGACAAGAAAGTACAAGAGCTAATAAAAGAGACCGGCTCTTTCGCAAGAGAGAATGCCGGTGTCAATTCCTGAAACGACCCTTTGGCCGGGCGACCGGCCGCAAGAAAGGTATCCGGGACGACGGCGTTGTCGAAGGTCATGCGACTTTACAAGAAAATAAAGAAACAAGATACAACAACGAAGAGTTTGATCCTGGCTCAGGATGAACGCTAGCGACAGGCTTAACACATGCAAGTCGAGGGGCAGCGGGATTGAAGCTTGCTTCAATTGCCGGCGACCGGCGCACGGGTGAGTAACACGTATGCAACCTGCCCGTCACAGGGGAATAACCGGAAGAAATTCCGACTAATTCCGCGTAACACCTTTGTAAGGCATCTTATAGAGGTCAAAGGAGCAATCCGGTGGCGGATGGGCATGCGGCGCATTAGCTAGTCGGCGGGGTAACGGCCCACCGAGGCGACGATGCGTAGGGGTTCTGAGAGGAAGGTCCCCCACACTGGTACTGAGACA
>SCEG01000196.1 GCA_004102805.1 Muribaculaceae bacterium Isolate-002 (NCI)
GGTCATGTGCGCCAGTGTGGGCATAGCTCTGGAAGAGGCGGGCAAGGCCCTGGCCGCCAACGATCCCGGCCGCGCGGCCGCGGTTATTGAAAGCGACGGCTCCATTGATGAACTGGAGAACGAGATCGACGAAATGGCCCTGCGGCTCATGGCCCGCACCCAGCCCGTGGCCGGCGACTTGCGCTTTGTGGTCAGCGCCCTGCGCATGGTGGTGGACCTGGAGCGCATCGGGGACGAGGCCGTGAGCATGGCCGAGCAGGCCATTCTGATGCAGGACATGCCCGGCTACGGGGTCATACCCCATGTCCGGCGGATGTTCGACAAAGCCCGTCAGGCCTTTGAGCAGGCCGTGGTCATCTTTCGTGAAAATGACACCGAGGCCGCCCTGACCATGAGCCGGGGCGAGGACGAGACCGTTCAGTGCGATTTT
>SCEG01000197.1 GCA_004102805.1 Muribaculaceae bacterium Isolate-002 (NCI)
AAAACCGTAAGTATCATATAGTTTCTTCTTTTTTTCATCCCCCAGCACATCGTAAGCCTCGTTGACTTCCTTCAGCTTCTCCTCTGCCACAGGGTCTCCTGCATTGGTATCCGGATGGTATTTTTTCGCCAGTTTCCGGTATGCTTTTTTTATCGCTGCGGCGTCCGCTGTCTTGCTGACACCCAATACTTCATAATAATCTCTTTTTGTTGTCTTCGTCATATTCCCTCCATTCTGCCCAACCGGTGAGCCACACAACCAAGACGTTTTCCATGTAAAAATCAGCCACACAGTTTCCTGCGCGGCTGACCACTTCACATCTCTTTTCAAGCAATTGTCTGCTGTTGCAGTCGCTTGTTCCTCTTACAGAGATTATATTATCACTACTGCTTAGCACTCGCAAGTCCCGAGTGCTAAAAAATATATTAAATAATCATAAAATCCATAAACCGGCTATTACAATTTGCCACCCTTAGAACCGCCAAAGCTTACGGAA
>SCEG01000198.1 GCA_004102805.1 Muribaculaceae bacterium Isolate-002 (NCI)
CACATTCGAAACACACCACAGCTAAAAGAAAATGCTATAGGATGCACTATATGAGTCCGCGGAGCTAGTAGGAAGACAACAGGCTTTCTGCAAACGCCTTTTTTCCGTTTTTGTTCCGTTGCCGGCCGGATATCTCCGGACCGTTTCCACGGGTTATGCGCTGCCCTTCGCTCCTGACCCTTCCGAACCTCCCGCAGCACCGCCCGGCCATCATCCTAACCCTGTACGCCAAGGAGGCAGTATGCGGTTCAGTTTTGACAAGGCCGCCTGCCAGAATACACGCAGAGCACTACGCAAGGAATGGCTGCTGACCAATGGACTGGGCGACTATGCCAGCAGCAGCATTCTCTGCTGCAATACCCGCAAATACCACGGCCTGCTCACGGTCAACACGCCGCTGGGGCGGCATGTGCTGCTCTCGGCGCTGGAGGAATCGGTGCTGGGCGGCGGCAAGGACTTTTTTCTCTCCACCCGCCAGCACCCCAGCACGCTCTA
>SCEG01000199.1 GCA_004102805.1 Muribaculaceae bacterium Isolate-002 (NCI)
GGCCGCGCCTGTTCCGCGATCTGCGCCGCCAGGGGCACTTGGGGGCCCTGCTGCTGATGGGCTTCTGCGAACCCTGCTGCTATTTTCTGTTTGAAACCCACGCCCTGCGCCTGACCACCGCCTCGCAAGCGGGCATGGTGGTCTCCCTGTTGCCTCTGATTGTTGCCGGCGTGGCCTGGGTGGCGCTGGGCGAGCGGATCAGCGGCCGGGTCTGGCTGGGCTTCGCCATGGCCGTGGGCGGGGTGGTCTGGCTTTCACTGGCCGCCGCTCCGGCGGCCAATGCGGCAAACCCCCTGCTGGGCAATACGCTGGAAGCCCTGGCCATGCTCTGCGCCGCCTTTTACACGGTCATCGCCCGGCGGCTTTCCCCGCTCTACAATCCCATGCAGATCACGGCCGCGCAATCCGGCCTGGGCATGCTTTTCTTCTCCCTGCTGCTGCTCTTTCTGCCGTAGACGAGCCGCCCCATTTCCCTCGGCCTGGAACTGCCAGACT
>SCEG01000200.1 GCA_004102805.1 Muribaculaceae bacterium Isolate-002 (NCI)
GGAGATCATGACCATTGTGGCAGGATCGGTAGGGGCGTTTATCGTGGCCGGCAATAATTCGTATCTGAGTGGAAACAAGGAACTGAAATTACAGGAAGAAGAGCAGCTGGCAGCCAATCAGATGATCGATCTGATCATTGATGTGGAGAAGGATATCAAGTTCACAAAAACTACCGGAACTGCAGTGGATCTGGATGGTAATCCGGCGAAGGATGATGCCGGCAAGGAGGTGCAGGCTCGGGTCAATGAACTCCTCCTGGTTAACAATGATAATGCATATATGATCCGCTGGCAGGGGAGCAGTAATACCGGAACAGAGTATGAAAATGCTAATCAGATATATCTCTATGAAGCAGCGACAGAAGCAGATCTCGCAACAGCGGCACCTGCTTTGATGGCCGAGCACGTCAGCTCTTTTCAGGTGAATTTAAGTGAGGCCAGATCTAAGAGAAAAGTTATGCTGAACATGCTGTTTGCGTATCAGGATAAAACA
>SCEG01000201.1 GCA_004102805.1 Muribaculaceae bacterium Isolate-002 (NCI)
CGGCTACCCTATCACCTTCCTGTTGATGAGTGGAATCACTCTGATCCTGTGTACCATGACCTCCCATATGACCATCCAGTCCGAGATGATCGCAGAGCGGGAAAAGCGGCTGGCAGAGGCCGAAATGGAAAAGATGCGTGCAAATCTACTGCGCGCCATCTCCCACGATCTGCGCACGCCGCTCACCGGCATCATCGGCAACAGCTCCCTGTTTCTGGAAAGTCAGAACGATCTAAGCTCCACCGAGCAGCGTACGATCATGACCAATATCTATGAGGATTCCCACTGGCTGTTGAATATGGTGGAAAATCTGCTGTCCGTCACTCGTATCCAGGGAGACAGCTTAAGCATCAATACCACAGAGGAACCGGTGGAGGAAGTGGTGGGAGAAGCTTTGGAGAAACTGGAAAAACGCTATCCCGATGCCGCCATCCGGGTCAAGATCCCCGAGGAATTTCTGATGATCCCCATGGATGCGGTGCTGATCGAGCAG
>SCEG01000202.1 GCA_004102805.1 Muribaculaceae bacterium Isolate-002 (NCI)
GGGGCCGGTGATGGCCACATTGGCCACCGGCGCGCCGGAAACCATGCCGATGAGCGAATTGGAAAACACCCCGGTGAGCCCGGCCCCGCCGCGCAGCCTGCGCCCGAGGATTTTGCCCATTTCCATGAGCAGGCCTTCCACCTTGAAAATGCCCAGCAGCGCGCCAAAGACCACGAACCTGAAGACCTGGTCCGCGCTGATGGACATGAACAGCCCGGAAAGACCCGAAAGCCCCACGCTGAGCATGGAGACCACGTAATCAAAGCCGAAAGCCGGGTGATAGAGCGGCCCGCTGAGCAGATGCCCGAGGAAAAAATAGGCCACAAAAACCACAGCCACCAGCAGCAGGGGCAGCCCCCAGCACAGCCAGGTGCCCAGAGCCGTCGCCAGAATGAGCCACAGCCCGGCCAGCAGGGCCGCCTGGCTGGGGAAGCCCTGCGACATTTCCAGTTCTTCAATGTTGCCGTAGACATAGACGCAACATGCCAGGG
>SCEG01000203.1 GCA_004102805.1 Muribaculaceae bacterium Isolate-002 (NCI)
TGCCTTTTCCAAGTAAAGCCGTTCGGAACCAGTCGGCATCATACCCTCGGTCAGCGAGCAGTTCCCTGGCGTTGGGCAAAGCGTCCAAAAACTGTGCTGCCCCTTTGTAGTCACTTATTTGGCCCGGAGATAAGAGAAGGAGAATCGGCCTGCCTTCACCATTACAAACGGCGTGAAGTTTGGAGTTCAGTCCGCCTTTTGTCCGCCCGATACAGCGGGAAAGAACCCTTTTTTGGCAAGCTTGCTGCCGTACGATGGGCTTTAAGGTGGGTGGCATCAATCATTAGCCACTCTGTATCCCCTTGTTTTTCAACAAGCTCCATAAATATTTTGTTGAAAACGCCAAGTCTGCTCCAGCGTATGAACCTGTTATACAAGGTTTTATGTGGCCCGTACTCGCGAGGTGCGTCTTTCCACTGAAGTCCATGTTTTATGACGTAAATGATTCCACTGAGTATCCGCAAATCGTCAACACGCGGAATGCCATGGGA
>SCEG01000204.1 GCA_004102805.1 Muribaculaceae bacterium Isolate-002 (NCI)
CCCAGATCCAGCACGATGCCGTCCACACCGCTGACTCCGTATTCGCTGAGTGCCTCCACCGCATTCACGTAATCGTTGCGGATCACTGTCACTTTATCGCCACAGCATCGTAATCTCTCCGATGCCGCCGCGCTTGCCGCGTCCTCCTGATAGATCCCGTAGAAATGTTCGTTCTGTAAGCGGCTGCACACTTCATATGCATGTCCGCCGCCTCGTAAGGTTCCGTCCACATAGATGCCGTCCGGTCTGATATTCAGTTGTTCGATGGTATCATGCAACATCACAGAATAATGATTAAATTCCACGACGGTCATCCTTTCCTGCTTCCTTTAAATGGTCAGTCCCAGTCCTTCCATGGCGCCGGTAATCTCATCCATATCCGCATCGGAATTCATGGTCTCCCACTTATCCTTGCTCCAGATCTCCACGCGGCTGCCGACTCCGACTAACACCACATCTTTTTCCAGTCCGGCGAATTCTCGCAAGTGTG
>SCEG01000020.1 GCA_004102805.1 Muribaculaceae bacterium Isolate-002 (NCI)
ACGAACCCTTCACACCGCCTCCCGAAGAGCCGTTTTTGCCTTAGGGGGATTACTCTGATGTCATTTTTGCAAAGGCTGATGCCTCTGCACGTTGAGTAGCACTCAAAAATTATTTAGGACAATATTGCAAATGTTTCTCAAAATCACAATTTACAAAATACGAATTATGCAAAAATTGTTGTAAAATAGAAAATTTTACCGTACATTTGCACCGCAAACGCCCGGATGGCGGAATCGGTAGACGCGCTGGTCTCAAACACCAGTGGGGCAACCCATCCCGGTTCGAGCCCGGGTCCGGGTACTCAAACGGCAGACAATCTCATGGTTGTCTGCCGTTTTTTTATTTCAACAGCCATTAAAGGTCAGCACCTGCATCAATACAATAAACGGTTTGCCCTTTTAGCTCATAAAAAGAAAGACTCCGCAAACTGTTGAATTTCCAACTTCTTGCGGAGTCTTCGAGTTGTCTTACCTGGATTCGAACCAAGACAGGCAGAACCAAAAACTGCAGTGCTACCATTACACCATAAGACAATCCTGTTTGCCCAAGCCCATAAAGAGCCTAAAGCGCCACAAAGGTAGACACCTTTTGGCAATTTTCCAAATTTTTACACCAATATTTTTGATTTGAACGTGATATTGAGCACAATACAGGCCACAACATGGCTACCGGCCTACATAATGACGATACCTCCGCTGCAACAGTCGCTATCGCCGCCACTTTGCGCTACACGCTCTTCGCACCGGAATTGAGGAAACGGCGCAGATTTTCACGGGCAAGGTCGGCGAGCGCGCCCTGACGCATGCCCCGCACGTCGGCCACTGCGGCAATAACGTTGCGTATTTCCGACTCGGGGAGCTCGTCGGTCTCCAGCAGGAGCAGTTCGCGGGGTATCATCTTCACCGTTTCGGCATTGAATTTAGGGCCTATCGACATATATATTCCCGCATCGGCAAGCTGCGCGGCAACTTCGGGCTTGGCTCTGAATCCGTGCACCGCACTGGCTGACACCGGCCTGAACTCGGCATGCAGCTTCAGCAATATATCATAGCGGCGCACGATATGAAACACCACCGGCATGCGGGCGTCGGCCGCCACTTGCAGCTGATAGCGCAGCAGCTGCTCCTGACGCTCCACCGACGCTCCGTGGAGCGGGTCGATACCTATCTCCCCTATCGCCACCACATTCGGATCGGTTATGGCGTCAGAGAGTATATCGAAAGCCTCATACATGTCGCATTCCAAAGTGTCCCACGGGTGAAGTCCGACCACAAGCTTCTGCCCCGGAGCAGACTCGTAACCGCGGTATTCGTCAAGTGTGAGGGTAAGCAGACCGGCAGAGCGGTCATGGCAGTGTGAATCAATATCTTTTATGTTCATATATTATGGCACAGGGTCATAGCCGCATCCGCCCCACGGATTGCAGCGCAACAGGCGTCGCACTGTAAGCCACAGCCCTTTCACCGGCCCATGCTTGCGCAGAGCCTCGAGGGCATATTGCGAGCATGTCGGGGTGAAGCGGCAACTTGCCGGCAGCATAGGCGAGATGCAATATCGGTAGAAATATATCGGCAGCGACAGCAATGCGCTTGCCAGGCGGCTCAACAGCTTAATAGGCTTCATACAGGTCACTGATTATTTATCTGTTGACTTGCCGGCGTCATGTATCTTGCCGAGCAGGCGCTCCATAGCGGCATGAATTGAGGCTGACGGAAGCACGCGGTTGGCCACATAGACAAAAGCGATATCAAGGTCGGCCACTCCGCCGTTTTCGGCCGAGCAAGCCTCTTCGACACGGCCGTGGATCAGACGGTAGGCCTCGCGTATGCGACGGCGCGCAGCCACGCGGTCGACGGCATGACGCAGACGCTTCTTCGGCACGGTGATGACAAACTTGCATGACGCATCGCCGTCAGCTCTGCGGGCGGCTTCGCGCCACACCCCTTTGATGGGATAGCACAGCGCGCTGCGCGAGTCGCCGGCGGTGAAAAGCCTGTCGACCGCTACGGCGCCACACAATTTATGTCGTTTGCCAAGTTCAAATTTTTTCATGACACGAAGGTAAAAAAACTATACGTGCCAGCCTCGCCCGTGCTCGAATTTTAACACAAATTTCACTGTTTTTTAACATCAGGGGGAGACCGAAGGCCGTTATGGCCGACGGTCTCCCCCGCTATTTCAGCGTCAACAGCCGGTTATTTGACAAACTTCACCGCCTTGCCGTCGACGTTTCTGATATACTGATATTCGGTGCCTTCAGCCCAGCCGTGTCCGGTGATAAAGAGGTCGCTGCGACCGCAGCCTTGACAACAAGCGTGCGCGCCATCGATGATGACACGCACGCTACGCATTAATCACTTAACTTGATTGACTGATTATCTGATCCACCAGTTTTCGGGATTAGATAATCTGGCCGCTGCCGCCGACGGATTGTCGAAGCGGCGTGAGATTTTATCAACCATAAGAGCCGGATGGTCGGCACGGTGGTGCGACACTCGCATCAGGTCGAAGAAACGGTTGCCCTCGAAGCAGGTCTCCGCTGCCATCTCATAGAGAATTTCGTTTTCTACCCATTCGATAGAGTCGTTGAGAGTCTCGAGTTCCGGTATCAGATAACCGCTCTTTGCAAGACGTATGCCATAGCCGCGGCCGCGCATCGCGGTGCCTATATTGCCTTCATACTTGCCGTTGTCGAAATTGATATACATCTCGCCGTTGCATTCCCAAGGCATCACCAGCGTGGAGTCAGACATTACTTTCTGCTTGAGTCCGTTGGTGATTACGGCGAAGGCAACAGAAGGCTTGCCGGCACGGTTGACGGCCTCGGCATAGCGCAGATAGAGCGACGGGGTGCGGTAGACAGGCACAGAGCGCAGATGACGTACCGACTGCCAGTCAAACATCTCGTTGTCGGGATTTGATACCGACGCAGCCTCGCCGTTGTTATAGAACTTCGTTATAAGAATGTCCTGCTGCTCGTCTTTTACATGGGTGTAACCGTAGGCTCCGGCAAAATCGCCTTTATTGTCGGCATAGAAGGCCATGCCGCGGAGGTCACCTTCAAATGTGCCGGTTATCAGAATCGATCCCGTGCCGTCGGCATAGAAGTGGAGCGCCTCGTCCATCTGCTTGATGAAATGGGCTGCGGGCACCATCTGAGGCACGAGAGAGTAGGTCTTGTTTATAAGATCGGCACGATAGTCCTTGCCGTCGCTTGAGAAAGGTATGCGCGATATCACCTCGTTCTTGTAGGCATTGTTGTTGTTGGCCCAGATGCCGGTGCGCGTGTTGCCGCTCCAGCGGTTGGTGTTGTCACCCAGTGTGATGTTATATTTGTCGATATAGTTGTAATAGAGCTGGGCAGCCATCTCGTAGTTGTTCTTGTAGAGATAGATGTCTGCGGCAATAAGAGTGGGGCGCAGGAACGCCTGAGTGGAGTTGTAGTCGCCCACATTGCCGAAGTCAGGCACCTCCATGCCGATATATGGCTCGATGTCCTGAAGTATGCGGTCAAGAGCAGCGTCGAAAGGCAGCACGGGATAATCGGCATTCGCACCGTCGACAGTGGTGATCGGGTCGGTATACCATGTGAGCTCGCCGAAGCTGAGAGCCGCCTGCATCTGAGTCCATGCGCGCACCGAGCGTATGCCCACGTAGTCAGACATGAGCACCTTGTTGTTATGGAGCGTTATGGAAGTGTCCATGCGGGCGATGGCGTAGTTGCAGTTGTTGATTACATTGTAATAGTCGGAACGCGACAGATAGCTGTTGTCGCCGCTCACATTGAAAGAGGCAATCTCCTGCAGCGAATAGTCGGCCGTGGCGGGCACCTCGACAAGATCACCGCGCAGCTCGCCGAAGAGCACATATCGTTCGGCCAGACGCTGCTGCTGGGCGAGAATACCCATCACCGAGTAAAGCGAGTCGTTGGCAGAGCTGATGTGCAGGTCATCCTCGAAGATATAGTCGTCAGACTTTGTCTCGAGCATATCCTCACACGAGCTGACTGCACCGGCGAGCACTGCCGCCATTGCTGTCATTGCTATATATCTGAATGTTTTCATCTGGTAATTGAGTTTTCTTTGTTATTGGGTAAATCGATGTGGCTGACTACAGGTTGACTTTCACACCGAAGTTGAATTCACGGGCCTGCGACACCATGCCTGCGTCAACACCGAGATAGAGCGGCGAGTTGCCGAACGCGAACTCGGGGTCGGGACCGAGATATTTTGTCCATGTGCAGAGATTGTTGACGGCAAACGACAGGGTCACGCCCTGGATGTAGGGCGATGAAATCGGTATGCGGTAGTCGACCGACAGCGATTTCCATTTGAGGTAGCTTGCGTCTTCGATCCAGCGGTTGGAGAAGCGGCCGTTGCCCATCGGGTCTTCGTAGACGGCACGCGGCACGTCGGTCACCTGTCCGTTGGCCACCCATCGGTTGAGCATGGCGGTGGTCTGGTTGAAGATGTCGTCGCCGGCCTCGAGGCGTGCGCGGAGCGCGTTGTAGGCGTCATTGCCCAACGAGTAGGTGAACACTGTGCCGAGAGTGAAATTCTTCCAGCTCAGGCGCAGGTTGAAGTTACCGAAGATGTCGGGATTGGGGTCGCCGATAATCTGTCGGTCAGCCTCGGAGATGACACCGTCTTTGTTGAGGTCGTTGAAACGCATGTCGCCGGCCTCGAAGGGAGTGAGCGAACCGTCGGCGTTGCGTATCGACAGATTTGCCGCCGCGGCGTCGGCCACGCTTGAGTAGACCCCGTCGGCCTTGTAGCCGTAGAACACGCCCACGGGATTGCCTACAGCCGTAAGCACCTGACCGCCGCAGATGTCGGTAAGTATCTGACCCTCGGGGAGCGAGGTGATTTTATTCTTGTAGTGGCCGATGGTGGCGCCGACATCGAGTTTCCAGTCGCGCAGATTGATTGCGCGCACCGTAGTCGAGAAGTTGATGCCTTTGTTGGTCATGTCGCCGCCGTTGCTCCAGTAGTATTGGAGACCCACCTCATCTTTGGCGCGCTTCTGTATCAGAAGGTCGCTCGTCTTTGAGGTGTAGAAGTCAAAGGCCATTGTCCAGCGGTTGGCAAAGAGGCTTGCATCGAAGCCCACGCGCCATGTGCGGGTAGTCTCCCACTTGAGGCGGTCGTTGCCGATATTGGCGATTACCTGTCCGAATCCGTTGTTGTTGAGCGCCTCTGAAGCGAAATATGTGCGGTTGGCATAGAAGGGTATCTTGTCGTTGCCGGCGATGTCAAGGCTCGCGCGAAGTTTGAGCAGGTCGAGGAAATTCACTCCCTGCATCCACTTTTCGGATGTCATGAGCCACGCTGCGGTCACCGAGGGGAAGAAGCCCCACGCCACGCCGCCGATATGCGCTGCACCGGGAGCGTTCTTTCCGAAGCGGGAGTTGCTCTCGAGAGTGGCGTCGACGCCGAGGATATAGCGCTGCAGCCATGCATATTCGCCCGACAGATACCATGCCATGTTGCGCCACTCGAGGTCTTTTCCTGAGGTGAAGTGGAGCGACGAGGAGGTGTTGCCCAGGTCGTTGATGAAGTCAGACGAGGTGTTGTGTCCTTCGCCGTAAGAATTGACGTAGGTATCGTACTGGTAACGGAAGCCGCCGGTCAGCGTCAGGTTGTGGCTGATGTCGCGCAGCGGATTGTAGAAGAAATGCAGGTCGGCGATGAATGTGGTGTGACGGTTCATCAGGCTCTTAACCACATTGCGGCTCTGGGCGTAGATCTCGCCGTTTTCGTTGACGAAGTCACGCTCGTCGACACCATAGTCAGGCACGAATGAATTTTCCTTCACTTTGTCAAAGGTGTAGGCCACGAGACCCTCAACAGTAAGCGCGTCGTTGAAACGGTAGCGCGGAGCGGCATTGAGGTTGAAACGGTAGTTGCGGCCCTCTCCTATGCCAAGGTCAAGGATATTCATCGGATTAGTGACATCAAGCTCGTCTTTATCGGCATATTTCGATGTCAGCGAGCCGTCGAGCGCCAGTATATTGGGGTGGTAGAGCGGCGACTTGATCATCGAGATATAGTAGGGTGACGAATATGGATTGAGACCGTCGTCGCGCAGTTTGAAATTATCTTGCGCGTAGGCCACGTCGAAACGCAGCGTAGAGCCGCGCCACAGGTTGATGTCGGAGTTGAAGCGCACGTTGATGCGGTCGAAAGAGGTTTCTTTTATTGTTCCCTCGTTTTTGGTATATCCGAGAGAAAACATGTAGAGCGCTCGGTCGTCACCGCCACGCACGTTGACGCCGTAGTTCATCATCAGGCCGTCACGTGTCACAAGGTCGAGCCAGTCGGTGTCGTTGTGGGTGTCATAATATTGCGACGAAGTGGGGTCATCGTTGAGAAATCCCAGACGGTCGATTATCTGCTGGTTGTCATATTTGTCTTTGATGATGTCGGAAGCGTATGTGCGGTATTGGGCGGCGTTCATCATCGGAATGGTTTTGGCTGTCGTGCGCCAGCCCATACGTGCGTATGCCTCGATTTCGGTAGCCTCGGTGCGGGCTCTACGGGTCTCTATCACCACCACGCCGTTGCCACCCTTGGCGCCATAGATCGCCGTGCCGTTCTTGAGCACGTAGATATTCTCGATGTCGTCAGGCGATATCAATGCAAGCGGATTGTTGAAGTGTCCGTCCATAATCGACGAGTTGTCGTCGGCTACGCTCCACACCACTCCGTAGACAACATAGAGAGGCTGTGACGACGAGTTGATCGAGTGCAGACCCTCTACATAGACCACATGGCCGGCGCCGGGCATGCCCGAACGCGATATGGAGTAAAGGTCGCCCTGGAGATCAGCCACCGAGTTGTCGGCCACGGTCTGTCCGATGGCAAACTCCGTGCGGTCGTTATGCGAGCCTGCCGTAAGCGCGTTTTTGTAGATGTCGCCTTCCATCGGCACGGAGAGGCGTATGGTAAGTTCTTTGCAGTCTCTTACTGGCACAAGTATGTCGGCAAAGCCGGGGGCGGTGACCTTAAGAGTGGCGGCATCGGAAGGGAGGCTGAGAGTGAAGCGGCCGTCGTCGCCTGTCATCGCCATCGCTCTTGAATTGACAACAGAGACACGTGCGCCGGGCAACGGCTGACCCGTCGACGAGTCGAGCACAAGACCGGAAAGCGTATTTCCGACAACAGTCTCATGGGCTGAACCCGCGTCAGTCTGCGCCACAGCGGGTGCAGGCATTCCGAGTACGATCACTGCCGCCACCGATGCGCATACCACCGGCCGAAGCATTTTCTTGGATGTATTATATGAGTGTTTCATGATAGTCGTTTATTTTTTGATAGGCACAAACACCACGCGGTCGATGCGGAACCGGCGCACCATCTCGTTGCGGTTGAACTCTGCGTTGGTCACATCTGTCTTTATCAGCAGCTTGGTTGTATTGACACGGTCGTTCTGCGTGTGGAGCGGGTCAATCAGCCACAACATGTCATAATAGTTTGACACGGGAAATTCCATCGGTTCGTCGTTGACTTTCATCCATGTCATCTCCGTATCGCTCGTGACATATCTGTCACTCTTCTGGTCACGGAATGTCTTGTTGACCGTGCGGCCGTTGGCTCCCATGTATGACAACGTGAATGTCAGTCGCGTTTTCTCGATGTTGAGAGGGTCGGTGACGGTGCCCGGCACGAATGACACGTAGATGTCATATTCGGTCGACAACACGTTGGGGATGGTGATTGTGACACCGGGCTGCGTGGCGGTGGAGCCTGACGACACCACCTCGATGTAACGGTTCTCGCTTATGGAGTCGCTATGAATGTTCTCGGCGCCAACCGAGCGGGTATAGATGGTACTTGCCTGCGCGGCCTGACGGCCTTCCTGGTTCTCGCCCTCGACTTCGAGAAGCTTGTTCCATGTGGCAACGTTGTCATAATTGAGCTGCGACGCGAGATACATCACACCGTTTGAGGCATTCTCACGCGTTGTGCCGCCGAAAAGTTCCATAGGGTCGACCACCTGACTGCCGCGTGTCGACCACAGGTCGGTCTCGACGGCGGGATTATCGATTACGCGGCGGAACACGAGGTCATTGATGATGGCGAGCTTGGTCTGCACATCGCCGATCGAGTCGGCCACGGCCTGGTCTCTGTCATAGACGTTATAATAGGGACGTATGCGCTCGTAGGCCTTCTCCCACGCGTTGTTGTCAGGGATTATCATGGTGAAGAGGGAATCCTCGTCGGCTATGTCACCGATGCCGTACCAGCCGTGCTGAAGCACGGGGTTGTAGTCATACATCACCGAGTCGTAGACGGTGGCGCCGTTGGCGTCGACACCGATGGGACGCGAAGCGTTGATATCCATCTCGCGGCGGTCATGCAGAGCGAGAAACCGGGCCATCTCGGATGTCGACTGATGCACGTCGATATACTCGCGGAAATTGTAGGAGTAAGGGATCTGTCCGTCGAGCACATGCAGGATGCCGTTGTTGGCGATGATGTCGGTGCGCTCGAGCGCGGCCGAGCCGAAAGTGCCGCCGTCGAAAGCGAAGCGCTTGCCGTTGTACATCTTTACGGTGTGTCCGTCGCCGGCTGCGGTGGAGTTGTTGAACCGGGCGATGTGGTTGAGCACGATGCGCTTGACCGCGTCGACATCCTCAAGATCGATACCTTCGAGAGCTTCGTTGACAGGAGCGAATACAGTGAATGTCTGCGACGATGCCAGAAGATCCCTGTAACCTGAAATCTCAAGCATCTCGGCAAATGTCGAGAGGTCGGGGTCGGCCTCGATGAGCTCCATCACCGACTCCTGCGCCACCTGCTCCGACGGCTCATAGTGGTTGTCCCACTCCTCGGAGCATGATGTCAGGGCTCCGGCGGCCATGAGCAATCCGATTGATATATATGACTTTTTCATTGATGAAATCTGTTAAATGGGTGACGGTTTAATAAATATCTTCATACTCTATGAGCGACACCGGCACGAGCTCGATGAGGTCGCCGTTGTATTCGTTGCCGGGCGAGAGCACGTTTTTGGCCCGGAGATAGTGCTCGCCATATTCCTGGACGTTGAGGTTGCCGATTATCACTCGCAGATAGGCCTGGTCGTTGCGGAGCACGGAGTTGTAGGCGTAGTTCATCGCCGAGGCGGGGCCCTTCATGTAGCCGCGGTTGCGCATCGCCTTGTCTATTTCCTTGTCCTCGGGGCCGCCGGTATCTTTCACCCAGCCTACGCGGGGATCGTTGCCCTCGATGCGGAGGTCGCGGGGTATGCCCTGTATCTCGCCGTCGAGGAAGAACTGCGCGATGCCGCGCCACCATACTCGAGAGTAGCCCATGCGCACTTCCCAGTTGCCCGGGGGCACGGGGGGCAGACGCAGGGTGAAGTCATACCATCCGTTGAGCTTCAGCTCGTCGGCCTGATACATCGTCCAGCCTTCAGATGCCCACATCACAATCTCGGTCTCGGGCGAGAATGACAGATGCTTGGTGCAGAAGTCGTGGGGTATGGTGCGGGCCGAGGCTCCGTCGGGCACAGCCTCGGTGCAGTGCCAGCGGATGTTGTTGTTGGTAAGTTCGGGCGGAATGTTGTACATGTCGACACGGATGCGGCAGTTGAGCACGTCGTTTTCCATCACGTCGCGGTCATAGACGAGCAGGTCGTTGATAGAATGGACGTAGCCGTTCGCTCCGCTGAGGTTGCTGAGCCCTTCCACGACCTCGACGCACTTGCCCGTGCGCTGCAGGTTGAGCTTGGGCCCCACGTTGATTTTCAGCAGATAGAACTCACGCATCGTCTCGTAGAACTCTACGCGGTCTTTCATCGAGTTGGGCACTGTGTTCTTGCCCGGGTAGAGGAACGAGTTGGTGGGCATCGAGCGGTCGAGGATATGATAAGCGACAAACTGGTTGAGCGCGTTGCTGCGGTCGGTATAGTCGTCAGATCCGTTGTCGTAATACTGGCGTGCGACGCGCTCCATGTCGGCAACGGAGTGAATGCCGTGGGCGGCATAGACCTCGTCGGGCTCGACGAAGAGAGTGTAGCCGTAGCGCTTGGTCTTGGGGAGCAGGCAGTCCCATCCGGCCTGTGTGATGTGGGCGTTGCTCGTGGGACACACATAGTTGAGGTCGTAGGTGCGCTCGAGCGAGTCGGCAAGGTGAGTCACGCGCAGAGCCTCGGCGAAGAGGTTGAATGTCTGCTCGTTGCCGATGATTTCAGGCTGAGTGAGTATGTCGCTGACATAATCCTTGTTGGGCGAGATGACACTGTTGACCCTGTGCACGACGCCGTTGTGCACCTCAATGTCACGCTCTATGATGAGCACGGTCTTGTTGACGTAGATCTGAAGACCTGACATATCGGGGTCGGACTGGAAAGATATCACCAGGAAGTTGTCAGACATCGACGGCTCTCCAAGCGCTCCCTCCTCGAAGTTTTCGGAGAGATAATCACGTCCCGGACTGTCGATCACGTGGTTGTAGATGATTTCACGCATCTGTTCGGCCGGCATTGTTTCGAGCGACAGGCCGTTCTGACGGAAATATTCCTCGAAGGCGTCGTTGTCGGGGAGAAACAGCGTATAGTGTCCGTAGGTCGACAGGAGCGCGTCGGTGCCTGTGCGGTGCATCATGTCGGCGAAGATGGAGTATTGCGGGTCATCTTCGACAAACGAGCACACCGTGTCGCCTGTAAACGTATAGTAGGCACCCTCGTCGACATCGTCGGAACATGATGTCAGCGAGCCGACTGAGGCAGTCAGGGCGGCCATCAACAGAGATTTTAGCAGATACTTATTCATGGTGTTGAGTGATTAGCGTGGATGGTTAAGTAATTTTTTCGGAATAACTCGTGACAGTCAATTACTTGTTGACATCGATATCTGTCGACACTTTGTAGAACGGATTCTGCACCAGCTGGTGGTTGGCTTTGAGTTCCGTGTCTTTGATCGGCATGTAAAGCGCATCGATATCCTTGAGTTTCGATGACACCGTTGCCTGGTCGAGAGTGATATATTTTGGTTTGAGATATGTGCTGAGTATGAGCTGCAGGCGTGAGGGGTCCTTGCGTATGGCGCGGAGCAGGTCGAAGTAGCGCTTGCCCTCGAACATGAATTCGCGCTGGCGCTCGTCGAGCACGAGCTGACGCATCGACTCCTGGTCGGAATACGAGCCGCCGAGACCTTCGGGCGAAGCGGAGTTTGCGCGGTCGTAGACCTGTTTGACGAGCGAGAAAGCCTCGGTGAGGTTTTTATTCTGCTCGGTCAGGGCTTCTGCTTTCATAAGATATACGTCGGCAAGACGGTATAGTATCCAGTTTGTGTTGCCGGCGTTATCGCCGATGTCGTTGTAGTCAGACTCGCGTATCTGCGACGGGATATCATTCTCGCGGCGGTATGACACGAATTTCTTGACGGGGAATGTGCCGCCGGCCACGTCGGCGTAATAGAAGTCATACTGGCGCTCGTCGGTCTCGTCCCAGAGCTCTGTCGTGGTGAAGTCGTAGGCCACAATCTGACGCTGCGGTCCGCGGCCTCCGCTTGTTCCGTAAAATTCGCACACGGCGTAGTTGGGTATGTTGCCGCGGTCGAACTGCAGCTCGAAGATGCTTTCGGAGGAGTTGCCGTCGATAAATACGCCTTTATTATAGTTATTGGGCGCGACGAGACTGAGTTCGGCGTTGCCGTCTGTGAGTATGCGGTTGCAATATTCCTCGGCTTCGGCATAACGTCCCTGCCACAGACACATGTCGGCAATCAGACAACGTATGGCGTTCTGCGTCATGCGTCCCTTGGTATAGGCCTCCTGGCTCCACTCTGTTATGGCACACGGCTCTATCGCCTTGAGGTCTTCGATAAGGAAATCGACTATTTCATCAGGATCAGACTGCGGCAGTCGGAATTGCACGGTGTCGTCGATTACCGGCTCTGTCGAGAACGGAATGTCGCGGAAAGCGCGCACCAGCGTGAAATAGCAGTAGGCTCGCACGGCTTTGACTTCGGCGAGGTAGCCGTTGAGTTGTCCGAGCGTGAAGTTTGGGTCGCGCTCGTAGGCTATGGGAGCGAAGTGCTCGACGGTGTTGCAGAGGTTGATTACGGCGTAGAAATCGCTCCATGCTGCATATCCGTTGGAGGGGAGAAGGTTTAGGTTGGCGATGTTGTTGAGGTCGCCGCCGTCGCCGCTGCCGAGAATGCAGTTGTCGGAACGGAATTCACCCCAGACGATAAGACGCTGCATGAAACCGGGCTCCTGCATGGAGCGGTAGCAGCTGCCGACCACGGCCAGCACGTCTGACTCGTTCTGCCAGAAATCTTCAAGCACCATCTCGTTTTTGGGCTTGAGCTCGAAGAAGTCGTCGCATGATGCCACTGACGCTCCCAGCAGAGCTATTGTAAAATATTTCAGTATCTTGTTCATGTCATTTATGTTTTTTCAAGGGTTAGAAACCTACCGTCAGACCGAAAGTGAAGTATTGCGAACGGGGAGTCGAGCTCCAGTCCTCCACCACGCCGGTCATGCCGTTGGGTGAGATTTCGGGGTCTACACCGGTATATTTGGTCCAGGTGCATAGGTTGTTGAGCGTCAGGTAAAGGTTGAGCTGGTTGAGACGCAGCGCCTGGCACAGTTCTTTGGTAAATCCGTAGTTGAATGTCAGATATTTGAAACGCAGGAACGAGCCGTCCTCCACGAAGCGGTCGGAGGGCATCCAGTTATAGCCGTACTGGTAGAGGGCGCGGGGCATGTCGGTGATGTCGCCCTCTTTACGCCAGCGCCAGTTGGTGGCGATTGACTGGTTGTCGTTGGTGTACATGTTTTCGGCGCGCATACGGGCGTAGTTTGCGATTTTGTTGCCTGTGCGGAAATTGAAGAATGCGTTGACAGAAAGTTGTTTCCAGCGGAATGTAAAACCGAAGCCACCATAGATTTTGGGGTTACAGTTGCCGAGATAGACTATGTCGAGCTCGTCGATTGTGCCGTCGTGGTTGATATCCTCGTAGATTGCGTCACCGCCGCGGAATTTGTAGTTGATGCCACCGTAGTCGTAATACATCGGCATTGGGTTGCCGTTGGCGTCTTTGATATACTCGCCGTCGGGACCTTTGACGAAGGGGCATGTGCCTTCACGGCCTTCGACGTAGTCGCTGTATTGGTAAACACCTTTGTAACGCAGACCGTAGATAGAGCCGTAGGCATTGCCGAGCTGCACGCGGTTTACGAAACGTGAATCGTTGGGTGTCTTGACGAACTGTCCCTCATACGATTCGAGGATTTCAGGCATCATGTAGGTTATTTTGGAGTTGTAGTTGGAGAGGTTGAAGTTGAAGTCAAACGAGAAATCATTGAATTTAAGAAGGTTTTGGGTATATAAGTTGAATTCCCATCCGCTTTTCTCCATTGAGCCGCCGTTGATGTAGCTGATTGAGCCGAAACCGGTCGACGATGGTATTGTCTGGTTGGAGAAGAGGAGGTCTTTGTTCTTGTCCTTGAACACGTTGAAGTCGAAGTTGACCTTGTAGTTGAAAAGGTTACAGTCGACACCGAAGTTAACGGAGTTTGCGGTTTCCCATTTGAGGTTGCTCAGACGTATAGATGCGGGCTTGAGCGTGGAGATGTCGATGTAGGAGTTACCCATGCCCGAGCCGTAGTTTGAGTTGTAACGCGCATAGTGGAGATATTCGGCGTCGGGCATGCGTCCGGTTTTTCCGTAGCCGGCACGGATGCCGAATGTATTGAACCACTCCCACGAGTCAAACCATTTTTCATCTGAGAGAATCCATTTTCCGGACACGGCGGGGAATGTGCCCCAGCGGTTTCCGGGACCGAAACGGGTGCTGCCGTCGCGGCGTACGGTCACATCAAGGATGTAGCGCTCTTTGAATGCATAGTGCATACGTCCCATATATGCCATCGAGTGCCATTCGCCTTTCGACGAGCTGAATGTGCGTTCGTTTCCGGGCACTGTGGGCGATTCGATGCCGTTGGGCATGCCGTATTTACGGAATTCCTGCGCCTGTGAGTTACCCGAAGTGAGTTCCCAGGCACCGAGCAGCATCAGCGAGTGGCCGTGACCGATCTGCGGCATGAAGAGGAGCTCGTGCTTGGTCTGCATGTTGAGAGATTCGGCGTCGCGGCGTGATACGCGGTTGACGGCGTCGTTGTTCCAGGAATATGATGTCAGTTCGCGCGGAAGCACGCGGTCGTCCTTGCGGTTTTCGATGTCAAACTGCACGTAGCCCTGATAGCGCAGGCGGTGTTTCTCGGGGTTGAGAATGTCATACTGCACGCGTAATGTGGGGATTATACGCATCGATGTTTCGGCATATTTGGCAAGATTGGCCATTGCCACGGGGTTGACAAGGTTTTTCTGCGATGCATCAAGCGATGATGACTGGGGTATGATGTAGAAGTCGTTGGTGAGATTTCCGGCATCGTCGCGGCGATATACGCCGACGTTGGGCATTTTGGTGTAGGCGATGTCGAGAATGTTGCCGAACTCGTCGTAAGTCTTGTCGTTTTTTGTATGTGTGAGCGAGAACTCGGTAGAGAATTTCAGGCGGTCAGACACCTGGTAGTCGAGGTTCATGAGGGCGGATATTCGCTCGAGTTTCTGCTCGATGATTGTCCCGGTCTGCGTGAGATATCCGAGCGATGCGCGGTATTTGGCTTTATCGCCGCCACCGTTGACGTTGACCGTATTGTCATGTGTATAGCCGTATCGTGTCACTTCGTCGACCCAGTCGGTGTTGTTGACGAAGTTCCAGTATTCGGAATAGGTGGGGTCGTAGTTGTATTCGGGAATGTTGCATGCGTTCTCGTCCTGGCGCGGATTGAAGTAGGCTTGCTTCATGAGCATGGTGTAGTCATCGCCGCTTAGCATTTTGCGTCCCTTGGGCTGCTTGTGCATCGAGAACTTGTAGAGATACTGCACGCGGGGCGGACCTTTGACGCCGCGCTTTGTCTTGATGAGAATGACACCGTTGGCACCGCGCGCGCCGTAGACAGCCGCTGCCGCACCGTCTTTGAGCACTGTGATTTCCTCGATATCCTCAGGGTTAATGGCAAGAAGGTTGGCAAACTGTTCCTGGGTGGCGTTGGAGAAGTCAAATGACTCGTCGACGTGGCTTTCGTATGGAATGTCGTTGAGCACGATAAGGGGCTCGGCGTTGGAGTTGATGGAGCCGGATCCGCGGATACGCATTGATGAGCCTGAACCGAGGTCGCCGGAGTTTGACACGATGTCGAGACCGGCGAGACGTCCCTGCAGGGCGTCGTCGACCGAAGTCACCGACAGACCTTCGAACTCTTTGGTGTTGATGGTCTGGGTGGCGCCCGAAAGCTCACGCACAGGTATTGGCATCGAGCCGTCGTTGCTCATGCGCGATGCTGTCACCTGCACCTCCGAGAGGGTAGCGGCGTCTTGCATGACTATATGCATGTTGGGCTTGATGGAGAGCGTCTGTGGCTTGAAGCCTACATACGAGACTTTTATCTTGTTGTTTGGATTTTTGATTGCCAGAGAGAACTCACCGTTGAAGTCGGTGGCCGTGTTTGAATACACACGGTTGTTCTTGTCCACCTCATGGAGCTGTGCGCCGATGATTGGCTCGCCGGTCTCGTCGACCACCGTACCTCTGATAATCGACGATGCCTGACCATAACCCAGCTGTGTCACGGCCAGGAGCATCATTATAAGTAATAATCGTAGATTTCTCATTATGTATGTGAGGTTAGGTTGTTTTAATTTTTAGGAGTTAAAGCACGGTCGATAAGATGGATTACGGCGCGCGACGATGCGAAGATCTGTGTGGCGGCCTGGGGATCTTCGGCGTTGCCGATGATATCACGTGCCATAAAGTTGTAGCATCCGGATGAAGTGAGCACGCGTGCAGTGTGTCCCGACTCGTCAGCTACGGTCATGTCACGACCGTTGGAACTGATGGAGAGACGGCGGAAGCGGTCGAATTCGTTGCGCGAGCCTGACTCATATACCATGGGGCCGTAGGATTCACCCGAGATGTAGGCGGAGTTGTCGACGAAGTGGTAGCGGAGGAAGGATAGCAGATAGAGCGCTTTCTCTTTCTTGACTGCCATATCTTCTTCGGCTGCGATTTCGTCCCACGTCCAGAGGTTGGCATCGGCGGCAAAAGCAGCGTCAAGAGCTTCGTTGGTTGGCACCAGGATTGTGTATCGGTAGTTGTTGAAGTTGGTCACGACGTGGCCGATACCGCATATCTTGGCTTCTTTCGAATACTTGGTTCCGAAGATGTCGACAAAGTCTTCGTCGTCGATGAAGTTGGTCGATACCTGCTCGTCGCCCATACAGAGCTCGAAAAAGCGGCTGAACTCCTCATGCTCACCAAGCACTGTGTAGACATTCTTGACAGGGTCGTGGAGTATATGGTCGACGAAGAAAGTGCGTCCGTTCTGCGAGTCGTAGAGGCAGGGGCTTCCGTTTTCGGTATATACCACACGGGCAGGCTCTATGCCGAGCTCCATGTCGCCGCCGCCGTTGAACACCACGTTGTTTCCTTTGCCGCTGGCGTAGATTGTGGCACCGCCTTTGGTGAGGAAGTAGCTGGCCGGCGAGTCGTTGACATATCCGCCGAGCGTTGTGCCGTCGTTGGTGCCGATGACGATGTTCATGTCGATGATGTCGCGCAGGCGGTTGCGGACGATATTCTGGTTTTCCTCTTTGCGCTCCATCTCGGCCTTCTCTCCGTTCTCGTCAACATAATAAATGTCGGCATATACGGCATTCTTGTCGGCGTCATAATAGAACGACCAGATGCGGCGTGAGGCTCCGCCCAGTTGCCATGAGATGGGCTCGCGATAGTTTTGCAGGGCCTCGTCGGTGGGCACGATGAGATTATACATGTTTTCCATCGAGCGCAGATACATGAAGAAATACATGGCG
This sequence comes from Muribaculaceae bacterium Isolate-002 (NCI), assembly GCA_004102805.1. GTDB lineage: Bacteria > Bacteroidota > Bacteroidia > Bacteroidales > Muribaculaceae > JAGBWK01. The sequence goes on from SCEG01000020.1 coordinate 16,892, forward strand.
TTTTCGTCGCCGAGGTTGTTCCAGTTGTCGGTAAGCGCCCATTTCATGACTTTTGTGTCGGGCGACGTTAGCACGGAGGCGTATGTGCCTTTGTAGTCAATCGGGGGTATGACCTTGTCGATTACGAACACGACACCGTTGGAGGTGAGTATTGTGTTGACGACGTTGCCTTCATTGAGCTTTATGGCATAGCTTGTCTCGTCGGTGAGAGTGGGCCACAGGTGAGGCAACGAGGCCATGAACGAACGTTTCTGATGGTTTTTGAGGAATGTCGCGAGCAGGTCGGTGGGCACATTGTCCCAGTCGCCGTAGGAGTCGCGCAGATAACCGCCTTCAGAGCCGTTGAAATATTCCATCATTGCGGCATCTGTGGGCACAAACATCACGCCCATGTCGGAGTTGCCGCCATAGGTGGTGTTGTTGGGATCGTAATAGAGCATACCATAGGAAGAAAGATTTTCACCCTTGGGTCCGGATGATGCCGAAGCTTCATTGAAATAACGCTTTACAAAAATGGAGTCGTTGGCAGAGAGCCCCGGTATGACGGGGCGAATCGCTGTCGATCCGTTGTAATATTCCTTGACAGAGGCATCGATGCCGCCGTCATAGTAGGGGGCGCTGAATTTGTCAAGCAGCTTGTTGAAGATGGTGGTGTTGCTCTGAAGCGCAATGGCCTCGGCCATGGTGACGGAGGGGAGCGCCACTTCTTCCATTTCGTGTATATAGCCGTTTTTGCATATAATGTCAGGGTGTACGATACGGACGTTGTTGACATAGATGTCTGCGCCATTGTATGGCTGTCCGAAAATCAGATTGAAGTCGTTATTGGTAATCCCCTTTGCATTCATCATCTGCGGAGTGAAGTGAACCATCATCGGCGCCTGTGCTGTCAGGAACACTTTGCTGTCGCGGAAACGTTCCCAATATGATGTTTCGGGAAGAATTATGCCCGTGACGACCTGCACGGAGTCGATATTGGTCGAAGATGTGTTGCGGCGCAAAGCCTGCCCTTTGCCACCGTTGTCGGAGTTGTCGGGGTTGGTAGTATTGGGAAGCATATCGGAGAGGTATGCCATGTCGATCATGCTTGCGTTCATTATAATGCGCTTCTGTGACACGGTGAGCTCTTCGTAACTGTGGGCTCCGTATGGATTTGAGCGGTAGAAACGTTCGAACGCGGCGTCATTTGCCGGGAAGAGCGTTTTTGAACCCGTCTTGACAAGTGTTTCACGGTAACCGAGGTCGTCGATAAGACGCAACATGTTTGTAAAGTTGCCTTGCTGCTGGAGATACTCGTAGATGCTTGCGCCAAGATAGTCGGGCTCGTGATCATCGTAGATGTAATCGTCCTTGCAAGAGTTGAGGCTAACTGCTGCTGTCGCCATAAGAGCGAGAGCCAACAGTTGCACCATTCTTTTCGGTACTCCTAAATGCATTGCGATGTGGTTTTAGATATGGGTTAATGAATGGTTTGTTTGTTTTGTCAAATCAATTCTCCTAAGAGGAAATGTCTTTCATGGAGCCTCGGGGGAGCAGTACAAATTACCCGACGCAGAGACGGAATGACACGCAACAAAATTATTTACATTGCAATTATAATTTTATAAACTTTTAAGTTATTTACAAAACTTTTGACGCTTTAACACGCCATTGGCTCAGATTAAACCGCAGAACTTGAAAAATGACGCAAATTTATCATTTTTTCATTTTTGCAACAAATGCGCCATTTGTGTTTTACAACATATTCCGAAACAACGGTTTTACTCAAAGATTTCCTTAATTGCCATAGATTTTACAAATTATTAACCTGCATAATATTAATTTTGCAATCTCGACAAAAGTGTCAACTATGTTACATTCAACACTTACCGCAATGTCGCTCTCGTCGCATTAACTTAATTTTATAAAAAAAACACAAATAGCCTGATGGCTGTCAACCGCGGCAAGATAAAATTACATTTTTGACAACCTTCACAATAAATAAAAAAATATAGACAAACCACATAAACCAACACCAAATTTCAACCAATGAAACTGAAAACAGTCATTATCTCAGCTTGTGCTTTTGCCTCTTCTCTGACAGCCGGAGCAAAACAGTCGGAAGCCATAATGTGGTATCAGTCTCCAGCCAAGGAGTGGATTGAGGCTGTGCCTTTAGGCAACGGGCGCATCGGCGCCATGGTCTACGGCGGCATTGACCGCGAGCGTGTGGCTCTTAATGAAATCACACTCTGGGCAGGACAGCGCGATTCGCTCCAGAACGATTATTGCGGGCCAGAACATCTCGCTGAAATACGTCAGGCATTCTTTGACGGCGACCTGCAGAAAGGCAACGACCTCGCCAACCAGTATCTTGGCGGCCGCAACGTATCGTTCGGCACACATTTGCCGCTGGGCGACATGGTGCTCGATTTCGAATATCCCTCCGACAGAATAACCGACTACCGTCGCGACCTTGACCTTGCCACCGCAGTGGCGGCCACATCATTCAAGGTCAACACCGCTGACGACGTAATAATATACACGCGCGAATATATCTGCGACTATCCCGACGATGTGCTTGCGATGAGAATAGGTGCCGACAAGCCCGGACAGGTCAATTTCACACTCTCTACCGACTTTCTGCGTGCTGCCGACTTCACCGCTAAAGGCAACGAACTGTCGTTTGAGGGAAAAGTGGACTACCCGATGTTCGGCCCCGGCGGAGTCAGCTTTGCCGGCACGTTCAAGGTGATTGCCGATGGCGGCAAGGTGACGCCCGAAGGCAACACGCTTAAAGTCAGCGACGCAGATAACGTGACCCTGCTGTGGGACATGCGCACCGACTATGACAACGATGCGCCCGCGAAACGCGCCAAAGAGACCGTAGAAAAAGCCGCCGCACGCGGATACAACGCACTCAGGGCCGACCATATTGCCGACTATTCGGCTCTTTACAACCGCATGGCGATCGACCTTGTGGGGGAGATGACCAACTCGCTTCCGACCGACACCCGTCTGCATCTGGCCAAGAACGGAGTCGTGGATCCCGGTTTCGATGCCATTTTCTTCCAGTATGGCCGCTACATGCAGATAGCGTCGTCACGTCCCAACTCAGTGCTCTGCTCAAATCTGCAGGGTATATGGAACGACAACCTTGCCTGCCACATGGCCTGGACCTGCGACTATCATCTCGACATCAATATAAACCAGAACTACTGGTCGCCCAACAAAGCCAATCTGGCGGAGTGTAACGAACCGATGTTCAAATATGTCGCGCTTCTTGCCAAATATGGCTCAGAGACAGCCGAGAAGCTCTACGGCTGCAACGGATGGTGCGCCCACACCATCACCAATCCCTGGGGCTACACCGCCAACGGCGGATATGTAGGCTGGGGTCTCAACGTGACAGCCGGCGCATGGCTTGCCACCGAGCTGTGGAGCCACTGGCTCTACACCCTTGACGAGGATTTCCTCCGCGAGACAGGCTATCCGCTTCTCAAAAGCTGCGCCGAATTTTTCGTTGACTACATGGTGGAGGACCCTGCTACCGGATATCTTGTGACCGGACCGTCAATCTCACCGGAGAACGGCTATAAACTCATGGGTGGCGACGGCACACACTACGCCGTGGCAATGATGCCGACAATCGACCGCTTCATCGTCGAGCGCATCTACAACGCAGTAATCGAAGGTTCGAAAGTGCTTGGCGTCGACAAGAAACTGCGCCAGCGCCTCGAGAAAGACCTCAAGCGCCTGCCGCCTGTAGAAGTGGGCAAAGACGGCCTCGTAAAGGAATGGCTGATGTATGACGCCGAACGCACTGACCCCTCCCACCGCCACTCGTCGCATCTTGTCGGCCTCTACCCCTTCGGCATGATTTCTCAGACAAAGACCCCCGAACTTTTCGAAGCCTCAAAGCGCAGCCTCGCCACACAGACATCGTCACCCACATGGGAGGATACGGAATGGAGCACGGGCAACATGATATGCTTCTATTCGTTCCTCAAAGAGGGTGACACCGCCCACCGCTGGCTGCAGAACCTCTTCAAAGCCTTCACCCGCGAAAACCTCATGACCGTATCGCCGGCAGGCATCGCAGGCGCACCCTCCGACATCTTCAGCTTCGATGCAACAGAGGCTTCGGTTGCCGGCATCTGCGACATGCTGCTGCAAAGCCACGACGGCTACATCGAATTGCTCCCTGCCCTGCCCTCAGCATGGCCCACAGGCTCAATCAAAGGACTCTGCGCACAGGGCGCACTGACGGTTGACCTCAACTGGAAAGACGGCAAAGCGACCGCCGCCGACATCCATGCCGCCAAAGACCGCACCGTCAACCTCCTCATAACCGGCGGCGCAACCCCCGCAATGACCATCGACGGCAAAGCAATAACACCCAAGGTAAAAGGCGACATAGCCACCATCGACCTCAAAGCCGGCCAGACCCTCAACCTCCGTTACTGATTTCCAATAGCTTCACATCATATACACACAATCCCAACGTCGGAACGCCACCAAAAGCGTTCCGACGTTTCGTTCTTATTCCAGTCTGACAGGATAGTTTCAAACATAAATCGAGTTATTGGTGCACTGACTTTAAAACTATTAGCGGTAGTATGACTATATTCATCATGGCTATAGGACAGAAAATAATCAAAATCTCAATAAAAGCCTTTCGACCCCTAATTCTTTAAAACCTATAAACCAAATAATAGCAAACTATACTCGGAGAAACAACATTTTTGTACATTTTCCCGATTATAGTCGGGAAAATGTACAAAAATCACACAATTAACCGGTTATATCCTGTAAAACCGACGAAAGACTTAATACGAATTGCCGGTGCAAGGTTGCCGATTAAGCCGATTTTTCTTAAATTCGCGGCTGTAAGGCATATCCCCCGATATCCCACATTTTAAAATGTGCAATTACAGATTAAGATATGCAATTACAGAAAATATGACTGAACCGACCGCCATCAACAGATTGATAAAACGACTTATATTCCTCCACTTGGCTATAATCGCAGTGACCGCCATTATGGCTACCAGTTGCGCCGGCACAGACGAGCGCGGCGATGAGGATTTGTCGATGCGCAGAGCCCTTGAAGTGCAGAAGTTGAGCAATCTTGCCCAGGGACCTGACGTATCGGTCAGGATAGAGGCCATAGTCGACAGCATGCGGCAGTCGCGCCATGACACATATTATTTTTCGGCTGCCAATGTGCTCATCGATCAGTTTTTCAACGAAGGGAAAATCGCCCGTGCCGAATCGCTCGCAGTCAAGATGATGTGTGAGGCGACAGCGAGCCATGACATTACTGCCGCTGCAATAGCTCACAGGATACGCGGGCAGATACTGTATAAGCTTTCACGCCCGGAAAAGGCCTTGGCCGAATTCATAGAAGGTCGTCGGATACTGCCCGATTTTCCATCTGACCTACAGACATTTTCCAACGCGGCAAGCATTGACCGATGGTTGTGGATAGCGGCATACGCCACCGGCGACAACGCTGCGATGAGGCTCAGCGGCCGGAGATTTGCCGAGAATGTAGCCCGAAAGATGCAGGTCGGCTGGCGCGACTCAACGGCGCATTTCCCGGTTACGGCACTCGCTTTTGAAGCCTCTGAAGCGCTTTGCAACAGCGACACGGTTACCGCACGCCAAAAAATAAACAAAGCCGCCTCACTCAGGCTCGACTACCTTCCGGCCAATGCCTACGAACAATTTTACCAAATAAGGAGCATGATAAATGCCGCATCGGGCGACATCGACGCGGCATTAGCGGATATGGACACCCTGATAACGGCATACGCCGAGTTCCCCTGGTTCAGGCAGGTCGCGCTACGGGGCAAAGCAAATCTGCTTTCTGCTGCCGGGCGCCACGCCGAGGCTGTCGAAACCACGAACAGGCTGATGGAACTGCACGACTCGCTGACATCGCTGCAGAACGACCTTTATATGAACGACCTTACAGATTTCTACCGCTCGGAAATCAACCGTGAACACCGTTTCTCAAAATCACTGAAGGGATACGCTTTCGCCGCGATACTTGCTCTGCTTGCCATACTGCTTGCCATATCGCTGGCAAACGTCCGCCGCCAACGCCGCAAAAACATCATATTGATTGAAAGGCTCAGGGACTACGACAAGGTCTCGGCTGTAGGACAGCCTGGCGAGAGGTTGCCCTGCTACCTCTCGCCCATAGAACTACTTGACCGGAAAATGCACACTGAAAAGCCGTACAGAAACCCGGCGCTTGGGCGCAAGGAGCTTGCAGCAATGCTCTGCATTACCCCCGATGAAGTCGGCGCCCTGATAAAAGCCGAGAGAGACCAGACGGTCGTGGGATATATCAATTCGTGCAGAGCCGAGGAGGCAAGAAGGATACTCGAATCCGACCCCGAAGTGACTGTTGCATCTGTGGCTTATGAGCTGGGATTTGGCACGCCTCGCACCATGCAGCGGGTGTTCGGCAAACATTTCGGCATGTCGCCGACACAATTTAGGGAGCTTTCAAAAGAGTCCAAAAGGCACTGAAACCAAGACGCTTGAAAAATTGTCGCACTTGCCTGTCGTAATTGTCGCACGCAAATTTGCCCGCAGGATAGCAGATTGACTAATTTTGCATGCAGTTGTCACAATCTAATCAAATCATACTTCAACCAAGCAATGGCATCAGCAAAAACAATTCTACTGTCACTGGCTGTCGCTGTCCTGACACCGACGGGATTACATGCGCAGCAGACCAACTACAATTTCATCTACACTTATAACGAAGACCATACGGCTGTCATTCTGACCGATATTCCCGACACGAGCAACGGCACTATAGTTGTCCCGAGCACGGCATTTCACGAATATAGGAATTTTCCTGTGCAGGGTATTGCTCCCTTGGCGTTCAATATCAACCAGGAGGTAACGAAAGTCGTGATATCGGAAGGAGTGGAATGGGTTGACGATGGATCGTTTTATTTTTGCCATAACATCGAATCGATAGAACTGCCCAACTCGCTCGTATATATGAACCGTTCGATATGCGGGCTTTCAAAGCTGCGCTCCCTCGTCATTCCGCCCAATGTAGTCTACACGTATTCGCCCGAATGCAGCCAGATGAACAACATGATAAAAAACGCATATCCCTCACATCTTGAAACCAATCCGTTCAAAGACATTAAATGCGAGATTGTGGTCTACCCCTCGGAGGGTGCGTTCGTAGAGAATGGCTTTGTCTATAACGCCGACAGGAGTGCGCTCTACTTTGTACCTTACAATCTTGAAGGTCAATATGAGATACCTCCCACCGTTACCACCATCGGCGACAAGGCTTTCAGCCAGTGCGGCAGACTTACCTCCGTCATAATACCCCCAACAGTAAAGACTATCGGCAACGCGGCTTTCCGCGACTGCAAATCGCTCACCGAGATAGTAATGCCGGAAAGTGTGACTGCTATCGGAGAGTCAGCATTCGAGGGGTGCGAGGCACTGACAAATGTCATACTGCCGGATGGCCTCACCTCAATCCCGGCCAACGCCTTCAAGGGGTGCAAGTCGCTCACCGGCATTAATATACCGGATTCGGTATCGGCGATAGAGGCGGGGGCATTCTGCGGCTGTGACGCGCTGAAGGAAGTGAGGGTGACCTCAATAACTCCGGCTACACTCGACGTTGCCGCTTTTGACATGGGCAATAACGGCCCGGCTGTCAATGTCCCCTTAGAGATTATCAAAACATATCTGACTACCCCTGTCTGGTGCGATATGCCGAACTACACCACGCCTCTGGGCGACTGCCTGCGTAAAACCGAACGAAGTCTCAATTTCATGCTCCTCCCCGACAGGACAGCTCTACTGCTTAAAGGCAAAAGCTATCTTTACGGCACACTCACAATCCCTGGCAGCATCACCAACACCGATGCCGACGGAAATTACATCGAATACCCACTTGTCTCAATAACCGACGGCGCATTGGCCGGATACACCGAGTTGACCGAAGTCGTCATGCCTGAAAACGGGGCGCTTACGGAAATATGCGCAAGCGCCTTCGAAGGGTGCACGAGCCTTGCCCGCGCCAACCTGCCGACAACGGTAAAGACTATCGGCGACAAAGCATTCTACAACTCCCCGATTACAGAAATAAAGCTCCCCGAAGGTATCACCCACATAGGTGAAAGTGCGTTCGGCTTCATCAATACGCTCCATGACTACTGCACAATCGACATGCTTCACTTTCCCGGCTCGCTTGAAAGTGTAGGCTCCGACGCATTCATCAACCGCACGCTAAATAAAGTCAGTGTCGACGACATAACGGCGCTCTGTTCAGTCGATTTCGGCAACCTCTACGCCAATCCGCTTTACGACGCGCCACAGGGACTTTGGATTGACGGAAAGGAAGTGCACGACATCGTAATACCTGAGGGATCCACTCAGGTCAAGGACTACTCCCTGGCATCGCATATCTATGGCAAATTCAACAGCCTCACATTGCCTTCTTCGCTCGTTTCAATCGGCCGGGACGCATTTTTCAACAATATGTTCGCTTCGGTCAGCATCCCCCCGTCGGTCACCATAATATCCGCCAGGGCATTCTCAAGGGTATCGGGCGGACAATTAGGCGAATTCATAATCGAGGACAGCGATACTCCGCTTGATATCGACACCGACGCTTTCGCCTACGAATACCGTGGAAATACCTCCTACAACGCGCCCTCGACGCTCTATATCGGCCGTCAGATACAGGAATTGCCCGGAGGATTGGCCGAAAGCGTGGTAAATCTAACTACCGGTACAGAAATCAAGGATATAACCACATCGCCGATGGCCTCGCTGACTTCGCTCAAAAGCTTGAATCTCAGCCCTTCGACCGTCTCGATAGGCAGAGGCGCGTTTACCGGCGCCAAAGACCTCGCGGAGATTGTCTGCGGAAGCAAGGAGCCTCCGTCACTTTTCGCTACAGGGTTTGCCGACAGGACATACGGCAACGCACGCCTTACAGTGCCCGTCGGCTCGATATCGGCCTACCGCAACGCCGACAACTGGAAACGTTTCATGAATATCTATGACACCGAGGGCAATGACAACGACGACGTGACTGCTATCGGGGAAATCAGCATTTCAGACGTCAGTATATCGGTTTCCGCCGGGATGGCCGTCATAGAAAACCTCCCGCTCGACACCGTTGTTGAAATCTTTGACATCGCCGGCCGAATGATATACCGCGGAATGCAGGCAACAGTCCGCATAGAACCCGGCAAAGGCATATATATAGTGAAAATCGGCCCGCACCGCATCAAATTCGTAATATGACGTCATAACGCCACAAAAATCCGAATAGGACTCTATAAATAATCGGGAGGGTATGCGCGCTGGGCGCATACCCTCCCGACAGCTTATGCCTGAATATTAAGCTTGTATTATCTTTATTCTTTATCAGTGGCAGCCGCAGGCATCGTCGCCGCAATGGTGGCCGTAGCTACCGCAGCAGTCGTCGTGATCGCCGCAGCCGCAGCCTTCGTCGCCGCAACCGTGGTCGTGGCATCCGCAACCGCAGCCGTGGGCGGGCTGAAGCTCTTCGGGGGTGGCGTCGCGCACTGTCTTTACCTCGCCTTTGAAGCGTACGTCTTTGCCGGCGAGGGGGTGGTTGAAGTCCATCACCACCTCTTTGTCGGTGACTTCCTTTACGAGGCCGTTGATGCGGAAACCGTCGGCCGTCATCATCGGGACGAGGGCGCCGGGCTTTACCATCTCGGCGTCAAATTTGCCGTCGACCATGAATATATCCTTTTCGAGCGTGACTATCTGCTCGATGTCGTAAGGGCCGAAAGCCTCGTCGGCCTTGGCTGTCACATCGTATGTGGCACCGGGCTCCATACCGTCGAGCGCTTTTTCCAGAGGCTCGATCATGCCGCGGGTGACACCGAATACAAATTTCTCGGGATCTTCCGGATCAACCTGATGAACGAGTTTCTCCGTGCCGTCAGGATTTATCTGATATAAATCGTAAGTGATTTCGACATATTTGCCGGGTTTGATTTTTTCCATAATTTATTATTGTTTAAAATGTTTCTAAAGGATGTTTTCTGAATAAAACAAAAACTGTGCCAAAAAGTTACGCGGGCACATAGACAGTCTACCGTCCGGTTATCATCTGCTGTATGTCGTTGAGCTTGTTGAGAGCGTCCATCGGTGTCAGGCGGTTGATGTCGAGGCCGGCGATGGCGTCGCGCACCTGGGCAAGAAGGGGGTCGTCGAGCTGGAAAAACGACAGCTGCATGCCGGCGGGAGCATCGAGTGTGGCAAGTTGTTTCTCGGGTGCGAGTCCGTCGCGGCGGTTGGCCTCTTCGAGGTGCCTGAGCACTTCGCCGGCACGCCTCACGATAGAGGCCGGCATGCCGGCGAGTTTCGCCACATGTATACCGAAGCTGTGTTCGGAGCCTCCGCGCGACAGTTTGCGCAGGAACACCACTTTTCCGTCAATCTCCTTGACCGACACATTGTAGTTGGCTACGCGCGGAAACTGGCGCTCCATCTCGTTGAGTTCGTGGTAGTGGGTGGCGAAAAGAGTCTTGGGCTGCAGGGTCGACTCGTGGATATGCTCGACGATGGCCCATGCGATGGATATGCCGTCGTAGGTGGAGGTGCCGCGTCCGAGCTCGTCGAAGAGTATCAGCGAGCGCTGCGACATGTTGTTGAGTATGGATGCCGCCTCGTTCATCTCGACCATGAAGGTCGATTCGCCGAGCGATATGTTGTCGGAGGCGCCGACACGGGTGAATATTTTGTCGACAATGCCCGTTTTCATGCTCTCTGCCGCGACAAACGAGCCTGTCTGGGCAAGCAGTACGTTGAGTGCGACAGAACGCAGCAGAGCTGATTTACCCGACATATTGGGGCCTGTTATCATCATCACTTGCGTGCCGTCGTTGGCAAGGGTGACGCTGTTGGAGATGTAGGGCTGTCCGGGGGGGAGCTCTTTCTCGATGACCGGGTGCCGCCCCTCGACCATCTCGAGCGAGAGAGAGTCGTCGACCACTGGCCGGTTGTAGCGGTTGTCGAGGGCGGCGCGGCTGAAGCCGAGGAGGCAGTCGAGACGTGCCAGCAGGGAGCAGTCGAGCTGTATGGCGGCCACATATTCGTTGAGCCACGACACCAGAGCGCCGTAGATGCGCGCCTCGATGACGGCGATGCGGTCTTGCGCGGTGAGTATTTTCTCCTCGTATTCCTTAAGCTCGGGGGTGATGTAGCGCTCGGCGTTGACGAGAGTCTGCTTGCGCACCCATTGCGGGGGCACTTTGTCCTTATGGGTGTTGGTTACCTCGATATAGTAGCCGAACACGTTGTTAAATCCGATTTTAAGCGATGCTATGCCGGTGGCTTCGCTTTCGCGCTGCTGTATGTGGGCAAGATAGTCTTTGCCGCGGTAGGCGATATCGCGCAGCTCGTCGAGCTCAGGGTCGACACCGGGGCGCACGACTGCACCGCGGTTAAGGGCGGCGGGAGCGTCATCGACAATCTCGGCCGATATGCGGTCAATCATGCCCTGACAGGGGTTGAGCTGCTCGCCGATTGTGTGGAGGGCAGGAAGGTCACTGTCGATGCACAGACGGCGCACGGGGGCGATTGCCGAGGCTGCATTGCGGAGCTGCACCACCTCACGGGGCGATATACGGCCGACTGCCACTTTCGAGATAAGTCGTTCGAGGTCGCCGACGGCTGTGAGCTGGCGAGACATCTCGTCGCGGGTGTCGGGGTCGCGGAAGAAATATTCCACAATGTCGAGACGCGAGTTGATTGCGGCGACATCTTTCAGAGGGAAGAGGATCCATCGGCGCAGCATGCGTGCGCCCATTGGCGACACAGTGCGGTCGATTACGTCAAGCAGACTCTTGCCGTCCTCACCCAGGCTCTGCACAAGTTCAAGATTGCGCACGGTGAAGCGGTCGAGCCTCACGTAGCGCTCCTCGTCGATGCGGGAGATGGTGTTGATGTGGGATATGCGTGTGTGCTGCGTGATGTCGAGATAGTGCAGAATTGCTCCTGAGGCCACTATGGCCGATGGCATCGACTGGATGCCGTAGCCTTTGAGGCTCGCCGTCTCGAAATGCTTCAGCAGGCGACCATTCGCGCTCTCGTAGGTGAACACCCAGTCGTCGAGCTCCATCGCGAGGTATCGGCCGTTGAAGGCGGTTTCGAGCCTGGCACGGCTGTCGCGCTCGACAAGCACCTCTTTGGGCGCGAAGTTTGACAGCAGTTTGCCGATATAGTCGTCGGAGCCTTCGGCGGTGAGAAATTCGCCGGTAGAGATGTCGAGGAAAGCCACTCCGGTGCCGGTCTTGCCGAAATGAACCGCCGCGAGGAAATTGTTCTCGCGGTTGTCGAGGAGGTTGTCGCTTATTGAGACTCCGGGAGTGACAAGTTCGGTGATGCCCCTTTTCACCAGTTTTTTGGTGAGTTTGGGGTCCTCGAGCTGCTCGCATATAGCCACACGCTTGCCTGCCCTCACAAGTTTAGGCAGATAGGTGTCGAGGGCGTGATGTGGAAATCCTGCGAGCTCGACCGACTGCGCCGTGCCGTTGGCGCGGCGTGTCAGCGTTATGCCCAATATCTCAGAGGCGGTGATGGCATCATCGCTGAATGTCTCATAGAAATCACCGACACGAAACAGCAGAACGGCATCGGGATGACGCTGTTTCATCTCGATATACTGTTTCATCAACGGTGTTTCCACTATTTTCTTTGCCATTGTTTATGCCTGAGTGACTGTTGTTTATAATCGATTTGGCCGTGGCGTCTCGCCACCGTGTGACTTCCTGTGGTAATACCTCGGGGGCGAGACGCCCCCGCCCCGGTTGCCGTCCTACTTTATTTTGCCGGGTCGATGTTGAGCTGCTTGAATGCGAGGGCATAGAGTCTCATCTGCTTCACCATGGCGAGGAGTCCGTTGGAGCGAGTGGGCGACAGATGTGTCGACAGACCGATGGCGTCGATGAAATGTAGGTCGCTGTCGAGGATTTCTTGCGGAGTGTGGCCGGAGAGCACATCGACAAGCATTGAAATCATGCCTTTCACGATGATTGCGTCGGAGTCGGCAGTGTAATATACCTTCCCGTCACGATATTCGGCGTTGAGCCATACGCGGCTCTGACAGCCTTCGATAAGATGTTCGGGGGTTTTGTATTTCTCGTCAATAGGCTCGAGCGCGTTACCCATGTCGATGATGCATGCGTAGCGGTCCATCCAGTCGTCGATGTCGGCGAACTCGTCGATTATCTGCTGCTGTTTATCGTTGATTGTCATAATCTATTGAAATATAGTGTTGATTACCACGTCGCCAACCATTTTGAGCGTTGCGCGGTCGATGTTGTCAATGGTGTCGTCGAGAGTGTGCCATGTGGGGTTGAACGATCCGGTTGCGGAATTTGCCGACTCAACGATGTCGATTGCGGGAATGCCCATACGCATTATGTGGATATGGTCGTCGTTGAGCGCTCCGCCAATCTCATTGGGGAAGCGGTCGCCATAGCCTGCGCGGCGCGCGGCCTCCCACACGAGGTTGTTGACACCGCGGGCATAGCGCTCAGAGAAGTATTCGCGGGGGAAGACTGCATTCTTTCCGCCTACCATGTCGAGCAGTATCGCATATTCGGGCACGCGCCGCGCCGTCGGGTCGAAAGCGTCGGCCCAGGCCTGCGAACCTATACACCATGAGAAATCATCATCGTAGGTTCCGGCATCTTCGGCGTCGACAAAGAGCATCTCGACCTCAACATCAGAGGGCATCTGCTTCATCAGACGCGCGATCTCGAGAAGCACGGCCACACCGCTGGCGCCGTCATTGGCGCCGTCGATCGGGGTGTTGTGGAGCGCTTTGTCGCTCTCCTGGTCGGCCCACGGGCGGGTGTCGTAATGGGCGAGCAGAAGCACGTGGCGTGGCGCACCGGCATTGAAACGGCCGGTGATGTTGCGTACCCGCTGCGGCTTCATGCCGCTCCCTGCGGGCGCGAAAAGGGTATCCTGCACCGTCACGTCGGCACCTGCGTCCTTAAGCCGGCGCGTTATGTAGTCGACGCAACGCGTATGCCCCGGAGTGCCGGGCACACGGGGGCCGAATGCCACCTGCTCGGCCACGCGGGCATACACCGAATCGGCGTCGGTCGCCACGCCGGGCACGGCCTGCCGCGGAGCGACAGTATCATGCGCGGGGGCGCTCTGTCGGTCGGCCGATTTGTTGCCGCAGGCCGATGCCATAAGGGCACCGACGGCCAATATCGAAGTCAAAAAGAGATGTTTCATACCCCAAATTTACACAAATTTATGCAAACGACGAGAGCAAAAGATAAATAAATTGGTTTTTGCCGGTTTAGTCTCAGTTATTTTTATACAAAATGACGTATATTTGTGTATGAGTTTTTTTCAATCAACAGAGTTTTACGTTATTTTGTTTCTCGTTGCTATGGCAATTGTGGCGTTTTTAGCAAAGCCGCACACGGTCGGCCCGGCATCTGAGATGCTGCTCGGTGCGTCATTGTCATCCTCGGGCAAGGTTATCTGCAACGATAACAGCATAGAGATAGTGGAAAACACTGAGTCTGAACATGAAATAATCGTCGATTGCGATGACAGAGGCAGCGTATGGCTCCGTCGCACCGGACTCGACGGTATGGACGCATCAGGGGCAGTAAGCGCAAAAATTGTAGTAAAAGGCACAAATATAACTATTTACGAGCGTGTCACTCCGGGTCGCTATGGTGATAACCCTGTCGACACTGCATTGTTTGATATGGATTTTCTATCACCTCAACGCTATTGGCTACGCTACGAATCGGAAGCTACAAACCGCACTGCTACCCTATCGTTCCGCAATACCCCCGGCTACCACGCCCAAGCCATTCTTAAACAATAGGGAAAGTTCTGCTAAAAACTTGTCAAAGTTCAAATTATGCAACTCTGCATAGTTTCAGCTTTTGTCCGAACTATATTGTTTACGCTTTGTTAAAATTGTAAATAGATATTACTATGAAAAAAATACGACACCCAAACCTCGGTCAATTAGCATGGGCTTTGATTCCCACTCTTATACTCAGCATGTTATTCATGTTGACTGATTCTATACACTGGTGGATGATATATGCAGCCATCCTGTTTCTCATAATATATGGCATTTTGGTAACTTATTTCTGTATAAAGCAAAAATGTTATAAGCAACTTGGATTTGCTTACGTGACAACCGCCCTCTATGCCGCTTTTATTGCACTGATTATTTATATCAATACATAAATAACCGTTTGATATACTATAGGTAAAAATAAACTTTTGTCATATATTAATCTAATTAAAAATGAAAAAAACTCTTTCAATTACACTGTCGGCATTTCTTTTTTCTTTAGTAACAGTAATCTCAGGATGTACTCAAGAGGATTTAAGTTTAGAAACTGAGAACAACACCGAAAACAACTATGAAGTCGACAATCTTTATCAGTATTTGATGGATCAGCCCACAATCTCAATATTATCAGTTGCTCTTAACCCTTCAAAGAGTTCATCTTCACATTATATCCCTGAATTTACGAAAGGAGATTTAAAATATTTAACATCCCTGACACAAGAAGAATTTATTCTTGAACAAGCAAAAATTATGTCACAAATAGAGAATATCACACAAGAAAATATTGACGAAATTGCAATTGATAATTATAATTCATTATTGTCAGGCTTGGGAGGTCAAGAGGAGATATACAAATTACTTGATTTCGGCACCAGCTATCTGCAAACGGACGGTGGTATTGAGGATATTAAGACCACATTGCCTGATGGACTGAACGAAACTGAAATAAAATATTACGTTGCTATGTGTGTATTTATCGACAGATTGGCTCGCCCACTATCGTCTATTATGGTCAATAATATCAACTTGAATCCTATGTCAAGACAACTTGGTGATTGTAAGGGGGATGCCGAACGGGAATTGTTGCTTAGAGGATGTGAATTCGGATTAGACACTCTGATTGAAATAATGACCGGAGGAGCTGACACTGTAGAGTATGCTTTTGAAGACGCATATCTTCTTGCTGATCTTGAACAAATATACTACGATTACGAAGTCTGCATGGGCAGATGGCATTAATATGAAATTGTATGAAAACCATTGATAAAACAAGTTCTATTAAGGTATTGTGTACATTAATTCCCGTTATAGTAATATGCTTGTTAACACCATTTATTCATATTAGCGCAGGCCTCCGATTAACCATTTTGACATTATCTGGGCTCCTATATTTATCCTTATTGACATTTTTTTGTATAAAGCAAAAATGTTATAAGCAACTGATATGTAACTCTGTTTTAGTCACAATTTTTTTGTGCTTTTTATATATATAAATCGAGAGTGTTTGATTTAGAGATTGTCTAAAATTTATATTACTTTGCTTTTGAGCGTCTTGCCGGTGCCTTTTTACTCGCTCTTGGGTCGAGTAGCTACGGCTACACTCCCTCATCGCGAGCAAAAATCCATTCGGCAATCCCTCTCAAAATCTGTATCATATTAATTTAGACAATCTCTTATATTCCACAAAAAAGTCAGAATATCGAGAGGAACCATGTGGAGATGAATACGTAGATCACGAGCCCCACGATGTCGTTTGAGATCTGGATGAAGGGTCCGGTGGCAAGAGCGGGGTTGATTTTAAGTTTTTCGAGGGTAAGGGGCACTATTGTGCCCAACAGCGTTGCAAACATCACGACTATGAACAGCGAGACCGCTACCGACAGCGTTACGGCGAAGTCATGTGGTATCATGATGAGATTGTAGGCGAATATGACGCCGGAGATGATTGTGGCGTTGAGCAGTCCTACCCTCACCTCTTTCCACAGCTGCTTGGCGAACTCCTTGATATCCAGCGTGCCGTTGGCAAGACCTTGCACAACGATGGCCGATGCCTGCACGCCGACGTTGCCGCCCGTGCCGCCGATGATGGGGATGAAGATGGCGAGCGTGGTGACAGCCTGAAGCTGCGCTTCGAAGCCTGTCAGGATGAGCGAGGCGAGTATTCCCGACACGATACCGATAAGCAGCCACGGTATGCGCGCCTTTGTCTGCGCGAGGATGGAGTCGGAGGCGTCGACGTCAGACGACAGACCTGATGCCAGCTGATAGTCACGTTCCGACGATTCGCGCACCTGGTCCATGACGTCGTCGACGGTGATACGTCCCACGAGGCGCCCTATGGAGTCGACCACGGGCATAGCCACGAGGTCATATTTCTCGAAGTTAAGGGCCACGTCGTCAATCGGGGTGTCGGTCTTGACCGATACCGGCTCGCACTCCATGATATGCTTTATCTTTGACACGGAGGGGTGGGTGATGAGCGTTTTAAGCGGGAGTATGCCCTTGAGGCGGTCGTCGTTGTCGACCACATAGACGTAGTAGATTTCGTCCATATCCTCGGCCTGCATGCGCATCTGCTTGATACACTCGGGCATGGACCAGTTTTCGTTGACCACGATCATCTCCGTACCCATAAGGCCGCCGGCGGTGTCCTCGTCATATTTAAGGAGGTCGATGATGTCGCCGGCCTGCTCCACATCGTTGATGTGGGATAGGATTTCGTCGCGGTCGTCCTCGTCAAGTTCCTGAATAAGGTCGACGGCCTCGTCGGTGTCGAGGTGGTCGATGACCTGAGTCGCAATCTCCTTTGCGGGCATGTCGGAGAGGAGCTTACGGCGGTCCTCCTCGTCAAGCGCCATGAGCACATCGGCTCGGGTATCCTCGTCAAGGAGATGGTAAAGAAACTCCGCCTCCTCGAGGTCAAGGTCCTGATACAGCTCGGCGATGTCGGCCGGGTGCATCTGCTCCAACTCGGCACGCGCCGCCACCTCGTCGTGTCGGCTTATGATGTCGCGTATCTCGTCGATATATTGGTCGGTGTATTCTTTCATTGTCGCAGCGAGCTGAGGAGATTGGTGAGTTCGATGAATTGCGCTACGGTAAGCTGTTCGGGACGCAATGCGAGGAGTTCGTGCTCGGGGATTGCGGCTCCCGGAGGAAGCAACGGACGCAAGGAGTTGCGTATCGTCTTGCGGCGTTGGCCGAAAGTGGTCTTTACCACGGTCTTGAAGAGGCGTTCATCGCAGCCGAGCGATGTCACGCCGTTGCGCCGCAGGCGTATTACGCCCGATTTCACTTTGGGCGGGGGATTGAACACCCCCTCGCTGACGGTAAAGAGATATTCGATATCGTACCATGCCTGGAGAAGCACGGAAAGGATACCACGCGTGCGCGAGCCTTCGCGTGCGGCTATACGCTCGGCTACCTCGCGCTGCAGCATGCCGGAGCATAGCGTCACATTGTCCTTGTATTCAAGGATATGGAAGAATATCTGCGACGATATGTTGTAGGGATAGTTGCCTATGACACAGAGATGCCCGTCGGCACCGGCAAACCGGCTCAGGTCGAGCTGCAGGAAATCGCCCTCGACGATACGTCCGTCAAGCGCGGGATAGTTCTGCCGGAGATAGTCGACGCTCTCGTCGTCAAGCTCTATGACCGTAACGTCGCGCCCCGCCTCAAGCAGATATTTGGTCAGCATACCCATACCGGGGCCGACCTCGACCACCGCAAGCGCCGGGTCGCAGTCAATGGTGGCCGCAATGCGCGCCGCCACACTCTCATCGGTGAGGAAATGCTGCCCGAGGGCCTTTTTGGGTCGTACTTTCTCCATAAGTTCACTTATAATAGTTGCAAAATTAGTTATTTCCGCTGAAAAGCCGCGCATCTGCGACCATTTTTTAAATCTACTCCGGATAAAAAACAACAGAACGAGGGTAAAGTTGCAGTGTGTTCAAACAGGTATTTAACAAAAGCACAAAGTAACAAGGGGGGCGCATAACTCGGGATGGGGCGGGGGCGTCTCGCTCCCGGAATGTCACCGGGTGGCGTGGCATGCAAATGATTATCTGACATTTACTCACAGAAGAGACAACCACGGGGGCGAGACGCCCCCGCCCCGGCTACCGCCCGCGGAGACATCACCGGCTCAAGCCGAAATAACAGTATATGGCAATATAATATTCCCGGCTTTGCATTGAGGGTATTACAGCACTTAATATTGTAGGGACGCACGGCAATATTAAACTGCGAGACTGTAATATGAACTGCAAAAACAAAAAAAGCGATGGAGCCTCACTCCATCGCTTTTTTTGTTTTTGCAGGCTGTCAGGTGTCAGACAGCGCAGTGTGTCAGATCGGTGATCCGACGATTATTTTACGATTTCTTTGGCAACTTTGTCACCACGAACCACGATGTAAAGACCGTTGGCGGGTTCTGCTACGCGTACACCCTGAAGGTTGTAGTAAACGGGAGCTATGTCTGAAGCATCTTCTATGGCATCGATACCATTAGTGCCGTTTAAGGGAGCCGATGTTCCGTCAACGTTGTAAACATAATCCTTTTGGAAAGTCACCGAGGGAAGATTTTCATCCTTGTTTCCCCATGAACCGTCATGAAGCAACCAACCTGCAACTTTTGCAGGCAGATTGTCAGAGTTAACTTCAGCAACCCAATATTCAGTACCGTTAACAGAAGTTTTGGTCATTTCAGTACCGGGGTTACCAAAAATTGAGGGCTCCCATGCATAAATGTAGCAAGTGGGATAATTATACTCAGCAACGGGAACATAAATCTTATCATAAACGATTACCTGACCAACCACGCCTTTCATATCATAAGTAGCACCATCAACAAACTTCAGGTCATTAGACTGATTGCCATTGCCATTATTATTGAAAATAACTTTGGTAGGCTCGCCTTCACCGGTATATGTCCATACGTCGCCTGATTGCGTCATAAGCATTCCGGGCCACTCACCACCCGTGCAGTTTTCATCATCATTCCAGGCCCAAACAGCCACTTGATCCCAACCATCGGGGTTGGTAAAATTGACAGTCCATGCATTGGCAGCACATGCCACCAGCAGCGCTACGAGAGAAAAGTAAAATTTCTTCATAAATTAATTGGTTAAATTGTTAATAATTAAGGTTATATTAAATTTTATTTTTACATGTCAATATGCACCGTAAAAGCGCAACCGATTATTGGCGGCTTTCAATACCATTGAAGCAAAAGCACAATGGGGATTCCTACAAAATCTGTGATTGTTCAAAAGAAAAATATTTTGTAAGTATGGTATGAGAAATCAAAAAGGTTGATGACTGTAGATTTATCTATCGGTTATCAAGGTTAGTCAAGGTTACTCACACAAATCCAGCGCTAAATTATATATTTTTTCCAAGCTGGCAAATTTTTTATAAAACTATTTAAAAAATTATTTTGTAAATAATTTTTAAAATCCGTAAATTAAGTATTTTATGATATATCATGTAAGTCAATATAACCGAATTTATTGGCACTGCTGATGGGGTCGGTTGAAAACTATTAGTGATCGAAAGACTTTTGTTGCGATTTTGTATACTTTAGAGTAGACTGTCTCCGACGAGCCCGGAGGGCGATGATGTAACTAACCGTGCCCTGAGCATAGCGTAGGGCACGGCTATGGCAACAATCCACATGCCGAACCCCGGAGAGAGCGAGTGTGTGGCCTCCCTCTTATCACACACTCGCCCTCTCCGGGGCTCCCCTTATCTACGTCTACATTACCCCGCCCTCAGCACTTGCCGTGCTTCGAACGGGGTTAACCACATCATCGCCCTATGGGCTCTCCTGATAACGCATATTCTGCGCACTAAAATACAGAACGTAGTGATTGCTTACTGCCAATTATGAATTGTGAATTGTGGATTACTCCCGTATCTGGCCGTTGCCTGCTATGAGCCACTTGTAGGTCATGAGGCCTTCGAGAGCCATGGGGCCGCGGGCGTGCATCTTTTGGGTGGAGATGCCAATCTCGGCTCCGAGGCCGAACTGTGCGCCGTCAGTAAACGATGTCGGGGCGTTGGTGTAGACACACGCTGCGTCGACTTCGAGGGAGAAACGTCGCTTGACATAATCATCGGTGGTGACGACCGACTCGCTGTGCCCGGAGCCATAGCGGTCGATATGTTCGAGAGCCTCGTCAAGGCTGTCGACAGTCTTGATTGCCATAGAGTATGAAAGAAACTCTGTACCGAAATCGTCGTCGCAGGCGTGGTGCAACAATGGTGCCGGATAATGGCCGCCAAGCGCATCATAGCTGCGCGAATCGGCATATATCATGACCTCGGAGGCGGCAAGGGGAGCGCATATCTCGGGCAGTGAACCAACCAAGGAGCTATGGACTATGGCGCAGTCGAGGGCGTTGCAGACGCTTACGCGGCGTGTCTTGGCGTTGTTGATGATATCGCGCGCCATGGCTATATCGGCCGAGGCGTCGACATAGCAGTGGCAGACACCGGCACCTGTCTCGATGACGGGCACCTGCGACTTCTCACGGACACTGTTGATAAGGCTGCTGCTACCTCGGGGTATGATAAGATCGACAACGGCCCGTGCGGCAAGCAATATGTCGGTAGCCTCACGTGTGGCCGGCAGGAGGGTTGCGACCGCCGGGTCAATGCCGTGACGCTGCAGCACTGAGTGTATCACTTTTATAATGGCCTTTGAAGAGTCGTCGGCATCGTGGCCACCCTTGAGCACACAAACGTTGCCGCTCTTGAAACATAGGGAAAAGACATCGGCAGTGACATTGGGACGTGCCTCATAGATTACACCGATAACGCCGAAGGGCACGGCGACACGCGTTATGACAAGCCCGTTGGGGCGCACGCGGCGGTCAAGCTCAACGCGTGGAGACGGCAAGGAAGCGACGTTGCGCATGTCGGAAGCGATTGCGGCAATACGTTCCGGAGTCAGCTTCAGGCGGTCATATTTGGGATTGTCCGGATCCATACGCGACAGGTCGAGGCTGTTTGCATCAAGTATCTCGTAAGTGGCGGACACAAGCGCGTCGGCCGTATCGAGAAGCACGGCATTGATTTCCCCATCGGAAAGTTTAAGAAGCCCGCGGGTAGCGCTCCGGGCATCAAGCAGATATTCTTCAACCATCATTTCAGCAAAATTGTAATATATTAATAATCATCAAATTGTGCGGACACGATATATCGCGTCCGCACAATTTGATTACCAATTATTTTATTCGACATAGAGGTAGTCGTAGTGTATTATGGGGCGGCGGCCGTGCTTGCCGGCGGCTTCGCGGGCTTCGGCGGCGCTGTAGGAGGAGCGGCCTATGGCTATGAGGCGGTTGTCGTAGGAAAGCACTTTTATAAGGTCGTCCTTTTCAAAGTCGCCTGTCACGGCGGTCACACCAATTGGCAGTACAGACGCGGCATGGTCAGAGTTGACAGCCTCTACGGCGCGGTCGTTGATGACGATGGCGCCTTTGGCAAATCCCTCGCTGTGTGCAATCCACCGCTTGAGGCTCGATGCGGGGACAGCGGCGGGGGCAAACTCAGTGCAGAGCGTATCGCCATCGCCAAGGACAATATCGGTCAAAATGTTGTCACGCTTTCCGTTGGCTATGATTACGGCGATGCCCTCGTCGGCCACCTTGCGGGCGATGCGGTATTTTGTCACCATGCCACCGCGACCGAAACCGGAGCGCTCGGTCATGATGTAGTCAGTGAGGTCGAGGTCGGGGTCGACACGGCGTATCACTTCGGCGCCCGGCATCTTTGGGTCACCATTGTATATGCCGTCGATGTTGCTGAGTATGATGAGCGCGTCGCAGTCGAGCATAGCCGCGACGAGACCGGAAAGCTCGTCGTTGTCGGTGAACATCAGTTCGGTTACGCTCACGGTGTCGTTCTCGTTGACAATAGGTATGATGCCGTTTCGCAGCATCACCATCATGCAGTTGCGCTGGTTGAGATAATGTCGGCGCGTGGCGAAACTCTCCTTCATCGTCAGCACCTGGCCGACGTTGATGCCCCGGTCGCGGAAAAGGTCGTAGTAGCGGTTGATGAGCTTGACCTGCCCCACGGCCGAAAAGAGCTGGCGCGCATCGACATTGTCGAGCTGCGGAAGCTCCATGCCGCGCAGTTCAGAGCGCCCGCACGCCACAGCACCGGAGGATATAAGCACGACCTCGATGCCGTGTGAACGCAGTGTGCACACCTGGTCGACGAGCGCCGAGACGCGCGTGACATCAAGGGTGCCGTCGGCGCGTGTCAGCACATTGCTGCCTATTTTCACAGTTACTCTGCGGTATTGTCTCATTTCTTCAGGGGTGTCAGTATTGCGTTTATTACGGCCGATGTGAAGCCGCTGTGTTCCAATGCGTTTATACCTTTGATTGTCATGCCGCCGGGAGTTGTCACCTTGTCAATCTCAAGTTGCGGGGATGCGCCGGGAGCCGAGAGCATTGCGGCTGCACCGTCGACAGTGGCGCAGACATAGCGCAAGGCATCTGACGGACGGAAGCCCATCTCGACGCCGGCCTGCACACAGGCCTGCATGAATTTATACACGTAGGCTATTCCGCATGAACTGAGAGCGGTGGCAGCGTCCATCAGGCGCTCCTCGATGACTGCGACCTCGCCCATGCGACTGAACAGACCCTTGACTTCCGCCATAGCCGACTCCCCGACACGCCGTCCGGCAATGAATGTCATCGACTTGCCTACCGACAGGGCCGTATCGGGAATGACGCGGCACACGGCGGGCAACTCGTCACCCCGCAACAGCATTTCGTCGAGAGCGTCGATATTGACACCTCCGGCAAGCGATACGATAATGTTGCGGCGGTAGACAAGCCGCGGCTTGATCTCCTCCACTACCTTTCCTATAAGCCATGGCTTGACGGCGAGGATAATGATGTCGGCATCAACGACAGCCTCTACATTGTCGGTCGTGACGGTAACATTCCTGTCGGGAAATTCCGCTTTGATTGCCTCCAGTTTGGGCGTTGTGGGATTGGACACCGCGATTTTATACTCACCCGTAGCGGCGAGGGCACACGCTATGGCGCCGCCCATGTTTCCGGCTCCGATTACTGCTACTTTCATAGTGACTCAAGTATGCGTTTGAGCACAACTTCGGCCGATATCTCGCGGTTTGCGGCCTCGGGGATTACAAGCGAACGCGGTGATTCGATGACATCGTCGCTCACAATCATGTTGCGCCTCACGGGCAGACAGTGCATGAAATAAGCGTTGTCGGTGAGCGCCATCTTGTCGGCGGTCACGGTCCATGATCTGTCGGTCGACAGCACCTTGCCGTAATTGGGGTCGTCGTAGGCGCTCCAGTTTTTGGCATAGACGAAATCGGCGCCGCGGAGAGCTTCGTCCTGATTGTGATATACCTTGGTGTCGCCGACAAACTCAGGGGCAAGGTCGTAGCCTTCAGGGTTGGCAATCACGAAGTCGACATCAGCCTCACGCATCCATTCGGCAAACGAGTTGGGCACAGCCTGCGGAAGCGCCTTGGGGTGAGGCGCCCATGTGAGCACTACCTTCGGACGCTCTTTCGTCTTGTACTCCTCGATAGTGATAAGGTCGGCAAACGACTGGAGCGGATGACGTGTGGCGGCTTCCATAGAGAACACCGGACGTCCGGAATATTTTATAAACTGATTTAATATCAATTCGTTATAATCATCAGCCTTTGATTCAAAACGGGCAAACGAACGCACTCCGATCACATCGCAGTAACAGCCCATCACGGGAATTGCCTCAAGAAGGTGCTCAGGTTTGTCGCCGTCCATGATCACACCGCGTTCGGTCTCGAGCTTCCACGCTCCCTGATTCACATCGAGCACAATGGTGTTCATGCCCAGGTTCATGGCTGCTTTCTGTGTCGACAGACGTGTACGGAGCGAGGAGTTGAAGAATATCATCATCAGAGTCTTGTTGCGTCCGAAATGTTGCCAGGCGAAACGGTCGGCCTTCACTTCAAGAGCCTCCTTCACCGCACCTTTAAGATCACCGATATCGGCGACTGTTGTGAAATTACGCATAGTATTTCTGTTTTTTACTTACAAATTGACTGTCAGAATTGCAAATATAGTAAATTTTTGCCAATCCCTACAATATTATAAACCGGCTTTGCCTTAAAAAGATTTACAGCGGCCTCTTCGGATTACTTTTTGTTGAAGTAATAGTCGAGGATGTCGCGTGCCGCGATGAATGAGCTCTGCCGGTTGGAGAGCACAAGCTGCTCGCGGTCGGCAAGCATTGCCGCAATGTCGGGGTCGTTGTAGAAGTTGGAACGCAGACGGCTGTCGATTGTCTCATACATCCAGTAGCGGGCCTGCTGCCTGCGTTTGCGCTCGAAATAACCGTTCTCTTTGACAAATGCGAAGTAGCGGTCAATCATATCCCACACTTCGGCTATGCCGAGTTCGTAATACCCCGAATATGTCAGCACCTCGGGCGACCAGCCGGATTCTGTCGGCGGAAAGAGATGCAACGCCGACTTGAACTGAGCCTGAGCCAGCTGAGCCGGACCGATGTTGTCGCCATCGGCTTTGTTGATGACGATGCCGTCGGCCATCTCCATGATGCCGCGCTTTATGCCCTGCAGCTCATCGCCTGTGCCGGCAAGTTGTATAAGCAGGAAGAAGTCGACCATCGAATGAACGGCAGTCTCGCTCTGCCCCACGCCGACTGTTTCAACGAATATGTTGTTGTAGCCGGCGGCCTCACACAGCACGATAGTCTCGCGCGTCTTGCGGGCGACACCGCCGAGCGACCCGGCCGACGGGGAGGGACGTATGAATGCACCGGGATGTTGCGACAGTTTCTCCATGCGGGTTTTGTCGCCGAGGATAGAGCCGCGTGTGCGCTCGCTCGAAGGGTCGATGGCAAGCACTGCCAGCTTGCCGCCGTCGCGCAGCACATGAAGCCCGAACACATCGATAGAGGTGCTTTTGCCGGCTCCGGGCACACCGGTGATGCCTATGCGGCGTGAATTGCCCGAATGCGGCAGACATTTCTCTATGACTTCCTGCGCCAGGGCATAATGGTCAGGCTGTATGCTCTCCACAAGAGTGACCGCTCTTGACAGCATGGTGACATCGCCCTTGACAATGCCGTCGACCATCTCGGCGACGGTAGGGAGCGGTTTACGGCGATGACGTTTGAGATAGGGATTGACCGACGGAGGCTGAGCCACGCCGGAGTTGACGGTCAGACCAATATATTTTTCGTCGTTTTCAGGATGGTCCATATACAGGTATTTTTTGGAGGTTAAAAGTCAATTCGGTTCAGAAACCTTGCGGAAGCCCTACGGCACGCACTGTCAGAGAGGGGTTGTCGGGGTCATTGGAAATAACGGATATCCGGCCGTTGAGAATACCGGAGTCAAGAGCTTCGGGGGTGACAGTAACCGTGACTGTGGCCTGTTTCCCTTTTTTGATTTTATCTTTGTCGACCGACAGGGAGATGCCCTTGTCGGCGGTATAGACACGTCGCAGTTGCAACGTGTTTTTCCCCTTGTTGGTTATCGTGAATCGCGCTGTGACGGGAGCTGACGGGTCGAATGAGCCGAAATCAAGGCGGTCGGTGCTGACGGATATTACAGGAGCCTTTGCACGGTCGTCGGCCGACATGCGCGAGAAATCCTCGTTGACGATGCCCACGATGTCGATTTTCACCGGCTCGGCTCCGGCTCCGGATGCAATGCAGATGCTGTCGGAGACAAGACCGTAGAGCGGACACCGGTAGCCAGAGAACATCAGATTGTAGACTGCCTGCTGCCCTGGGGCGATATGGTTTTCTTCAGGAGCGACGCTAAGATATGACGGCAGATTGCTCCACACGGGCACTATAGTGTCGCGCGAGGCGTTGTAGACTTCGAGGAAATCGCTCTTGGCTCCACTCTTTTTGACCTCGCCAAACGGGATTACAGAAGAGTGGATCCGCATGACACCGGCATCGACAGGATAGCGAGTCTGCAGAGTCTTTGTCGTGCCAATCACTACGCCGTGTACGCGCAGTGATGCGCGCGGAATATCGTCGGAGAAGTTGACAGAGACTTTTTTCTCAAACTTTCCGGGACGTCCGGTCGGATCATACTGCACGGCTATGACGGCCGTGTCGCCCGGCGCGATTTCATCGCGGGGAACCTGCGCGGTGGTACAACCGCATGAGGTGTGTACGCCGGTCACACTGACCGGTGCGTCACCCGTATTGACGAAGCGAAACTCGCCGCGAGCCACACCGTCGGCTTCGGCTATGGCTCCGAAATCGAAGTCGGGATTAATCCATTGAATGCGCGGTGCGGCTGTAGCCGCGGCCGCAACAGCGAGAAACACGCCTGATATTGTCGTTCTGAATTTCATGTCGTAACTACTTTTTGAGACACACTCTCAGGTCAGCGGCGATAAGGGAGCACTACGCCGGAAATCTTGAGTTTGGTGGTGCGGTGTTTCTTGTCGTTGGTCTTTACCTTCACCTCTTTTACGAACTCACCGGGACGTCCCTGCGGATTGTAGGTGACCTTTATCTCGCCCTTCTTGCCCGGAGCTATCGGTTTTTGCGGGAATGACGGACGTGTGCAGCCGCATTGCGCCGTGGCCGAGATTATGACCAGAGGCGCCTCTCCTTCGTTGACAAAAGAGAATGTGCATGTGACGGGGCCGGCCTCCTCGGCTATAGTGCCGAAATCGTGAGAAGTCTCCTCGAAACTGACTGACGGAGTCTTGTCGTGAGCAGATACGGAAACGACAGCCATGACAAGCATTGTAAAGAATATCGCAAGTTTCTTCATTGTCTGTTATTTTAATATTACAAATGGCGCTTCGGGCGTCTTTTTCATGATGCAAATCAGTAAGCCGGCTCCGGCTGCGACGATTTGCCTGCGAGCATGCCGCAGGCAGCCATTATGTCTTCGCCGCGTGAGGCGCGTATGGTCGCGGTAATGCCGTGGTCGTTGAGACAGTCGCGGAAACACTCCATAGCTGCGGTTGTCGACGGCAGCAGACTGCTTCCGGGAATGGCATGGAAGCGGATGAGATTTACGCGGCAGTCAAGGCGTCCGATCAGCCGCACAAGCGCTTCGGCATAGCGGAGCGAGTCATTGACATCGCGCCACATGATATATTCAAACGACAGACGTCGCTGATGGCTGAAATCATAGTTTGAAAGCAGGGATATCACGTCGCGCAACGGATAGGCCTTTTCGACCGGCATAATGTCGGCACGTTCGGCCGGGAAGGGATTGTGCAGCGAGATAGCGATGTGCACCTTTGTGGTGTCAAGCAACGTGCGCAGTTCCTTGAGTTTTCCGATTGAACTCACCGTGATGCGCTTCGGACTCCATCCCAGCCCCCATTGTGCCGTCAGAATTTCTATTGCATTGAGCACGGGCTGGAGATTGTCGAGAGGCTCTCCCATGCCCATGAACACGATGTTTGTCAGCGAACGCGACTGCGGGATCGATAGCACCTGGTTGATGATGGCGTTGGCCGTCAGATTGCCGTTGAAGCCATGGCGTCCGGTCATGCAGAAACGGCAGTTCATCTTGCAGCCTGCCTGCGACGACACGCACAGTGTGGCACGCTCGCCGTCGGGAATATACACTGCCTCAATGTCACGGCCGCCGACTCCTTCAAAAAGATATTTGACCGTGCCGTCGGCCGAGACCGCGGCATCCTTTGGTTCAGCAAGCCCGATGCAATATTCATCACTCAGACGCTGGCGCGCCTCTTTGGGGAGGTCGGTCATCATGGATATTGATTTCGCTCGCTTGACATAAAGCCATGATGCAATCTGCTTCGCGGCGAACGGACGCAAGCCTACACTGTCGGTAATGTCACGGAGTTGCTCGAGAGTAAGACCTATCAGCGGTTTCTTTAACATATATGTATTTCTTTGTCGATTTTACAAAATTACATAATTATGACAGATAAGCCGAAAAATGGTTTAACAATAAACGTTAAATTTAAACAAGCCCCCAATAGCGGCTCTGAAGTATTGATATCGGCCGGAAGGGCATCCCGATGCCGAAACACATCGCTGAGAATCGATTTTTAATGTACGGATTGCCGCGAAAAAATGAATTTTTGAGCCTCGGAGTTAATAAACGTTAATAGAAAACAGTGAACTATTTGAGTCTCAACGCAGTTATATATTTCACAACAATTCCGTAAGAATTAATCTAAAAAATGAATTATGAAACGTTTCAGCTACATCTTCACATTTGTCATGATTTTATTGCTCTGCGGCTGCAAAGAGGATGAACCTGTATTGATCATACACCCGCAATCGGGAACATACAGCATCGGCGGAGACAAGAATCTTGTCGTCACTCTCGACGGTGTGAGAATTACAGAAAAAGACGGAGAGGTGGTTTTCGAGACACCCGACAATAAAATCGGAAAATTTGAAATCAACAATATAATACCCGGCTACGGCACAGTCACCGTCGCAGGAATAGAATTGAGCGAGACAGCCGACGGAAAAGGGATAGCATTCAGCGGAGAGGCCGCCATATCCGAAACGGAGAAAATAATATTCTCCGGCACCTTGATCGGCTTCGTGCTCACAATAGATATCGAGACCGTCCCAATCTCAACCTGAACAATCTCGTCATGCCTGCGCCTCGCGGTCGACGAAAAACTGACGTATCACACGGGCCTTTGCCTTACCCACCACTTCGGCAAGAGCATCTTCGGTAGCTTCCGAAATTTTCTTTACGCTGCGGAAATGCTTCATCAACGTCGTGCGCGTGGCCTCCCCCACTCCGGGTATTGAGTCGAGCACACTTACCGTCTGCGACTTCGAGCGGCGGTTGCGGTGATGCGTGATGCCGAAGCGGTGAGCCTCGTCACGAAGATGCTGCACTACCCGCAGCGACTCGGAGTTCTTGTCGATATACAGGGGCACGGAGTCGCCCGGAAAATAAATTTCCTCAAGCCTCTTGGCGATGCCGACCACCGCAATCACCCCCCTCAGCCCGATCTCCTCCAGAGCCTCAACAGCCGACGAAAGCTGGCCTTTGCCACCGTCGACCACTATGAGCTGAGGCAACGGCTCGCCCTCGTTCATCAGGCGAGTGTAGCGGCGCGTCAGCACCTCTTTCATCGTAGCGAAATCGTCAGGACCTTCGACAGTTTTTATATTGAAATGACGGTAATCTCTTTTTGACGGCTTGCCGTTTTTAAACACCACACACGAGGCGACTGGATTTGTGCCCTGTATGTTGGAGTTATCAAAACATTCGATGTGCCGTGGCAGCTCCTTAAGGCGGAAATCAGCCTTCATTCGCTCGAGCAGACGCTCGGTGCGCTGCTCCGGATCGACCTTTTCGAGATGCTTCAGATAATCAATTTTGGCCTGGCGCGCATTGCGGACTGATACATCAAGCAGCTTCGCACGGTCGCCGCGCTGGGGTATAGTGAATGTAACGCCGTCAAACTCCACATCGGGTATTTCAGGCACTACCACCTCGTCATATACCGCGCCGAAACGCCGGCTGACCTCATTGAGAGCGTAAGCCAGAATTTCAGGAACGGTCTCTTCAAGGCGCCGCGTATAGCGAAGAGTGACACTTCTGACCACTGCCCCACGCCGCAGATGCATATAGTTGACATAGACGCACCGGTCATCGTCGTCGACACCGAACACATCGATATCATCGAGCACCTGCGATATAATGACGCTTTTGGCACGATAACGCTCGACAAGCTGATACTGCTCCTTGAGCTGTTGCGCCTCTTCGAATTTCAACTCCTCGGCACGCGCATTCATCTCGCTTTTCAGGTAATCCATCAGCTCGCGTGTCTCGCCGTTGAGTATCTGTTTCACGCTTTCGATATATCGCGCATATTCTTGCTCCGACACCATACCTTTGCAGCATCCCTGACACCTTTTCAGATGGTATTCGAGGCAGAGACGCCCCTTGCCGCGGGCGATATATTCCGGTGTTATCTGATGCCGGCATGTGCGCAGCGGATAGAGCTGTCCTATTAGCGAAAGCACAGCCTTTGCAGCCCCCGCTTCGGTGTAGGGGCCATAATATTTCGAGCCGTCCTTGATGCGGTGTCGTGTAAGAAACACCCGTGGATAGTGCTCTTTTGTCACGCATATCCAGGGATAGGATTTATCATCTTTGAGCAGCACATTATAGCGTGGCTTGTATTCCTTAATCATGGAGTTTTCCAGATTAAGCGCGTCTTGCTCGGTCGGCACCACGATATACGACATATCGGCGATTGCACGGACAAGGAGATTTGTGCGCACGGAGTCGTGCGTGCGGTTGAAATATGACGACACGCGCCGTTTGAGATTTTTTGCCTTGCCTACATATATGACCGTACCCTCGGCGTCATAATAAGTATATACGCCGGGAGTGGATGGAAGTATCGAGATTTTCTCTTTCAGAGCTTCGCTTTTGTCGTGCTTTGCCATAACAATAATATCCTATACAAATGAGGGAGGGTGCCGCCGGCAACGCCTTGACGCGCCGTTGACACCCTCCCCGAGTTATATTTATCAATACTGAATGAGAGAGGTCACTTCGGCGTCGGCGGGAAGTTTCGCACGGCCGCCGAGCGCAGTCAGTTCGATGATGAAATTGACATAGACCTTCTTCGGGTTCATGCTTTTCACGAGGTCGTAGGCAGCGCGCATAGTGCCACCTGTGGCGAGAACATCGTCGTGGAGCACCACGATATCATCAGGCGTGATTGCATCGCGGTGTATCTCTATCACATCTTTGCCATACTCCTTGTCGTAGGAGGCCTGAAGCGTGTCGGCAGGAAGTTTGCCGGGCTTGCGCACGGGCACAAAGCCCGCACCGATTTCAAAGGCGAGGATTGACCCGCCGATAAATCCGCGCGACTCAATGCCGACAACCTTTGTGACACCTTTGTCGCGGTAAAGCTGCGCAAGATCCCAGCCGATGATATGAAGAGCACGCGGGTCTTTAAACGCGGTGGTGAGGTCCTTGAAGAGGACACCTTTCTGAGGAAAATCCTGAACGTCGCGAATGTGTCGTTTGATGTATTCCATGATTCTTTTTTTAAGTTTATATTATTGTAAAAGTATTATTTAGCGCAAAAATGTTTCACGTGAAACATTGATTTTCTATCTTCCGAGCAACAAAAGAAGAATATTGATATCAGATGGCGACACCCCCGGAATGCGGGATGCCTGCCCCACGGTAAGAGGCCGTATTTTATCAAGTTTCTGACGGGCTTCGGTCGACAATGACGTGAGCGACGAGTAGTCGAATTTATCACCGAGCACGAGCCCTTCGAGACGGCGCGCTTTGTCGGCGAGTTGCTTTTCGCGGTCGAGATATCCGCGATATTTCACCATAATCTCCACCGCTTCGATTATTTCGTCGATGCGGTCATCACCGAGCGATGCAATGAAATCGTCAAGCGGCTTTATCCCTGCCGCAAGTTTACGCAAATCGAGAGCGGGACGCAAAAGCAGCTGCGACAGCTTGCAGCCCTGCTGCATGGGCGTCTCCCCTATCGAAACAAGATAATCATTGATAAGAGCGGGCTTGACGGAGAAACCGTTTATGAAATCAATCAGGCATTCTTTGCGCCGCAACTTGTCGGAGTAAGCTTCATAGCGCACATCATCCACAAGTCCAATTTCACGGCCACGTGGAGTGAGACGCTCATCGGCATCATCCTGACGCAGGAGTATGCGGTATTCGGCACGTGACGTAAACATGCGGTACGGCTCATCGACACCCTTTGTTACAAGGTCGTCAATCAGAACCCCGATATAGGCTTCGTCACGGCCAAGCGTAAACGGTTCACGCCCAAGAGCGGAAAGAGCTGCATTTGCTCCGGCCACGAGACCCTGTCCGGCAGCCTCCTCATATCCCGTGGTGCCGTTGATCTGCCCCGCGAAATACAGACCGTCCACGAGTTTTGTCTCGAGAGTGTGGCGCAGTTGCGTGGGGTCAAAAAAGTCATATTCGATAGCATATCCGGGACGATAGATCTGCACATTGCGGAATGCCGGAATGGTGTGCAGAGCCTCAACCTGAATATCAATAGGCAGCGATGAAGAGAAGCCGTTGAGATAATACTCCTGCGTATCCTCACCTTCGGGCTCAAGAAAAAGCTGATGCTCCGTCTTGTCGGCAAAGGTCACAATTTTTGTCTCTATCGAGGGGCAATAGCGCGGACCGATACTTTGTATCTGACCATTGAAAAGCGGAGAGTCAGGCAACCCTCGGCGGAGCACCTCATGGGTGGCTTCAGAGGTATAGACAGCAAAACACTGACGCTGTTCGAGAGTGCGATGCACACCCGGCAGGTAGGAGAATTTATGGAAATCTCCGCCGTCAACAAGCGCGTCGTCACCATCCTGCGGAACAGCAAGCGAGAAGTCGACAGAACGTCCGTCGATACGCACAGGCGTACCGGTTTTCATTCTGTCGGTAGCAAAGCTGAGTTTGCGCAGCGACTCGGTAAGACCGCACGATGCCGGCTCGGCTACACGTCCGCCCTCTATCTGAGTGCGGCCGATATGCATCAGACCGTTAAGAAATGTGCCGTTTGTGAGCACCACGCTTTTTGCATAAAACCTGACACCCATAGCCGTCACAACACCTTTGATAACACCATCCTCTACGATGACATCTATAACATCATCCTGCCACATCGACAGGTTAGGTGTATTCTCAAGTATATGACGCCACATCGCTGAGAATTTCATTCGGTCGCACTGCGAGCGCGGACTCCACATCGCCGGACCTTTGGAGCGGTTTAGCATGCGGAACTGGATGGCCGAACTGTCGGTCACAACCCCCATCATACCGCCAAGCGCATCGACCTCTCTAACTATCTGCCCTTTGGCTATACCACCTACGGCAGGATTGCAGCTCATCTGCGCAATTTTATTCATGTCGAGCGTCACAAGCAGCGTATCAGCACCTATACATGCCGAAGCGTGAGCCGCCTCACAGCCGGCGTGACCGGCTCCAACCACTATGACATCAAATTCGTATTTCATCTGTAATTTATATTTCGCAAAAATATTGTCAGCAAATTTTCGCAATAAACGCTTGATATTCAAATGTTTATCCAGAAATAAGGCCGATTTTAAGGCGATTTCCGTGCGATATTTGCATTTTCGTGATAGCTTGTAGGGAAATATCTCACTCAGCAACCCGCTCGCCAAAGCGCGAGAGCATCATTCTCATGCGCCTCCATAACCTCGCGCTCGCCGGGGCCTTTGTCGTTGATGCCGCAGAGATGCAGCACGCCGTGAATTATCACCCTCATCAGTTCGTCGTCATACGAAGCGCCTACAGCCTCGGCATTCGTGGCCACAGTGTCGAGAGAGATAAACATATCGCCGCGAATCAGCTTGCCGGTCGTATTGTCAAACGTTATGATATCCGTGTAGTAGTCATGTTGGAGATACTGCCGGTTGACTTCAAGAATGCGCTCGTCATCACAAAAGATATAAGTAAGAGCACCGGTGCGACGCCCCTGCCGGTGCGCCACCTCAACAATCCACCGCTCCACCTTCTCCCAGTCGAGCGCCGGCTTCTCAACATTCTGCGTCAATATCTCGATTGTCATAACACGACCATTTGTGCGGAGACCAATCCCCGCTAAAAACAAATGACAAATATAAAAAAACTCCCCGACAATTGCAATTCATAATCCACGATTTTATCACGACAATTTTAACAAGCCATCACACAAACATCCGGCACCCACGGCTCTTTCATTTAAAAAAGTCTTGTGCTTCCGAAAAGCCTGTTATTTTATAGCGGGGGAAGTCTGAATGGGAAAGGGTGATTTTCGCATTCATTTCTCTGATTTTCAATAAAATAAGTGGTATAAAAA
>SCEG01000205.1 GCA_004102805.1 Muribaculaceae bacterium Isolate-002 (NCI)
AGAAAAAGCGCCGCGAACCAGGAGGCCGCCAGCATGCCGGCCACAAAACCGGCCTTTCCGGCCAGCACATTGACGCTCTCCGGCGTGAGCCACATCCAGAACGCATGCCAGTACAAGGGCAGCGCAGGCTTGATGTAGTAAAAATCCCGATACGGCACCTGCCCTTCCAGAATGCGCCAGGCATAACCGTAAAAATAGCCGAAATCCGTGGTGTCCATGCCGTAGGGCGTGTAGAACAGCAGATAGGCCAGGGGCGTCAGTACGGCAGCGGCCCAAGCCCAGCCGCGTTGTTGTTTGTCAGTCATCTGCGCCATTGCGTCTTGTTCCTTTTACAGCGGAGTTCGCTGTCGCGCGGCGTATCACAGGCCCGGCCCGCTAGAAATGCGGATTGAGGATGGCAAGACCGAAGACAACGGCATGGCCGCTTGAGCATTTTGGAAGCGGCAGCTATGGTCGTAAACCACCGTTCTGGAAACCGGGCCG
>SCEG01000206.1 GCA_004102805.1 Muribaculaceae bacterium Isolate-002 (NCI)
GGCCACGGAACTGGCCAACCAGTCCGGTCAGGCTTTGCAGGAAATTGTTGCCACCGTGGAGGCCACCGGGGATCAGGTCAACGCCATTGCCACGGCCAGCGAGGAGCAGTCCTCCGCCAGCGAGCAAATCAACCAGTCCATTGTCCAGGTCAACGACATGTCCCGCCAGACCGCCGAGGCCATGGCTGAGGCGGCCAAGGCCGTGTCCGACCTGGCCGCGCAGGCCCAGGGGCTCACAAACCTGATTCAGGAACTGAAGCAGGCCTGACGGCGCGGCGGTGACCGAGCGGGATGCGGGCGCGACACTCTCCACGGCGAAAGCCTCGTGAGCGATGCCGCACCCACGCCGCCCCCAATTATTAATATTAGTTACCCTGTTCTATTACGCAAGTGCAATATTATTACTTGAAACTCTAAAAAATATGTGCAAACGTATTTTATCCATTTGAGGTGGAGGCGTTTATATTCCGCTCAAGAAAGTA
>SCEG01000207.1 GCA_004102805.1 Muribaculaceae bacterium Isolate-002 (NCI)
GGACAGGAGTGAGGGAATGGATGGTGAGCAGGCGGGGGCGGAGGCGCGTTGACAGGGGCAGACCGATGGTCGCCAGCATCATTTCAGCGGGTGGGAATAGGCGGGAATTCATCCGGATGGTTGTTAGGGGGCGGTGCGGCCGGAAAGCCGCGGTCAGGGCATACTGGTGCGGGGGCGGGGCAAGGGGCAAGGGCGGGGGCGAGGCGGCGCAGGCGGGCGGCGAGACGATTAACTCAACCACCAGGGTGGGCACTCGGATAAACTGTATCCTGTGGGTAAGGCCCAGAATGTTGAAGGCATCCTTGTGCCAGGGGCGGATGGTCGGATTGGGCGACATGAACAGCAGCAGCCAGGGCTTGCCGCGCGCGATGGCCTAATATCTGCTCAGGCTTTCCAGCAAAAAGTGTCCGTAGTGCGCAAACATGTCGCCGCCGAAGATGCAAGGGCCTTTCAGGCGGGCTTGGGGGCGGCAGGGCGCGGC
>SCEG01000208.1 GCA_004102805.1 Muribaculaceae bacterium Isolate-002 (NCI)
TTTGTAGGCCAGCAGGCTTTCACCCACGGCCACGCGCAACCGGCCGCGCGGCTCTTCCCGCCGTGCCGCCGCGCGCAGGCTCTCGAGCATCCGGGCCAGCTCGCGCACCTGGGGCATAAGCCCCTGGCCCGCCTCGGTGAGACGCATGCGGCGACCCACTTTTTCGAACAATTGCAGACCAAGCTCCTGTTCCAGCTGGCGGATCTGAAAGGTGACCGTGGATTGCGCACAGCAGAGGCGGCGGGCGGCCTTCTCAAAGCTGCCTTCGTCCACCACGGCGCTGAGGGCTTCCAGGCGGCGCAAGTCCATGAATACTTACTTAAATCGGATTTATTGAATTATAAATGCAAAAATATTTGCTATTTCGATGGAACTGTCAGCGCTATTCTGGAAAAAAGCAAGGAGAATGTCATGCCGTTCGTCGTGTTCTGTTCTTTTCTGAGTTATGCGCTGATTGCCGCCGTCACGCCGGGCCCCAAC
>SCEG01000209.1 GCA_004102805.1 Muribaculaceae bacterium Isolate-002 (NCI)
GGGGTTGGACTGATAACGCTGCCACTGGGTCTCGCAAGCGAGCCAAGCGTCGAATGAGAGGCCCGAAGAAATGTCTGCCGGGATAGCGTTTGCACCGTCAACGGAATCGAGGCGGACAGGTTCCTGTGGCAGTTCCTTAGTCCAGGAAAGATGAGAAAGAGCAGCGGCCACCGTTTCGGCCGACAACATAAACTCCATGTCGCCGGAGCGCACGAGGTAGCCGGAGTCATAGGGGCAAACGACAGTGAGCCCCGACCATTTGAAGAAGCACAATGTCTGCACTTGTGCGGCCGTCTGTGCGGCATAGTCCTCCTGAGAGCGGTAGCCGACATTCTTGTTGCCAAGATTTACGGCCACCATAGCCGTAAGGAGGAAGCGGAGTTGATGCTGAGACAGCTCCGCCCACCCCTTAGGCACATTGACATTCACAACAGCAGACATCAGAAATAGAAACCGCCCTTTACGGTATGTTTGAAAGG
>SCEG01000210.1 GCA_004102805.1 Muribaculaceae bacterium Isolate-002 (NCI)
ACCTACCGACATTGCATACATTGAACCCTCGGTAGAGTTCTCGTTGATTTCCTGGATAGCACCGTAATCGAAAGTGCCGTCGGGACGACGGAAGCGGGTCGAGAGCACACCGTCGGTAGCGCCATACCAGTCGGAATAAGAGTATCCGTTGAGGCCTGTAGCCTGACCGGAGTAGCCGCCGGCGTCGCAGAATGAAGCGTAGAGAGCCGACGAGAGCGATGAGCTGTCGTCAATCTTCCAGATATGATTGAGCTGGATGATAGGCTTGTGAGAGTAGTTCTTATTCTGAGTCTTTACGTGACCGTACTTGTCGTAACCGTAAGTGGGGTTGTACTTGTACATGCACTCACCGTCCATATACTCCTTTCCATAAGTCTGATAGCCCATTACAGAGAGGCCTGAGCGCTGATTGGGGCGACGGATATGATTCTGCTGGCCGCCGAAAGCAGTAAGGCTGATCTGATGGTTCTCGTTGATGC
>SCEG01000211.1 GCA_004102805.1 Muribaculaceae bacterium Isolate-002 (NCI)
CCCCCGCCCGAGCCGAAACCGGCCAGCTGGGCCACGGCCCCGGCCAGTTGCAGGGCTTCCAGGCGGCCCAGTTCATTGGTGCTGCGGCCGAAGAGAATCTGGGAAAGGATTTCATCCCTGGGCAGGCTGGGTTCACTGCTCAGGCTGAGCTTCATCTTGCTCACGGTGCCGGTGGTGCTGATATGCTCCGGGAGGTTCGGCGTTTCATTGGTCAGCACTATATCCAGCAGCGGATTGCTCAGCGAGTCGCCGCCAAAGGTGATCACCCCGCGCGTGAGCGAGAAATTCTTGGTCAGAAAATCGAAATTGCCCTTCAGAGCGCGCAGTTCCCCGGTAATCACGGGCGCTGCCGGACTGCCGCCGACCAGCAGATTGGCCTGCCATTCGCTGGTCAGGCCGTGGCCTTCGACCTTCACTCGTCCCGGCTCGCGGATGCGCCGCTTCATGGAACCCTCGACTCCGGCCGGCGCGTCCTGCC
>SCEG01000212.1 GCA_004102805.1 Muribaculaceae bacterium Isolate-002 (NCI)
CAGAGCGGCGAAATGCGCGTAGAGCCCGGCATATTCACGGTCCTCGGCACGCTCGATGCCACTGGGCACCGTCAGCACCGCCCCGCCCTCCGATAGCCTGAGCATGCCGGCATCGGTATCGACTTCGATGTCCCAGCTTTGCAGACCGGTCTGCCGCCAGTCCAGGTCCATGCTGATCGGCGCGCCGGCCGTGTCGCGCAGCCGCAAACCGGCAGCGATGGGCGCCTCTCGATTCTCGGGAAATTCGAGCAGCGCATCGAAGAGGAGAACCGGCCGCGGCAGGATGTGAGTCGCGATCGAGAGCGCGTTGATGCCGGGATCGAACACGCCGAGACCGCCCGCATCCCAGATCCAGGCTTGCCCCGGGTGCCAGGCGCGGCCGTCTTCGCGCCAGACGATGCGCGCACCGCGAACCTCGCGCCCGGCCAGCCAGGCACGCGCGGGGGCCACGCCGGCAGCGAAACGCGAGTGCCAGCT
>SCEG01000213.1 GCA_004102805.1 Muribaculaceae bacterium Isolate-002 (NCI)
TTCGGGCTTGACACCCCGTCCTCCCCTCTGTATACAGCTTCTTCCTTGCTCGCGCCGGAGCGCGCGGGCTGCCAATCCAAAAGGAGAACAACAATGCGGAAATTCGAAACCCTGCTGCTCCTGTCGCCGGAGCTTTCCGCCGAAAACCGCGAGGGCATTCTCAACGCTCTTGTGACGGTTATCGAGCGCGAAGGGGGCGTCATGACGGAAGTGGATCACTGGGGTATGCGTGATCTGGCCTATCCCGTGCACAAGCTGATGCGCGGCTATTACGTGCGCCTGGTGTACGACGCCCCGGCCGCCCTGGTGGCCGAGCTGGAACGTAATATCCGGATCACCGACGGCATCTTCAAGTTCGTGACCGTCAAGCTGGCCGACGAAGTTGCCGGGGAGGTTGCCTAAATGGCCTTCAAGAAGAAATTTGCCCCGCGCCGCAAGTTCTGCCGCTTCTGCGCCGACAAGGAACTGCCCCTGAAC
>SCEG01000214.1 GCA_004102805.1 Muribaculaceae bacterium Isolate-002 (NCI)
ATCGAGCAGGTGGCCGTAATCGGCGACCGCCGCAAATATGTGACAGCCATTATCGTGCCGGCTCTTGACGCCCTGCGTGAGTATGCGGAAAAGAAGAAAATAAGCTATAAGTCCATGGCCGATCTTGTGGCCAATTCCGAAATCAACCGTATGATTCAGGAGCGTATAGAGAAACTGGAAAAAGGCTTTGCCAACTACGAGAAAATAAAGCGCTTCACACTTCTTCCCAAGGAATTCACAATGGAAGGCGGCGAGCTTACAAATACGCGTAAGATAAAGCGCCCGGTGATTAATACCAAATATGCCTACTTGCTTGAGGCCATGTACGCACAATAGAGTCGGCGCCCCGACATTTTACTTCACCCCAAAAACAACGTCTCCAATTCCCGCAATATGATAACCTACGACCAGCTAAAGCAGGCTATAGAGCGCAAAGATGCGCTTCGACATTATCTTGATATAGACTCCAAACGTATC
>SCEG01000021.1 GCA_004102805.1 Muribaculaceae bacterium Isolate-002 (NCI)
TCGGCTATTTCGCCATAACTCATGTCGGTCTCGGCATAATGCCTGAGAACCTCTTCCCGGATTGCCTGACGTTTTTGTCGCGGCAAACTCTGAAATTTAATCATAATTTGACTCTTTTATGAGTCAACTTTTTTCAGGGCAAGACACGAAATTTTTGGCAAAATGAAGGTGACGGAGGTCTTATACTCCGCCACCTTCATCGCTGATATGGCACTGTCTATGCTCTTTTTCTCTCTGCTATCATCTTCTTGTTGGCGTTGATGATACCAGCTATCTGCTGGGTGTACTCACATATTTCATTGGCGAAGGCTCGGCATTGGATTATGTGGTAGTCGTCAAGCGAAATTTCGATGGTGGCTATCTGCTTGTTTCCGATGTAGGCGGTAAGTGTCAATGTATCCTCTTTAAGGTAATATTTGGCAGTACCGCAACAGATAGATTGTTTATCTCCGATTTTATAGTAATCATCGATGGTGTCGATTGAGTGGATTTCAATCTCTCCGTCAGTCATTTCCATTCCGAAGTAGCGGGATTTGAGTTCCTCGAACTTGGCTTTGTCCTTGATGGCTTGCTGACGTTCTTTCTCTCTCTGCTCCTTGATGCGCTGGCGATTGACCTTAGCCACATATTCATCGTGGGCTACTTTGAGGTTTTTGGGTGCTATCAGCGAGGGAGAATTGAGGTCTCTGCCCATACGCTCCAACATCTTGATATAGTCAAACCACATCTGCGGGTCTTTAACCTTGTAGCCGTTGCGCTTGGCTATCTTAATGGTGTTCCAATACTTGTCAATGTCTGACTTATAGGCTGGTCTTGCACAAAGGTATCGTAACAATCCTATCTCGTTGGCTTTCATCAGTGTCTCGGCTTTTGGGTTGGTCAGCAACTCTTGGAACATAGTCACGGGGTGGATATGGTGGACAGAGTTCTTGAACCCGTTGCGCTTGATGGTGTCAGTGACCTTGATGTGAGGATATACCCATTGGTCTGAAACGTACATATAAGCCTCCCCGTCATTTCTGATTTCAAGTGGTGCGCCGAATGCAAAGGTATCAACATAGCAACCGAGAGTACGAGGGATAGCGACAACGGTCTTATTGCCTTTGGGGTCAATGAAATACTGACCGATTTCAAGATAGGCAGGTTTCACCTTCATACCCTTGCGCATTTCAACCATCATCAGGAACATTCTGATTACCTGATAGTCTTCGATGGTGGTGATTACGTTGAAATAGGACTTTTCGCGGATAACACGCTCTTTTGTATCCTT
This sequence comes from Muribaculaceae bacterium Isolate-002 (NCI), assembly GCA_004102805.1. GTDB lineage: Bacteria > Bacteroidota > Bacteroidia > Bacteroidales > Muribaculaceae > JAGBWK01. Next base: position 1,271 of record SCEG01000021.1, read on the forward strand.
GATTTCAATCTGAGTGCCACATTCGGGGCATAGACACATTCCGTTGCGTGTCTCCAGCCACTCGTGACCGCATTTCATACAGGTGCACATTCCGTTCTTCAACCTATAACCATAGTGATTGATGGTAGAGTTGAGTGCCCAATTCATTTGGGGAGTGGTGAGCGGGCGAAGTCGCCCACTCAGTTCCACTATATGCTGTTGTTTCTTATTGCGAGGTTTCATATCCTTGAAGTTTTAGAAGTCGAAAAGATTGGGTTGAACATTGATTTCTGCTCCGGCTTTGGGAGCGGTGGCGGTCGGCTTGGGTTGAGTCTTCGGAGCTGACTGCCGTCTGATTTCTCGGAGTTGCTCCTCCTTGTATTGCTCCATAGCCTGCTCTTTGAGTTCCTCCTTATCCTCATCGGAAAGTTCCGGCTTGGATACCACGATGTTGCAGTTGACTTTTCCGCCTTCCTCAATCTCATTCTCGTCGAAGTAGTGAACCAATATGTTCATCACGGTAGCGTCATCGACACAGCACAGACCGCTCTTCTGAATTTGTCCGCACAGATAGTTTACTGCGCCTTCCATACTCTTGGACGGGTTAGCCATCTTGATGGCGAATGTGGGTTCTGCGATGCAACGCTCTTGGAGCATCAGCTGCATAGCTGCGATTGCAGCGTTGTTGGATTTCATAGTAGCCATATCAGTGTTATATTAAAGGGTGAATAACCAAAAGATTATCATTATTGCGGTTATAATGGATATTACCCAGCCCGCACCTCGGATTACAGGTTTGACCATCGCCCACACCAGAGTTCCGATTATTACTCCGATGATGATAGCCACCACCTTTGCAACCTTTTTTATTTGGTTGAACCTGAGGCTTTGAGCTTCGCTTTGACCTTTTATGTGGCTGTTTGTTTTCATCGTTGCGACTTTTTTTTATTTGTATATCACCATCGGTTTTCGCTTGCTTGACACCTCAAAGGCGTGTGGTGAACAAAGGGGATGTTCGCCCTTTGACGGAAAAATACGAGTGCAAAATGAAGTATTCGCCGGAGCTTACGGAGGCAAATACCATTTTGTGTCTGGAGATTTTTCAGTCAAAAGGAAAAAGAATATCCCCGGCACCACACGTTAACTATTGGCAAGCAAGTTAAAATCGCTGTTGATTAGACAATAACAGGAGCCACGACTCCGGAACGGTGAAAACATACGGCTACATAATCGCTCTGAAATTTTCGTAATATTGAAATGTCTGTAAATAGAATTGTCCAGTCCCGGAAAGACGAGTCTGTGATATGCCCCCGACGAAGGAAGGAGGCACATCACTGTCTCGGCCCGTGGACTGCTGCTAACGGAGAGTGGCGCAACGACTCAAATAACGAATGATGGAGGCGGCGTAAGAACACGGAGTGGCAAATAGACTTGGCATGTACAGCGAAGCAACATGCTCAGGCTATCAGACACTCGGTGTTTAGCCGACTCTTCAATTCTGGCAATGCGGTCAGCGGTAGTGCCGGACTCGCTCCAAACGCCACTGACGGCATTGCCTCACCCCGGCAATGCCTCGCTTGCGACTGCCAAAGTCAAGCCGTCGCGCCTCTCGCAGTTTCCGGGTGATTTTGTAAGGTATAACAAATACAACTGCGAATTATCCCATTTTTGTTTGGTATGATTAACAAAATTCGTTACCTTTGCAGGTATGAAGATTATAGCAAGGCAACAGTATATTGAGCATATTCAGAAATTTATCGGCAAGGGGATGATAATCGCCCTTACCGGGCAGCGTCGTGTTGGCAAGAGTTATATAATCCGTCAACTCGTCACGGAGATTGAAGCCGGTAATCCGGATGCCAACATCATATATATCAATAAGGAAAAAACAAAGTATGCCGACATTAGAAATGCAGAAGATCTCTCGCGATACCTTGACGGCAAACTGAAAGAAGGTGCAGATAACTATCTGCTCATTGACGAGGTGCAGGATATAAATGGCTTTGAAAATGTACTCCGTAGCCTGAATGCCGACGAGGAGTGCCAGATTGTCGTGACCGGAAGTAACGCCAAGATGCTTTCGTCAGAGCTATCCACATACCTCGGCGGTCGATATATTGAGATTCATATCCTGAGTTTGTCATACCGGGAGTTCCTGACCTTTCACAACCTTAATGATTCAGATGACAGTCTTCTGAAATATCTCGGCTTCGGTGGTCTTCCTCACCTGTACCGTCTCGGACTTGAAAATGAGGATATGGTCTGGGAATATATCCAGAACATCTACAATACCATTGTTCTTAAAGATGTGGTGCAGCGGGAAGGACTTCGCAATGTGACACTATTTGAAAATCTGATGTCATACGTCAGCGACAACGCAGGTCAACTTGTTTCGGCCACGTCATTGTCCAAATATCTCAAATCACAGCGGGTGGAACTGACCCCGTTGTCTGCGATAAACTATCTTAAAGCCGCCTCAAACGCTTACATCATCAATAAGGTGTCGAGATACGACATACATGGAAAACGTTTGTTGGAGACCAACGATAAATACTATTTCGAGGACTTGGGTTTGCGCAATATGCTTGCCGGGCAAAACCGCACAGGCGACATAGAGAAGGTAATAGAAAATGCAGTCTATCTTCACCTTAAAAATCTTGGATACAAGATCAGCGTAGGAACACTTCCCAATGGTGAAATTGATTTCGTTGTCGAAAAAGGCGGCACATCAGTCTATATACAGGTGGCTTATCTCATCGCTGACGACAAGACAATGGAGCGGGAGTTCGGAAATCTGCTGAAGATACAAGACAACTATCCCAAGTATGTCATATCCATGAATCCGATGTCACGTCCTCAGAACTACGAGGGTATAAAACATCTGACATTAAGACAGTTCCTGATGTCTGATAGCTTATAGCCAATAGCAGTTCATTTTATGAACTTTTAAGATGACTAATTTGGCACTATGGCAATTAATGATTAACTTTGCAAAAACGAAGATAAGAACGGCGTTGCAAAATGATGAAGTACAGAGGTGCCTCATCTGAGCCAATTCCGAACTTTAACATAGAGAATAAACTGCCCTACAATAAGTTACCTTGAAGTTCAAAGTACAAGTGGGACCACAATCCTTAAAACGCTGATTATAGGCACAATAAATAGCCTTAATCAGCGTTTTATTGTTGTTTAGCGCCCAAAAACAGCTTAAAAAAAAGAGGTAAAATGCACAAAAATGCTGAACCTTGCACAAAGAAGATGACGTTACCTTGTACATTACCTTGTACATGGTTTGTGCAAGGTACAAGGTGCAGCATCGAGTGTTCCTCGCATTTTAAGTATGGCAAGCACAAAGTTTTATTTAGATTGCCGTCGCTCAAAACCGGGTGTGCCCTCGGTTATGAAAATAGCGATTGGGCATGGTAACAAGACGAGTTACATTTCACTTGAGGTGAAATTGCACCCGACTCAATGGGACGCAGTAAGAGGCAAAATCCTCAATCACCCGGAAAAGCAAGTCCTTAATGCGTATATTTATGAAGTGAAGCAGATTGTTGATGCTCACATCATAAATCTCACACGAGAGGGTCGCATCAAGGATATGTCAGCAAATGACATACGCAACAGTATTCTTGCCGAATTGAACCCCGAAAAGGAGGAAAAGGTCGATGAGTCGCTTTTCAAGGTGCGTTTTCTTAAATTCATCGAAACAAAGAAAGCAAGCACCAAGGAAACATATATGCACACTCTCAATCGAGTAAAGGCTTATGTAGGCGATGCTATCGAAACACTCCGCTTTGAGGACATCACGCTTGACTGGCTTAATAGCTTCAACATATTCATGGCGCAGACCTCACCGAGTGTCAATGCCCGTAACCTGCACTTTCGTAATCTCCGCGCTGTGTTTAACAACGCGATAGAGAACGAGGTCACTTCACACTATCCGTTCCGCAAGTTCAAAATTAAGGCGGTTGAAACGGCCAAAAGGTCTTTGACCGTAGAGGAACTGCGCCGCCTTTTCTTCTTTAACTGTGAGGAACACGCGGAGAAATATGTGGGAATGTTTAAGCTATCATTCTTCCTTATGGGGGTTAATATGATTGACCTTGCCAACTTAAAGGAAATGAAGAATGGACGCTTGGATTTCAACCGAGCAAAAACAGGCCACCTTTACTCAATGAAGGTAGAGCCGGAAGCAATGGAGCTTTTCGACAAGTATAGCGGCGAGAATTACCTGCTGTTCATACTCGATCACTGGACTAACGATGAGTTTTTCCGTCGCAAAATGAACAAGGAACTTCAAAAGGTAGGGCCTATGCAGAGAAAACCCGGGCGCGGTGGCAAAAAAGAGTATCAACCGTTGTTTCCGATGCTCACAAGCTATTGGGCCAGACATTCATGGGCTACAATAGCTTCCGAATTGGATATTGCTAACGAAACAATCGCGGAAGCCCTCGGACATGAATATGGCAACCGCATTACGAATATTTATATTCGTAAAAATCAGAAAAAGGTTGACATCGCCAACAGAAAGGTGCTTGACTGGGTTCTTTACGGAAAGATTGACGGAAAGATCGTAGTCAAGCCGGGAACGCCGGAGTTCTTCGGTCTTGACCGCAAAGATGCTGTTGCCCTCGGTCTTGTCAAGGAAGAGCCGGGAGTTGAAAAGAAAAAGCGTGGCCGTCCGAGGAAGAACGCCACGCCGGAGGTTGAGGCGGAGGTTGCCGCTTAATCCTTGACGGGGTAGAAGATGCCTTTTAGTAACTGCGACATTCCATTTTCGGTGAACGTCGCAGTTATTTTTTCGCAGATGTAGCGTTTGCCCCGGATAAGGAACAGGGAGCGCACATCGGGGATTGTATTGGCGAGGAACTTAAAGGTAGTCTTCATCTTCGGCTCGACGGTGTGGAACACTTTGCTGCGGCGTGTGAGGCGGTTGTTGATGCGTAGGGAGAAGTGGACGTATGCGAAGTTGCTCCAATCGTCGGCTATGGCTATATCCTCGACATTGGGATATGGCAGGTGATTGCCGACAAAGTGATTGGCGCCGTCGTACCACCCCACATATATGCGGTCGTAATATTCCGATTTCTTCTCTTTCTCACCTGCGGCGAGTGTCGAGTCGGAGATAGTTTTGAGAAAGGGGTGGTCGCTGTCGTCCTCGCTCGTTGTGTCGGTGTCCTCGTCGTAGCCGGAGAAAGAAAGGAACAGCACACGTCCATACTTTTCTTCGGTATCGTCTATCCACGCCGGAACAAACTCTATTTCCTCGCTGTCGGCATCCTCTTCGGGGTTCACTATGCGGCCACCAAAGAGATTTACGGGTTGCAGACGGCAGGTATAGAGGTAATAAATCCGTATCAGCCCCGGGGAAAAGTCAATCTTCCGCTCGCGGCTAACGGTGCGTATCAGGAAGTAGGCGTCGCAGTCCTCGGCATAGAGCAGCTTGTCGATTTGGGCGTTGCGTCCACGCTGCCCTCTCCAAGTGCGGTAACCGCGATTGGCTGCAAGCAGCTCCGACATCGTCTTGTAGCGCACCACACGGTTCTGCCACCCCTCAATAAACCAGTCGCAGCTGTAATACTTCCACATTTCGTGGTCGCAGTCCTTATAGACAAGGTTCTTCGCCTCGGAGTAGTCGCAGTCTTCTTCCTCGACCTTTACCTCGGTGGAGTGTTCCTCCACCACGTCGGCGATGCAGACGGTCGGCTTGTCTGCAAGCACCTCGTGGGTAAAGGCGAAAGTGATGTGCTTGCCCCGGTGGTCGAAGTCGAACTCTCCCCCTAAAAACAGCTCCAACTTCTCGAAATATTCCTCGACCGTCCAGTGCGGCAGGGCGTTTGCGAAGCCCGGCATATACCACGCATGAGGGAGAGCGTTGCAGATAAGGAGGTATTTGTATTCCTCGTGTTCCTCCCATTTCGAGAAGTCGGGCGTGTAGCCCACGGCCTCGCATATCTTCCGTGTTATGTGCAGCAGATAGGGTTGCCACGACAGCCCCGTGGTCTTCTCGCTGTTCCATTCAAAATGCCCTCTCCCCTGCGCGGCATCATCTACGACATATTCGGCGAGATTTTGGATATTGCCGGAATAGTCGTTGACCCAAGGCAGGGCCACGCATCGGTCGGAGTTTGAGGCCGGGTGCCAGGCGTTGGAGGGGGTTATCTGCGAGGTAGAGGTTATCGGGGGTGCGCCGAGGTCGAGTTCGTTTATATACACCTTGTCGAAAGTCTTGTCGAAGTTCTGCTCGGAGCGCCCCTCCAAGAATTGCGTCTTGACCTCGGCCTCGGATATTTCGGTAATGGTGATAGAGCCGAACTTGTAGAAGCCACGGTCGCGTATCTCGCAGTCGAAAATCACCTTTTGCGCCGCCACATCGGCACGGTTGATGTGGCCGAAGATAGCAAGGTTCTCCGGGCAGTCTTTGAGCGGAAAGGTGATTGTCAGCGTGTAGCCGTCGCTGCCGCTGAACATACGGTTTTCGGAAACATACTCAAACGAAGTGCCTTGCTTCAAGGCCGCGAGCCTGTTGTTGACGTAGATTTGCATTATCGTTTTGATTTGGGTGATTTGTTCTTCATCAGTCGGTCGTATTCCTCCTGTGCCTTTTGTATGCCGTGATCGCCGCTGACGGTGTTCACGGTCACAAAAGGTTCGTTGAGCCGCGCGTCGAGGCGGTCGAGCACGGCCACAATTCTGCCGTCGCTCGCAGGGGCTTCCTGGGTGTAGGTGTTGTTCACTATGGTTTGGAGTGCTGACTGCTGCGCCGCGATAACCGCCGGTGCGGTTATCGTTCTCGACACATCGGCTGCTGTTATAGAGCCGATGGTGTTGGTGCGCTGCGCATAGTCAAGAGCCTCCAACAAAGGGCGGGTTCGGGGATTATTGACAAGTCGCTGCGAGGCGACCCATTCCCCTTTGTGAACGACACCTGCTTCCTCGTACTTGCCGCCGGGAGGGGTGAAGCCACCCTCGGCATAGCCCTGCGCCTCCGATGCCTGTTGCTGTTTCTTGATAGTGGCGATTTGGATAGCACCTGCGGCCACGGCCATAGCCGCCGCGATAGGTGCGAGGATATAGCCGATTACGGGCACCTGCGCCGCCGAGCCGTAGGCGTTCAGGGCGTTGGTGGCAGTCTGCGCCACGGCCTGTATCACCTGCATTGCGAACTGCTTGCGCGAGGCGTCGGACTTAATCTTGGCTATCTCCTTTTCCTTGTCTTTCTCGGCTTTCTTGACCTTGTAGGAGTTGCCCTCGGCAAGCTCAATCTCGCGGTCGTACTTCTTTTCAGCCTTTGCGATTTCAAGGTCGGCCTCGGCTTGCATATACTCCGACATCTGCTGCATACCTGCGGCCATAACTGCGAACACCGATTGGGCGAGAGCGGCAAGGCGCGTGGCCCAGTTGCCGCCGTCTTCCTCGGTGGCATCAAAGAAATTCTTCCACGCCTCGTAAATGTCGAGAAGTTGGTTTGTCTGCGTCGAGCCGAACTTGCGGACTGCATCGAGCGACTTCTTATTGTATGCCATCTCGATACGCTCCTTTGCGTCCTCGTACTGCTTCTTGTCGAGTATTCCCTGGTCGTAGAGCGACTTCACCACATCGAGGTCGCGTTTCATCGCCACGGCCTGACGGTCGGCAGATCCCTCCGAGGGTTTTGCCGACTCCGGCAGGTATTCCCCGGCATACTTCTTTTTCAAGTCGCGCTGCGCTTGCAGATATTCCTTGTAGGATATAAGCCCCCGGTCGTATGCTTCGAGCAACAAGTCCATTTCGAGGGCATAGCGTTGCCCGGCCTCGCGGTATTCATACTGCTTGCGCCATTCGGCCACACGCTGGGAGAGCAATTTCTGACGGCGCAGTTGCTCCGCAGCCTCGGCCTGTTCAATCTGCACCTTGTAGCCGTGCCATTCCTCCGAAGCCTCGTTGTAAGCGGCTTGCATCTGTTTGAGGTACTTGATGCGGATATCGAAAAGCCGTTGCTGCAAGGCTTCCTCCTTTTGGTACAGCTCACTGCCGGGCGTGTAAAAATCCATTTGCGCGTCCGTTTCCTCGGTCTGCTGCATACGCTTCGCCTCGTCGACTTTGAGGGCTGCATTGCGTTTGAGCCATGCGGCCTGCATTTCCTCTTTCTTTTTGAGCAGTTCCTGATAGTCCTCGTCCTCGGTGAGGTTGAAGCGTTTATAGACAGCCTCGCGGTCTTCGTAATACTTGACTTCGAGATTGTATTTATCGAGAAGGAATTGCGACCACGGCTTCAACCCTGCGGAATAGTCGGAGATATTCTGCGCAGCTGCTGCCTCCCAGTCGCCCTTGGTGTCGTTGAGGGCATCGCGGAAGTCCTTACGGGCCTTGACCTGCGCCCTGCGCTCGGCTGCTTCCCTCGCCTTTCGGTCTTTCTCCGACTCGTAGGGTGTGAAGTCGTCGAGGTTGAAGTCGGGATTACCGCCCACGACCTCCGGCGTCGGGCTTTCGAGCACCGACAGCCGGGCCCGTGCCTCGTCGAGGAAGTCGCGCAGCTCCGCAGCCGACACATCGCGCACCGTGGGGTTAGGCTCGTTCAGTCCGAGAATAATGCGCCCTCCGCGGTTGGCATCGACATTCGCCTCGTTGTCACGGATAAAGCGGCGCAGTTCCGCCTCGGTATATGTGGCGAGCGGATTGCCGTTGCGCTCTATATCCTTGATTTCCTCCATAGTGACATTATACTCGGTCTGCCCGGCTATCATTTCATTCACGATGTTCACCGGGTGCGTCGCCATACCTTTCTGCTGCCAGGTGTTGCCCTTGATTGCTTGCAGCTCGTTCACAAGGTCTTGCGAGAGTGTGCCCGTGGTCTGCAACTGATACACCACCTGATTTGTGATGCGGACGGCGTCGCGCAGGGATTTGCCCTCGTCGATAAGCGACTCCTGCAACTTCTTCGCCCATTCCTTGAAAGAGTCGCGGTAAGTTTCGTCGGCGGTTTCACGGGCAACCTGTATCGACCGCTCCCGGGCGGCGATACGGGCAGCGGCGGCGAGGCGTTTGTACGCCTCGGCAAGGTTGGTGATTTCTCCGCGCTCGTCGATAAGCCCTTTGAGATATTTGCCGTACTGCTTGATGATTTCGTCCTTGACCTCCTTGTATGCCTTCGTGCCTTTCTTTGCCGCTTCGAGCCGCCCCATGAGCGTGTCTATGGTCTTCATTTCCTTGTGCAGTTCCTCCGAGAAATTGGCGGCGGTGTTCCTGGCCTCGCGCATCTTCTTTGTATATTCCGAAGTGCGGTCGCACAGCGCCTTGATTGCGATTGCGACGGCGGCGAGCACCGAAAGGATCAGCCCGAAAGGGTTGGCCTTTACCACGGTGTTGAGTATGCGCATGGCGTGTGTGGCCGCGCCCACGCCTTGCGTGAAAGCGATAACGGCGATGCGCCCGAGGATAATTGCCGTGCGGTATGCCACCATAGCGGCCTTGCCGATGCCGACAACGGCGTTCCACGCCACGGTGGCCGTCTTGACAAGCACAATCCACCCGTAATAGGCGGCGATGACGGTAACGACATTGGCGATAGCCTTGCGGTGTGCGATGATGAACGACACAAGGGTGTTGAGCACACGGAGGAACACCGACGATGAAGTATATATGTGCTTCATCAGCGGATAGAGCTTTTCTCCGAGTTCGATTGCAAGCTCCGACACGCGCTTACGCGCCTTGTCGATAGATGCTTGCACGGTGTTGTTGAAAATGGCGTACTCGTTGGAGGCCGAAGTGCCCTCGCGGAACGCTTCGGCAGCCTCGCCCATTTGCCAACGGAGGAAGTCGAGGTGGGAGGAAAGGTTGGAGAGCACCGACGACACACGGGCGCCGTCGAGTCCGAGGTCTTGGAACAGCGGCGACAGGACGGCCAGAGCCTTGTCCTCGCCCAGTTTGCCGAGGGCTTCGAGGAACATCATCACGCCCTGCGTGGTGCTTTTATTGAGCGTTTCAATAAAAGAGTTGGTTTCCAGCCCTACCTTTTTCGCCATTTCGGCAGGTTTCTTGAACAGCTCCATAATAGTACGCTGCAATGCCGTGGCCGACATTTCCACCTTTTGGCCGTGCGCGTCGAGCGTCGCGGCAAAAGCCATAATCTCGGGGATAGTCATTTTGGCGGTCGAGCCGATGCCGGCCATACGCTGCGCGAACTCCACGATAAAAGGCTTGGCGGCAGTGCAGTTCTGCGAGAGGTGGTTGACCGTCGAGCCGATTTTGAGCATCGAGTCACGCACACCATACATCTGCTCCATACCGAAGATGTTAGACAGCTTGGCAATGGTCTGCGTGGCCCCCTCTCCGAGGTCGACGAGCGCCACGTTGATAATCGACGCGGCTTCGACATACTCGCGGACGGAGGCGACAGTATTGTAGCCGAGTCGTCCGCCCTCCTGGGCGAGCAGGTTCAGCTGCTCACGGGCAAGACGGGTGTCCATGCCCTTGAAGATCTCGTTGAGTTCTTCAACCTCGGCGGCGGTCATACGGGTGTACTTTATGGTGTTAGCCATAGTTTCCTCGATGTCCGAATACGACTGCACCGCCTTGCGTCCGGCCATAATAAGCCCCGTGACGGCGGCGGCAACGGCCATTATGGCTGTCTGCGCCGAGTTGAGCCACCCGTTGAAGCGTTGCCAAAGGGTCTTTTGTGTGGCGAGAGTGGCGTTTACCTTTTGGAGTTCCGCTTTGAGCATACGGATTTTAGCGACGTGCGCATCCCAAGCGGCGGTGCCTCGCTGCAATCCGTTGAGTTGCTGTTGGAGTTGGCGCAGGGCTGTGTTGAGCTGCTTTGGAGTGGCCTTGTTGAGCCGCAGAAGCACCTGCTCGGCAGTCGAGGCGGTGCCTTTCAACTGCTCCATAGCCTTACGGGTGGAGTTCAGCTCGCGCTGCAACTTCTTCATCGTGGCCTTGTCACCTGCGACGGCGGCTTTCGCTATCCCGTTTTCCAGACGCTTTGCGTCCTTTTCGAGCTGGGATAGCATCTTTTGAGCCTGTTTGCCGTTGACGGTGAGTATTACGTTGGCGGAGGTGGAATAATTTGCCATTTGAAAACTGAAATTGGGAGTTGTACCTGCAAATTTCAGCCGTCTTTATCGAGGGCGAAAAGACGGTAAAAGGCTTATATTCCGCTGAAAAAGGGAGAGGTGTCGGAGTAGGAACGCCCTCTGACGGAAGGGTGCCGGGAGGGAAAATCCCGGCTTGCACTCTCAATGGGCGGCGTTGCCGGTCGGGCCCCATTGAGAGTGCCTTAAAGAGTTGACATTTAGGCAACTCGACCGCAATTTCAGGGGTCACGCTGCAAACTTTTTCCAGTTTGTAGTGGGTTGAAATTGCTAACGAGCGAAGAATGAGTGAGTTGGGGGTTACGGGGGCTTGCCCCCGTAGTGGCTTTGCACACCCCCCACCGCCCTGCCGCTACTTTTCGGCTCGTCCTCGCCTCTCCGTGCGGAATATGCAGAGCCGCCCCCACGGAGGGAGGGCATCGGGCGGTCAATGGCTTGCGTGTGTGTCAAAATCCGCAGGGTGGATTTTGATGCACTCGCAAGCAACCGCTCTCCCTCGGCGCGGATTTATCAAGGCGAGGGGTATAATGACGGCGATGTGCGGTGAGGACGATGCGGCGCGACACGGCGGTGCAGGGTCAAAGGAGCGGAGGGAACTCGGCGTGGTCAGTCGAAGTAGCCGCGCTCCCCCCGACGCAGGAGAACACTTTTCGACGCGGCGCAGGGCACCGAGCACTGGGCGATATGTGTGTGGGGGTGGCGTGGCGTTCACCTCGACCGACAAAACGCGGAGCGAGTGTAGAGGTTGACACTGGGCCATAGTGGAGTCTGTGCATCGGCTGTCCGCACATCGGGGCTTGGGGTGGGGTCGCGTCGCAGACGCTTGATGAAATGGTGGCCGTGGGGAGGCAGATGCAGGGGGAGGCTTCCTCTTCGGGGTGGGTGGAGCGTGGCGTTTGGGCGGCTGCTGCGCCGGACGGAGTTCGGAGAGCCACGGCTCGGCATCGGCGGCTCGGAACAGCAAGGGGTGGTTGCCGGTCAATGCGTGACGCAGACGAGCACGCCACCGCGAGGCAAGGAGCGGTGGCGTGAGGGAAGCGGCGGCGTTTCGGATTGAGAAGTTTGCCGTGGCCGTCGCAGATCCGCAACTCCCGACAACCGACGGCTCTGCCGGAGGTGTCGGGGCAAAGTTGCGGTCAAGAGGGAGGCGGCAATCTTCGTGCCGGCAACCGCCCCGGTCGCTATTCATAAGCGCAACTTGTGGAGCCTATGAACAGCGATGCTCGGAGTTGACTATGTCCTGGGCTGTGGCTTGGAGAATGGAGAACGTGCGGTGCGATGCCGGGGCGCGCCACGCTCCGGGTGGGTCAATGATGCCTCCCCCTACATCGGCCCCCTGCGGCGTTCAATCCTCTCTGCCCTGCAAGGGCGTTGCTCCGTGTGTCCGTCAGTCCGCTTTGGGTGGGGAGGAAGGTGGCGTGGCGGCTGCTGTGCCAATGAGGGAGGGAGCGCGGCGGATAGACCTTCGGGAAGCCGGAAAACAAGCAAGGTGGCGGACGGTTGTAGCGAGCATCGCCACAGCCGAGAAAGTTTTTGAAAGGAGGTGAGGACATCGCGCACGCCACCGTGAGTTTAGGAGCGGTGGCGTGATGGAAGCGAGGTCAAGCCGGAGAGATAAATCTTTCGTTCCGCCAACCGCAGCGGTCGCAGTTTACAGGGAGGTACGACCCGTGAACTGCGATGTTCGGGCTTTCAAAGGTCATATACGCAAGCGAGTGAGTGAAGCCGGTTCATAAGTAGCCGCCGCGCCACCTGACGGGTCGGGGTCAATAAGGACGGGCACGATAAACAAAACGAGCCACCCTCACGGGCAACTCGCTTGCTATCTATGAAAAAACTTACTCTTGGGGTATGGGGATTAGCGTTTTCGGAGGAAAAGCCATATCAGGACGGCTGCGGCCAGGAGGGCTGCTACGGATATTATCGTGCCGTCGGGCGGATTGTATAGGCGTGTGGTGGCGGTGTGCTCGGTTGATGCCTCAACTGCCGCTTGCCTGTATCTTACCGTATCGAGGCTGTTGTAGGCTTCAACGCTATCCCGATGCTCACGCCGCCGGTCTATCACACGCCCTTTTATGGCTTTGAGCCGGATAATCTCGGGTGCCTCGGCGTATTGACCGGGTCGCTCGATTTCGATTTTCAGGGTGTCGAAGCTAAAATCGAAATGTCTTATGGCGGAGTCTATCACCGCTGTTGTGCGGTGATGCTCACTGTGGGCGAGCGAGTCGGTGGCGAGCGATTTATCAGTGACGATGTTTTTGTTGGTCTTGCAACCGCAAAGTATGAGGATTGGGAACAGGTAAATGGGAATTGACCGCAGCCAATCAATCCTCAATCTCCAATTACCGTTTGCCTTTATAGTGCGCATAGGTCGGGGTCGTTTTTTACGATGAATGAGGGGCAAGCCTTGTTAGCGAACTCGTTATGCCCGTGGAGGGTGGCCGAGGGATAGCGGCTTTTCAGCTCTTTGCAGAGCCGGATTATGGCGGCACGTTGCTCCGCTGTGCGTGTGTCCTTGCCTTGGTTGGCCCAGTTCTTGACGCTGCGCGGAGGGCAACCGCCGCAGTAGCATACTCCTATTGAGTAGGAGTTTTGGCCGGTGGTGTGCGCCCCGATTTTGGCCTCGTCGCGCCCTTTGTGGATTTTGCCGTCGCGTGTGATGTACCAGTGATAGCCGATGTCGGTAAAGCCTCGGGCGAGGTGCATCTGCCGGATTTGGTCGACGGTATAATCCTCACCCTCGGGGGTGGCCGAGCAATGGAGGATTATCTTGTCGATGCGGCGAGGGTTCGGTGATGAGCCGATGCCGAGCGCAGCCCACGTCTTGGGGCCAACGATGCCGTCGACGGCGAGGTTATGGGAACGTTGAAAGTCGCGGACGGCTTCGTTGGTAATCGGGCCGAAGATGCCGTCGGCAATAAGGTTGAGAGCGTGTTGGAGGGTGGCGACGTCGCCCCCTCTGCTGCCTTTACGGATTGTCTGCATTTTGGGTTGATGTGTTATGAGTTGATGATTGTGATGAGTTTTCGTGGTGGCGGCTACTGCCGTATTCATAATGGTATTTTAATCCGAACACCGCCCCTGCGAAAGTGAGGATTTCACCGAAAGCGATAAGGACTGAATTGTGGATTTCGCCGGGCGGTGGCACGACAAATCCGGCGATGAGCAGACCGCAGCCTACAACAATCAGAAAGACTGCCGCAAGGAGCTGAATGGTCGGGCGATGTTTGCGAATTTCCATTGTAAAATGTTGTGTATGTGGAGAATTATTGTTATCTTTGTATCAAAGATACGTTAAACCAAACTAATTAACCCGGACACCTCTACCTGTAAGTGAAGCCAAGCTAAAAGAACTGTGATACCTATGTCCGTATGCGTGATAGCACTCCGTTTGGGCTATCATTGCGGTGCATTTGCGATAGCACCCCCGCAGGTTTCGGCCTCGGGCTATCGGGAAGCGGTATAAAACAGATAGCATCACCCTTGCGGCTCTGCCGTGAGGGCTATCTTTTTTCGCTCCGCTCACGGAATTGGGAATTTGGGATTGGGAATTGGTATTTGCCAATCCCCGGTTTCAGTTTCCTTGTTCCTACTTTCCAAAAGTCCACTTTTGGGAAGTGGGGTTGTAGATTATCGAGAACTCGGCGAGCGAGCTTGCGAGGTTGGCGGTGGTGATAAGGGAGCGACCGGGGAGCATCTTCTTTGCAAGGCCGACGGCGAAACGCAGTCGGATCATGCGGTGCTTCTTCGGGTTCTTGGGGTCGAGCAGGGAGATTGTCGAGCGGCCCCAGCCGATAGAGGGGGTGCCGTCGCGGCGTGTATGGACGGTGACGAGGGCATCAGGCGAGGTCGAGTAGCCTATGGCAACGGTTGTTTGCTCGGTCTTGGGATTGGTTGAGAAAGAGAGCGTCGAGCCGGATATTTTGACGGAGTGGACGGAGCCGTAGAGGTTCCACCCCTTGCGTTTGTCGCAGTATTTCTTGGTGGCGCCTCCGGCCTCGATTACGAGCTTGTCGCCCCATTGGTTGCGCTTGCGCGTGTGCCGGAACAGGTAAGGCACATATCCGTCGGCTATGAGCTGCTGCGCACCATAAATTCTCAACGTGCCGTTAACGACGGCCACGGAGATTTGGGCGGTGTTGTACAGCCCTTTGGTGCCGTCGGTCATACCGAGTTTAGCCTGAATTTTTTCGAGCAGTGGCAGGATTTCGGCGATGCGGTTACGGGCGTTGTTGAGGTCAACGACCTGCTGCGCACGCATCGCCCCGGCACGCTCGGTGGTGGCCTGTTTGATGAAAAGGTTGTTCGAGGCGGTAGTGATAGAGCCGTTGCCGAGGTCAACGGCCTTGATGTTTGCGAGGATATTGTTGCGGTCGGCGGCACCTTGTTCAATGGAGCACACCGCTTGCCCTGCGGCCTTGAAGCCGTTGAGCAGGGTTTGAATAGCGGTGACGGTGTCGGACGTACCGGCAGTGGCGAGCAGGTCAGCGATGCGCTGCAAGATAGCACCGAGCGACTCCGGGGAAACGGAGTCCTTGGATTGCAGCTTTCGGAAGTCCGAGATAATCTGCGTGAGTGATTTAACGTCGATAGCCATACGATAAGCGCCGGTGGCGCGGTTTATGGTTAATAAGTTTATGAGTTTACCGCAAAAGTATGGCTATCGGTTGGGCGGTGAAAAGACAGGAAAGTTTGGTTTAGATTTGTTTGAATTTGAAAGAATGAAAAAATATGATTAAATTTGGCTTCACTAAATCAAACTGAATATGAATGCTCTACGCTATCTTATATTAGTTCTTTCTGCGATGTCGTCCTTTGCCGCATTTGCTGAAATTATCCACGTCACCGGCAAGATTGTGGAAAAAGAAAATGGTGAGCCGCTTATTGCAGTAACCGTTGGCAATACATATTCAAATCGCCCCGACAGTTTACTTACCGTAACCGATTTAGACGGTAATTTTGAGGTTGACGTGCAAGAGGGGCAGTTATTGAAGTTCAATTATATATCGTTTGCTGACACCATTGTACCGGCAAAGAAGAATATGTATATTGAACTATCTTACAGGCCGCTTTATGAAAACCCAGTATGGAATGTTGACGGTCTGCCAGTTGATATAGATTGTCCTGACATTTGGTATCAGGACATCTGCGGCGGCATAGGATTAGTTGATATTTTTCTTGATTACAATCGTGCATTAAATAAAGATGATATAGTTGATATATCATTAGAAAAGAAAACGGTTGCGGTGCAAAATATACTCTATTCGGGAGTCTGCGCCATAACTACTAAACCTGTGACAATAGGTGTGATTGTGGACGGAGAGTTAAAAAAGATTGTTACTGAAAATGCAGGGAAGCTATTGGGAAAACAATCTTTGATGAATTTTGCCAAGAGTATAACCGAATTAGACAAAAATATAATAGATGTTCTTGCGATTGACGCTCTCAACCCTAAATACGCTTTTTGCAATCCCGTTGCAGATAAATTTTTAATTATCTGCACTGAAAACCAATATCCTAATATCTCCCAAACCGAATATCGCCCATTTCAATATGATAATGGCGATGACTACATATCTGACGGACGATTTAGAATTGTTGATAAAGAAGGTAAAATAGGATATGCAACCGAAGGAGGTGCAGTGATTATCACTCCGAGATACGCTTTTGGATATCCTTTTTCAAATGGTAAAGCCAAAGTTACAGATGAAGGACATCTGGCAGAGGTTGAAGGCAGTAATGGCGAATACCATTATTGGGAAAGCAATAATTGGTGTTGGATTGACAAAATGGGTAATATCATCAGGTGACGAAGCGACGGGAAATGTTGCGAGTGAGGGCGTTGCTGACGGTGTCGGCAAGGTCGCGTCCGAGGTTATCGGCGTAGAAGTCGCGTATGTTCATCACGGAGGCATAGTATTTGCGGCTGAACCAACGGCGGCGTTTACGGGCGTTGTCACGTCCGAGATCGCCGGGGTTGCCGCGTGGCGTGTTTGAGCCGGTGGCGTAGTCGACGAACAGGCCATACAGGTTAAATGATTGTTCGAGTGTGATAGATGTATATTTGCCGTCGGCGTTCATACGCACGGCAAGCGTCGAGCGGTAAAGTGCGCCGGTGTCTATGACCCCGAGCAGAGCAATTTGCTCGCGCCCAATCCGCACCATAGTCGCATTGAACGCTTTTACATAGCGTTCACGCGCCTTTTGTGCGGATTGGGAATTTGAAATTGGGGATTGGGAATTGGACATAAATGTTTATCTTTGCGCAAAGATTGAGAATATGGCAGTTATAACTTTTGAAGACCTCGATGCTTGGCGAGAGAGTATGAAGCTCGTCAAGGACGTTTACGCACTCACAAAGAAATTTCCACAGGAGGAACGATTTGGCTTGACAAGTCAGGTACAAAGGGCGGTTGTTTCTATTCCGTCGAACATCGCAGAGGGGCATGGAAGATATTCTAAATCTGAATTTGCAAATTTTGTGTCTATCTCACACGGCTCACTAAATGAAGTGCGGACACAAATACGTATTGCTCAAATGCTTGGCTACATTTCCGATAATGAGGCAAATGACATCATAGCCAAATGCACTACTATTGGAAAAATCCTCGGAGGATTGATGAAATCACTTAAACAATAGGTATTCAACGGGTTTCTAATCCCCGGTCACCCATTCCTCTTTACAATAGCGTAGATCTGTAAAACAGTCTACCGCTATTGTAAAGTATGCGCCGGCGGCTCCCGAGAAAAAATAGCGGTCTATCTCGTTGAACGATATTCGGGGGTCGATGTAGATGCAGTTCTGCTCCAGACGGACTTTTTCGAGGATAAGGCGCGTTGCGAATTGGCGGAACAGCTCGCGTATGGTTGCCATACATTCGGCCCGTGCCTCCATATCTTCGGCGGCGTGTCGCATAGCGAAGAATACGGTCTTGATGCGTCGAGTGCGAGGTGTGTTGTTGAGGTCGGTGTAGCCGTCGGCTACGTCCGACACGCAGACAAATGCAGCGGTGTTCTGCATTTGCGCGACGGCTTCCTCGAAGCCCTCCAAACCGCTGACGCGGCAGAAGGTGAAGCCTTCGGCCAGAGCGAGGCGGTTGGCGGCGGTCAATTTCTCGAAAAATTTATCAGCCGCCCACGTTCCTTTGAGTTGGGCTGTCATTTCTTGTTGAGTTGGGAGTTGAGCTGTTTGTACTCACGGGCTTGCGCATTTAGCTCGGTAAGTGCGCGGTGAGTATCGAGGGCGAGGACTTCGGCCTCTTTTGTGACATCGCCTTTGGTGAGGGCACGGATTTGTGCGTTCACGGCATCTTCGATGCGGGAACGGGAAATTGGGGATTGGGAATTGGCAAGCAGGTTTCCGTCTTCCGTTTCCGGGTTTCCAGAAAAGAAGTCGGAGTATCGGCTTGCGAGCGAGGATTTGAGCGATGCGACCCAGTAGAAAATGGCGATGCGCTCGTCGGGGGCGAGCGGTGTCTTGATGCCGGGGTATACCACCGAGGCGATTTCGTCGAGCAGTGTATCGTCCTGTGTTTGGAGATAGCCTTGGTAGAGGTTATCGACGATGATGTATTGCTCAAATGGCACCTCGTCGAAGTCGGCGGCGATGCCGGGGCGGTGTTTGAGTTTTACGGGGCGAATTGGAGAAGTCGGGAGCGAGCCGAGCCAATCGAGGTTCGGGAGCAGTTCGGCGAGTGTGAGCGGCGTAACCTCGAAAAGGAAGCGTCCTTTTCGGAGCAGGTAGCCGTCGGTGTTTTGCTTGCCAATAACTTTGGTGCCCGTCCAATGGAGCAAGCAAAGAGTCTTCACCTCGTCGGAGGTGAAATTTTGAGCGAGCAGTTGATAAACATAGCGTAGCTGTTTATCGGAGAGTTCGTGCCACCCCTGCGGCACGATGAAATTTATTGAAATTGTCTGCATAGAAAAAGGGCTTTAACGCACTGCGAAAGTACGGTAAAGCCCTCTATGCGGAAAAGACAGGGGCCTGTCTTACATTTTTACTTTTGGATATTCACGAGGAAATAGTTTGTGGAGTACTTCTTGTTTCGATGAGTTGATGATTTCTTTGTCGGATTTCAGAATTTCTCCATTCGGGAGCGAATATGTACGTTCAACCACAGTTCGGTTGGGGGCATCTTTAACTGCCGTAACATTTGTTACCACAATAACTTCAACACCTCCGTCGGTATTACCCTTGCAAGGATTATTCTTTTGTGTCAGGTCAATTTCCGACCCATAATAATGAGCTGTGACAGTTTCCGCAGACAATGGGAGCACGGCACAAAGAGCGATGAATAGAGTGTAAAATATTTTCATATTATTATAGCTAATTTATGTTATAACAGACTATGCTGTAAAATTGTTCGCGTGAAGTGATATATCTTTGCAAATATAGGGATAAATTCTACAATAGACAAATAATAAGTTGAAGCAAAATATATTATGGCCTCCGGTTCAGTCGTCGCTTGCGTGGAGGCTTATGTTGGCTACGGGTATGCTCAAAAGAAGTAGCCGGAGGCTTCTTTGCGGTTGCGGAACGTCGGGGGCGTGAACAATCGGGCGGTGTCGGAGCTGTGCCATTCGGGAAAATCGGTCGGGCGGTGGCGTATGATGTTGACTATATCGGCGAGGCGTCGGCTGTTGAACGTGCCTTTATGCAGGTAGGCTATGAGCTGCGCCTTGATTTGGCGGACTACATCGTGGCGGACTGGTGGCAGATCTCCGCGCAGGTTATCTGCCCGGAGCGCTGACATCAGTTCCGGCGACAACCATTCCTCGGCCAACGATGCCTCCAAGTCTATGATTTGGGGGCGGAGTTCGAGGTAACGCTCCCAGTTGGGGGAATTGGAAATTGGGGATTGGGCGACAATTTCCAAAGTCGGAAAGAGGGTTGCGCCGAAGAAAGCGGCTTGCCCGGAGTTGAGCCACCGGCTCGCGCCCGGCAGCTCGGGCAAGAGCGCGGCGATGCAGTCGTCGCGGTGGGTCAGCATAGAGCCGACAAGTCGGTCGACACGCATCTTCGATGCGGCGACGAGGTTTTGGGTGCCGACGGTGGCGAAGCCGTTGGGTGTAAGCACAAGGTCGAGCGAGGGTATGGCACGGCGCATGGCGTCGGCGACGACGAGCCGGGCGGTGGCTATGCGGATAGGGTTGCTATCCGTGTAGCCGCAGATTGTGTTGTAGGTCGGCTCGGAAGTGAAAGTGTCCTTGACCCACGCTTCGGCGAGGTCGAGGAAGGGAGCGAGCTTGTCAAAGAGCGGCGTTTCGCCTTTGACTGTGATTAGGCTGTTGGGAATTAAGGCCGTCAGTTCCTCGTTGCTGTTGATTATCTTTGCCATAATGTTGTATCAGGTAAGAGTATTGAAGTGAATACTTTACGCCTTGTCACCCGTGACTTTGACTTCTTTTGCGTCTTGGTGTTCGTCGAGGGTGGTTAATTGGATAAAGGGCACATCGACGGTGACGCCCTGCCAGGCGTTGAATTTGATAATGATGCGGTGGACGGTAAAGAGCAGGTCGTGGTATGGCTTTTGGAGAGCCTGGGCTATGGTGTACAGCTCGCGCTTGTCGGAGCCGGAGTTGTTGGTCTGCGCCTTTCCGGGCACGGAGCCGACGAGGTTTGAGTGGACGCGCATAGTGAAGCATATCATATTGATAGCTTCCTGAATGTCGGTTTCCCAATCGCCGCCCTCTTTGGTGGCGTCGATTTTGTTTATCACAACGTCGTGCTGCTCCTTTCCGTCGGGAGTGATGTAGAACGTGGAAAACCACGCTTTGCCGGAGTTTTCCGCGCCGGTGAGAAAATCAAGAATTGATTGTTTCTCACGGACGATGCGCTCCTGTTGCTTGCGGCGGTCGGTGATGCCCTCGGCACGGAAAATCGACTCCCAATATTTCGCGGAGATTTCGATTTGGTATTTTATGGGGGCGTGGTTTTTGAGCTTCGCTTCCTTTGCTATGCCGATGAGCTGCTTGATGTTGTACCACTTGCCCCGGAACAGCGAGGCATAGTAAGGTATGGGGTAATAGGTGGAGTCAACGGTGGGTATGCGGCTCACGATTGCGAATTTTCGCAATCGTGGGGAATTGGGGATTGGGGATTGGGTACCGGGGGGCAGGTTTCTTGTTCCCGGTTTCCGCTCGCGCTCCAAGCGAGCTTGCAGATCACGCCACGGCGCGGAGGGGTCGAGCAGGTCTATGACCTCGATGTCGGAGGGAGAAGCGACGCACTTTCGCCAGTTGGCGTAAAGGACGGAGGGGATTTTGCCGACGGTGTCGGCAGGGGCGAAGCGGCAGTAACAGGCTTCCTTGCGCAAGAGGCGCACAATCTTTGTGCCGTCCTCGTTGAGAATAAGCACACTGACGGCGAAGCCGAAGTGCTTCAAGTCCTGACTGACGCCGAGAAAGTATGCGGCGAGGTCGTTGTCCAAATAGAAGTCTTCGACTTCTTGTTTAGTGATTGGAGTTGAGAGTTTAGTGTCGTAGCGCAACCCTGCGCCATAGCACACCTCGGCGTTGAAGCATTGGCAGGTGGCGAGGGTTTCGTCTTTCTCTATGAGGTCGAGAATATCGAAAGGCATTTGGTTGTCGCCGCCCCACGGGATATAAGAGAGCTTATAGTCTATGAGCGTCGGCACTATGTCGGTGTCCTCACGGAACACCGACTGCGAATTGACGGTAAAGGCAGCACGGGCTTCAAGTCCGGGCAGTTGATCCACGGAGCTGAAATTAAGGTCGTTTGAAAAAGAAAAGTCCATAACATTGAGGTTGGTGGCTCAAAGTTATGGACGATATGATGAGCGCGAAAAGACGCTTATTTGTCAATCAAAGGTAAGCAGGTTGGGTGCCATTCAAGAATTGTCTTAAAAATTTCTTCCTTTGTTCTTGCCGGTGGCGGATCAATCCTATCAGCAAGAGTGGCAACCCAAACGTCGTCGTAAATATCTATAAGCTGCATACCGCTAAAATCCTTAACGGGCTTCACAAATATAAAACCGTCACAATAATCTATCATTTTTAGATTAGCAGTGTAAGGGTCGCCGTTATCGGGATTTTCCGTCCAAGGTTCTCTCCCTGAATTTTTACCTGCATAGAGTTGACAGGGAGTAAGAGGAAAACCAGCATCAATATCAAAACCGACTGGATTGTTCCCTTTCAACTCAAAAGCACGGTCAATCTCTCCGCCGTCTATAAGAGTCCAAGTGGTTTCTTCATTTGGAATATAACCATACGACCCCATAAAACCACCCCAAAGATTTATTGAGAATATATCATTGGGATAACACACCTTAATGGCTTTTGCAGCACTCGGATAATTATAATAATATCCTTTGCCGCCGCGTGGTAATTGGCCGCGTGTTTGATATTGCGTGTGAGCTTGCCCGGCATAAAAAATAGTTTTTTTGCCGGAGCGTATGCAGTTTCTTAAAATATTGGCGATATTTTCATCACGCGCCTCCGGAATTCTCGGTATATCATCGGGGTCAAGCAATAATATGCGAGTTTTAAGGCTGTCCGGCTTTTGCATATTGGTTTCCCATACGGTATAAAGCACATCACGATACCCTTTATAGGGGTTTCCTAACACATCGGGAGCGTCAAGAAGAATTTTATTGGCAAACGCTTCATTCCATTTCTTGCCAAAAGCCAAAGAGTCAGCAAGCATTTGGTCGCGCTCGTTGCCAAATTCAAGTGCTAAATTACTGATATGAGTGTCTGCGGTATATCCGACATTTCGGAGTACATCGCATAAAAACTCGCTATGGTCGGCAATCCAGTGGTCTTCCCCGATAGCAACAATTTTATGAGAGCGCAGTTTATCTGCGATATAATCAAATGGAGCTTTGCCTTTGTCTATATATTGAAGTACAACTTTGGCTCGGTCGTTTTTTTGTTTAGCAAAACACGACATAGGCAACCCCAAAAGGCAAAGCAATATAATGAGTAGAGTGCGATGTTTCATATATGCGTAACGAGAGGTGTTGAATATTCGCAAATTTACGCATTTTCAGTGGAATACGCAAATGTTAAAGAAAAACATCGAGGCCGTTAATGCGGAAGATGCAGCAGTCGCGCAAGCGGCGGCACTCGCCGGAGGAAAGGATTTTGACGTTTCGCCAGCCTCCGTAAAAGGAATATCGCAGGGATATGACGTTGCGGAGTTCGAGGATAGAGCCGTCTCTGCGCCATACGGAGAGGTCGACGGGGTCGCCGGAGTTGAGCATCGTTCTTGCCGTTGATATATGTACTGCGTTCATAGTGTTATGGGATTTTGTGAGGTATTATCGCGTTAGGGATATACGCCCGAATGGGTCAAGACCATAGGCTTGACGGCTTGCCGCATTAGCCCGACGGCGCGGTGGTGCCGGAACGCCAAAAACATTATGAGAAAGGGGGTTGGAAATGGGTGTCGAATATGCCGGGAGAGTATCGGGCGTTGAATTTGGGTCGGGTGTCCTTGAAGCGCCAAGTAAATTTCACGGAGTTGGGCTTGTCGTCGGAGTCGGAAAGTTCGGAGGTAAAATCGGTGATTAGGATTGGGAGCATAGCGTCAAAGTCGGTTTCGGTGAGGTTTGAGTCGGTGCCCCAGGGAATACGGACTACGGGAGAGGTAAGCATCTGCTCGACCTGCAAGCACTCGTCGGAGGTAAGGGGCGCGGACTGCACCTCGTATTCCTTTGCGGTGGTGACGTTGTAGAACCGGGCGGATTTACCGAGGACGGCGATAGAGCGGTCGGCCTTGATTTTGTGGGTGGTGGCGTGAGGGAGTATGAGCTGTTCCACGACGTTGAAGCAGTTAGTGTAATGGAAAGGGAGGGTGTCGGCGAGAGCCGTGTCGACAAACAGGGTCAGTGAACGCTCGCCGCAACGTGCGGTGACGGATAGCAGCGTGGGAAGTGTGGAGGCTTTGGTTGCGGCCTGTATCTTTGCGCGTACATCGGCGAGCATCACGAACTGGCGGTTTATGCCGTCGCCGTGCTGTATCATACCGTTGCCGGAGAGGACGTAGCGGTAGGTGGCGGTGTTTCCGTCGGGGTCGAGGTATGTAGCGTAGATGAAGAAAGCGATGCCCTCGCGGTCGGTGGCGAACCATTGCAGCTCGAAGAAGGTGTCGGGGGCGATGCGCCGGTAAGCGGAGAGAGTGAGGAAATTTTCGAGCAGCCATTGCGAGGGGTCGTAGAGTCCGAGAGCGCGGTCGCAGTAGATGACACGGAAGGAGTGAGAGGCGGCGGATCCGTCGGGTGCCGATGCCTCGATGAGAAACTCGGAGAAATTGAGGTCGGGGTTTCCGGCCATATATTGCTCGATGAGAGAAGCGATGTCGGCGACGGTGGCCGAGCCGTTATAAGTGTAGTACCGCTCGTCGAGCAGCACCATTCCGCCCGAGGTGAGGCGGAAGTCGACGAAGTCTTGGTCGGTGAAGATGCTGACGTCGGGGAGGTCGGCGGAGAACATCACCGTGGGGGTGTAGAAGCCTATCCGTATCATAGGGGCAAAGTTAAGGAGGGTGGCGGCGAGGCGAAAAGACAGTCAGCGGCTGCTTCGGGAGGAAGCAACCGCTGTGTGGCAGGGGTTAAAGCGTCGTTATCGAATTTGTCTTGTCAATCTTGCAGAGGCGCAGGGTGTAAGACTTGCCGAGGGTCGCGCTCTCTACCTTTATAAAATCCTCGCCGTCGCGCCAGCAGTAGAAAAGGGCGAGCCGCAGGGCATCGGTATCGGAGTCGGCGTAGAAGCGCCAAGAGCCTTGTCGAGTGAAGCATTTGTATTCGTACATCGTCGTGAGATTTTATAAGGTTGGACTTCAAGGGGAGAGAGAAAGAGAGAGGCATTACGCCTCTCTCGCGGCCTCGAAAGCGAGGCGGTCGTAGATGTTTTGGGAGATAACGGCACCGTACCGGGCTTTGAGCAGGTGCATATATCTTATCGCGCTTTGAGCTGTCTTGCAGCCGCAGCCTACATTATCCTTTGGAGCCACGCCCTTGAAGTAGACGTACCAGCGGTTGAACTTGCGCTGCGCCACGATGAGCTTGGGGGTAAGGGTTGGCTTGGTATCGACGACGGGGGCCTGGGTCTGCTTCTTCGCACGGGTCGAAGTGGTTTTAGCCTTTTTGTTTTCTGCGGTTTTGGAGGTTTTCTTTGCCATGATTTTGAAGTGTTTGGGGGTTTGAGAAGTGAGCCGAGGCTCTTAATTTTTACGAACAATCAAAAGTGCGGTCGTAATGAGCTGCCGAAAGCAAGGGTGATTACGCTCTTGCAGGAGCTTGCTCCGAAAGAGGGGGGAACGCGGAGCGCACACCTGCCCTTGCGCCAGTGAATGACCGTACTAACTTTGTGACGGAAAAATAAGCCCACGGCTCACTCCCCCGGACAACTTCAAGGCAAAGGAGGCCGACCGCAGGGAACAATGGCAAAACCGCTCCGTGCGCAGATGCGGCTCGTGCCCCACGGTCGGCGAAGCCTGACCCTCGCCCCGGCTCGGCGGAGGCGGCAAGTTCGGGCGTTGGGGAGTTTCAAGGGATAGTGGCGAGAGGTTAATGTGGGGTGGTTGGAGGTCAGCGAGCGATGAGATATTTGCCTCTGCGCCCGTGTGGGGTGCGTGTTCCAAAACGATGCGACCGCCCGGTGGCGAGGCTGTGAGGGTGGCGCACCCGGCTGCGCCCTCCCTCTCCCCTTGCAGTCCAATCTCTCATGGCGCATAGTGCGAATGGTTCACGGTCAAGGTGCGGCGCTTGTCGACTGCGATAGCGATGGTGTGCGGTATTCCGTTGGTGGCGGTCGGCGTGGCGGCGATGTACGATGTGAGAGGCGGTGCGAGGGTCTGCACCCTGCGGCTCTGCGAGATTGACAAGTGGGCGATGAGTTGCCCGGCGGTGGCCGGATTGTATTATGTAGCGTAGGGGGCGAAAGAGCAAAGTGAGAGTTGACCCGTGGGGTCAACCCTCTATCGTTGGGAGGTGGATATTAGTATTCGCAGAAGCCTTGTACCATAGTGTAGTCTGCGTCGGGCACCCGGGCTGCTGCCTTTTCCTGTGCCTCGTCGGCTGTCCGGGCAATTACATATACTATTTCGCTTTCGCCGTCGAAGGTGATAACCTCTACTTGATATTCTTTGAGGCGGCGGTTTGTATCGGGGGAGATGCAGCTAACGTATGTCATGGTTTTGAAGTTTTTGAGGGGTTATTACTGTGCGCCGGGGCGCGTTTGATTTTTACGCCGCAATCAGGGAACGGTTGAGCCAGTCGGCACGACGGTAGCCAACAAGGGTTCGGGGCAAAGGGCTTGCACCCTTGAATACTCTTTTTTATGCTTGCCTGAAAAAAGGAAGATTTTTGCCCGGAACGTGTCTTGCCCTTGTCAGCGTAGGCGACCCGTTCTAACTTTGCGAAGTGAAATATCAACCGTGCTTCCGTGCGTGTTTACAAGTAATTCCCCCTCAAACAACTGCCTCGCAAAACTATGATATATGTTTGCCTCCCCCGGTGCGAGCCGTTGCATCATACCAATCTATGCCGTGAAGTTATCCCCGACGGCCAAAGCACTCATTATTACTGTTGCCCGAACAGCCGATGATGCGCCATAGAATTGCAGCCCTGTGTCCTGTGCAGCCGGAACACCGCTGTAAGGCTCTTGCGAACACTCCACTCCCGAAGATAGAGGTCGGAATGAACGGTCGCAGTCCTTATCTTTGCGAAGCGCCCCCGGAGTGATACCGCTCTCCCTCGGGGGTGGCCGAGGGGCACGGAAAAGCAGCGGACTCCGGCTCTATCATCAGGATAGATCCGAAGTCCGCTGTATATGTTAGCGATATACGCCCTCGATGGGTCGAGATTACAAGCTCGACGGCTTGCCGCATTAGCTCGACGGCGCGGTGGCGCCGGAACACATTAAGAGTTATTTATAATTGTAGTAATGCCCGTTCTTCTTAACCAACTATGGCAAATAGCAGAAAGGGGACAAGTTTGAAGAATTGCCCTGTGTTTGTTATGGAAGTGCAGTTATTCAGCTTCATTTCCTCTGATGTATATAGCACCCGGCTCTCTGAAAGTTATAGGCAAAGTATAACCTATTCGGTGTTTCTTCGGTGTACAGAATTTGACACGGAATTTCGGCAGAGCATTTACAAGCCTCAAAGCCTCGGCATTGGCAGCTTCATTTTTGCTTGGCCTAACTATTTTAGAGTCGGTAACAGTGCCGTCAGGCTGCACGTAGAAGCTGACAACGACTCTTTCGTTACCTTTATATCCGTCAGGTATTTGTATATTATCCTCCAACCATTCTTTGAGCAGTCCATTTCCTCCGGGAAATTCACAAATGGGATCATAGTTTACCCAAAGATTTTTCATGGCTTCTTTTACATCGGATTTTAATTTTTCGAGATCATCCGATGAGAGGGTTATGAATACTGCGCGATTACCGTATTCATCGTTTTTTACTTCCATTTTTAAGATTGAGTCTGCATCGACCATATCCGGATTGGCCCCTGCTATCCATTCGTTGTTGAAATAGTAAAACACCGTTTGGGTGTCCTGAACGGTTAATGGGAATTGTAATTCTTTGAAAGCACTGTCGTTCTTGCAGTAGTTTTGTGCGAAAACAAAACAACTTTGGACGATAAATAAAGAAAGTAAAAGAATTTTCTTCATAACTTTAAAGGTTGTTTCCGGCAGCCCAACGGAAAAAATATTAAAAGAAACGTGAGCCAACTATGCCACATCTAAACTTGATGGTCGTAGGAAACCTTTGTACTCAGATGTGGTGACAGCAGCCCACGCTATGCGAGGGAAGCCGCCATGCCAAATCTTTGAGTACTGTTGAAAATTTCCTACGTTTTCAAGTTCAAGATAAGCATAACGCTTCTTATTTTCCAAAATGTCGCGGAAATGGTTTACACCAATCCAGCGGCAAATTTACTAATTTTATTTGGATTATAGGGTATTATATTGAAAATAAAGTGCGTGGGGTTGTCAAAGCACCCCCGACATCGAGAGGTTGAACGCATCGCGGTAGGGAAATTTCTCGCAACCGATGTAGAGGGTATCGAAAGCGTCGGTACCGTC
This sequence comes from Muribaculaceae bacterium Isolate-002 (NCI), assembly GCA_004102805.1. Lineage (GTDB taxonomy): Bacteria > Bacteroidota > Bacteroidia > Bacteroidales > Muribaculaceae > JAGBWK01. The sequence continues at coordinate 29,382 of SCEG01000021.1, forward strand.
GGTGCGGTGTTCGAGCAGGTCTTCCTCGCTCTCGGCGAGCTTTTCGCCGGACTTGTCCTTGTCGAAGCCGTTGCGGCCACGGCGCACTCCGGCTGACTGAATGGCGAGGATAAGGTCTTCGTTGTTGGAGCGGTTGAAGAATGGCATCAGGCGTTGCTTACCTGCGAAAGCTTGGTTGATGAGCAGGTATTTTTTCCTCCTTGCGCATTGGGTTGCCGAGGTACACGGCCTCGACCGTCCAACCGTGGCGCTCGAACTCGTGCACCACCCACCAACGGAAGTCTTGGTCGTTGACGGCATAGTTAGAGCCGAGGGCGGTTGCATCGAAGTAAAATACCACGGTCTTGTTGCGGTGGGTGGCGTAGTAGCGGCAGAAGTCGTCGATAAGCGCAGGTATCTTGCGCTCGAATTTGACGTAAAAGGATTTTATGACGTTGAGGCGGCGGTCGCGCGGCTGACCGGCGACAATCCAGTTGATGTTGGCATTGTAGTCCATACCTATGCAGATAGGCGCGTCGGGGTCAACATCGGCATCGGCTCGCGCATCGAGCGTGGCGAAGTCGTAATCATATCCGAGGGTGTCGAGGTATTGGTTATCGTTGGCATCGTATTTGTGGGCCTCGCGCATCGAGGAATAAAAACCGTCCTTTGCAATTCCGATCCTCTGGCACAGGATAGAGGTTTGGAAAGTCAAAGGTGTAAGGTCGCGCTTCATCTGCTTTATGTAGTTCTCGCCGAGAAGCTGCAAATTTTCGATTGAGGAATACTCGCGATAATACACGGCGACTGACCGCATCTTGTTAAGGTTGCGGTCGAGGCGGCGGAGGTAGCCTTTGAGGTGAGCCGGAACGGGTTTACCGTTGGCGTTAAGGGAGCGTATGCGTTCCTTGGTGCGCCAAATTTCATATACGGTGCCCTCAATGGTGGCTATCAGCTCCGCGTCCATTTTATCCTTGTAGTGCAAGAACCAGGAGCCTTTGGTGGTCTGCGGCATATCGCTCAATATCATAATCGAGTGATTGAAGGAGTGCTTTCCGAAGTGCGACTTTATGCCGCCGTTGGCCGGTAGCGTTTCGTCTTTGAGTTTGGCGTAATCAATAAATTTGGCTTCATCAACCAAAAGCCACGACAGGGTCAGGGAGTTGGAGCTGCCCGGTCGGTCTTGCGAAATGATAACGGCGATGCTGCCGTTGTAAAAGGAAATGACGTGCTCGTAGTCTTTCGGGTCGATGATTGGTTGCTTGAAAGTCTTTGGCGGTTTTCGGCCGACAACATAATGCACTCCCTCGATGAAGCCCCAGCGTTTCCACGCGGCGAGCAAGCCGGGGATTGTGTTAGTCAATCCGTGCTTGAAAGTCGGCACAACGATGCCGCCTGTCGAGCCGGGCATACGCTGCATATTGCGCAGCACAAATGGTGCGGCGATGCTGTCGGTCTTGCCGGTGCGTCGCCCTGCGACTATAACTGTGGTGTTCGCGCCGATAAGCTGCGTAAGTCGTTGGGGCTTGTTAAAGTAAACTTTCTTGTCGGCCATTGGGTTTTATATTAAAGCACAAATAGTTAATATTTACGATATGTCGGCATTATTTTATATTGGTATTATAATGGTCTTTCTATCTTTCATACCTTGGCTTTTATTAAGCAGTAAAATGATGAGAGATAAGAAAGAGTATGAGCAGCTGCCGCTAAAAATGAAAGAGATTGAGGCAGATTATAAAAGGAAGCGATTTTATGTGATGCTATTCCAATTAGCAGGTATCATCATTGCTATTATCGGAGTTCTGTGTTGATACATTGTCAGGAAAAAGCGAGTCAAACTCCAAATCGACTTCCTCAAATTCCACATCTTCGATGTCGATTGTTTCGGCGCGATACTTTTGTATCATAGCCGAGATTTTCTCGTTGATGTTGGGGATTGGCTCGATGCCGAGGACTCGCGGATCATCGGTGGCGGTGAATGGCTGCACGAGGATTTGGTCGAGCGGCAGTGCCTGTTCATCTTCGAGGTCGACGCGGTTTAGCTTGCCGTAGGCGGTGGCCGCACGTTCCATAGTCTTGCTGTCCTTGCGCTTCTCGGCCATTTTGTAAGTTGCGATGAGCATTTCGTTGGTGCGCCAACGGTGGAAGTCGCGGCTTGCGCTGCCGAGCATGGGGAGCAAGGACTTGACAACGGCAAGGTCGGAATAAGCCGTTGTGCGGTGTATTCCGTGGCGTTGGCATACCTCGGCAACAAATTCGCGGTCGGTGCCGTCGGGGTTTGCAATGAACCAGTTATACATTTCGCGCACACGAAGCACCTTATCCACAACGGCTTGTGGATATTGCTCACGCAGTTCTACCTCTTTGGTGAACAAGTGCGCCCGGCATACATCTATGGTGTTCGGTGTTGGCACGGCATCAAGTATTAGGTATGAGTTATGAGTGACGAAGTATTACTCGTCGTCCTCCATATCAAGGAGATTTCGGTGTGCGTTCTCGATAGCGAGCGGCGACCCTACCTGTGCAAGCATCATTTCCTGGGAATGGAGCTTGACTTTTGATGCAGCCTTGCCGCGTCGGTAGGCTTTCGACACCTCGGTTGTGCGGTCGGCTATATCGGAACGCAGCACATCAGCCGGAATATCGAGTATTACGGCCATATCGGATATTTTGAGGTAGATAGACGCAAATTTTTCAATCTGCTGCAAGTCGTTCTGCGAATAGGTCATGGAGCGGTACGGAGTGATTGGTTATTAAATCGTTGACTTGGTCGTAGAGATTTGCGAAAATCTCCGGCGAAGTCGAGATAAAGGCCGACTCGTGGCGGTTGCCGCGAGTGAGGTTTTGCGAGGTTATTACCGATACGGTTTCTCCGGCCTCGGAGCGAACCAACAAAATCTTGCTGTGATTATCGGCAAGATATGTACGTTCTATAACTTGGGTGATGAACGCCCAAAGTTTGAGCGTTTTGTTGGTGGCCTTATGGTCGAGCACAAGGTTGATGCGCGACACTTTATTTGCACGGCAGATAAAGAAAAGTCGGCGCAAAAATTCCTCGGAAATGGAGAAAGAAGTTTGCCAAACCTCGGCGGTGCCGACTTGGCTTAAAATCCATTCGAGAATGTCGGCCACCTGCACGGCATTAGAAAGATATGCCTGAAATGGCGTATCTTTCAGTGGGCGGAGGATTTGGTCGATGTCGGCAGTGCGTTTCATTGCAATAAGTATTAAGGCAGAGTGATGAGTTACGATGTTTTCTTTCCGGCTCTTTTACTTTTTACCTTGTCACTCTGCCCTATGATGTATGTATCGTATGCCTCCCAGTTGGCGTGGAGCTTCTTGTCGAGCGATATAAGTTCTTTGAGGAACGGGTAACGCTCGGAGTCCGGGCAGGTGACGTTGTCAAGCGAGAGCGATCGGAGGCGCAGATGCAGCTCGCGCATACGTTGGAGAATAGAGAGATTTTCAACGTATTTCGCCTTGATGTCGTCGGGGAGTGCGTCGTGGTCGGCACGTTTGCCTTTTGGCTGCTCGTCGGCTTTGGCTGCGAGCGGTATGTGTTCGGCAACGATAGCCTCGACCTGCTGCTCCATTTCCTCGACCTGCGCACGGGTGAGGTCGGCGACGCGGAAGTTGTAATACTTTTGAAGTTGGTACTCCACGAAGTCGTGGCGGCGGTCAATCTGCGATATTATGTTGCGGTACATAATCTGATTGCCCGACAGTTTCAAAAGGTAGAGTGCGCCTACCGAGTAGTCGCGCTCCGCTTCCGACGTTTCGAGCCATTGCTTGATTTGTTCGGTAAATTTGTGGTCCATTTGAGGGGTCAATTTAACTTTGGCCGCAGGGGTCAAAGTTTATTATTTATACCTGTGAAGAAAATAAGGTTATAACCGAGCGGTTGGAGCAGGTCGCGCATCGAGAGCATCGTTGCGCCGGTGGTGACAAAATCGTCGAATACGATTATGTTGCGCTCGGTTGGTGGCGCTTTAACAAGGGTAAAGACAGCCCCGACACGATGCTTCGAGTGACACTCGGCGAGATCTTCGTAGAAGTTCACGCCCAGGAGTGTTGCGAGTCGCGCTGAAATGAGCGATGCAAAATTGCGTTCCTTGTGGCGACGCTTCGGCGAGGTGACGATGCACCAGTCGCCGGTGGCGAGCGAGTTGCCGAGTATCTGCCGGATAAGGGTATTCATACCCACAGCGAATTTCCCGACCATATCGGGGTCGCTCTTGATGTCGGTGAGAGTCCGGCCATAGAGCGACTTTTTCCAAAGGGAGATAATGCCAAAAGCCGGGTTGCGGTAGGAAATGCGCACCTTATTAGGGGCGAAGTCGCAACGAGCCTCGGCCTGTTGCACATCTTTCCACGCGGCACGGCTCTTTTCGGCGAAAAGGTCTTTGGCACGGGAGGGAGTAAAAGATGCGTCGAGGTCGGGAACATCAAGCGAAGGCACACAGATGTCTTGCAACAGATTGTTAAAGACTGGGTCCAACGCTATCGCTCCCTCCCTGACGCATCGTTTGGGGAGTGGAAATTGGGGATTGGGAATTGGTTTGTCAATCATACAATTACCAATAACCAGTTACCTTTCAGGCGGCTTTCTTACACTCGATGTCGCCGTCCTCGGTTTCGAGAGTGCCGACATAGAACGGCGCAGGCACCTCGTCGGTAGCCTCGACGTTGATAGTGGTAGAGGTGGTGCCGGTGGCACCCTGTCCGAGGTCTTGTGCGACGGTGGCCTTTGTGCTCCATTTGTCGTTGCCAAGGACGCGGAAGTTGCCTTTCATATCCTCGATTACGAAAACATTGTCGGTGTTGTTGATGTAGGCCGCGGCGGCGGAAGCGTCCGCGCCCACGCCGGGGTGAACGGCGACAAGTTTGTTGAGCTGCGTTTGGCTCGGAAGCTCGCCCTGCGCCTCGGAGGTCAGCTGCGACTTGTCGGGGAGTATGTCGATATATCGCCATTTGGCATCGGCGGCGAGAGTGAAAGAGCCGTCGAGGATAGCCGACGTGGGGCGACCGAGTTCATCACGGGGAAGCTGCGGAAAGGCCACAATCAGGCTCTTGGCGAGATAGTAGATGCGGCGTTTCACACCGGGCAGCTCGGGGGTGCCCTGACACCACCCGAGCGACTTTTGGATTGAGGTACATTTTGTAGCCATAGCGGTTTGATGAGTTGTTGAGTGATGTTTCTATGAGGGTCACACGGCGATTTCCACGGTCTTGAAACGTCGCTTGTCGAGGGTTTCAAACTGCACACCGAAGAACATAGTGGCGATGTATGAGAGGATAAAGGGCGCGTATTCCTTTACCATTACATTCTCCACGTCGCCCATTTGGTCGTAACCGACGAGCATATTTGCCTTGGTGGTGACGTGCATAAACTTCGACCCGGCCTTGTTGTAGAGGGGGCAGAATTTGAGCTTGCCGTTTGAACCCTCGACGGCACCCTGTCCGTACTGGTTGTTGTAGGGTATGCCGCCGTGCGTGAGCAGATAGCCCTCGTTGTATTTGTCGACGAAGTCCTGCGAGCAGTAAAGGTAGAGGTCTTGGCTGCGGAGTCGGGGGTCGAGGGAGAACAGGATTGACTTGGCGACGTCCACGGCGTTTGCCGCAGTGATTTCATCGTCGATTTTCATATAGTTGCCCTCGGCCTCGGCGATAGCCCCGGCGGCGATTTCCTTTTCGGTGATAGTGTCGAAGCCGTCGAACAGGTCGGCGGTGGTGTCACCGGCGGCGTTGCGCACACCGTTCCATATAGCATCGTTAAGATGCTCGGATAGGTTCTTGGCAATGAGGGCGAGGACGTGGCGAGCGGTGGGGGTTGTCATCTGTCCGTCGCCCTTTGTCGCGCCGGAGCCGAGCAGTGTTGAGATAGCGGTGTTTGGCTCGAAGTTGGCGACTACGGAGCCAAAGTGCGTTTCGAGGTCGCGGAAGTCGATGCCGAGGTTGTAGTCGACGGCACGTTTGGGATTGTAGGGCGCGAACTGCGCATCGCCCGTGAGCGAGCCTACGCGCTCCTTGTAGCGGATACCGGGGCGCCCCGTCATATATTGGAGGGTGTCGCCGATGCCGATAATGGGGAGCATAAGGAGGTCGGAACGGTACTTTACCGCGGCCTCCTGGTACTCTTTGAGTGTAAACTGGAATTTGCCTGCCATAGTGGGGAGTTTAGAGTTGAGTGGTTAGGGTTTTGGGAGGTGTCAGACTTCGTTAAAGAGCTGACGGGCGGAGTTGCAGGTGTCGACGAAAGCCTCGACCTCGTTCTTGGGTGCAGGGTCGCCGGCAGGTTTGGAGTCCTCGACAACCTGCTTCGACGGCTCCGCCGGAGTCTAGGCGAGCTTTGCTTCGAGTTGGGCGATGCGGCTGTCGCGTTCCTCGATAGTCTTCTTCTGCGAGTCGGCAAGTGCGGTGGCCTCGGTGAGCCGGGCATTGAGGGCGTTGTACTCCGCCTCGGTGTAGGTCTTGGGCGTGGGGTTCTCGGTTGGCATTGGGATATTGTTGGATTGGTTCTTGAAAAGCGATGACAGGGCTGTGATGAATTTGCCGAAAGCGCTCTCGCGCTCGGCTTCGGAGATTGGAATATCGGGAATAGGCATACCTGCGTCGGCCATAGCCGAGGCAAGGGCATCGGTGAGCCGTGGGGCGGCGTCTTCGGCAAGGTCGGTGATTTCATCGACGAAGCCCCAGTCGAGGGCTTCCTGTGGCGAGAGCCAGCCTCCGGCTTTCATCAGTGCGAGCAGATCCTCGGGCTTGCGTTTGCATCGGGCAGCATATAGCCGTGCCACGTTTTGGTCGAGCTTGTCGAGGTCGGCCTTGATTTTCTCGCAGTCGGCTATGAGGGTGGCGAACTGGTCGCTGTTGAGCGACCCCCATTCAAAGAAAGCCATTGAGCACTTATGCACGAGGTACATCGCGCCGGTGTCTATGGAGATATGCGCCGCCCCGAGCGATGCTATTGTAACTGCGGAGGCGTTCAGCCCGACGAAATGCACGTTGACGTTGCCGTGGTTGCGGAAAGCAGCGGAAATGGAAAGGCCGGTGGCAAGTGAGCCACCGAGGGAGTCGATGAGCACGTTGACCTGCTTGCCGTCGTGACGTGCAAGCTCGCGGTCAACGGTCGAGCGGTCGAAGTCGGAGCCTCCGACATAGCCTTTGAGCGAGATATTGTAAGTGGTCTTTGCCATTGAGCGGTGATGTTTTACACCGCAAAGCTACCGCTGTATATAAGTGGTGGAAAAGACACTGAAATTCCGAAAAAATGCGTAACTTTGTATTTGGAAATCAAGGAATATTACAAGAAATGGCAATACTTCAATTACCGGAAAGTCAGAACGTAGAGTTTAAGGAGAGTTGGCGAGATGAATACCTAAAATGGGTATGCGGCTTCGCTAACGCTTACGGTGGCTATATTTACATCGGAGTTGCCGATGTATCACGTCAGATAATAGGCGTTGCTGACAGCAAACGCTTAATGGAAGATATACCGAATAAGATTGTTACCAATCTCGGAATTGTTGCCGATGTCAATTTGAAACAAGCGGACGGCCTTGATTATATTGAGATAATTGTAAGTCCGAGTAATATTCCTATTTCATATAAAGGCGTTTATCATTATCGTTCAGGAAGCACCAAACAAGAATTGAAAGGTGCTGCCTTACAAGATTTTCTTTTAAGAAAATTGGGAAAGACTTGGGATAATGTGAGTCTTGAAGAAGCGACAATCGAGGATATAGACAGGGAGTCTATTGAATATTTTTTGCGTAAGGGTATTGCCGCACAACGTATCCCGGAGAGTTTGCTGTCTGCATCAACTGACGAAATTCTTATGTCGCTCCAATTGATTGATAGTGAGGGCAAACTTAAAAATGCGGCCATACTTTTGTTTGGTAATAACCCTGCAAAATATTTCCACAGCGTCGAATTTAAGATTGGCCGTTTCGGGAAAGATGAGTCAGACCTTATAATCCAGGACGTAGTCGGCGGAAATATTATCCAAATGGCGGACAAGGTAATGAATATTTTAAGAGCGAAGTATCTTGTGTCGCCAGTCCGTTTTGAAGGTATGCAGCGATTTGAGAGCCTTGAAATTCCAATAGAAGCACTGCGCGAAATACTTTACAATGCGATAGCACATAAGAATTATATGGGTGCAGCTATACAGATGCACGTATATGATGACAGGATAGAGATATGGAATGACGGTAATCTCCCGGAGGGATATACCGAAGATACGTTATACAGCAGCCACCCGTCGGTGCCTCGTAATCCGGCGATAGCCAATGTAATGTTTAAGGCCGGGTTTATCGACACATGGGGCCGAGGATATAGGAAAATATATACAGGCTTCAAGAATAACGGTTTGCCAATACCAACAGTCGGCAATCATTTCAGTGGTGTTCAAATAGTGATTGAACGCACTGTTTTTAACCGACTTAATCCTAATGTCGGAAGCGATGTCGGAAATAATGTCGGAAGCGATGTCGGAAATAATGTCGGAAGCGATGTCGGAAATAATGTCGGAAACGATGCCGTAACAGCTACTCAAAAAAAGATAGCTGAAAGATATAACTCAATAAGAGAAATAATAAAGGGAAATCCTTTTATTACAGCGGCGCAACTTGCAAAAATATTGTCAGTAGCGGATAGAACCATAGAACGGGATATTGCTAAAATGCAAGAAGCCGGAGTTTTGATAAGAGAAGGAGATAAAAACGGTGGCCGTTGGATTATAATAAAATAAACGCCAAAAAGAGCCGCCCCTTGCGGAGCAGCCCAAAGAGGGAGAGAGGGAGGTCAGGGGTCAGACCGGGCGGAAAACGTGGCCGTTTGCGCCCATAGTGTAGTCGAACATGAACAGCTCGCGTCCGAAGGCTTCGTAGTCGAAGTATCGGGCGAGGTCGCCCATAGTTTTTTCGAGGTTGTAGCATTCTTCGACGATGTGTCGGGCGAAGTCTTCCTCGCTGTCCCATTCTCCGCAGTAGGCTTCCTCGAAGTCGTCGAGATCATCGTGGAACTCCAAATAGTCGTCGACAGCCTCGGCGCAGTGTTTCTCACACATTTCAGTGTATTCTTTGATGTGGTCGAAGTCTTCCTCGGTTATGAACCCCTCGTTGTACCATTGACGGGGGAAGCACTCGAAGTCCTGTGCCATAAGCTCGGGGTCTTCCTCGTCGGCGTGTATCGCCTTGCAGAAGTTAATAAACTCGTCGTAGTCGTCGAAAGTGGAGAGGTCTATCCACAGGCCGCAGAGCGAGCCGTCGTTGTACTTGCCGTAAGTGCCGACATACACGGAGGGTTCACCGTCGCAGTCGCTTTTGTGTTCGGCGATAGCATCTTCGAGTTCGGGCACTGTGAAGTCCAGTTCGTGGAGTCGGTTAACGACTCTTGGAGTGATGTTGAGTTCTCCGAATTGTAATCGCATCTTGATTGAATTTTGAGGGTTTGACATGATGATTGTTTTTGAAGTTTTACACTGCCCCCAAAGTGCCTCCGGGCGGATAATGAGGCAAGGGTCGGAGGAATTTTACTACCCGTAGGCGTGGAGAAAATTCAGCCGATGTATTCACCCTTGCCGTTCCGCAGGGAGGTAATAACTTTGCGGCGTAAAACTCAACCAATCATCGTGTCCTCAAAATGCCAAGATGCGGTTACAGGAGAGCTTGACTCACGCAGAGCGGTATGCCGCCGCGAACCTGCCGGACTTCGTGCCCGACCGAAGATGCCGCCGACGGAAAGCTTACGGTGATCCCGGATTGTCGGCACTGACGGAAAAGCAAGTACACCGGCGGCGGTGCCGTCGTGGATAGACCCGTAACGTCGGCAACTGCGACACCGAATTGCAAGGCGATGCCACCGGCGAGGCAGCCATACCGCAAGCTGCACGGCACTGCGATTGCTCTACCGCATACCTATGTACTCCGGGGTTCATATCCGAGGCAGACCGGCCAACCGCAGAATAGAGAAACACACCTCCGGGGCAGTCACCGCTGAAAATGAGTTGCACGATGTTCCGGCAACCGCGCAGCGGCCTACTGCGGAGTATGGGCCAGGCAGCCGGCGCATCACCGTGGATTGCTACTCCGAACAACAGGCGATTTCGCCGCTTCGGCAATGAAGCCGCGCTGTTCACTACGACAGCCTATGCAGGGCGCACCCGTTTTCCGTCGGGGCTGACCCCTCCCTCTCTCCCTCTTTGGGTTGCTCCGCAAGGGGCGGCTCTTTCTTCCGCTGAAAAAACAAAATCCGCCTACGCCTCACGCGCAAGCGGATTTCTCTAACTTCAAAATCTGAATATGACCTGCGGCCTCGCGGTCGCAATTAGCCTGTGGTTGGGATTGGGAATATCTTTGTCAGTCAGCCGAGATATGACACTCGACAAGGGATTTGAGGGCGACGTGGGAGATTTCATAGAAAAATCCCGCGCCGTCGCCGTCGGGCAGACCGCATCGGTGCTCCACCTTTACCTTTGGGAAAGGCGGCTCTTTCGAGCCGATGAGCCAACACTTGCCGTTGACATCGGTAACGACAAAACCGAGTTTGAGGTGGATAGGGAGCAGTTCGTGTGTAAGGAATTTCAAGGTGGCGGTGTCTTGGAAAGAGCCGCCCTCTCTCTCGGTCACGCAACTGCACTGCGCATCATCGAAAACCCCGACAGCCGAAAGCGCGGTCAGCACCGGCACCGGCATACGGCAGATGCCGTGCAGGTCGACCCTGCGCGGCAGGTGGCGGCAGTCAAGCCAATGTATGGCCTTGACGCCGGGAAGTATTTGTCGGGAGGTTTTCATACTGGATTATGCTGTGGGGAGGACAAAACGGACATTTCCGTTTTTATGCCCCTGAACTCGGGATTATTTTTGTGAACTTTTCTTGCGTCGGTCGATGCGCCGGTATATGTCGCGCTTGCGTTGGTAGCGTTTGGCAATGGCGTTCCAGTTCTTCTCGGTCAGCTCAATGCCGTGCTTCTCCATAAAGGCATAAATGAGGTGATCCTGCCTTTGGAACACCGATGCGAAACGGTGGAGCGACTGCCACATCGAAATGTCGAAGCGGTTGCGTATGCAAGCGACGAGGGCATCACGCGCTTTCGGGGGCAGGTAGTAATAGCTCCGTGTGTCCTTGTTGCGGAAATTCGGCAGCTCGATAGCGAGCTTGCCGTCGCCCCCGAATTCCGGCACATAGTCCGGCGGCGGTGTCTGCAAGAATTGTTCGAGCAGCCCCGACTCAATCGACCCACGGGTAAGCCGTACCGGGTCGGTACCGCCCTGTTCGTGGCGGAACCATTGCGCGAGATAGTCTTCGAGTTCGATGTAAAGGAGCATATAGAAATGGCGTATTTATATATGCAAAGTTACTCAAATTCAAGCAAGTAGACAATGATTTGGCACTTGCTTAAAGAGTGACAATCAGGGATTTGGAGGGATAATGCGGTACTTCGGCGGCGAGCCGTGGCGAGCCATTCGGCCTGTAAGGGCAACAAAAGGAAATGGAGAGGGCATATACCCCCGCGGGTGACAGCGTTGACACTGTTGACACGGCGGCGAGCCGCAAGGAAACAGGCCGCAAAGGCCGCTTATATACAAATACTTATCTCTTTTTGAAATAAAAAAGAGTAATGAATATAAGTGGCACGGAAGTGTCAACCGTTGGCTATGAAAATCTGCGGATTTTCGGAAATGGCTACCGTTGTCAACGATTGTCAACCATGCCGTTATGGATTAAGGCGTTGATTAACAAGGAGTGCTATGCCGTCAACGCTGTCAATCCGTGAACGCCGCCTTTTGCAGTCAACTGCAAAAAGGAGAAAAAAATTAAAGGCCAACATCTTTGTTGACCTTTATATGCCGGGATAATGTTGCCGTCGCATCAAAATGGAGCGTCTTCATCGCCGGTGGAGCTGAAAAGCGATTGAGGCTTCGGCGGTGCCGGAGCAACAACGGCCACAGCGGCTGCGTCCTCGTCGATTTCCTCCGTTTCGGTCATCACCTCGGTTTCGAGAGTCAGGCCGAACTCCTGTTTAAGTATCGAATAATCGAAGCACAGCGCTTTCGGGCGGTTGACTTTCTGCTTGCGTACCTGCTGGCCGTTGACCGACTCGAAAGTGTAGTCGGGCGTTCCTTGTGGCGTGAGCAGCACGAAGCGGTCTTGTTTGAGGCCCAGGAACGCCGGGTGCGATTTGAGATAGGATAAAGTGGTGGACCAGTTGGAGCGGTTGGCCGTAAGGTTCGCTCCACGTCCGCCGCTGAAAAGAGCCGACACCGCCGGGGCGTTGAGATAAAGGATTGGCTTCGCCTCGGCGAAGATCATATCCTCGTCCATAGAGATAGCGCGGAAGCGCTGTTGATACTTGATGCGGTAATGCGCTTTCTCGACGCAGCGGCCCGAAGTCTGCATACCTTGGAGGTCGTTCCAGAAATTTGCGACCTCCGACGACTCCTTGGCATATTCGTTTTGGTTGCGCATACCGTCGATAGCGCAGTCGAACAGGTCGGCGTAGCTGAAAGGCAGCTCGACGGCAGTTTCAAGGGCCCGGAAAGTGGCGAGCGGTATCACCCAGTTGCCGAAGATGCGGTCGTGCAGCTGCTCGTCCTTGACACGGGCCGCAAGCTCGCTCTTGGTGAGCGAGTATGCCTGTGGGAAATTCTTCTCGAACAGCGGACGCTGCGAGAGTATTTCGACGGCAAGGTGTGTCAGCCCCATATTGCAGAGCGCGACAAGTTCCTCGTATTTCTTGCGTTCCTCCTGTGTGAACGACGTTTTGGTGAAAGCGAGGAATATCAGTCGCGTAAAGAGCGCCATATCCTGTGTGGGCTTGTCCTGACCGCACAGCGCAAGGCCGGTCGACACGATGGTTTGCGCCGCCATTCCGTCGGTGTTGGTGTTCTTTTTGGTCTGACCGCCGCCACCCCACACACCTTTGAGGTAAGCTATCTTGCGCACATCAAGGTCGTTCTTGTATTCATCGAATACAACGAGGGTGTTCACCGCTTGCGAAACGCGGTCGTTCATCGCCGGAATTGAGGTAACGCCGAGGTTCGGAGGGTCGATGCCGTGGACGAAGAAAGATTGGAGGCAGGTGGCGAGCGTTGTCTTGCCCGTGCCTTTCTCGCCGAAAAGGTTAAGAATTGGGAAATGGCGTGTGCGCCGGAATATGATGTCACGGAACAGGCACGAGAAAAGGTAGCATAAGGCCACCCGTGCGTTGTCACCGAACACGTCGGTAAGTTTTGTGGCGAAGTCTGCGAGCCTCACGCCCGATGCGTTCTCGTGCACCATAAGCCGCTCGAACTGGTATATCTCGGGATTGTTGCGGTACATCTTTGATGTGGCCGGAATATAGTATGTATGGCCGTTGCAGTCGCGTATGATGCCGAGGTCGTCGACACTGCGGAAGTGGCCGTCGAGCAGTATGCCGTTGCCAAAGGCGAAAAACTCCCCGGCATTATCCCAGCCCAGCTTGCGGATACGCTCGGCGGAGTCGGTCTTGGCATAGGTGTATTCCTTTACGTTGTTGAGTTTGTCTATCTTGGCTCGCCACACGAAGTTGCCGAGCGAGCCTACACGTTGCTGAAAGGTCGAGAGCGAGCACAGCTCGGCCTCGGTCAGCTCGATAATGCGCGACTGCCCGAATTTGTTCTTCATCTGGAAAATACGGGTGCCGTTCCTTTCGTCCTGAATATGGTAAAGCGGTTCGAGTATGAAATTGGAGAGCCGGGTCGGCTCGTCGTCGCCGTCGAAAGTGAAATAGCAGTTGTCGCGTATGGTGAGGTTGTACTGGCGCAGAAGCTCGATGTCGCGCTCCCGTTCATTCTTCGGCGATGCAGCGGCTTTCTGCCGCGCTTCCCCTTTGGAACGGGTCAGTGCGTCGCGCCACAACTTCACCTTGCCGTGCATCTTGGCAAGCTGTTCGATGCAGGTATCGAGCACGAGCGCGTCCTTGACGTGGCGCAGAAGCTCCGCTATCTCTGCCACGCACTTGCGCTGCTCCACGAGGGAGTCGGCGGTGGCGAAGCGTTTCTCCGCGAGCCATACGACAAAGGGCTTTTCCTCAATCGAGGAATAGATCTCTTTGGAGAGGATATAGCTGTCGGCGTCCTGTTTGCCGACGGTGGCTATCTTCCTCCGCCGCTCAAAGTCGCTTATGCCGTCGGCTTCGAGGGCTTCGATTTCAAAATCGAACAGCGGCACATACACGTCGCGGAAGTCGGCAGGGAGCTGCCTTACCGTGACATCGAAGCCGAGTTGCACGGCACGTTTGCCGTTATCCATTACGGCGACGAAGCCGGGTCCGTAAGGCTCACCCTCTTTCGGAGGGTCGGAGTCCGGGATAAAGCATAGCGACCGGGTATGCTTTTTCAGCTGCTCGAACTGCCTGTCGCTCCACGCCGTTCCGAGGGTGGCTACGGTGTTCAATATCCCGACCGACTGCAAGCGCAGCACGTCGGGCGCACCCTCCACGATGTTGAACAGCCCGGCCTCGCGGCAACGGCTCGCCCTGTCGAGTCCGAAAACGGTATCGCTCTTTGTGAAGATGTCCGAGTTTATGGAGTTCATATACTTGGCGGTCTTCTTGCTCTTGCCGAAGTACCGCCCGGTGAACGCCACGACACGCCCGATGCGGTCGCGTATGGGTATCATCACTCGCTCGCGGAACATCGCATAGGCTCTGCCGTCCTCCGAGCGCCGCAGCAGCCCCGACTGGAAAAGCAGATCCTCGGGCAAGGCTCTGCTTTTGCAGTAGTCGATAAATGCGCGGCTGTCCTTCGGGGCATAGCCGATGCCGGAGGTGTCGCAAAATTCCTCGTTCCACCTGCTGTAAGTATAATCCCCGGCCGCTCTCGCCTCGTCGTCCATTTGCAGACGGAGCTGTGAGGTGAAGAATTGATGCGCCGCCGACAATACGGCAAAAAGAGCCTCGCGCTTTTTGGCGGCTTGCAGCTGTTCCTCGTTCTGCTCCGTCCGTGTGTATTCTATGGTGATGTTGTGGCTACGGGCCAAAAACTCGACTGCCCCGTAGAAGTCCAGCCCCTCTTTCTCCATTGTGAACTGTATGCCGTCGCCGCCCTTGCGGCAGCTGTGGCAGTAGCAAAGGTTCTTTGCCGGAGATACGGAGAAAGAGGCTGTTCTTTCGGAATGGAACGGGCACAGCCCGAAAAACTCCGAGCCGTGGCGCCGGAGTTCCGTGTAAGGCTTGACAACATCTGCAATGTCAAGCTCCCTCACACGTTGTACGGTTGTTTCGCTAATCATAATCTGCTCGCTTTATCCCAGCAGTCGATTATCGCCCTGCCGGTGTATTTGAGGCGCGCCCGGTTGCCGGGATTGACAGGTTCAATCAGGCCGAGGGAGCGCATTTTTCGTAAAGTCTTGTGACACACGCCAAGTTCGGCACAAGTTCTCTTAACCGAAAATACACCCTCGGGGTCACAGGTAGGTCTTGTTTCAATCATTGGGCGGCACACATTTCCGGCTCGTCCGGCACAAAAATAGTGTGCCCGGCCTCGCTCTCTATTATCTCTTTGGCCTCCGCAGGTATGCGGCAGGCCATACATTTCCAATTGAAAAAGGTTTGCCGTTTCACCTTGAAGCGGCGTATAACGGCGGTTACGAACTCGACCCTCTCCCAGTAGGTGAGGGTGTCGAGAAAGGCATTGAGCTGCCCTGCCTCCCTATGCTTTATATCGTTGTTGGTGTTCATATTCAGATTTGCTTGTTCCAAAAACTAATTATCTCACTACCGAGGTAAAATTTCTTTGCAGTCGATTTACGTACTCCTGATTTAATACGCCCGGATTTAGTGTATTTCAATAGACTGTTGCGGTGTATGCCGAGCAATTTGCAGGTTTCAGTTACGGTGTAACGAGAGTTAGGCTGCACATTGGGTTGTTCAGTTACCATAGCTCACTGATGTTCATTGATTGGGAATAATGAAGCGGCATCAACACCGAGAGTGTCAGCGATGATATTCTGTATTATTGGCTCGGGCTTGAATTTTCCGCTTATCCATAACCTTACAGTAACCTCTGAACGCCCTGTTGCGTCCATAAGGTCTTGAATGAGCTGTCGACCGGGAGAGAGTTGCTGCATCTTCTCCTTGTACAGGTCGGCAAGTGATATTTTTCGTTTATCCATTATAAGAAAAAATTTAGTGGGTAAATATTTGCTTATATCAAGAAGATGTAGTAACTTTGTATTCAGATAAAGCAAAGCAACAGAAGACTACAACGCTTGATGTGCATAATATAACCACAAAGTTAAGTCTTTTATTGCATATATTATTCACTAAACCGCAGAAAAATTTGTTAAAAATATGCGCCCAAAAGGACAAATATTTGATTTAAGGACGTTTAGAGCCGACCACAAAGTTTCTCAAAAGGAGCTTGCAGAACGGTTTGGTCGTCCACAAAGTTTTCTGTCAGCTATTGAACATGGGAAACGGTCGGCACCTCCGGCTCTACTTGATGCTTTGGCGAGAGAGTTTAATGTGGATAATATATCTGATTATTTATCCGACCCTCCCGAGCAAACTTTTGGCTCTGTCGAAGATGTCAAAAACTCGATAGTCAATTCGCCCGGAGGTCAAGTATTGCTAAACGAGTTTGGTAAGAAACTCTCGCCAACCGAGATTAAGAGAATATTGGAGATAGAGGAAAACGAAATTAGAAAATCATTAGCTCCGATATCGAACACCAAAGAAACAGATGCCTTTGCCGACTTGGTTTCTTTACTGAAAAAATCACAGGAAAAGGCAGATGCTTTGGAGAAAGAAAATAGAGAGTTGAGAGCAGAAATTGAGCGGCTTAACGGGCTGCTTCCGAAGCGGAAAAAGTAAACCTTGCGCATCACCTTGTACGCAAGGAAAAGGAGTAAATTAAAGTATTGTAAATTAGCTGTTTGCAGCAGCGAAAACATAGCCTCATAATCAGGGAGTCCTTGGTTCAAGCCCAAGTGGGACCACTTCTTAAAAATCAAGCACTTACATTCAGTTGTAGGTGCTTTCCTTTTTTCAGTACGGAACTTATTCGGAACTTTGATTTTTAATTATGACTTTTCCCATATTATCGGGTATGTAGCAAAACGCGACACCCTGCCGATCTATTATTAATTGCCCTGCTTTTGGGGTATTTAACCGGCAACATGGTCAAACACTAACAAAGTTGACTGACAATCAATTCTCTCCCAAACGCCGCCTTTTGGCAGCTGTTATCGGCTTGCCGCTTTGCTCCGCAAAGAAACGCCATTGACGGCATTGCCTCGCCCCGACAATGCCTCGCTTGCGACAGAACATGCCGAGACGTCGCGCCTCTCGCAGTTTCCGGGTGATTTTGTAATGTATAACAAATAGAACTGTGAGTTATGCCATTTTTGTTTGGTATGATTAATAAAATTCATTACATTTGCAGGTATGAAGATTATAGCAAGGCAACAGTATATTGAGCATATTCAGAAATTTATCGGCAAGGGGATGATAATCGCCCTTACCGGGCAGCGTCGTGTTGGCAAGAGTTATATAATCCGTCAACTCGTCACGGAGATTGAAGCCGGTAATCCGGATGCCAACATAATATATATCAATAAGGAGAAAACAAAGTATGCCGACATCAGAAATGCAGAAGATCTCTCGCGATACATTGACGGCAAACTGAAAGAAGGTGCAGATAACTATCTGTTCATTGACGAGGTGCAGGATATAGACGGTTTTGAGAATGTACTCCGCAGTCTGAATGCCGACGAGGAGTGTCAGATTGTAGTGACCGGCAGTAACGCCAAGATGCTTTCGTCAGAGCTATCCACATACCTCGGCGGTCGATATATTGAGATTCATATCCTGAGTTTGTCATACCGTGAGTTCCTGACCTTTCACAACCTTAATGATTCAGATGACAGTCTTCTGAAATATCTGGGCTTCGGTGGTCTCCCTCATCTGTACCGTCTCGGACTTGATAACGAGGATATGGTATGGGAATATATACAGAATATCTATAACACAATTGTTCTGAAAGATGTGGTGCAGCGGGAAGGACTTCGCAATGTGACACTATTTGAAAATCTGATGTCATACGTCAGCGACAACGCGGGTCAACTTGTGTCGGCCACGTCATTGTCCAAATATCTCAAATCACAGCGGGTGGAACTGACCCCGTTGTCGGCGATAAACTATCTTAAAGCCGCCTCAAACGCTTACATCATCAATAAGGTGTCGAGATACGACATACATGGAAAGCGTTTGCTGGAGACCAACGATAAATACTATTTCGAGGACTTGGGTCTGCGCAATATGCTTGCCGGGCAAAACCGCACAGGCGACATAGAGAAGGTAATAGAAAATGCCGTCTATCTTCACCTTAAAAATCTTGGATACAAGATCAGCGTAGGAACACTTCCCAATGGTGAAATTGATTTCGTTGTCGAAAAAGGCGGCACATCAGTCTATATACAGGTGGCTTATCTCATCGCTGACGACAAGACAATGGAACGGGAGTTCGGAAATCTGCTGAAGATACAAGACAACTATCCCAAGTATGTCGTATCCATGAATCCGATGTCACGTCCTCAGAACTACGAGGGTATAAAACATCAGACATTAAGACAGTTCCTGATGTCTGATAGCTTATAGCCAATGGCAGTTCATTTTATGAACTTTTGAGATGACTAATTTTGATAATCCCGGCTGCACTCATCATAGATCAAGCAAGCTTGATTCTGCTTTCATTGGCACGGGATTTGGCACTACGGCAATTAATGATTAACTTTCAAAAACGAAGATAAGAACGGCGTTGCAAAATGATGAAGTACAGAGGTGCCTCATCTGAGCCAAGTCCGAACTTTAACATAGGGAATAAACTGTCCTACAATAAGTTACCTTGAAGTTCAAAGTACAAGTGGGACCACCGAAAATCAAGTAGTTAGCTAATCGCTGACTACTTTTTTTATTGTCTATTACTCTCCTAAACCCTGCGAAACGCACGAAATTATTATTTAATTGCCCTGCTTTTGGGGTATTTACCAACATGGGCAAAAACTTGCCGATGGGCGAATCTGCCTAACGGCTTCCGAGGTAACGAATCTGGCGACAAAATCCGCAAAACCTACTGAATAAGAATCGTTTGACATCCCTACCAAGCGAGGTCTGCGGAATAATACGCATACTCCACACAACGCATCAAAAGCAAAAGAGCCGTCAATGCTACCGAAGTGTCGGTTGGCATCTGCAACTCTTTGCATGGTGATTCAAAATACGCTTGGTTCTTGGGCTGAGTGCTTATTGATTCCTGAAAAATCGGGCATTCCTCAATCAGTGGGGAGTGTCCGATTTTTATTCCTGATACACTTAATAATCAAGTAAAATCTTCAAAATTTCGGACATGAGTACAGATTATATAGTTTCAGAGATTCAACTGAAATATAAACCGCAATCTCTAACTGAGACAATCAACAGTGCAAAAGACATTCACAAACTCCTGATAAACCGAGTGTACGATGAAGAAACCATCGGCTACAAGAGGCATTTAAGGTTCTGCTACTGAACAACTCTAACAAGATAATCGGTTTCACTACAATTTAAGAGGGAGGTCTAACCTCTACCATTGTTGATGTGCGAGTGATTTTGCAGACTGCATTAGTCAGCAACGCATCTGCAATTATCCTCACGCACAACCACCCGTCAGGCAATACACACCCAAGCTGTCAAGATGATAACCTTACAAAGAAGATTAAAGCAGCTTGTGAGATTATGGATATACGGTTGCTCGACCATATCATCATAACGCCATACGACAGCTATTACTCCTACTGTGACGATGGTAGGCTATAATCTTATGCTTTAGGGCATATATCCTGAAAATTATGCTCCTACATAGCCCCACCAATAACCTTTTTTTGTAAATTTGCAACTGATTTCTGAGCCATAGAGTTGGCAGACGGAATCAACAACTTTGTAAAAAAGGTGTTATTGAAATTTTATCTTCTAAAGTCAAACTTCGCAACTTTGATATTCAGCATGAAGATGAGATTGGCAATAGCATCTGCACTGATTGCATATACCCTGCCGTGAATGGCAGATTATAAGCAATATCGGTGTGGGGCTATTGTTTTATCCATGCTGAAAGGTAATGCGAAGACCTGACTTTAGGATAAAACAAGATACAATCCTCACACCTTTTTCATGTCTAATAACCAAGCCGTTTCAATGGAGGATGAGAAACACGACAGTATAGTATGGAGGCATCCAATAAAGAACTACTTGCAACCGTCTCTTACGAATGGACGGAAGAATACTTCTCTCAATTCTCCTCTACTCTTAGAGGTTCTATAGTTGAGAAATCAGTGAGATGGCTTCCGATCGCATGGAATCTAATTGTAGCTCTATTCATGTTTATGATTGGCTCTACATTCTTTGTAATCTTCGGAATTTTCCTATGTGGCGTAGCTTTCTACGGATGGAATGAACACAAAGGCTACTCCACTACTGCGATTTTCAAGTCATATAAAATGTACCAAGGATTGAACGTTAAATTCGATTTTTACGATTCATATGTTGTTATAGCCGATAAATACGGGTCTAACAAATTGCCCTATGAACTGTTCTATGCTATTAAATCATCAAAATATGGTTATGTGCTGTGCGTCTCAAAGGTAAGTGGCTTCTTTATCCCAAAAGGTGGTGCCTCAGAGCAACTTGTAAAGTTGATAGAGCAGATAAATACTACTCTAAGAAGGGCTGACAAATGAAGTGGATTTTATCTCTGACATTGCTTATAGCCATTATTTCATGCGATAATCGCACTCAACCCCAACGTCCATATAACATCTATTGGCAGGACAACAATCTCTGTGTGATTATGAAAAGACTATGGGGATAGTTGAACTCGGAAAAATAGATTGGAATGGTGTGGAGTTTGATGATGTAGTCAATGATATTTATAATGAGTGCATCCATTCTGAAAGGAATGAAAATGCTATTATTTGGGTACGATTTGAGAATCCGCAGACCGATAAATATGGCAATGAAACAATGAACTATGATGATTATGAGCTTGCTACAATCCCACTTTCGGAAGCTTGTAAATATAAATCAGGTAAGTTTCTGAATTAGTAGTGGTGCGATAAAAATCTTACCACTGTTATTAAAATATTAATATTTAGTCAAATACAAGAGAACATTGATTTTTTGATTTGAAATTGATTTATTAGTCTTGTTGTTCCCAAACATCAAGATTATGAATCATGGTAAGTATGTTTTCTCCCAGGTAATTGAATTTATACCGCGTTACCAGTTCGATAAGCTTGTAAGGCTGTATAAAGGAGATTGGCATGTAAAGAATCTCAACAGTTACAATCACCTCCTTCATCTGC
>SCEG01000215.1 GCA_004102805.1 Muribaculaceae bacterium Isolate-002 (NCI)
GAGGATTGGCGAAGATGTAGAATCCCAGATATTCACGACGCGACATCTTCATTGTTCTCGGGTTGCGTATCGCCGGGTAGTAGTCGAGGTACAGCGACAGACGGTCGTTCTTTATCGGACGCTGGCGCAGACTGACTTTTGAACAGGTTGATGGTAACATGGTTGTATTTCTTGTTTGTTGATTATTCGTGATGCAAAACTATATAAAAGGCTGATGGTGAAATGGTGATGGTAAAATCACCTGTACCGCTCACTGATGTTTAACCTATCATCGGTGGTGCGAACAGAGCATCAAGAGCTTAGCGCTCGATTCTCACGTACCGGCGCACATAACTCCTTGGAAACTCATGTGTCCGGAAGTACTGGGAAATCTGCTCCGGCGTCATGTTATACCGTGCCATCGCTTCCGGCATGGTGTAATATTCCGGCCCCCCCCCCCACCCCCCACCCACCGCCTTCCCAAACTGCCGACGCCA
>SCEG01000216.1 GCA_004102805.1 Muribaculaceae bacterium Isolate-002 (NCI)
TGCGGGACGAGGCGGAAGAGTCCATCCGACGGGAGGCCGAGGCGCGCCTGGAACGCAAAAAAACGCTGATCCAGACCGGCGTGCAATTGATGCGCGAAGGGCAGGCCGCCAAGGGCCGCGCCTTTCTGAAACGCGTGGCCGATGAATTCAGCGACGAGGAAGGCATCCGCATCCAGTTGGGCCAGATCTTCGCCGCCGCCGGACAATACGCGGAAGCCGCCGAAATGTATGAGGAAGCCATGCTTTCCCAGCCCCGCGAGGCGGCGGCCTATACCGGGGCGGTGACGGCGTGGCTGAAACTGCGGGAATTTGAAAAGGCCGAAAACGTCTACAAGGCCATTCTGCGCACCTTCGGCGGGCACCCTTCCACTTTCGGCAAAATGGCCAAAATGTATCTGGAATGGCGCCAGCGCGGCCAGGCCGAGGATATGGCCCTGCGCGCCCTGCAGGCCGATCCGCAGCAGACCGACGCTCTG
>SCEG01000217.1 GCA_004102805.1 Muribaculaceae bacterium Isolate-002 (NCI)
GGCCTTTGCGCTTCGACATAACCACAACACCCGACAATAGAGAGCCAGTTGCGCCGAATAAAGGGCACAAAAAAGGCATACTGTCGGGATGGTAACCGCTCGCGGAAAGGTGTTTACGAAGCACCTGAATTGACAAAATCATAAAAAAAAAGAAGATTCAAGAGACGCTACCGGGATACTCATTGTCATTTCTGTATTGTCGGAGTCAGCATGACTAAAAAATTACCATCAAGTATTCAGGCAGAGGAATCACTGTCTCAGTTGCATGCTATGAAGCAACTCCTGTCTATTTCTGGCAGCAAAAAAGACACAGACGACATGAAGAAACGAATTGAAAACCAAGCAAGGGCAGTATTTGCAACTCCAGATCTATTTTTAGATTTTAATAAATATTTCAATAAATTAGGTTGGCATGGACATGGCTCTTTACCAATCCCCCTGCTTGAACAGGCTAACCAGTTGGCGAAAAGCAATC
>SCEG01000218.1 GCA_004102805.1 Muribaculaceae bacterium Isolate-002 (NCI)
CGTATAGACTATGCTGTCAGGCTCCACCTGTTCTCTGATGATAGGCAGAAGTGTTTCCGTACGGGCATCGGGAATGATTGCTGTATAGACTCTCCCGTTTCTCTTCAGCAGACCCAAAACAGCTATTTTTCCGGCAGCTCCCCGTCCTCGTTTACCTTTTCTTACTCCTAAAACGTATCTCTCACCAGCTGCTCTCTCACCGGACAACCGATAACTGGGGAGATGGGAAGCAATAAGACGGCGCAAGCGCATGAAATAGGATGCGGCTGTGTTACGGTTTACTCCTACCATTTCTCCGGCAGCCCTTGCCGTAGCGCCTGCCACAAAAAATTTTATGAGTTCGGTCTGTTGCCGATTATTTAGTCTGCTGCGCCTTTCATACATGGCGTTATCCTAGCTCTTTTTTCTTAGCTAGGACAGCCCCAAAAACAACTTGCCATATTTCTTTTTTGCGGTGTAGCGTGAGGAGTATTCC
>SCEG01000219.1 GCA_004102805.1 Muribaculaceae bacterium Isolate-002 (NCI)
CCGCCACAATCCGCGTGTAGTGTCGGACTCCTAGTCAAACATGTGCATACTTCTGCACACACAGGCCGGCCAGGTGATATGCAATGCGATCACGGCAGTTCCGCGCCTTATCGCCAAACTCGACATAGCCGGAAAGATAGTGACTGTCGACGCCACGTCCATGCAGAAGGATATAATCGATAAAATCAGCAAGAAAGGGGGTGACTTTCTGATAGAACTCAAAGCCAACCAGCCGTCATTGCGATACGGCATTGAGGACAGGCTTGTGGCGCACACACCGGAATATTCCTACACCGAAGTCACCGCACTGGCACACGGCAGAATAGGGACGAGAACCGACTCAATAGCTGACGGACTGGACATCATCGCCGAGACAGAGAAATAGGGCGGAAACACGACCATCATTGAGTATGAGTAATCCACAGTCAAAAAGTCAACAGGGATACACACCTCGGAAAAACAGATCGACGTCAGC
>SCEG01000220.1 GCA_004102805.1 Muribaculaceae bacterium Isolate-002 (NCI)
CGTGCTTTCCCCATGCTTCCGCCTGGCGGACGCCATCACACCGGCCTTTATGGTCTATTACCTGCACCTGGTCTTTGTCTGGATGCTCTTCGCCTATCTGCCCTGGTCCAAGTTGGGGCACCTGTGTACCGCACGGCTGCGCTGGTGTACGTTCGCATGTACGGCAGGAGCAACTAGGCGGGCGCGCCTTTTGCCCTCTGGCGGCGTCAGACTTCGTTTTTCTGGCCAGAGAACAAAAAACGCACCTGCCGGCAGGATCAGAAAGAGCAACGCATCGAAGTAAAAAATAACGATCTCCGAGGAGGAGGCCGCCATGTCTGATAGTGATCGCAAAGTGTTTCCCGTGGAGTCCGTGCTGGCCCTGGTGGTGGGCAAAGAGGGTGTGGACGTCAAGGATGGCGCCGGTTTTGTGGTGGGTCGTTCGCTCGCCTGCGACCGCTGCGCCAAGGCCGTGGGGCCGTTCGCGGCTGCCTG
>SCEG01000221.1 GCA_004102805.1 Muribaculaceae bacterium Isolate-002 (NCI)
TTGCACGCATCAAGGGTTTTGCGGACATGTTTCCGCCCCAGAGCGACAATTTCACCCGTATGGAAAACTGCGCGCGGGATATTTTCGGCCGCTACGGTTTTGTGGAATTGCGTACGCCGCTCCTGGAATTTACCGAACTCTTCCAGCGCTCCATCGGTGAAGAAACCGACGTTGTGCAGAAAGAGATGTACACATTTCCGGACCGCAAGGGGCGTTCCCTGACCTTGCGCCCCGAAGCCACGGCCGGGGTCATGCGCGCCTATATCGAAGCGGGCCTGGCCAACCGCGAGTCGGTCAGCCGTCTTTTCACCACCGGCCCCATGCTCCGTTACGAGCGACCCCAGAAGGGCCGCATGCGCCAGTTCCATCCGATCAACTGTGAATGCCTGGGGTCGCAAAGCCCTCTGCCCGATGCGGAACTGATCATCATGCTGATGCGCTTTCTGCGCGCCCTGGGCCCTGGGGAACTGTC
>SCEG01000222.1 GCA_004102805.1 Muribaculaceae bacterium Isolate-002 (NCI)
AGCAATTAGGTTCACTCAACCAATGTGCGGTTGTTGTCATTTTAAACCGCAGTCAGATTGGTTGTTGCAGTTACTTCGGCTCCTGTGTCGGCGGTTTGTGTTATAATCTAATTATCAACGCAATACATCTATATATATTCTATGTTTATCGCAAATTTGGATAAATTGCGATAAATTACTATATTTGCATTCTAAATAAAATGATATGATTGAACGGCCCCCATTTATAACTCAGAATATAGACGCCACACTGGATAATGAAGAATTGAAGAATCTTATTTCCTCAATCAATAGCCGCTATCTTTATTGGAGTGATGTCAAATCTCGTATGCCGTCTACTGCTTGAAAAAAAAAATTATTGAGCAATGTCAAATCGTTAAGAAGTCTAAATGATGTCAAGATTTCGTCTAAATACTTACTGATTTCCTTTCTGCTAACCCTAATGAAGAGGTATGTCAACTCGTTTGACAT
>SCEG01000223.1 GCA_004102805.1 Muribaculaceae bacterium Isolate-002 (NCI)
CTCCGTCCCTTTCCATCCTTGCCCCCTGGGCACGCCGCACCGGAACCTTTTGCCGGGCGGGCCAGGTCTCCCCGTCCCGCCGCCGGGCATGTCCGTTTTATTCCCGCGCCTGCCGCCGCACCTGAATGCAGAAGCTCACATCGCAGGCAAAATCAGGGTCATCACTGCACGCCAGAGGCGGGTGGGAATATTCAAAGGCCGTCCCCTCGGCCTCATAGCCGCTTTGCGGCAGCCAGACGCCGATCAGTTCGTTCCAGGCCGTCATATAGCCGTCCATGCGGGTGGGCCGCCGGTAGCAGCCGTACAGTCCGGCGGGCAGGCTCTGCAGGCAGACGCCGTCCTGAGCCAGGGCCTGCTCATCCGCCGCGAAGCCCTCGGGCAGCGCCACGCAGGCGTCATAGCGGCAGCGCTCGGGCGGGGTCAGGCCGGGGTTGTCCCAGCTGACGCCCAGCGCCGCCGTCTCCGGCCCCA
>SCEG01000022.1 GCA_004102805.1 Muribaculaceae bacterium Isolate-002 (NCI)
TGAAAAAAACAAGATTTTGATAACAGGATAACCTTTTAACATACAGACATAGAAAAATTACCCGCTCCGGACTGAAGCGGGTAAGGGAGGATGTGCTCTTTATTTTAGTTTAAATGAAAGAGCCGTGCACTTTCCCCATCTTCCGGTCGAGTGTGGTTTAACCTTTTCAGCATTGCAGTTCTTACATATATATGTTTTGATAATTATTTAATTTATCGACGTAGAGTTAAGAAGGGTATTAAGTTCGGCTCTAATTAAATATTGTCTTTTCCCCATAGGGGGCTGTGTCAAAATAGGCGCAGCCTCTTTTACTTGTGCCAATCTCCGATTTTTAGTAATTTTGCAGAACAAAGTTACTACAAAAAAGTGAAATGCGGAAAGATATAGTGATAGAATTGAGTTACAAGGGGTTTAGTTGAAGTGGCGAAAATTCGTGAAGCCATTACAATCCCTGCCGAAGCCAAATCCTGACGCCGCTACGTTACTTGTTCGTAACCATGCCCGAAAATGCGACAAACGGGTACGAATAGCGAAACAAGACGCTAAGGAATAGCGAGTTACCGCCAACTCACGTGAAAAATTAGGTTACGGAAAAAGATTGCGCCGTTCCTCCCCGTTTTGCGTACCGACACCGGACTCTTCACCAACTAATTTTGAAACCAAAAAAATTAAGGACGATGAAGAGTACATTTTCAGTCATCTACTACCTCAAGCGTCAGGTAGTGAAAAAGGACGGGACAGTTCCCGTCATGGGACGCATCACAGTGGACGGCAGCCAGACGCAGTTCAGTTGCAAGCTGACCGTCGATCCGAAACTGTGGGACACCAAAGGGAGACGTGTCACGGGCAGAAGCGCGGCGGCACTCGAAACGAACCGTATGCTTGACAAAATGCGGGTCCGCATCAACAGGCACTATCAGGAAATCATGGAGCGTGACAACTTCGTCACGGCGGAGAAGGTGAAGAACGCCTTTCTCGGACTGGAACACCGCTACCACACGCTGATGCAGGTGTACCGTCGTCACAATGAGGACTATGAGAAACAGGTGGAAGCAGGCATGAAAGCCAAAGGCACGCTGTTGAAGTACCGCACCGTTTACAAGCACCTGCAAGAGTTCCTCGACATCCGCTACCATGTGAAGGACATCGCCCTGAAAGAGCTTACCCCGGCTTTCATCTCCGACTTTGAGATGTTCCTGCGCACGGACAAGCACTGCTGCACCAATACCGTGTGGCTGTACGTCTGCCCGCTACGGACGATGGTATTCATCGCAATCAACAACGAGTGGCTGACACGCGACCCGTTCCGCGAGTATGAAATCAAGAAGGAGGAAACGACACGCAGTTTCTTGACCAAAGAGGAAATACACCTGCTGATGGACGGGAAACTGAAAAACGCCAAACAGGAACTGTACCGTGACCTCTACCTGTTCTGCGCCTTCACGGGGCTGTCGTTCGCGGATATGCGCAACCTTACGGAAGAGAATATCCGCACCTACTTCGACGAACACGAGTGGATAAACATCAACCGCCAGAAAACGGGCGTGGTGTCCAACATCCGCCTGCTTGACATCGCCAACCGCATAATCGGCAAATACCGGGGTCTGTGCGAGAACGGCAGGATATTCCCCGTCCCGCATTATAACACGTGCCTTGCAGGTATCCGTGCCGTCGCCAAGCGTTGCGGCATCACCAAGCATATCACGTGGCATCAGAGCCGCCACACGGCAGCCACGACGGTATTCCTCTCCAACGGCGTACCCATCGAAACGGTCAGTTCCATGCTCGGACACAAGAGCATAAAAACGACGCAGATTTACGCGAAGATAACGAAAGAGAAACTCAATCAGGATATGGAAAACCTTGCCGCAAGGTTGAACAGCGTCGAGGAATTTGCAGGTTGCACCATCTAAAAAAAGAAAAGCCATGAAACGTGACATAATCATCATAGAGGACAAGGCGGTCAGCGTAACCGGTAACGACGTATGGATGACCTCCACCGAAATCGCCGGACTGTTCCATACGACCGTCCCGGCAGTGAACGCCGCCATCAAAGCTGTCCGCAAGTCGGACGTGCTGAACGACTACGAAGTGTGCCGCTATATGCAACTTGAAAACGGGCTGTACGCGGACGTGTACGCGCTTGAAATCATCATTCCGATTGCTTTCCGGCTGAACACCTACAACACCCACCTGTTCCGCACGTGGCTGGTGAGAAAGGCACTCTCACAAGAGAAACGGCAGGCATACGTGATGTTCATACAGAACGGAAAAGCCGGGTATTGCTGATTGCGCATACCACATAAGACAAGAAACGGGCAGCACCACAAAGGTGTCGCCCGTTTCCTTTTTCATGCAACCGCCTTACTCCAGCGGCTTGCGGTAGTTCGCTTCCAGTACCTCGCGCAACCCCGTTTCCGGGTAAAGCACCTTCCCTCCCAAAAGGATGAATGGCAACACGCGGTTGTTGCGGTATTCCTGCAAGGTGCGCCGGCTCACACGGAGCAGTTCCGCCACCTCGCCGTCCGTCAGGTAACGCTCCCCGTCCAGCGGAGGACGGTAACTTTCCAGAAATGTGGAAAGCCATTTCGAGCCTTTGCGCATATCCCGCATTACAGAGGCTATCGGCTCGTCTTCCATCGTAAAAACGTCGTTGTTCTCGTTCATCATAACTTCGGATTCAGTGGGTGAATAAATCAAATCATCTGCCGTGCGGATAGAGCGTGCCGACAAGCGGTATCAGCCGCTTCACCTCCTCCGGCTTGTAATAAAACCTGCGGTTTATCTGCGAGTAGCCGATAAGCCGCCTGTCGCGCAGCGTCTGCAACGTGCGCGGGCTTATTCTCAACTGCCCGCAGACCTCCTCGCCCGTGAGCCATCTTTCCATGCGCCCCGTGTCGCTTTTGCGCCTCAGGGCGGCGACCTTCTCCGAGAGTGCGCCGAATGCCGCCACCATCATCTCGAAAGTCTTTTTCTCGATAGATACTATTTCCATATTCATGCAATTATCGGTTTGCCCGCAAAGGTAACGATGCACTCCCAGACACGTACCGTTTTCCGCTGAAAGGCTGCCTGTTGCGCCGTTTGACCGGATTACGGAGCCATCTTCCGTAAAATTCTTACGTGAGTCACGTAGTGAGTTGTTAAAGCCCCTTTTGTTTATTGCCGAATTTTGTCGCAGAAACAAAAAGAAAGGACTGAATATGAAAGTGATAACGATGGAAAGTTCCGCCTTCCGGTCATTGACGGAACAGATAGCGGAGATTGCGGCACACGTCCGTGCCGCCTCCGGCGACAAGAAAGCGGCATCGCCCGACAGGTTGCTCACCACACGCGAGGCGGCGCACCTGCTTAACGTGAGTACACGCACCCTCCAGCGTATGCGCAGCGAGCAACGCATCGGCTATGTCGTGCTTCGCGGCAAATGCCGCTACCGGCAGTCTGAAATCGGCCGCCTGCTTGAAGCGTGTGCCGTCAACGAGGACGCGGCGACACCGCAGGAATTGAAACGTAACCACACGCTGCGCACGGGCGGCAAACCAAAAGGAAGGAGGACATAAGTCATGGAACTGCTCACACGAAACAACTTCGAGGGGTGGATGCAGAAGCTGATGGAACGGCTCGACCGTCAGGACGAACTGCTGCTGGCTATGAAAGCTGAGGGGAAACAGCCCGCTGTCACGGAAAGCATCCGCCTTTTCGACAATCAGGATTTGTGCATGCTGCTCCAGATAAGCAAGCGCACCCTGCAACGCTACCGCAGCGTCGGCGCATTGCCCTACAAGACGCTGGGCAAGAAGACCTATTACAGCGAGGAGGATGTGCTGACATTCCTTTCCAACCATATCAAGGACTTCAAAAAAGAAGATATAGCCTTCTACAAGGCGCGTATCCATAATTTCTTTCATAAATAACCAATTAAAAACTTTTTCAGATGGCAAAGAAAAAAGACGAAAAAGACGTGCTGGTGGTCCGTGACGAGAAGACGGGCGAGATCAGCGTGGTAGCCGGGCTGAACGCGGACGGCACACCCAAGCGCACCCCAGCGAAAGCGGAGAACGCGCAGAGTTTCCTGCAATTCGACCGACACGGCGACGTGCTGGACAACTTCTTCAAGAACTTCTTCCGGCAGTGCAAGGACCCCAGCCGCTTCGGTTTCTACCGCATCGCGGCGGATCAAGTGGATTCCACGCTGAGTGTAATCAAAGATTTGCTTCAGCATCCGTACCAGAACAAACACATTCTTGCACCGCACAAGATTGACACCTTTCCTTATCAACAGAAGGTGCAGGAAGAAATGGCGGCACAACAGACAGCGAAACAAGAACCTCAAAAACAGGAAAACATGGAACAACAGAAAGAACAGCAACAGGACAATTCCGAACAGGTGCAGGGCAAACGGGGCTACCAGCCCATCGACGAAAGCAAAATCAACTGGCAGGAACTGGAGGACGGATGGGGCGTAAAGCGTGACGACCTTGAAAAGTCAGGCGACCTTACGAAGATGCTCCACTACGGCAAGTCCGACTTGGTGAAGGTCAAGCCCACCTTCGGCGGCGAATCATTCGAGCTGGATGCCCGCCTCTCCTTCAAGAAGGACGGCGAGGGAAATGTCAGCCTCGTGCCGCACTTCATCCGCAAGGAGCAGAAGCTGGACGAGTACAAGGAACACAAATTCTCCGACAATGACCGGAAGAACCTTCGCGAAACGGGCAATCTCGGCAGGGTCGTGGACATTGTGGACAGGGAAACGGGCGAAATCATCCCCTCCTACATCAGTATCGACCGCAAGACGAATGAAATCACGGACATCCCGGCAAACAAGGTGCGCATCCCGGAGCGCATCGGCAAGACGGAAATCACCAAGCAGGAACAGGACATGCTCCGCGCCGGACTGCCCGTGCGCGACAAGCTCATCGAGCGCAACGACGGCAGGAAGTTCGTCACCACCCTGCAAGTGAACGTGGAGCAGCGCGGCGTGGAGTTCGTGCCGGGAACCGGCAGGTCGCCCCGTACCGCACAAACACAGGAAACCAAAGGCGACACGTCGAAAAGTCAGGCGCAAGGCGAGGAAAATGCCGACCGGACCAAGAAGGAGCAACGCCGCAACACGTGGACGAACGAGGACGGCAGCATCCGCCCCATCAGCAAATGGAGCGGCGTGAACTTCACCGACCAGCAGAAAGCCGACTATGTGGCGGGCAAGACCGTGAAACTGGAGAATGTGACCGACAAGCAGGGCTTCCATGCCACGATGTATATCAAGTTCAACCCGGAGAAGGGTCGCCCGTACCGCTACGAAACGAACCCCGACAACGCCCAGCAGGTCGCCCCGTCCAACGAGAGCCGCACGCAGGTGGCGGTGAACAACGAGGGTAAGACCAACGAGGCGACAAAGAATCTGAAAGAACCTTTGCAGAAAGGTCAGACCGCCCCGAAGGATGACCGCCAGCAACAGCAGCAGGAGAAGCCGCAAAAGAAAACTGGCAAGGGCATGAAAATGTAATCCCGTGTCCGCCACTGAATCCAAAATAAAATCCAAAGTATCAACAAAAAAGAAGAAGACATGAAGACAATCATTGCAGAAAAGCCCTCCGTGGCACGTGAAATCGCCCGCATCGTGGGCGCGACAAAGAGAGAGGAAGGATATTTCGAGGGAGGCGGTTATGCCGTGACATGGGCATTCGGACACCTCGTCCAGCTTGCCATGCCCGACGGCTACGGCGTGCGCGGATTTGTCCGTGACAACCTCCCGATTATCCCCGACACATTCACGCTCGTCCCCCGTCAGGTCAGGACGGAGAAGGGCTACAAGCCCGACAGCGGCGTGGTGTCGCAGATAAAAATCATCACCCGTCTTTTCAATGGTAGCGACCAAATCATCGTGGCGACCGATGCCGGGCGCGAGGGTGAACTTATCTTCCGATACCTCTACCACTACACGGGATGCACCACTCCTTTCGTGCGTCTGTGGATCAGCTCGCTCACCGACAAGGCTATCCGTGAGGGACTGCGCAACCTCGAAGACGGCAGCAGGTACGACAACCTCTATCTCGCTGCCAAAGCGCGGAGCGAATCCGACTGGCTCGTGGGCATCAACGGCACTCAGGCGTTATCCATCGCCGCCGGACACGGTACGTATTCCGTGGGACGGGTGCAGACACCCACGCTGGCGATGGTGTGTGAACGCTATTGGGAGAACCGCCGTTTTACGTCCGAAGCATTCTGGCAGCTCCATATCGCAACAGACGGTTGCGACGGCGAGGTCGTGAAACTCTCATCCTCCGAGAAATGGAAGTCGAAAGAACCGGCAACGGAGCTATATAATAAGGTAAAGGCGGCAGGCAGCGCAACGGTAACGAAAGCAGAGCGTAAGGAGAAGACGGAGGAAACTCCGCTTCTGTACGACCTGACCACGCTCCAAAAGGAAGCCAACGCCAAGCACGGCTTCACGGCGGAACAGACGCTTGAAACCGCGCAGAAACTCTACGAGAAGAAGCTGATAACCTATCCGAGAACGGGTAGCCGCTACATCCCCGAAGACGTATTTGCCGAAATCCCCAAGCTGCTCGCCTTCATCGGCACACAGCCCGAATGGAAAGACAAGGTGCGGGCAAAAGCCACCCCGACACGCCGCAGCGTGGACGACGGTAAGGTGACGGATCACCATGCCCTGCTTGTCACGGGCGAGAAACCGCTCTTCCTCTCCAAAGAGGATAGCACAATCTATCACATGATTGCCGGACGCATGGTCGAGGCATTCTCTGAAAAATGCGTCAAGGATGTGACCGCTGTCACGGCGGAATGTGCCGAGGTGGAATTCACCGTGAAAGGCAGCGTCATCAGGCAAGCCGGATGGCGTGCCGTCTATGGCGAGGAAAACAAGGATGAAACCACCATCCCCGGCTGGAAGGAAGGCGACACGCTGCCACTGAAAGGCTCGTCCATTACCGAAGGAAAGACCAAGCCCAAGCCGCTGCATACCGAAGCCACCCTGCTCTCGGCAATGGAAACGGCGGGCAAGGAAATCGAGGACGACGCGCTGCGGCAGGCGATGAAGGACTGTGGCATCGGTACTCCCGCCACACGCGCCTCCATCATCGAAACGCTTTTCAAGCGCGGTTACATGGAACGCTGCAAGAAGTCGCTTGTTCCCAC
The DNA here is from genome assembly GCA_004102805.1 of Muribaculaceae bacterium Isolate-002 (NCI). Taxonomy (GTDB): domain Bacteria; phylum Bacteroidota; class Bacteroidia; order Bacteroidales; family Muribaculaceae; genus JAGBWK01. Next base: position 7,159 of record SCEG01000022.1, read on the forward strand.
CGAAAAAGGACTTGCCCTCAATTCCGTCGTCAAGACGATGCGCATCGCCGATGTTGCCATGACGGGCGAATGGGAAAAGGAGCTGGCGCGTATCGAGCGCGGGGAACTGTCCGACGACACCTTCCGCAAGGAGATAGAGGCGTACACACGTGAGATAACCTCCGAACTGATCTCGTGCGACAAGCTCTTCGGCAGCCGTGACTCCGGCTGCGCGTGTCCCAAGTGTGGCACGGGCAGGATGCGGTTCTACGGCAAGGTGGTACGCTGCGACAACACGGAGTGCGGACTGCCCGTGTTCCGGCTGAAAGCGGGACGCACCCTGTCCGACGATGAAATCAAAGACCTGCTCACCGAAGGGCATACCAAGCTGCTCAAAGGGTTCAAGAGCAAACAGGGCAAGAGTTTCGATGCTGTTGTCGCCTTTGACGGGGAATATAACACGACTTTTGTGTTCCCGGAGGCTAAAAAGGACAAGAAATTTTCAGGACGGAAGAAATAGTATTAACTTTGCCACTTGTTCAGAGTAATGAATTGTTCTTCGATACCGGATTACACTCATACTTTGGATTTAGTGGTGGCACTCGGAGGGATACCGAGTGCCTTTTTCTTCCTTTTTCCAACCGATTATCCCGTTAATTATCAATCCGCTAAATCCAAAGTAATGAACAACAAGAAGAAAAACGAGGGTCAGACCGACTTTTCCTATTACGGTCTGTACCTGCTGGACTATCTCCGCACGAACAAGTTTGAACAGGCTGACGACACCGCTTTCATACGGGAACGGGCCGACCGTGCCGCCGAAACGTATGAGAGGGCACGGCTTGAAGGCTATCCCGCCGACGGTGCGCAGGAACTGGCGATGGACACGCTGCTGCGCGGGCTGCATTATTCCCGTTACGCCATCCTCCGCGAAGTCGTGGAAAACGAGTTTGCCGATGAAGTGCCGGAAGAGAAGCGTGAAGCCTTTGTCCTGAAACTGCTGCCGCTTGTCGGCAACGTGTTCTCCGTCTATGACCTCTCGGACGACAACTTCGCCCTGTCTTCCGATTACGACCTGCTCTACACGGAGCTGACGGGGGCAACCGTCCTTTACTTAGACGAATATGGCGTTTAACCGCAAACAGAAACTGCGGGACAACATCGAGGCGATACGGACGGCATTCATCCTTGACAGGGAAAATAGGACAGCGACAACCGAAGAGCGTGCCATACTTCAAAGGTACTGCGGTTTCGGCGGTCTGAAATGTATCCTGAACCCTGCAAAGGAACTGACGGATGCCGTCCGGTGGGCGAAATCCGACCTCGAACTGTTCGCCCCGACGGTGGAGCTGCACAGGCTCATCCGTGAGAACAGCAAGGACGAAACAGAGTACAAGCGGTTTGTGGATTCGCTGAAAGCGTCCGTGCTGACCGCTTTCTACACCCCCAAAGAGATAACCGACACCATCGCGGACGTGCTGGCAGATTACAGCGTCCGCCCCGCCCGTATGCTCGAACCGTCGGCAGGTGTCGGCGTGTTCGTGGATTCCATGCTGCGGCACAGCCCCAATGCGGATGTGATGGCTTTCGAGAAGGATCTGCTCACGGGTACAATCTTGAGGCATCTCTATCCCGACCAGAAAATGCGCACCTGCGGTTTTGAGAAAATCGAAAGACCGTTCAACAATTATTTCGACTTGGCGGTGTCCAACATTCCGTTCGGTGACATTGCCGTGTTCGACGCGGAGTTTCAGCGGAGCGACTCTTTCGGCAGACGCTCCGCCCAGAAAACCATCCACAACTATTTCTTTCTCAAAGGACTGGATGCCGTGCGTGACGGCGGTATCGTGGCGTTCATCACCTCGCAAGGGGTATTGAATAGCACCAAGACCTCCGTGCGTAACGAGCTGTTCAGTCAGGCCAATCTGGTATCCGCGATACGCCTGCCCAACAACCTGTTCACGGACAACGCGGGCACGGAGGTGGGCAGTGACCTGATTGTCCTGCAAAAGAACCTCAGCAAGAAGGAAATGTCGCAGGACGAGCGGCTGATGACCGTGATACAGACGGACACGAAAACCGCCCTGACCGACAACGCCTATTTCATCCACCACCCGGAACGCATCGTGCATACGATGGCGAAACTTGACACAGACCCCTACGGGAAGCCCGCTATGGTTTATCTGCACGAGGGCAAGGCAGCAGGCATCGCCGGGGATTTGCGCCGTATGCTCGACGAGGATTTCCATTACAGGCTTGCCATGCGCTTGTATTCGGGTTCAATCCGGCAGGCAGGAACGGAAGAAAAAGTTGCCGTTCAAAATAAAGTAGAGCGTCCTGCCATAAAATTGGAAACAGTATCCTCGGCGCAGACGGTGGAAACTCCGACAGAAAAGCCGCAACCCGCAGATGAAAAGCCGGAGATAGAACCGCGCCCGCAATATTCCGCAGGCGTGCAGCTCACCCTGCTTGACCTCTGGGGGATGACGGAAGAGGTCAGCCAACCGAAAACCTCCAAAAAGAAAAAGACGGTGAAAAAGGCAGTTACGGCAAAGTCCACTCCGCCCAAACCGAAAGTCACGGTTACACCGACAGCTCCAACTGCAAAACCCGCAATGGAGAATAAGGAGGTGAAAGCGGAGAACACCGCCAAGCCTGCCGACCCGGACGACATCTATGCCACACTGGACTGGGATACCAATCCTCCCATCAACGGTTTCTATGAAATGATGATGGGTTTGACGCCGGAGCGTAGGAAAGAACTTCGGGAACTGGCAAGGCAGCATAACGAGAAACAAGTGGCGGAAAAGACGGAAGTGAAAGCCGTGCCGGAAACTTCCCGTGAGCAGCCACGACAGGAGGAAACACAGCCGGAGGCAGTCGCCGCACCTGCCGTTACAGATACCCCATCGGAAGCGGTGGGGACTTTCCTTTTCCCCGACATCGAAGCGGAAAAGCCGAAGGAGGAAGTCGTGGACCTTTCTCCGCGTGCCTACCACCGCACGCCGGAGATGCACCTGCGCGAAGGGTCGCTGGTGGCTGACCGGGGGCGTCATAACATCGGCTACCTGAAAGACATCACGCCATACGGGGCGACATTCCAGCCGCTCGACCTGAAAGGATACCAGAAGGAAAAGGCGTTGTTGTATGTGTCGCTGCGTGACGCCTACGAGCGTCTGTACCGTTATGAATCGCTCCGGCGCGAGGCAAATGTTCCGTGGCGAGAGCATCTGAATACCTGTTACGATGAGTTTGTCATGCGCTACGGCAACCTCAACGCCAAGCAGAACGTGAAGTTAGTGATGATGGATGCGGGCGGGCGCGACATCCTTTCGCTGGAACGGATGGAAAACGGAAAGTTCGTCAAGGCGGACATCTTCGAGCATCCTGTTTCCTTCGCGGTGGAGAGCCATGCCAACGTAGGCTCTCCCGAAGAAGCCCTGTCTGCGTCGCTCAACAAATATGGTACGGTCAATCTCGACTATATGCGGGAGATAACCGACAGCACGGCGGAGGATTTGCTCACTGCCCTGCAAGGGCGCATCTACTACAATCCGCTCGTGACCGGTTACGAAATCAAAGACCGTTTCATCGCCGGAAATGTCATAGAGAAAGCGGAACGCATAGAGGCATGGATGGGTGACAATCCCGAAAATGAGCGTATGCCGGAGGTGAAGCAGGCGTTGGAGGCTCTGAAAGATGCCGAGCCGCAGCGCATCGCCTTCGAGGATCTGGACTTCAATTTCGGGGAACGCTGGATTCCGACGGGTGTCTATGCCGCCTACATGAGCCGGCTGTTCGACACGGAGGTGAAAATCGCCTATTCCGCAAGCATGGACGAGTTTTCGGTGGTGTGCGGCTACCGCACCATGAAAATCACGGACGAGTTTCTGGTGAAGGGGTATTACCGGAACTATGACGGTATGCACCTCCTAAAACACGCCCTGCACAACACCTGCCCTGACATGATGAAGTCCATCGGCAAGGACGAGCATGGCAACGACATCAAGATGCGCGACAGCGAGGGAATACAACTCGCCAACGCCAAGATTGACGAGATACGAAACGGCTTCTCCGAATGGCTCGAAGAGCAGTCGCCGCAGTTCAAGGAGCGGCTTGTGACGATGTATAACCGCAAGTTCAACTGTTTCGTGCGCCCGCGCTACGACGGCTCCCATCAGACCTTTCCCGACCTCAACCTGAAAGGGCTGGCAAGCCGGGGTATCAAGAGCGTCTATCCCTCACAGATGGATTGCGTCTGGATGTTGAAACAGAACGGCGGCGGAATTTGCGACCACGAGGTGGGAACCGGTAAGACGCTGATAATGTGCATCGCCGCGCATGAGATGAAGCGTCTGAATTTGGCACACAAGCCGATGATTATCGGGCTGAAAGCCAACGTTGCGGAGATTGCAGCCACCTATCAGGCGGCATATCCCAACGCACGTATTCTGTACGCTTCGGAGAAGGACTTTTCGACCGCCAACCGTGTGCGCTTCTTCAATAATATAAAGAACAACGACTACGATTGCGTCATCATGTCGCACGACCAGTTCGGCAAGATACCGCAGTCGCCGGAATTGCAGCAGCGCATCCTGCAAGCAGAGCTTGACACGGTGGAGGAAAACCTCGAAGTGCTACGGCAGCAGGGAAAGAACGTGTCGCGGGCGATGCTGAAAGGATTGGAGAAGCGCAAGCACAACCTTGAAGCGAAGCTGGAGAAGGTGGAACACGCCATAAAGTCACGCACGGACGACGTGGTGGATTTCAAGCAGATGGGCATCGACCACATCTTCATAGATGAGAGCCACCAGTTCAAGAATCTGACTTTCAACACGCGCCACGACCGTGTGGCGGGATTGGGAAACAGCGAGGGAAGCCAGAAGGCACTTAACATGCTCTTTGCCATACGCACCATACAGGAGCGCACAGGAAAAGACTTGGGTGCGACCTTCCTCTCCGGCACGACTATCAGCAACTCACTGACTGAATTGTACCTGCTGTTCAAGTACCTGCGCCCGAAGGAGCTGGAACGGCAGGACATAAGGTGTTTCGACGCTTGGGCGGCGATATTTGCCAAGAAGACGACGGATTTTGAATTTAACGTGACGAACAATGTGGTCCAGAAGGAGCGTTTCCGCTACTTCATCAAAGTGCCGGAGCTTGCCGCCTTCTATAATGAAATCACGGACTACCGCACGGCGGAGGATGTGGGCGTTGACCGTCCTGCCAAGAACGAGATACTGCACCATATACCGCCCACGCCGGAACAGGAGGACTTCATACAGAAACTGATGCAGTTCGCCAAGACGGGCGATGCCACCTTGTTGGGCAGGCTGCCGCTTTCGGAAACGGAAGAAAAGGCGAAGATGCTCATCGCCACGGACTATGCCCGGAAAATGGCACTCGACATGCGCATGATAGACCCGAATTACGAAGATCATCCCGACAACAAAGCGAGTCACTGTGCCAAGATGATCGCGGAGTATTATCAAAAATACGACGCCCAGAAAGGCACGCAGTTCGTTTTCTCTGATTTGGGGACATACCAGCCGGGCGACGGGTGGAACGTCTATTCGGAAATCAAGCGCAAACTGACGGAGGACTACGGTATACCGCCAAGCGAGGTGCGCTTCATTCAGGAGTGCAAGACCGACAAGGCGCGGAAGGCGGTGATAGACGCCATGAACGCCGGGACGGTGCGTGTGCTGTTCGGCTCTACCTCTATGCTCGGAACGGGTGTGAACGCCCAGAAACGGTGTGTGGCTATCCATCATCTCGATACGCCGTGGCGACCGTCCGACTTGCAACAGCGTGACGGACGCGGAGTTAGGGCAGGTAATGAGATTGCCAAACATTTCGCCGGGAACAACGTGGATGTAATCATCTACGCGGTGGAGAAGTCACTGGACAGCTACAAGTTCAACCTCCTGCACTGCAAGCAGACTTTCATAAGCCAGCTCAAAAGCGGTGCGATGGGTGCGCGTACCATCGACGAGGGGGCAATGGACGAAAAATCGGGCATGAATTTCTCGGAATACATGGCGTTGCTCTCCGGCAATACCGACCTGTTGGACAAGGCGAAACTGGAAAAGCGGATCGCATCGCTCGAAGGGGAACGCAAGTCGTTCAACAAGGGCAAGCGTGATTCGGAGTTCAAGCTGGAGTCAAAGACCGGCGAGTTGCGCAACAACACGGCTTTCATAGATGCCATGACGGAGGACTGGAACCGCTTCCTGTCGGTGGTGCAGACCGACAAGGAGGGCAACCGCCTTAATATAATAAAGGTGGACGGAGTGGATTCCGCCGATGAGAAGGTCATCGGAAAGCGTTTGCAGGAGATAGCCAAGAATGCCACGACCGGAGGGTTGTACACGCAGGTCGGTGAACTTTACGGTTTTCCGATAAAGGTGGTGAGCGAAAGGATACTCAAAGAGGGATTGGAGTTCACCGACAACCGCTTCGTGGTCGAGGGGAACTACAAGTACACCTACAACAACGGGCATCTGGCGATGGCTGACCCGTTGGCCGCCGCCCGCAACTTCCTCAACGCGATGGAGAGGATACCCTCCATCATCGACCAGTACAAGGCGAAGAACGAGGTGCTGGAGATGGAGATACCGCAGTTACAGGAGATAGCGGGTAAGGTGTGGAAGAAGGAGGACGAGCTGAAGCAGTTGAAGTCCGAACTTGCCGCCCTTGACCGAAAAATTCAGCTGGAGCTTGCGCCACCCACGCCCGAAGTCGCAGAAAAGGAGAATGAAGGGCAACAGCTCAAGCCGGAAGCGGAAGATGTGAGGAACAGGCAGGCGCAATATCCCGAAAATGCACCGCCGCAGATACGCAGTCCGGCGGATAGTATCGTTGCCAACCATGTCATAATCGGGCGTCCGGGACTGTATGCCAAGGAGGAAACCCGGTCCAAAGGATTGAAAATATAACCTAAGGAATTTTATCTGAAGTATTAATAAGGGCTATCCCAAAAGGTCTAAAAGTAAATTTTATCCTTTCTGCAAGTATCTATAGGATGGCAACTGCATTTTTTTCTTTTTGGGCAGCCCTTATTAAAATTTATTCTTATTTTAGGTTATATACATTCATGTCCATTTATGTAAAAAATTCCTGCTGACCTTGTTTATGTCTTGTCAGTCACCATTTGCAAAACCATATTTGACCCTCAAAGAGGCTGAATTTGATAAGTAACTTGCTACATACTCATAATAAGGAGCTAAATAGAACACGAATGGGAAATACACAAATGCTAAACTAAAGAAGATATTGGCCAAAATAAACGCTATACCGAGAGAGAAACTTGATTTTTCAACTTCCTAAAACGGTGTTGTTCAAACATTTCTACTTATTTGTACTTGCCAGTTGAACCTACGCTTCCCTAATAAAATGTCTATGGTAAAAAGTTAAAAAATCCTCCCACTTTTGTTAGATATATTTTTTTGTGTAATTTTGTAATCGTTATGCGGCAGTAATAATATACATATTAATACGAGTTAGTAATCCTGTAGTTCTCATATGCTACGAGGAGGTATTAAAAGGTGCGTTTCGACAATGCATCTACTGTAGTATATTATTGCTTAATCCAAATGAATATTATAAATTTAGGAATTCTTGCTCACATTGATGCAGGAAAAACTTCCGTAACCGAGAATCTGCTGTTTGCCAGTGGAGCAACGGAAAAGTGCGGCCGTGTGGATAATGGTGACACCATAACGGACTCTATGGATATAGAGAAACGTAGAGGAATTACTGTCCGGGCTTCTACGACATCTATTATCTGGAATGGAGTGAAATGCAATATCATTGACACTCCGGGACACATGGATTTTATTGCGGAAGTGGAGCGGACATTCAAAATGCTTGATGGAGCAGTCCTCATCTTATCCGCAAAGGAAGGCATACAAGCGCAGACAAAGTTGCTGTTCAGTACTTTACAAAAGCTGCAAATCCCGACAATTATATTTATCAATAAGATTGACCGTGCCGGTGTGAATTTGGAGCGTTTGTATATGGATATAAAAACAAATCTGTCGCAAGATGTCCTGTTTATGCAAACTGTTGTCGATGGATCGGTTTATCCGGTTTGCTCCCAAACATATATAAAGGAAGAATACAAAGAATTTGTATGCAACCATGACGACGATATATTAGAACGATATTTGGCGGATAGCGAAATTTCACCGGCTGATTATTGGAATACGATAATCGCTCTTGTGGCAAAAGCCAAAGTCTATCCGGTGCTACATGGATCAGCAATGTTCAATATCGGTATCAATGAGTTGTTGGACGCCATTTCTTCTTTTATACTTCCTCCGGCATCAGTCTCAAACAGACTTTCAGCTTATCTCTATAAGATAGAGCATGACCCCAAAGGGCATAAAAGAAGTTTTCTTAAAATAATTGACGGAAGTCTGAGACTTCGAGACGTTGTAAGAATCAACGATTCGGAAAAATTCATCAAGATTAAAAATCTAAAGACTATTTATCAGGGCAGAGAGATAAATGTTGATGAAGTGGGTGCCAATGATATCGCGATTGTAGAAGATATAGAAGATTTTCGAATCGGAGATTATTTAGGTGCTAAACCTTGTTTGATTCAAGGATTATCTCATCAGCATCCCGCTCTCAAATCCTCCGTCCGGCCAAATAAGCCCGAAGAGAGAAGCAAGGTGATATCCGCTCTGAATACATTGTGGATTGAAGACCCGTCTTTGTCCTTTTCCATAAACTCATATAGTGATGAATTGGAAATCTCGTTATATGGTTTGACCCAAAAGGAAATCATACAGACATTGCTGGAAGAACGATTTTCCGTAAAGGTCCATTTTGATGAGATCAAGACTATCTACAAAGAACGACCTATAAAAAAGGTCAATAAGATTATTCAGATCGAAGTACCACCCAACCCTTACTGGGCCACAATAGGGCTGACTCTTGAACCCTTACCGTTAGGGGCAGGGTTGCAAATCGAAAGTGACATCTCCTATGGTTATCTGAACCATTCTTTTCAAAATGCCGTTTTTGAAGGGATTCGTATGTCTTGCCAATCTGGTTTACATGGATGGGAAGTGACAGATCTGAAAGTAACTTTTACTCAAGCCGAGTATTATAGCCCGGTAAGTACACCTGCTGATTTCAGACAGCTGACCCCTTATGTCTTCAGGCTGGCTTTGCAACAGTCAGGTGTGGACATTCTCGAACCGATGCTCTGTTTTGAGTTGCAGATACCCCAAGTAGCGAGTTCCAAAGCTATTACAGATTTGCAAAAACTGATGTCTGAGATTGAAGACATCAGTTGTAATAATGAGTGGTGTCATATTAAAGGGAAAGTTCCATTAAATACAAGTAAAGACTATGCCTCAGAAGTAAGTTCGTACACTAAGGGCTTAGGCATTTTTATGGTTAAGCCATGTGGGTATCAAATAACAAAAGACGGTTATTCTGATAATATCCGCATGAACGAAAAAGATAAACTTTTATTCATGTTCCAAAAATCAATGTCATTAAAATAATGGAGCGGTCAGGAAATTTCTATAAGGCAATACGGTTGGGATATATACTTATCTCCATTCTTATCGGATGTATGGCATATAATAGCCTCTATGAATGGCAGGAGATAGAAGCATTAGAACTTGGCAATAAAAAAATAGACGAGCTCCGAAAAGAAATAAACAATATCAATATTCAAATGATAAAATTTTCTCTATTGGGTGAAACAATACTGGAATGGAACGATAAAGATATCGAGCATTACCATGCACGGCGTATGGCAATGGACAGTATGCTCTGCCGTTTCAAGGCCACCTATCCAGCAGAGCGCATCGATAGTGTGCGCAGTCTTTTAGAGGATAAGGAACGACAGATGTTCCAGATAGTCCGGTTAATGGATGAACAACAATCTATTAACAAGAAGATAGCCAATCAAATTCCGGTTATTGTACAGAAAAGTGTGCAGGAACAGTCCAAAAAGCCAAAACGAAAAGGTTTCTTAGGCATATTCGGCAAAAAAAAGGAAGTAACTCCAGCAGTATCAACCACTATCCTTCATTCGGTCAATAGAAACGTAATCAGCGAACAGAAAGTGCAGGATCGCCAATTGTCGGAACAAGCCGACAGCCTTGCAGCTCGTAATGCAGAACTTAACAGACAACTGCAAGAATTGATTTGCCAAATAGAAGAAAAGGTACAAACCGAACTGCAAAGCCGGGAAAACGAAATAGTTGCCATGCGTGAAAAGTCATTTATGCAAGTAGGCGGTTTAATGGGATTCGTTCTTCTATTGTTGTTAATTTCCTACATCATCATACATCGTGATGCAAAAAGCATTAAACAATACAAGCACAAGACAACTGATTTGATAAGGCAACTGGAACAATCCGTACAACGGAACGAGGCACTGATAACGTCAAGGAAGAAGGCGGTACATACTATCACCCATGAACTGCGCACACCGCTGACAGCAATAACAGGCTATGCCGGACTGATACGGAAAGAACAGTGTGAGGATAAGTCCGGGCAGTATATCCAAAACATACTGCAATCCTCCGACCGTATGCGGGATATGCTTAACACTTTGCTTGACTTCTTCCGCCTGGACAACGGCAAGGAACAGCCCCGTCTGTCACCCTGCCGGATTTCAGCAATCACGCACACACTTGAAACGGAGTTCATGCCTGTTGCCGTGAACAAAGGGCTGTCCTTGTCCGTGAAGACTGGACACGATGCCATTGTATTGACCGACAAAGAGCGAATAATACAAATCGGGAATAACCTGCTGTCAAACGCTGTCAAGTTCACAGAAGAAGGCGGTGTTTCTTTGATTACTGAATATGATAATGGAGTTCTGACACTGGTCGTTGAAGATACAGGTACAGGCATGACAGAAGAGGAACAGAAACAAGCGTTCGGTGCGTTTGAACGTCTATCAAATGCCGCCGCAAAGGAGGGTTTCGGGCTTGGGCTTGCCATAATGCGTAATATTGTGTCGATGCTTGGCGGAACAATCCGTTTAGACAGCAAGAAAGGGAAAGGCAGTCGTTTCACAGTTGAAATTTCTATGCAGGAAGCTGAAGAACAGCTTGGATATACAAGCAATACACCTGTTTATCATAACAATAAATTCCATGATGTTGTCGCCATTGACAATGATGAGGTATTACTTCTGATGCTGAAAGAGATGTATTCCCAAGAAGGAATACACTGCGACACTTGCACCGATGCTGCGGCACTGATGGAAATGATACGCCAGAAAGAATACAGCCTGTTGCTGACAGACTTGAATATGCCCGATATAAACGGTTTCGAATTGCTGGAACTGTTGCGTTCGTCCAACGTGGGCAATTCACCAACAATCCCGGTGGTTGTGGCAACCGCTTCGGGCAGTTGTAACAAAGGGGAACTATTGGCAAAAGGCTTTGCCGGATGCCTGTTCAAACCGTTCTCCATATCGGAACTGATGGAGGTTTCCGACAGGTGTGCCATAAAAGCGACACCGGACGGGAAACCGGACTTTTCCGCCTTATTGTCCTATGGCAATGAAGCCGTCATGCTGGAAAAGTTGATAACTGAAACAGAAAAGGAAATGCAGGCGGTACGGGATGCAGCAAAAGAAAAAGACCTGCAAAAGCTGGATTCCCTGATCCACCACCTGCGCAGTTCGTGGGAGGTGCTCCGTGCCGACCAACCGCTGAATGTACTTTACGGATTGATTCGTGGCGATGCTCTCCCGGATGGTGAAGCGTTAAGCCATGCCGTGACTGCCGTGCTGGATAAGGGAGTGGAAATAATACGGTTGGCAGAAGAGGAAAGGAGAAAATACGAAGATGAATAAGACAAAAATAATTGTGGTGGAAGACAACATCGTGTATTGCGAATATGTCTGCAATATGCTGTCACGGGAGGGCTACCGCAATATGAAGGCTTACCACCTCTCAACCGCGAAGAAACATCTGCAACAGGCAACAGATAATGATATCGTGGTTGCCGACCTGCGTCTGCCTGACGGCAACGGTATAGACATGCTGCGTTGGATGCGCAAGGAAGGAAAGATGCAGCCGTTCATCATCATGACCGACTATGCCGAAGTACATACTGCCGTGGAGAGCATGAAACTCGGTTCGATAGACTATATACCTAAAAAACTGATAGAGGACAAACTCATTCCACTTCTCCGTTCCATACAGAAGGAGCGTCAGATGGGACACCGCCGTATGCCCGTGTTCGTCCGTGAAGGTTCCGCCTTTCAGAAAATCATGCATCGCATAAGGTTGGTAGCCGCTACCGATATGAGTGTGATGATATTCGGAGAGAACGGCACGGGCAAGGAGCATATCGCCCATTACCTACACGACAAGAGCAAACGTGCGGGCAAACCCTTCGTGGCGGTTGACTGCGGTTCACTCTCAAAAGAACTTGCGCCGTCGGCATTCTTCGGACACGTCAAGGGAGCGTTTACAGGTGCAGACAGCACCAAGAAAGGGTATTTCCATGAAGCGGAAGGTGGCACGTTGTTTCTGGACGAGGTGGGCAACCTCGCGTTGGAAACCCAACAGATGTTGCTCCGTGCCATACAAGAGAGACGTTATCGCCCGGTCGGCGATAAATCAGACAGAAGTTTCAATGTCCGCATCATCGCCGCCACTAATGAAAATTTGGAAGTAGCGGTGAATGAAAAGCGTTTCCGGCAGGATCTGCTTTACCGTCTGCATGACTTCGGGATAACTGTTCCACCCTTGCGTGACTGTCAGGAGGACATCATGCCGCTGGCGGAGTTCTTCCGCGAGATAGCCAACAAGGAACTGGAATGCAATGTGAGCGGTTTCAGTTCCGAAGCCCGTAAAGCGTTGCTGACCCACGCATGGCCGGGCAACGTGCGGGAACTTCGACAAAAGATAATGGGAGCCGTATTACAAGCGCAGGAAAGCGTTGTCACGAAAGAGCATTTGGAGCTTAGGATAGCTGAAACAAATTCTGTTGTCGGCTTTTCCCTGCGTAACGATGAGGAAGATAAAGAGCGGATTATACGTGCTTTGAGGCAGGCTGACGGCAACCGGAAGGTTGCCGCCGAACTGCTTGGAATAAGCAGGACAACACTTTATAATAAACTGGAAGAATATGGATTGAAGTATAAATTTGAGCAATCATAGCCCGCAATTCGCTGAAAATGGCTATCTTTGCATGAAATATTAGAAGGTAACGGCAATTGGAAGAGCCTTTTGCCGCCTATATATAACATAAGACCGCAAGGCGTCCTAATGGAAATCTGGTAAATTGACACTACGGAGACGATTGCGTGATGCTTATGCTATGCCTACGCATAGCGTGCATTCACGTACTCTCCGTAAAGGCTTTACCAGAGCCTCCATTAGAAGTAGTGTGGATTGCACGCTACTTTTTTTACCCCTTGCCTAACGAAAAGAAACGATAATGGGTAAAGTACAGATTCTTGCCGTCCTGACGATGGACGGTTGTCAAAGCTCCGAGTTATATTGCAAAGCGTATAAGGAACTGCGCCTTGAAGATTGCGGTATCAACGAGATAAGGGAAAACGCCCTTTATCATATAACACCGGATTATTCCATCTCTATGCTGCACTCATGGAGAAAAGACGGCACAAACACCCGCTATCTCGCGGAAGCCACACCGGACACGGCGGACTATATCAATGGGCTACTGCGTATGCACACGGTGGATGAAATCATACTTTACACGATTCCTTTCATAGCCGGGACTGGAAAGCGTTTTTTTCAATCCGCCTTGCCGCAGGAACAATGGACACTGGCTTCACAGAAGGCATACCGCAACGGAGTGGTCCGCCATATCTATAAAGCGTGCGTTTGATGTTCATAAAGTGGACTAATGTTCAAAAGATTAACACGTTAAGCGAAACACAATACCTGTCAGACAAATAAATTACAAAATTATCACATTGAAATCCAGTGCTTTGCAAAAATGAGTGCTGGATTTTCTGTTTTCTGTCGCGCTTTTTGCCAATCATATTCATGTGCGCATACCGAAAAACAGAGTGTAAAACTTCAAAATTGACAGGAACATGAACTACTTTTTATTGGCGGAAACCAAGTTCTTCCGCCTGATAAACGAAGCCGGCGACTGCAATATGGAAACGGCATACACGGATTTCGCCACCCAAGTGATCGAGCTGTGCAGCGGAAGTATGGACGCAAACCGCACCATCATCGCACTTGCCTACATCGAAATCGAGTTGCAGCACCATCCCGTGCGCAACCTTTCGGAAGAAAGGAAAGAGATTGCCGCATACGTCAGCAAGGCTCTATCTTTCGTCAGGAAGATGCAGAAGTTCCTTGCCACGCCTCAAGTGCCACCACTAATATCCGCCAACAACGTAACTGAAACCACTGCCAGCCTTTTGCAATGGACGGGCAACGCCATCGACCTCGTGGAACTTATCTACGGCATCGACGAGATGGGTTGCATCAACAACGGCAATATGCCGCTCAAACAGCTCGCCCCGCTCCTTTACAAGATATTCGGGGTTGAATCAAAGGACTGTTACCGCTTCTACATCGACATCAAACGCCGGAAGAATGAAAGCCGCACCTACTTCCTCGACAGGATGCAGGAGAAACTGAACGAGAGGATGCTGCGCGATGAAGAGCTGGAACGTATGAGAAAATAATTTTTATTGCAAATCGGGGTTATTCATTGAGATAATATGCCGAAATTTGCAATCTAAACAGAAGTGGCATAATAAAATGGCGAAAAAGAGGAAACAACAAGGGCATTACTGCCGGATCTGCGGCGAGTACAAAGCCAACGAGAAATTCAGCGGCAAAGGACATGCACGGCATATCTGCAAGGAATGTCAGTCGCTTCCCGATGATGTGAAGGCGGACATGGTGCGCTGCAACGAGGTGGAACGAGCCGCTTTCAAATACCCGATGACCCGTCAGGACTGGGAACTGCTGGAAAAATATGCCAAGAAGTACAAGGACAAGGAATCCGGGCAGTTCGCGCAGGATATGCTGGACATGAAACGGGGCAATCAGACACCGGACGAGTATATGGAAGAGGATGATGTTTTAATAGAAGGTATCTATGAAGAGGAAACCATACCATTTGCCGAACTGGAGGATGACATCCGTTATCAGTTGGAAGAATTGTTGGCGGACAACATCAACGAGTTCATGATACACAAGGATTACATTCCAGAAGGCAAGGAACTGAAAAACATCAACGAATGGGTTCTGAAAGAAACCCGTGACACCTTTTTTATAAAGGTTATTCCCGATGCCGCTTATGATAGTTTGGTGGAAGAAACGATCAACAGGCTTGTGAAGGAATGGGAAGAGGACGGCTTTGAGATAAAGACCTTTTCCGCATCGCTGGTCGTCATGGAAACGGAACGGCTGCTTATCCGCAGGATAACCCGTAAGGATATGGACGCGCTCCTTGCCATAATGGAGAAGCCGGAAGTCATGTATGCTTGGGAACACGGCTTTACCAAAAAGGACGTGCGCAAATGGATAAACAGGCAACTCACCCGATACCGCAAGGACGGGTTCGGATATTTTGCCGTCATACTGAAAGAAAGCGACGCATTGATAGGACAAGCAGGTCTGATGAAAAGTACCATAAACGGGAACGAGGCAGTCGAGCTTGGATATATACTCGATAACGCATACTGGCATAACGGTTACGGTACGGAAGCCGCCCGTGCATGTCTGGAATACGCCTTCAGAGAGCTGGAACTGAAAACCGTCTGTTGCAGCATCCGACCGGAAAACGTGGCGTCCATCCGTGTGGCGGAAAGGCTGAAAATGACTTTGTGCGGCAGTCATACCGTCATATACAACGAAAAAGAAATGCCCCACCTTATATATGAATTGAAAACAGGAAACTGATAAAGCAAAATCCGTAACCCATAGAGCTGTGAGTTACGGATTTTTTCTTGTTACTTCTGCTGCAACAGATGTTTCAGGTTGTCGTCGCCCGCGATGCGCTCCAATTCCTCCTGCACAATCTGCTTCACCTCTTCCTTGATGCGCCGGTAGTTCGCCTGCACCGTCTCCTTCATGCGGTCGTTGCCGTCCTCGTCCGTGAAATCGGTAATGACGGGGATTTTCTTGTAGGCACTTTCCTCCCGCTTGACCTTTTCGGCATCCACCACTATCTCACAGTGGAAAATCTTCTGCTCGATGCGCTCGTTGAAATTGTCGGACACCGAACCGACAAACATACCCTGCGTAAGACCGGAAATCTTGCTCGGCGGGATAAGCGCATCCATCTGCGTGTTGATGGAGGTGGAAACATCCTGCCGGTTGATGGAAATGGACTGCCGCTTCTGCAACACCTTACCGAACCGCTCCGATAGTGTCTTAGCCGTTTCTCCTACCACCTGCCCGGAGAAAATGTTACCGACCGTATTCATCACCACTTTCGCCTCCTTGTCCCCGTAGTCACGCACTAACTGGCTGAAATCCTGAAAGCCCAGACACACGGCAACCTTGTTGCTTCGGGCGGTAGCTATAAGATTGTCCAACCCTTTGAAGTATATCGTGGGCAGCTCGTCAATGATGACCGACGACTTCAGCATCCCTTTCTTGTTGATGAGTTTCACGATACGGGAGTTATACAGACCGAGAGCCGCCCCGTAGATGTTCTGACGGTCGGGATTGTTGCCCACGCATAGGATTTTCGGCTCTTCGGGATTGTTGATGTCCAGCGTAAATTCGCTGTCCGACATCACCCAGTAGAGCTGCGGGGAAATCATCCTTGACAGCGGGATTTTCGCCGACGCTATCTGCCCCATGAGCTGCTCCGCGGCCCCTCCGAGCCAAGCATCCATGAACGGGGAAAGGTAGTTCTCCAGTTCGGGATAGGAAGTCAATATCGGGAAAATATCCTCGTAGCGGCGATTCAGAAACTCGATAGCATGGGGAAACGTGCAATATTTCCCGTTCTGATAGATTTTGAGATACCAGATAATACTGACAAACAGAATGATAGGTGACTCCACGAAGAAGTCGCCCTGCTTTTGCACCCAAGTTTTATTGAGGTTGAGCATTATCGTGTAGGCACTCTCGTAAGCGTCCGTAATATCCTCCATGAAATCCGGGTGTATGGGATTGCAACGGTGTGAGCGTCGCGGGTCGTCGAAATTGATCACATAGAATTTCGGCTTCACCTTGTAGCCCTCCGGGTGGTTCAGCAAATGGTTGTAGGCTATGGTGGACAAGTCACTGAATTTGAAGTCATATACATACATCGAGAAGCCCTTTTCAATCTGTTGCTTGATAAAGCTGTTCACCACTGCGTAAGATTTGCCGCTGCCCGGCGTACCCAACACGATGGACGCACGGAAGGGATTAACTACATTGATCCAGCCGTTGTTCCAACGCTTTTTGTAATAGAAGCGTGTGGGCAGATTGACCGAATACTCGCTTTCGATAAGCCTTGTTTCCTGCATGAAACTCTCGTTCTCGTTGTTGAAAACATCCTCCATCAGATTGTGTTTCAACAGACGGCTCATCCACAGACCGCCCATCAAAAGGCAGACATAGCCCGTACCGATGGTAAGGATATACAGCCCCGTCACCGCTTCAACCGGCAACGGCAGAGCCAGTATCCACCAGTTCAGGAAAAACAGCACGGACCCGATGGCGAGTGCCGTCCATATTCTTCTCCAAGTGATTTTCTCACCCTTGACCCCCTTCGTACCCAGACAGGACAGGGCAAGCAGCAGGACGGCGAACAGCTTCGTGTACAGAATGGAATGGAACAGCCCCGCCGTGCTGTCGAAGTTCATCAGGATTTTATCCACCACGCCGATGTTCACGCCCCATAGCCGGATGGCTTCGTAGCAGAACCAGTACACGTTCATGACCACTAAAATAATACTCACGGCACGCAGAAAATCCATGATTTTCGCCAATGCCCTCAAATCGTCTTCTTGTTGTGACATACATTGATTTTTTAATTGTTGATACTCCGATTACATACCCAATCCCTTGCGCTTTTTCTTCTTTTTGCGCTTCATCGCCCGGATGAAAGCCTCTTCCTCGGCATCGGTCGCCGGACCTTCGGGAGTGAGCAAGCCCATTCCGCCCGACATGTCTTCACGGTCGTGTGCTGTCTGCCCTTGCAACTTGTCCGCAGCATCCACCGGAATGGAGAGCGGTATCGGCGGTTGTCCGGCGTATGGCAGGGTGAAATGTTCCTGCAAGGCGTTAGCCGAAAGTTCCTTGCCCATGCGTGAGCCGTTCAGCACGCATCCCGTGCGATGGTCGATGAAGGTGGCCCCGTAGATGCGCCCTTCCTCCGTGTAGCGCAGTACGGTGTCTATGCCCTTCTCTTTTAGTCGGGACACAAATTTGTCCTTGTCATAAGTGCCTTGCAGCACGGAAAGGACGGTGCGTTTCGTCATGTCGGCGAGCTTCCTGTCATTAATCTCCTGCTTGGAACGGGCAAACTTCTTCTGCACGGCTTCATAGCCTGCGGACTTCCCGAAAAGCGAGGACTTGAACGGGTTGCCCACCTTGTTACCCTTGTCGTCCGTGACGGAATAAACCAGCCCGTGATACTCCCGTCCGCGCACGTTGCCTCTCGCTTCCTCCACCGTCAGATTATATAAGGAAAGGAGCGCACGGTATTCGCCCATCGTCTGAAAACGGTACTGCCCGTTCAGAGCCTTCACGGTGTTGCCTACCTGCTTCTTCACATCGCCTGCCGAAGCGTCCACCCGGCGCAGCGGCGTGTCAAGACGGCGGTTTCTGCGCTCCGCATCGTGCAGCCCGTATTTCTTTTCAAGCTCACGAGTAATCTGCTTGCTGCGGTAGTAGTTGTTCTTGTCACTGATACATTTCCCGTTCTCATCCACCCGCACCGTCACAATGTGCAGATGGTGACGGTCGATGTCCTCGTGCTTGAATACAAGATAAGGCTGGTTCCCAAAACCGAGCTTTTCCAGATACTCGCGGGCGATGTCCTGCAATTCCGCATCGGTCAGCTCATCCTCCGGGTGCGGGTTGAGCGAGATATGCACCACCGGTTTCTCCACCTTCATCTGCGGTGGCAGGAAGGTGTGGAAGCCATCCATCGCCTTGCCGATGTCCACCTTCCCCGAACCGTCATTGTAGATGCGGTTGGTGGTGAGCAGCCGACCCTGCGCCTCGTTAATCTTCTCCCCGTTGTAGGCAATCGCGCCGTACAAAGAGTTTCCTACACTGATTTTTGCGACCATTTCGCATCCAATTCTCTTGAAAGTTCCACAATCTGGCGGCTCAGTTTCACGAGTTCGACGGTGTGTTGCTCCAATTTATAGAGCAACGCCATCGCCTTTTTCTCTGAAAAATGCAGCCTCAGTTCCTTCACAACCTGGTTGTAATTCGTACCCACGGCGCGGAACTGCGCGTGAAAATCCGACAGCTTGGTGTAGTAGTCCACCAGCGTCTTGTCCACCTTCAGCACCTTGAACGGCTGTCCGAAGAAGTGCGCTTTGAGGAAAACCGACCTTGCATAGACACCCGATTTTCCGAACATGGCGAGGAAACGGTTGTGTTCCTCCTCGTTGAAACGGACGGTGTATCGGTACACCGCCGGATCGAGTTTGGGATTTCTCCCTGCTTTGCTTTTCCTTTTCTCATTCATATTACTTTGGATTTAGCGGATTGACGGCATAAGCCGCCGCTTCGGGTCACAGCACCGCAGTTCAGAAAGGCTTCCCGACTTCGGAGGGAAAGCCCGCTCCCTGCAAGGGCAAGGCGTTTTCCGGGATGCTCAAAATATTTTGAGCGGCTGAAAACATACCTTATCCTTTCTCATGGAAGATAATATATTATTATTCAGTGGATTATAAATTATATATTGTACTAATGTTGTACTAATTAGTTGGATAAATCGAATTTTCGAGGTTCGATTTATGGATTTTTAAGAGGTGTTTGTTTTATTTAATTGACTTTCTTTCGATGGATTTTCCGAGGATTTGAGGCTTGGAAACACCGGGCATTGAGAAAAAATCGTTAATTTTGCAGTCGGATTGGCTGCGGTCAGTCCAGACATTTTGGTAAAATAAGAAGCAATATGCTTATCTTGTAATTGGAAACGTAGGAACTTTTCAAGCGTGCAATGATAGCATAGTGGTTCTCACGCATATGCGTGGGTCACTATTGTTACATCTGCACGACAGGTTTCCTACGACCTCCAATTACGACGTGGCATAGTTGGCTCACGTTTTTGCATTCAAATAGTACATCACAATATGCGTAAATCAATCACATTCATTCTTCTTTGCTTGATGTCGCTGTCAGTATCGGCTCAAGCATTAAAGGGCTTAGTCGTAGGAACGGATAAAGAGCCTCTTCCGTTTGCCAACGTGGTTCTTCTCAAAGACAGCACATTTGTCAGTGGGGTCGTAACTGATGATAACGGCATATTCGTCTTTGAACAGCCGTATTCTTCCGCCAATAAGATTAAAATAGCTATGGTGGGTTACGAGGATTATCTTGCGCCGATTGCACCGACAGGCGATTTCGGAACAATCACGCTGAAAGAATCTTCCGTAATGCTCGACGAGGTAGTTGTCAAAGCCAATCTGCCGACAACGCGCCTCAAAGGAAACGCAATGGTAACAAGTGTGGAGAATAGTGTGCTGTCCAAGTTAGGAACCGCAAACGATGTTCTGTCACATCTTCCGTTGGTGAGCGAATCCGATGGTTCATTTACCGTTTTTGGAAAAGGAACACCACTTATATACATCAACGGTAAACTCGTAAGGAGTTCGACTGAATTGCAGCAACTAAGTTCTGAAAATATACGTTCCGTCGAGGTGGTAACGAATCCCGGCGCACAATATTCATCGGAAGTGCAATCCGTTATAAGAATCAAGACCATACCGCCTAAAGGCGAAGGCTTCGGCGCAAATCTCTATGACCAAATTTCAGCCTCACATTTTGCCCGGAATACAACGGACATATCACTGAATTATCGTCATAACGGATTGGAAATATTTGGTAATGGATATTTTTATTTCGGCAAAAGAAATAATAAAAATGAGGCTGAAATGCTGACCTATGGGGATAATACTCTTCATCAATTTATAAATGCGGAAAGCGATGTAAAGGCAAATAATTTATATGGTAAACTTGGTTTCAGCTATCAATTTTTGGAAAACCATTCCATAGGAGCCTACTACCGCATAGGCCGAGAGAGGGATGATGTTCACTCCTACGGAATATCCAATGTCAGCCTTTATACCCAATCGGAATTGACATCTTCCGATGAAATATCTTATGATTGGCTGAACAAGGGCATTGTAAGACCTGTGCAGGAAGCAAACTTGTATTACAATGGCTCTTTCGGAAAACTTGATGTGGATTTTAATGCGGATTTCACACAATCAAGGGGTGATAGAAGCGATGATCAATTTGAAACCAATGCAAATAACCCGGATGATGACCGACATATCGTATCGGCAGGGTTGAAGAAAAGCCGATTGTTGGCGGAAAAACTAATCCTTTCGTACCCGGTCTGGAAAGGAAGTATTGAGTTAGGCGAGGAATACACCAACTCCAGATTGAACTATGCGAATACTTATGATGGCGCGCCAATTGACAATTCATTGACTGACATTCATGAGGATAACATAGCTGCATTTGCCTCCTTATCGCAGACATTCGGAGTGGTTAATATTTCGGCAGGGCTAAGATATGAACACGTTAATTATAAATACTTTGAAAACAATCAGCTTCAAAAAGACCAGTCGAAAGACTACAACAATCTCTTTCCGACGTTCTCTTTGAGCGCACCAATCAATAAAGTAAATCTTTCTTTCTCGTTCACCAACAAGACACGTCGTCCAACCTACCGACAACTTGATGGAGGCATCGAATACATCAATCGGTTTTCCTATCAATGTGGTAATCCAAAGTTGCAGCCGACTAAAATGTATATGTTCCAATTGATGGGTATGTGGAAATATTTTTTCACCCAAGTATCGGTCAATCACGAAACTGATGCTATCTTTTGGAAAACAAGCGCATATAAAGATGATTCGGCTGTAAAAGTGATGTCTTTTGAAAATGTGCCACATTACACGCAACTGCAAGTAGCCATTGGCGCACAGCCGACAATTGGGTGTTGGAAGCCTCAACCTGTCATCGGTATGATGAAACAATTTTATACCACAACATATCGGGGTGAGAAATTATCCCTTGGAAAACCGTTCTTCTCGTTCACTTTTGAAAACCTTTTCTCTTTGCCGAAGAATTGGACTTTGGGAGCGGATTTTCAATTCACGACTGCTGGCAATGGACAAAATACATTTATGAAACCAACTAATAAAATTGATTTGTTGGTGCGTAAATCATTCCTCAACAATAATCTTTCTCTTACCTTGTATGCAACTGACCTGTTGAACAACTATCCCGACAGAACTACAATGTATAGCGGAGATATAATGACTTATACCTACAATCAGTTTGAAAGTCGCTCAATACGATTTGCTGTAAGATATAAATTCAATACCACCCGTTCTAAATATCGTGGTACGGGAGCCGGAGAAAATGAAAAGAGCCGTATGTAAAAAGGTCCTAAATTATTGTTATAGACCGCCGAGAATGAATTTTTCTCGGCGGTCTTGTTATATCAGCGTCTAATACCTCGGCTGAACGTTTGTTTTAGGCGTTGCCATTGCTCTTTGAGCCATTGGAACACACGGGTGCCGTTGATGTGGAGGTGAAATTTGTTGTCCGTGGGGCTGCGCTTGATTTGCACCTCTGCGTTGGATACATCGAAATCTTGACGGTATGTTTCCGAATGGATGGTGGCTCCCTCCTTGAAATATCGCGTTTTCTGGTCAAGCAAAGCACGGGTTACAGTGTCCGACAAACCGACCTCACGGCATTCCCTCGCCGCCTCCAACATCGGAAGCACATCGGGGAAGAATGTGTTGAGGTCGGTTTCCAGATAGTTGTGTATCCGGATTGTGGAAGCCTCACTCTCCTTTTGTCTGCGTAGGCTGTCGGAGAGGTTGGACATCTCACGGCGAAAATCCTGCTCCATTGCCTCGGCTCGGTCTTTCAGCTCCCGGATTTCATTGTCTTTCCGTGCAACCTCGGCTTCAAGCCGCTTGGTCTTGCTCCCGGTGAAGATGTTGGCGATGTTGCTGACGGCTTCCTTTCGCTGTGCGTCGCGCTCGGCTTTGGCTTCATCACGCTCACACATGGCGGTTTCAGCCTCCTGCCGTGCCTCGGTGGTCTGCGCCTCGTATGCCTTTTTCTCGGCGGTCAGCCTTTCGGTGTCGGCTGCAAGATTCTCCCGCTGTGTCGACAGCCTTGAGGCTTCTTCCGAAAGTCCGGCATTGGTGTCGGCAAGCGATTTGTTCTCGGCGGCGAGAGAAGAATTTACCTCGGTCAGCCGGGTGTGTTCCGAATAGAGTTCGCTGTTAGCCTGCCGCATTTCCTCGTTTACCACTCTCATTTGTTTCCGTTGAGCGTCGAGGGCGATTGTCTGACATTCAAGATGACCGACCTTGCTCTCCAATGATTTCTTCTCTTTGTCGAGCTTCTTTTTCTCGGTGGAGAGTTCGGCGACATCCTTTTCAAGTCCGGCTTTCTCGCGCTGGCATTGGCGGTAATATTCGTGTTGGTCGATATGCCGTGCTTCCGAACCCCGGATGCCTCGCTCCAATCCGTATTTCGCCATTGCCTCGGCATAGAGGTCTTGGTAACGGCTCATCGCCTTACGCTCCATTATGTCGTCGGCACACAGCCGGGGGCGGTTGGTCGGCTTGGTGCGGTAACGCTTCTTAACCGCCGCCTCCCTCGCTTTCTTCTTTCTCTCGGTTGTGACAATCGGAACGACCGCTATGTGGAGATGCGGTGTGCGCTCGTCCATGTGCAGGGCTGCGCCGACAACATTGTCACTGCCGAATGTGTCACGAACCCATTTGATGTTGTCGGCTATCCATTGGTCGAATTTTCCGGCGTCGATGATTTTCTGCATACCCTCGTTGTCGGAGGTCATCACCATGTTGAGGCAGCGTACTTGCCGGTCGGAGATTTTCCGGGTTATCCCGGCATTGGCTATGCGGTGTTCGACAGCAGCCGCAAGCCCGGTTATCCCGTCGGGATATTCGACCAGCCCGTAGCGGTTGAGGTGCGTCCGCTCCGGGTCTGCGTTGTCGGGATGGGAGGTGCGCTCGATATGCCTGGCTATCGAGTTCAAAGACGAGTTAGCCTTGATGATGTGGAACACTGCATAGCTCATAGGCGAACGAGTTTTTGTTGCGGAGCAATTGGAGTGTACGGCTTCATGTTAAGCCGTTGAGGGGTTTCCAAAGGGATGTCACCCTTTGGCATATTGGGGATATTTTTAGCGTTGTCGCAGACAATGCGGCTCGAAAAATTCCCTAATATGCTAAGGAATTTCCCGCATGGCTGTAATTTCCGTGCGCGGCAGCACGGATGGAACTGCTCCCCGTATAAGGGTCGCAGGGCGGTAAACCACTGTAACGGGTATAGTGGTACACCGAGAAAAAAACTTGATTTCATCATTTCAAATTTAGGGATACACTCGTGGCACTTTCGGCATTTTGGCACAATCGCCCGTGAGGGTGAAAATGCCAAAGTGCCAAAAATGTCAAGGGTAAATTTAGAATTTTGTGTATGTGCCGTGGCTGTCGCGCGAGAAGAAAACGCCCCGTTTATCACGCAGGAAACGTTTGAATGTCCGTTCCGGCATTCCGTTTTTGGAGGCGATGGCAACGCCCTCGGCGGTGGTGAACGTGTCGGGCAGTTCCGACATCACGGCAAGCTGCACATCGGTCAATCCGTCCTCGCCGATTATGCCCTGCACCTTTGCGGCTGTCACGCGGAAATACTCCGTCAGCCGGATTGAACGTTCGACAACGGCAGTGTCTATCGCCTTTTTCTTCTTCGCCCCGGTAGCCCAATCCGCAACAGCCAGCAGGAGGCAGAACCTCACGGCATAGATTTCGAGTTTGCTCGCTATGGCGGTCTGCGTGTCGCTTTCCTCGGCGTTGCATTTGTCGGTGTAGTCGTTCTGCCATTTGACAAGGCGGTCGAACGCTTCGGGTGCAAACAGCACGTTCTCCGGGATTACATTGCCGTTGGTGTCGGTTGCCGGAACAATATCCGTCAGCTTGAAGATTACCTCACGCCATGCCGCCACGATGTCGAATGAGGGTGTTTTTCTCTCGCTGCTCCATTTCACTTTGGATTGGTCATCCGGCACTACAAAGAGAAAACGCTCCATGAAGCCGTTGGCGTTGCGGTTTCCGGCGGCGAGTTCGCCCAGCACTTTGGGCTGGATCGTACCGATGACGCACAGGAACGGATTGGCGATGAACACACCGCTCTGGCTGCTCTTGCGGTCGGACATGGCTACCTTGTGGTTGAACACCGACATCCAGAACTCGGATTCGGAGCCGTTGTTGTAGCGGTTGAAGTTCTTGAACCATGCGGCGAGTTCGTCGGCATAGAGGCACAGCCCCCTCGGATTTTCCGAGAGTATGCGGTGGACTGCCTCCGGGGTTACATCCTGCAAGGTGAACCGTATGCGCCTCGGCTCTGCCGGGTTGGTGTCGTAGCCGTTGGCGGCTCTCTCTTTCGGCGGCAGCTCCATTGCCGCCCCGTAGCGTTTCATCGCCTCGTTGAAGATTGCCGACTGCTCCGCGTCGAAATCAATCAACGGCTGCATGGCGAAACTCAAAGGGTGGCTCTTGTTCGCTCCGGGGCGGCCTACAAGGGCGACGAAAAGAATGCAATACTCCTGCCAGCAGGTATTGTATTCGACCTTGTGGGTGTTGCCTATTGCCGCCGACATAGCCGTGAGCATTGACATGGCGAGATAGTCCTTCGGGAAACCGAGAGTGACGTTTGCCTCGTCGATTATTTCACGCACTTTCTTGGGGAGTACATCGAGAGGGAAAGGATTGCCAATGTTTATCTTTTCGGCGGTATCTTCTTTTTTCATCGCTTACCCCCTTTCTGTGCTACGGTGGCGGGTACAAGCACACCCACGGCGTTACCGTCTATCAGCTTGGATTCGGCCCATTCAAGCAGCTGCGATTTCTTGAAATGGAGTTTTCGCCCGAATTTCTGGAAAGGGATTGTTCCCTTGCTCGTTTCCTTGTAAAGCTGTCCTCTCTTTATGGGATAGCCGTTGGCATTGAGAAAAGCCAGCGCACCGTTCATGTCGAGCGATTCACATTCTGGTTTCGCTGCCTCTGCATCGGTTGAAGCAGATGCTTCCTTTTCGGAGAGATACGCCTCTACCGACCCCCTCACAAGAAGTTTGAGGACTTCCACGAAGGGGAGATTAAGAAAATCAGTCATGTTCATTGTGGATGTGGATTGATTAGTGGTCAGGGAAAGTTTTAGCGCATTGGGCATAGACTTTTCAGAATTAAAAACGTGTGGATTTTCATCATACAGATGTGGGGGTGTTGTCAAAGGGTTAAAATAAGCCTCACAGCCCTGACTACACCCGGAGGGATAAGGCTGCTTGACTACCGTTAATATAATAATCGGGCAACTGCCCTTTGCCTTGCAAAACAGCGAAAATCATTGAAAATGATTTTGTCCTGTTATTGCCACGGGATATAAGGCAATTGACAGGGCTTACACTCGTACTGCCGCTTTTATATACGTCATATACGGATATAATAAAAGTCAATTCTCAATGGTTCTTGCTTTCGCAAGTGGTGCAGTCGGCAGAGGGGGTAGCACTGATGTCGCTATAATCATTGTAGCGGTTTTAATCATTGTTCCCGGCATATCGGCTGCCAATGCTCCGTTACTACAAACAAGGAAATTTCCATGATGGTTCGCTGTGTCTGGCTTTGTCCGTGTTATTCCGCCATACGTCCAGCTTTTTCTTTTCGGAGTTCGTTTCCTTGATTGCGCGACGAAATTACAACCCCGGCACGGAATATCCAAATTTTCAGCACCTTGCGACTTGCATTGACTAATGGCTGACTGAAATCGGCTAATTCTCTGCCAGGATTGCTATATTAAGTTACGAAAATTTTTCGGAATTTGCAAATGATGCGTTGATTTCACTGCGCAGGAGGCAGTGCGTTACCAAAATATCCGGCTAATCCAAATGCAAACGCTATGAATCCCACTAAAATTAAGATAATGCCTCCGATTATAAGTGTTAGAAGCACCACAAGCCAAGGATAATGAATTTTTTGCGCCAGTAGATTCATTATCCAACGCATTAGAAATAATGCGAGAACCAATATACTTATGAAAACAACAACCCCCATTTATCAATCGGGAAAATTGATAAGGTCGAAATACATCGCCCTTGTAGGAGAATGTTTGTCTTTATCGGAGAGGAACATAAAGCCGCATTTCTCATAGAACGGCACGGCTGCGGCGTATGCGTCAACCGTGATGAAACGGCAAGCACTTCGGCGCATAGTGGCGAAAATATGCTTTACTTGCAGGAGAATCGCCCTGCCTATCTGCTTTCCGGCATAGTCTTTCGAGATGGCAAGACGACCGATTTTAACTGCCGGATATTCCTTGCGCCGTTTGGAGTTAGCTACGCGGCGGTTAAGACGGTTCCACAGTTTCTTCTCATCGGGGTCAAAAACAATCTTGTCGTTTAGCAGGCTGTAATAAGCAACGGTCTTGTCCGCCTCGTTATCTTCGAGCAGATAGGTCAACGCCATCATCGACTTGTAGTAGTTGACAGCATCGGAAATTAAAAAGTCATTCAAATCGGCATCGCCGCAATCGAATGACTTTATCCGTGTATCGGCATCTATCTGCCGGAAAGTGAATTTGTCAAAGTCCATAATTACATCGGGAATGTGCTTATGGCTTTGAACGCCTCATACGCCTTTCTCGCCGCTTCCTTTTCAGCCTTGCTGACGGGAGCGGGATTCGCCATTCTCTTGGCGAAATTCTCAGCGTCCTTGCCCCTTAATACGGGGGTTTCTTTGATAGGTCGTGCCATGTCTGTACTCCTTTGTTGCTTATTAGATTACAAAGATACAACAAATTTCTGATATATAGAGTTGTTAAGTCGAGAAATCTTGCAACCTTGATTGCAAGTATGCTGTGAGAGGAAAAAGGACACCGGGTATCCCTCCCAGTGTCCCACCACTAAAATCCACAATCAAAATAAATTTATGACTGCGATTCGTATGCAAAGTTAAGTCTTTATTCTCACTTGCACAACCTTATAACGCTCCGACAATGCGGAAAGTGCATCAAGGCGGCGAGAAAAAACTCAATCTTTATCGTCCTCGGTGTCGAAATTTGTTTTGCCGAGGCTGTTTATCGCCTTTTGTTTGAGAGCGTCAACGACATGGAGATATTTCTCCGTCATTTTGATGCTTGCGTGTCCTAACAACGCGGATACGGTCTTTATGTTCGCTCCTGCGTTGAGCAGGTTTACAGCGAAACTGTGGCGGGCGCAATGCCATGTGATATGCTTGGTTATGCCCGTCAGTTTCACCCACCGGGCAAGATGCTTTCTCGCCGTACCCTTGTGTGGAAGAATAAATATCTTCTCTTTTGCAGGGTCATCGCCTTTGGGAGTGCCTATGAGTTTAAGCAGTTCGTCATTCAGCGGTGTCACAACTGCGGCGTGTGCGCTGCGTCCTGCGCTTTTCTTTTGGGTGAAACGCATTACCATTCCGTCCGTGTCGATATTGGCGAATGTCAGCTCCGACACATCGCAGTAGCGCATCCCGGTATGGCAGCAGAAGATGAATGCTCTCTGCACCTCCCGGTGTTCGCCCTCGTATCGGAACGAAGCCAGCTTACGGATTTCTTTCGGTGAAAGTATCTCCTTGAGCATTACATTCGTGTCATAGACAATGCGGATGCCCTTGCACGGGTTCTTGCGCATGAGTTCTTCCTCCACAGCGTCGGCGATAACTTTCTTGAACCAATGATAGTTCTTTCTCGGCCCCTCCCCGGTGCATTTCTTCCGCAGATAGTTGGTGAAGCCCATTACCATATCGGGAGTGATTGCGTCCATTGGCAGGATAGTCGCATATTTTGAGTAGATAGGATTTTCTGCCAAATACTCTGTGAAACGGATATAGGAATACTTGTATGACTTTCTTACGGATATTGTGAACGCCTCGTTATCGCGGTGCTGCTCGAAATATCGGAGGAAGTTGCTCTCCTTTTCCTTTTTCAGCCGATAGCCCTTGCGGTCTTCAAGCATCTCCTGCTCACGCTCGAAACGGATTTTTTCGGCGAGTTGAAGTGTGCTCTTGTTCTGCTGACGCTCCTGCGCGGTGCGTGGCGCGACCCATATGTAGAGGTTCAACGCCTCGCGGCGGCGTTGGTGTCTGACGGTGTATTTCGGTTTCCCTTTCATCGCCCCTTTGGTATAGAGAACGGGGTTGCCGTCATCGTCATATACGGGAGCCTCCGTCCTGCCGAGATAAAAGTCAAGAGCGAGGCTTGCCCGTCCATCGCTCATGACGTGCTGCACAAGGCGCGGATTTTGTTTGAGTTTGTTTGGTAGTCTGCCCATAAATCTTTAATTTTGTGTTCGTAACGCAAAGGTAGCGACGTGTTGTGAAACACGGAAATCGCTCACAACATCTATTAACAATCGAAACGGCGTGATGTTGTACTAATGTTGTACTATTTGCGAAAATAGGCGCAAAAACAAGAAACTCACCGCAAAAGCCAATCGTCGTAACACGCTGACAATCATTTAATTCATTTTGCTTGGCTTATATCCGTTTTACTATGCTCAAAACATACCTTGCTATGTTCAGGTGAACATAAAAATCCGTCAGGGGACGGATGGGAAGATACCTTTCAGGACTCCGGCTGCGCCACTATCGGCGAACCCTGCTGTCCGGGGGCAAAGTTACGCCCTTAAAGCGGTATCGGACAGATGCTTGACCCAGTCAATGACTGCCAACCGGCGCAACGTGCTGCCACTTGCCGGAGAAGTGATACAGGTTTCAAAATATACTTGTTTATTTGCAGCATGATTCAAGAAACGAACGATTTGAAGATATGATAAACGGAACATTCAAATACCCGGAAATCCGCTTCTTCGGATACTTGCCGAAACGGATACCCAAACCGTCGGAAACCCGGTTCTCCGACAATTCGGTGACGTATGGATTCAATGACTTCATGACGCAATGTCGTCATTCATCACTTGTCCACCGCACCGCTTCACCACAGAACCGGACACGCGACGACCCGCCTGCGTGTGTAGTCACGGAAGCGGATGGCGCGACAGCCAAATCCGCATGGAAACAGAAAAACAAATCATCAACAATTAAAATGTAGAGAACTATGAGTAAGGAAATCTTCGTTGCATTCGCAACACAAAAAGGGGGCATCGGCAAATCCACCGTCACGGCACTCGCCGCCAGTTACCTCCACAACGTGAAAGGTTACAATGTCGCCGTCGTGGACTGCGACGACCCGCAGCACAGCATCCACGGTCTGCGCGAACACGAAACGGGTCTTATAGACAGCAGCACCTACTTCAAGGCTCTCGCCTGCGACCATTTCCGCAAAATCAAGAAGAACGCCTACACCATCGTCAAAAGCAACGCGGTGAATGCCCTCGATGATGCCGAGAGGATGATTGCCACCGAGGACGTAAAACCCGACGTGGTGTTCTTCGACATGCCGGGAACACTCCGAAGCAACGGCGTGATAAAGACGCTCTCGCAGATGGACTACATCTTCACTCCGCTGAGTGCCGACCGCTTCGTTGTGGAGAGTACCCTGAAATTCGTCACAATGTTCCGCGACAGGCTGATGACGACCGGGCAGGCGAAAACAAAGGGGCTGTACCTGTTCTGGACGATGGTGGACGGCAGGGAGAGGAACGACCTGTACGGCATCTACGAGGAAGTAATTGCCGAAATGGGCTTCCCGGTGCTTTCCACCCGCCTGCCCGACAGCAAGAAGTTCCGCCGTGACCTTTCGGAAGAGCGCAAGAGCGTTTTCCGCTCCACCATCTTCCCGATGGACACGGCACTGCTGAAAGGGAGCGGCATCCGTGAGTTTTCCGAAGAGATAAGCGAAATCATCAGACCGCAGTGAGCATGGGCAGCAGGAAAGTGAACACGGAAGGTATCGACGAGGAACTGCTGTTGGCCTCCATCGGGCGGCGCACACAGGACGGGACACTGCGCCCGGCGCAGGAAGTCCCCGCAGCCGCACCGACCGAAGATGACACCGCCGTACCGGAGCCGCCCCCCGCGCAATCCGCCACACGGGAAAAAGCGCAGAAGGAAGGCAGCCGCCGGAAAAGGCAGGACGAGGACTATAACGAGCTGTTCCTGCGCCGCAACGAGATAAAGACCCGCCAATGTGTCTATATCAGCCGCGACGTACACGGCAAGATACTCAAAATCGTGAACGACATCGCCGGAGGTGAAATCTCGGTGGGCGGCTATGTGGATACCGTGCTTCGCCAACATTTGGAGCAGCACAAGGAGAGAATTAACGAATTGTATAAGAAACAACGAGAAGATTTAATCTGACATGAAAAAGGAAAAGAACCCAAAAAGAAGAGTGTCGCAGCAAGGCGGCAAGGGCATGACAGCCCAAGTGCAGACGAGTGTGGAAATCATATCGCTCGCCACGGTAATCTGCAAATGCAGTGAACGGGATTATGAACGGTTATTCATCCGTGACCCGGAAGTGAAGGCGCGAGAGGGGAAGATGGCGTATGTGCGCCCGGAGTACCACGACCGCATCATGCGCATCATCCGCGTAATCGGGCATGACAGGCTCAACCTGTCTGCCTACATCGACCATGTGCTGACACAGCATTTCGACCAGTGCGAGGATGCCATAAGAAGCCTTTACGCCAAGAATTACAATTCAGTATTTTAACCATCAAAAAGAAACGGATATGAAAAGAAAGAAGAATGACTATCGCGGCTTCCTGAAAAAGTCAGGCATCAAGGCGAGAGAGGGAAAGCAAGTGTACATCAGTCTGGCAAACCACAAGGTGATAACCGAAATCGTCTATCTGTTGGGTGACGGGAAAGTGGGCATCGCCGACTATCTGGACAATGTGCTTAACGAACATTTCCAGACACACCGTGCCGAAATAAACCGTATGTTGGATTCAGTCCCCAAAGTAGAGCTATGAGCATGACGGATATATTGCTGACGGTATCGGTCGGCTGCAACCTCTGGTTCCTGTTCCTGCTCCTTTACGAGCGCATCATGGACACACGGCTTGTCCGATTCTTCCGGGGCATCGCCGGATTGTGGCGGTCGCTGGGTGGCACGGAGATAAAACAAAAAACAGTGCAAGAGGAAGTCCCCACGGCAAGGGAGGACATAATCGGCAAGAGCCGTTTCAGGATGGCTCAAACCCGGACAACCGCTGCCATACCGACGCAAGAAGCAGCCACTTCGGAAAAAGGCATTGAGCTGTCAGCTGAAGAAACTACTTTTGACGACGGAAAAACGGAAACCGCTTCACTAACAGCACAAGTCCCGGAGGAAAAGCTCGATGAGACCTTCACGAGCATACCGCCGGAGGAACTGAAGTTCAACGAAGATGAACCGGATGAAGACGCTTCGGATACGCCACGGGCTTCGGGCAACAGCTTTGACGAGATTGACGACGCCTGCAAGACCGCCAAGAACCCGGACGCGACACAGGCGGAACGTGAAAAAGCGGCAAAGGTGTTCACCGACATGGAAGGCACGGAGCTGTACGACAAAATGATGGAAGGCTCTTCCGAGATAGGCATCCGCATAAAGGGACTTATCGAAATCCGGCTGAAAAAGCCTAAAAAGGTGTTCGTCGTGCCGGACAACATCGAGGAGTTCGACATCCGCAACTATGTATGACAACAGAAAAAGGAAAGAACATGAAAGAATGACATCAACCCACGCGGCGAGGAAACACAAGGCGCATCCGGTCCGCAACGGACACACCCAAGTCCGTGGAAACAAACGGGCATCCACTAAACCAAAGTAAAGTAACAAAGTATCAACCGCCTGACAAAGGACTATCCACCCTTTCGACGGCACAAAAACAAGAACAGTTTATGAACAAGAACATCGTAAGAAACAGAAAAACAATCCTCTCAGCGGCTCTCATCATCGCCGCAACCGCCTCCGCCTTCGCGCAGGGAAACGGCATCGCGGGCATCAACGAAGCCACCTCTATGGTGAGTTCCTATTTCGACCCCGGCACGAAACTGATATACGCCATCGGCGCGGTTGTCGGGCTTATCGGGGGCGTGAAAGTGTACGGGAAATTCTCATCGGGCGACCCCGACACCAGCAAGACAGCCGCCTCATGGTTCGGCGCGTGCATCTTCCTGATTGTAGCCGCCACCATCCTGCGCTCATTCTTCCTCTAATATAATAATGTATGGCTGAATACCCGGTAAACAAGGGTATCGGCCGTCCGGTAGAGTTCAAGGGCTTGAAGGCACAGTACCTCTTCATCTTCTGCGGAGGTCTGCTGGCTCTCTTCGTCCTGTTCGTCATCCTCTACATGGTCGGCATCGACCAGTGGATATGTATCGGTTTCGGCGCGGCATCGTCCTCCCTCCTTGTGTGGCAGACCTTCGCGCTGAACGCCCGGTACGGCGAACACGGGCTGATGAAACTGGGAGCGGCACGGAGCCATCCCCGGTACCTTATCAACCGGCGGCGGATAACCCGTCTGTTCAAACGACAACGAAAGGAAGAAATAACATGAGGAATACATCAAAAATGACAACACTGGAAAACAAATTCCCGCTTTTAGCGGTGGAGCATGGCTGCATCATCTCAAAGGACGCCGACATCACGGTGGCTTTCGAGGTGGAGCTGCCGGAACTTTACACCGTGACGGGCGCGGAATACGAGGCGATACACGGCTGCTGGTGCAAGGCGATCAAGGTACTGCCGGACTACTCCGTCGTCCACAAACAGGACTGGTTCATCAAGGAACGCTACAAGCCGGAATTGCAAAAGGACGACATGAGCTTTTTGAGCCGCTCTTTCGAGCGACATTTCAACGAGCGTCCGTACCTGAAACACACCTGCTACCTCTACCTGACCAAGACGACAAAGGAGCGTAACCGGATGCAGAGCAATTTCAGCACGCTGTGCCGGGGGCATATCATCCCGAAGGAGCTGGACAGGGAAACCACGACCAAGTTCTTGGAAGCCTGCGAACAGTTCGAGCGCATCATGAACGACAGCGGGCTTGTCCGTCTGCGCCGCCTCTCCACCGATGAGATTGTGGGGACGGAGGGGAAGACGGGGCTTATTGAACGCTACTTCTCACTCATGCCGGAAGGTGACACCACCTTACAGGACATCGAACTTTCGGCAAGGGAGATGCGCATCGGCGATAACCGCCTGTGCCTGCACACCCTCTCGGACGCGGAAGACCTGCCGGGCAAGGTGGCGACCGACACCCGTTACGAGAAACTCTCCACCGACCGGAGCGACTGCCCGCTTTCATTCGCCTCCCCGGTGGGGCTTCTGCTCTCCTGCAACCATATCTACAACCAGTATGTGCTGATAGACAACAGCGAGGAAACCTTGCAGAAGTTCGAGAAATCCGCTCGCAACATGCAGTCGCTATCCCGCTATTCAAGGAGCAACAGCATCAACCGCGAGTGGATAGACCAGTACCTGAACGAAGCCCATTCCTACGGGCTGACCTCGGTACGGGCGCACTTCAACGTCATGGCGTGGAGCGACAACGCGGAAGAACTGAAGCATATCAGGAACGATGTGGGCAGCCAGCTGGCGAGCATGGAGTGCGTGCCGCGCCACAACACCATCGACTGCCCGACACTTTACTGGGCGGCGATACCCGGCAACGCGGCTGACTTCCCGGCGGAAGAGAGTTTCCACACCTTCATCGAACAGGCGGTGTGCTTGTTCACGGAGGAAACCAACTACCGCAGTTCGCTCTCGCCCTTCGGCATCAAGATGGTGGACAGGCTCACGGGGAAACCGCTGCACCTCGACATCAGCGACCTGCCCATGAAGCGGGGCATCACCACGAACCGCAACAAGTTCGTGCTGGGTCCTTCGGGCAGCGGCAAGTCGTTTTTCATGAACCACTTGGTGCGGCAATATTATGAGCAAGGCGCGCATGTGGTATTGGTGGACACGGGAAACTCCTATCAGGGCTTGTGCGGCATCATCCGGCGCAAGACAGGCGGGGCGGACGGCGTGTACTTCACCTATACGGAGGAGAAACCCATATCGTTCAACCCGTTCTACACCGATGATTATATCTTCGACGTGGAGAAGAAGGACAGCATCAAGACCCTGCTGCTGACGCTCTGGAAGTCGGAGGACGACAAGGTGACAAAGACGGAGAGCGGCGAGCTGGGCAGTGCCGTGAGTGCCTACATCGAACGCATCAAGGCTGACCGGAGCATCGTGCCGTCGTTCAACACCTTCTACGAGTATATGCGTGACGACTACCGCAAGGAACTGGTTGAGCGTGACATCAAGGTGGAGAAGTCCGACTTCAACATCGACAACATGCTCACCACCATGCGGCAGTATTACCGGGGCGGGCGTTACGACTTCCTGCTCAACTCCACGGAGAACATCGACCTGCTCGGCAAGCGGTTCATCGTCTTCGAGATTGACAGTATAAAGGAGAATCGCGAACTGTTCCCCGTCGTGACCATCATCATCATGGAAGCCTTCATCAACAAGATGCGGCGTCTGAAAGGGGTGCGGAAACAGCTTATCGTGGAAGAGGCTTGGAAGGCTCTCTCTTCGGCGAACATGGCTGAATACCTGCGCTATATGTACAAGACGGTGCGAAAGTATTACGGCGAGGCAATCGTGGTGACGCAGGAGGTGGACGACATCATTTCCTCTCCCGTGGTCAAGGAGAGCATCATCAACAACTCCGACTGCAAGATACTTCTCGACCAGCGCAAGTATATGAACAAGTTTGACCAGATACAGGCGTTGCTCGGACTGACGGAAAAGGAGAAGGGGCAGATACTCTCCATCAACATGGCGAACAACCCTTCACGGCTCTACAAGGAGGTGTGGATAGGCTTGGGCGGCACGCAGTCGGCGGTCTATGCCACCGAGGTCAGTGCTGAGGAGTATCTGGCGTACACCACGGAGGAAACGGAGAAAGTGGAGGTTTACCGTCTGGCGGAGAAGCTGGGCGGCGACATCGAAGCCGCCATCCGGCAGCTTGCCGAAAGGCGGAGAAACAAGGAAACAACCAACAATTAAAATTAAAAATGAATTTATCAACGAAAAAAGAAAAATGCGTATGAGTTTATCAAAAGTGAAAATGCTGCAAGTCAGCAAGTGCCTGATCGGATTGGCGGTCATGATGCTGCAATCCTGCGACGTGGCCGACAACCGTCGCGATATGTTGTGCGGGAACTGGGAGAGCGTGGAGGGAAAGCCCGACGTGCTTATCTACAAGGAGGGCGAAGCCTACAAGGTGACGGTGTTCCGCCGGAGCGGTCTGCGCCGCAAGCTGAAACCGGAAACCCATCTCTTGCAGGAGGAGAACGGCAACCTGTTCATGAACACCGGCTTCCGCATCGACGTGTCCTACAACGAGGCCACGGACGTGCTGACCTTCTCGCCAAACGGTGACTATGTGCGGGTGAAGCCGCAGCCGGAGAACCCGGCAGAAGAATAACAACCGCTAAAATCCAAAGTAACATGAGAACAAGAATAACAATGATTGTCTGCCTGTGCCTGCTTCTCGCGGGCAGTGCAAGCGCACAGTGGGCGGTGATAGACCCGTCCAACATCGCGCAGAGCATCGTGAACACCTCCAAGAACGTGGTGCATACCTCGACGACGGCTCAGAACATGGTGAAGAATTTTCAGGAAACCGTGAAAATCTACGAGCAGGGGAAGAAGTATTACGACGCGCTGAAATCAGTGAACAACCTTGTCCGGGATGCCCGCAAGGTGCAGCAGACCATCCTGATGGTGGGCGACATCACCGACATCTATGTGACCAACTTCCAGCGGATGATGCGTGACGACAACTTCACGGTGGAGGAACTGGGAGCCATCGCCTTCGGCTACACGAAACTGCTGGAGGAGAGCAACGATGTACTGACGGAACTGAAAAACGTGGTGAACATCACCACGCTCTCCATGACCGACAAGGAGCGCATGGACGTGGTGGAACGCTGCCACTCGAAGATGCGGCGTTACCGCAACCTCGTGAGCTACTACACCAACAAGAACATCTCCGTGAGTTACCTCCGCGCGAAGAAGAAAAACGACCTCGACCGCATCATGGGGCTGTACGGGAGCATGGACGAAAGATACTGGTAGCCTATGGAGTTTGACAACCTTCACCAGATATTACGCTCACTCTACGAGCAGATGATGCCGCTGTGCGAGGACATGGCGGGCGTGGCGAAAGGCATCGCCGGGCTGGGCGCGTTGTTCTACGTTGCCTACCGGGTATGGCAGTCGCTGGCGAGAGCCGAACCGATAGACGTGTTCCCGATGCTCCGCTCCTTCGCCATCGGTCTTTGCATCATGTTCTTCCCGACTGTGGTGCTTGGCACGATCAACAGCATCCTCTCGCCCGTCGTGCAAGGCACGGCGAAGATGCTGGAGGCGGAAACGCTGGACATGAACCAGTACCGGGAGCAGAAGGACCGGCTGGAATACGAGGCGATGGTGCGCAACCCCGAAACCGCCTACCTCGTGTCCAACGAGGAATTTGACAAGCAGCTGGAGGAACTCGGCTGGTCGCCCTCTGACATGGTGACGATGGCGGGGATGTATATCGACCGGGGAATGTACAACATGAAGAAAAACATCCGCGACTTCTTCCGCGAGATACTGGAACTGCTGTTCCAAGCCGCCGCCCTCGTGATAGACACCGTCCGCACCTTCTTCCTCGTGGTGCTGGCGATACTCGGTCCGATAGCCTTCGCCATATCGGTGTGGGACGGCTTCCAAAGCACGCTCACGCAGTGGATATGCCGCTACATACAGGTCTATCTGTGGCTGCCGGTGTCGGACATGTTCAGCACCATACTGGCGAAGATACAGGTGCTGATGCTGCAAAGCGACATCGAGCGGATGCAGGCTGACCCGAACTTCTCGCTGGATTCGAGCGACGGGGTGTACATCGTGTTCCTCTGCATCGGCATCATCGGCTACTTCACCATTCCCACCGTGGCGGGCTGGATCATCCAAGCCGGTGGTATGGGCGGCTACAACCGCACCATGAACCAGATGGCGGGACGCGCCGGAGGCATGGCGGGCGGAATTGCAGGAGCGACCGCAGGAAACGCAGTCGGACGTGTCGGCAAACTGCTGAAATAACAAATGTGAAATCATAAACGGAAAAAGTAAAAATGGAATTCAAGTCACTCAGAAACATCGAATCGTCGTTCAGGCAGATACGCCTGTTCGGTATCGTCTTTCTCTCGCTGTGCGCCGTGGTGACGGTGTGGAGCGTGTGGAACTCCTACCGTTTCGCGGAGAAACAACGGGAGAAGATCTATGTGCTGGACAATGGAAAGAGCCTGATGCTCGCCCTGTCGCAGGACCTGTCGCAGAACCGCCCGGCGGAGGCGCGGGAACATGTGCGCCGCTTCCACGAGCTGTTCTTCACGCTGTCGCCTGAAAAAAGCGCGATTGAACACAACGTGAAACGTGCGTTGCTGCTGGCGGACAAGAGCGTGTACCACTATTATTCGGACTTCGCCGAGAAGGGGTACTACAACCGCATCATCGCCGGGAACATCAACCAGGTGTTGAAGGTGGACAGCGTGGTGTGCGACTTCAACGCCTATCCCTACCGCGCCGTAACCTACGCCACGCAGAAAATCATCCGGCAGAGCAACGTCACAGAGCGCAGCCTCGTGACCACCTGCCGCCTGCTGAACGCATCACGGTCGGACGACAACCCAAACGGCTTTACCATCGAGGGGTTCACCATCATCGAGAACAAGGATTTACAGACAATCAAACGGTAACGGATTATGAAACGGAAAGTAAAAAGTATCAGAAAAACAATGTGGGGCGCATACTGGAAACTCCACGACAAACGGAAACGGCTGGTGGCAAGGCTCAAAGGGTATCTGGACGGCTTGCCGCCGGAAACACGCCGCCGCATCGTGCTGGGGATGCTCGCTGCCTTCGCGGTGCTTGCCCTCTACACCTTCGGCAGAGCCGTCTATGACATCGGCAGGAACGACGGCTCACGCATGGATACGGGACACGCCGGACGGGTGGAACTGCCGACCCCGACGGAAACAGGCAATCACTTAACACCTTATTTATATGGAACAGAAGAAGAATGAACCGACGAAAGAGAACAAATCCGCTCCCGACACGGGAAAGTCGAAAAAGGGGCGCGAACCGCTGACAGAGGCGCAGCGGCTGAAACGGCAGAAGATGATCGTGCTGCCCGCTATGGTGCTGGTGTTCATCGGGGCGATGTGGCTGATATTCGCCCCGTCCTCCGGCAAGGAGCAACATCCGGGAACGGACGGCTACAACACCGAGATGCCCGACGCTGACAAGGCGAACAAGCAGATTATCGGCGACAAGCTGAAAGCCTACGAGCATGGGGAGATGGAAGAGCGGTTAGAAAACCGCAACCGTGCCATCGGGCAGCTGGGCGACATGTTCGACCGCGAGATAGCGGGAACGGAGGACGGTACGGACTTCGACCTCGCCAATCCGGGCGGCAAGGAGGAAAAGGCACAGCCAGCCACGCCGCAGACCATTCAATCCTCCGCTGCCGCCTACCGTGACCTGAACGCCACGCTTGGAAACTTCTACGAACAACCGAATAATGACAATGCCGAGATGGATGAGCTGTTGGAGCGCATCGCCTCGCTGGAGTCGGAACTGGAAAGCGAGAAGGGCAAAGCTACCGCCGTGGACGAC
This sequence comes from Muribaculaceae bacterium Isolate-002 (NCI), assembly GCA_004102805.1. GTDB lineage: Bacteria > Bacteroidota > Bacteroidia > Bacteroidales > Muribaculaceae > JAGBWK01. The sequence goes on from SCEG01000022.1 coordinate 47,007, forward strand.
CAAGTGGCTCTTATGGAGAAGTCCTACGAGCTGGCGGCAAAGTATATGGGCGGTCAGAACGGTGGAAAGCAGGAACAGGCGGCAGAACCTGCCACTGTGCAGAAAGGAAAAAAGAACACGGCGACACCCGTAAGGCAGGTGACCCGCCAAGTCGTTTCCTCCCTTGCACAGCCCATGAGCAACGCGGAGTTTGTCGCCACCTTCTCGCAGGAACGCAACCGGGATTTCAACACGGCTGTCGGCACGGCAGAGGTATCGGACCGGAATACCATTCCGGCGTGTGTGCATGGTGCGCAGAGCGTGACGGACGGGCAAACGGTAAGGCTGCGCCTGCTGGAGCCTATGGCGGTAGCAGGCAGGATAATCCCCCGCAATGCGGTGGTGGTCGGCATGGGCAAGATACAGGGGGAACGGCTCGACATCGGGATCACCTCACTGGAATATGACGGCACAATTATCCCCGTGGAGCTTGCGGTCTATGACACGGACGGACAGTCCGGCATCTTCATCCCGAACTCGATGGAGATGAACGCCGTCAGGGAGGTCGCCGCCAATATGGGCGGCTCGCTGGGAAGCAGCATCAACATCTCCACCAATGCCGGGGCGCAGCTCGCCTCCGACTTGGGCAAGGGTCTGATACAAGGCACGAGCCAGTACATCGCGGGGAAGATGCGCACCGTCAAGGTGCATCTGAAAGCCGGGTACAGGGTCATGCTTTACCAAGAAAAAGATTGAAATCAATAAAAAAAATTACCACTAAAATCCAAAAGTAATGAGAAAAGTAATCATCATGTTTGCCCTCGCTATGGGCATCGCATCTGCCCACGCGCAGGAGAATGTAACCGTTGAAACAACCAACGGAAGTAATGAACAGCCGACCTTGACGAAGGAGGTCTGTCCGCAGAAGGAGGCGGACGGCGACCTGTATCACGGTCTGTCGCGCAAGCTGACCTTCGACCGCATGATACCGCCGCACGGTCTGGAAGTGACCTACGACAAGACCGTCCACGTCATTTTTCCGGCGGAGGTGCGCTATGTCGATTTAGGCTCGCCCGACCTGATTGCCGGGAAAGCCGACGGAGCGGAGAACGTCATCCGCGTGAAGGCTACCGTAAGAAATTTTCCCAACGAAACGAATATGTCCGTCATCACGGAGGACGGCAGTTTCTACACCTTCAACGTGAAGTACGCCGCCGAACCGCTGTTACTCAACGTGGAGATGTGCGATTTCATCCATGACGGCAGCACGGTGAACCGCCCGAACAATGCGCAGGAAATCTATCTGAAAGAGCTGGGCAGCGAAAGCCCGATGCTGGTGCGCCTTATCATGAAGTCCATCCACAAACAGAACAAGCGCGAGGTGAAGCATATCGGCTGCAAGCGTTTCGGCATCCAATATCTGTTGAAAGGCATCTACACGCACAACGGCTTACTCTACTTCCACACGGAGATAAAGAACCAGAGCAACGTGCCTTTCGATGTGGACTATATCACATGGAAAATCGTGGACAAGAAGGTGGCGAAACGTACCGCCGTGCAGGAGCGGATCATCCTGCCGCTCCGAGCGCAGAACTACACCACCCTCGTGCCGGGCAAAAAGAGTGAGCGCACGGTCTTCACGATGGCGAAGTTCACCATCCCCGACGACAAGTGCCTCGTGGTGGAGCTGAACGAGAAGAACGGCGGTCGTCACCAGTCCTTCGTGATTGAGAATGAGGATTTGGTACGAGCCAATACCATCAATGAACTTCAAGTGCGCTGACCATGAGAAAGTACATCGCAATAATCATCGCGTCGCTTGCCCTTTTTACAGGGCAGGCGCACGCCCAGCGATGCCTGCCGAAGATGCAGGGCATTGAGGTAAGGGCGGATATGGCGGACGGCTTCAACCCCGGAGGCAAGGACGGCGGGTACAGCTTCGGGGCGGCTCTCTCCACCTACACTAAGAGGGGGAACAAGTGGGTGTTCGGTGGCGAATACCTCCTGAAGAACAACCCCTACAAGGATACCAAGATACCCGTGGCGCAGTTCACGGCGGAGGGCGGCTATTACTTCAGGATACTGTCGGATGCCCGAAAAATCGTGTTTGTCTATGCCGGGACTTCGGCTCTCGCCGGATATGAGTCGGTGAACTGGGGAAAGAAGGTGCTGCATGACGGATCCACGCTGCACGACCGGGACGCCTTCATCTATGGCGGTGCGCTGACGCTCGATGTGGAGTGCTACGTGGCAGACCGTATCGCCCTGCTTGCCAACCTGCGGGAGCGTTGCCTGTGGGGTGGCGACACGCGGAAGTTCCACACGCAATTCGGGGTCGGCATCAAGTTCATCATCAACTGACACGGGTATGGAACGGACGGAAATAGATGCTGTCAGACAGATGCCGCTTGCGGATTTTCTCGCACGGCTGGGGCATGAGCCTGTCAGAAGGAGCGGCAACGAGCTGTGGTATATCGCCCCGTACAGGGGCGAGCGCACACCCTCTTTCCGTGTGAACGTGGCGAAACAGCTCTGGTACGACTTCGGGCTTGGCAAGGGCGGCGACATCTTCACGCTTGCCGGGGAGTTTTTGCAAAGCGATGACTTCATGGCGCAGGCGAAGTTCATAGCGGAAACCGCCAATATGACGGTGACCGGATGGAAAAAGCCCGCCTATCTCCCGAAGCCGACCGAACCCGTCTTTGAGGATGTGGAGGTCGCTCCGCTGCTCCGCTCACTGCTGACGGACTATCTGTCGGAACGGGGCATCCCTTACGCCATCGCATCCCGTCACTGTTGCCGCTTGAACTACGGTGTGCGTGGGAAACGGTATTTTGCCGTTGGCTTTCCGAACATGGCAAGTGGCTATGAAGTCAGTTATCCAAACAAGTATAAAATCCAAACTATCATATATAATCAACTGGAATCCAGTGAATATTCTATCATGTTGTTTTGATTTTTATTATATTAATTTCAGTAATCAATATTCATTCATATGAAAGA
>SCEG01000224.1 GCA_004102805.1 Muribaculaceae bacterium Isolate-002 (NCI)
GTTGGAATAGCCCCATTCATTGTCGTACCAGGCCACAGCCTTGACCATGCGGCCGTCCTGCACGGTGGTGTAGGAGGATTCCAGGATGGACGAGGCCGGATTACCCTTGAAGTCCATGGAAACCAGGGCCTTGTCGTTGTATTCCAGCACGCCCTTGAGATAGCCTTCGGCGGCTTCCTTGAGCTTGCCCAGCAGGGTTTCGGTATCGGTCTGTTTTTCCAGAATGCCGGAAAAGTCCACCACCGACACCGTGGGCGTGGGCACGCGCAGCGAATAGCCGCTGAATTTGCCCTTGAGCTCGGGAATGACCTTGGCCACAGCCTGGGCCGCGCCCGTGGAAGTGGGAATGATATTGCAGGCCGCGGCGCGGGCCCGGCGCAGATCCTTGTGGGCCATGTCCAGGATGCGCTGGTCGTTGGTATAGGAGTGGATGGTGACCATATTGCCGATCTGGATGCCGAACTCGCGCT
>SCEG01000225.1 GCA_004102805.1 Muribaculaceae bacterium Isolate-002 (NCI)
TGCCCGCCTGGTAGACCTCGCCCTGCGGAGCAACGTGCTCCATGAAGCGGCGCTTGCCGCCGAACGCGCCCACAGGCAGGCCGCCGCCGATGATCTTGCCGAAGGTGGTCAGGTCCGGATCAATGTTGAAGCGGGCCTGAGCGCCGCCGAAGGCCGCGCGGAAGCCGGTCGTTAGTAAGCGCCTTGTCATGCGCGACTGGATTCAGGAAAGCATAACGCTCCGCAAGGGGCTGACTGGCGCGAAGCCAGAGGCGGTCTGCCATTGGGCGTTCGAGATGGTCGGCGCTCATCCAGAAGACGATCTTCACGACCTTTACCCCGGCACGGACGCGGTCACGAAGGCGTGGGCAACGTGGCGTGGGAAGTTCACGCTGCCGGCGTTGGAGGCGGCGGAATGAACACTCAGTCGCGGAGAGGGGAATTAGTTCCGCGATTTAGGCTTTCTGGGAATCTTTACTGAAACATTCTTC
>SCEG01000226.1 GCA_004102805.1 Muribaculaceae bacterium Isolate-002 (NCI)
AATAAAACTATCACCACTACAGATTTCTATGTGTAGCGCCTCACCTAATGAAGGGATAGTTAGTGTCGCCAAGTGCTTCATTGTGCCTTCGGGGTAGGTAGTATATTGGCGGAAGGAGAGGGATTCGAACCCCCGGACGCCTCACGACGTCAACAGTTTTCAAGACTGCCGCAATAAACCGGACTCTGCCATCCTTCCGTAAGGGACAAAAAAGAATATTCTGTCCTGAGGCGTGAAATTTATCCGAAGCGAAATAAAAAGGCAACCAATTCAGACTAAGCGGTTTAGCCGAAAACAGTTCATCCTTTGGGCCTTCCAGTTTCTTTTTGGGGCTTGGCAGGTCCTTGTGCTATTTCGCGTTCCTCCCGCGCCATAAGCTCTGCTGGCGAAACTTTCATCACTTCCGCCCCCCACCCAAGGGCAACGACCGAGGCTTTGATATTGCACCGTTCCAGCCCGGATACATAGG
>SCEG01000227.1 GCA_004102805.1 Muribaculaceae bacterium Isolate-002 (NCI)
GGGGAAGGGCACGAGCTATGTGGATCTGAAAAAGCATACGAATAAATGACAAGACGTAAGCTACTCCATCACCGTTATGGAAGGTTCGACCTTCGACGTCAGCGCCGCTTCTGTCGGCAACGGCAATACCGCCATTAGAAACGCCGTCGACAATGCGGGGAAGGTCGCGGACGGCGCGAAACTGCGCATCAGCGGGGCCAAGGCGGGGGAAAGGTACGCCATCGCGGACGCCGCCATCAACCAGACCGGCGAGAATAAGAACGGCTGGCGCGACGCCAATCTGCTCAGCAGCACCTCATTCCTCGGCTTTGACTTCAACCCCGTCACCGGCGAGGTCACGACCAGGGCCAAATCCGCCGCCGAGGCCATGCCCGCGCTGGACAGCGAGCTGGGCAATCTGGCTTCGGGCATGTACGCGGCCGGGCGCAACGACTATTTCGCATCCGAAAAGGGCCGCCGTTTCCTGTC
>SCEG01000228.1 GCA_004102805.1 Muribaculaceae bacterium Isolate-002 (NCI)
GGGCCGAAAACATGCGCTGTCGAAGCGGGAGGGTGGATGACGCGGCCCTCTGCTTATTCGAGGCCCGGGCCTGCCTGGAATACGACGAAAAGGACATCTCGCCGGATCTGGCTGGCTTGCCGTTGCGCTGCCACGTCCATCTGCCCGTGGATCTGCCCTGGCCGTCCGGCACGGGCGCTACGGCAAGGGTCCAAGCCGAAGCGGCGGCGGATCTGGCCCTGGCGGTCTGCGCCAGGGCGGCCTGCCCATCAAGGTGGGACGCATCTTCAATACCTACGGTCCCAAAATGCATCCCAACGACGGCCGGGTGGTGTCCAACTTTATCATCCAGGGCCTGAAAAACGAGCCCATCACCATTTACGGCGACGGCAGCCAGACCCGTTCCTTCTGCTATGTGGAGGATCTGGTGGAGTGCATGCTGCGTTTCATGGCCTCGCCCGGCGACTTCACCGGCCCCATGAACATGG
>SCEG01000229.1 GCA_004102805.1 Muribaculaceae bacterium Isolate-002 (NCI)
GGCCTCGGCCCCGTCCTTGGCCAGGGTGACCCGCATGCCCAGGGCCTCCAGAAGATTGGAGGCCACTTCTTGGTTGATTTCATTGTCTTCGGCCAGCAGGATGTGCGCGCCCGCCATGGAGCGCATGTCGGCGGGCTCATCCTGGTCTCTGGCCCCGCGTACGGGGATGAGAGCGCGGTCAAGCCCCAGGGCTTCCACAATGGCGTTGTGCAGCGAGGCGCGCCAGACCGGCTTGGAGAGAACGCGTGTATTGCGGTCCGCCCCCGGCGGTTCGTAACGCCGGCCCGCATTGAAGGCCGGAACCAGCAGCAGCCGGGGCAGCGCGCCGCCGCTGAGCCGGCCCAGGGCCGCGACACAGTTCTGGCCGTCTTCTTCCGGCAGGTTCTGGTCCACAAGGGCCAGATCAAAGGGCGCGCCCTCCGCTTGGGCCGCCCGGGCCGCATCCAGCGCCGCCGCGGCGGAATCCA
>SCEG01000230.1 GCA_004102805.1 Muribaculaceae bacterium Isolate-002 (NCI)
AATAAACGAATTATGAAAACTTTGGATTACTTACATTTGAATGAGACGAAAGTAGCCGGTGTGGTATCGGCATTGAATCAGTTATTGGCAGATTTTCAGGTGCACTACACCAATCTGCGCGGCATGCACTGGAACATCAAGGGACACGGTTTCTTTGTATTGCACGAGAAATTCGAAGAGATGTATGACGACACGGCCGAGAAGGTGGACGAAATAGCCGAGCGCCTGCTGATGCTCGGGAGTACGCCCGAAAACAAGTTCCGCGAATACCTGAAGATGGCAAAGATAAAGGAAGTTTCGGACATTTCTTGCAGTTGCGAGGCCGTAGACCATATCCTCGAGACTTACCGCTATCTGATTGGCGAAGAGCGTAAACTGATTGAACTGGCAGGCGAAGCCGGCGATGACGTAACGGCCGACCTGATGACCGGCTATCTGAAAGAACAGGAAAAGCTGGTGTGGATG
>SCEG01000231.1 GCA_004102805.1 Muribaculaceae bacterium Isolate-002 (NCI)
CAAAAAGAAGCAGGCTCCCAGAAGAAGGACGCCGAAGAAAACCCCCATTTTGGGGCCGTAACGATCCGTAGGGCGCCCGCCCACAAAGCTGGCCGCGCCGTAACAAAAGCAGCAGATGGAAAAGGCCAGCGCAATCGCGGTGCGGCTCCAGCCGAACTCCTGCTGAAGCGGGGCGATGAACAGACTCCAGGCGTAGGTGGTCATGCCCACGGCCGCGTTGATGAAAAAGCCCAGCACCAGTATGACCCAGCGCGGATATGGAAGTTTTTGCGGATCCATGTCTATCCCTCCTTGCACTCGGTTGGCCGGAAACGCGGAACAGTCAGGGCTCTTCCGGCGGTGTGGTCCTGTCCCGTGGGCGGATGCGCACACCGCCCGGCCCGGCACGGGCAAGGCCGAAGGAAACGGCCTTGCCCGCGGGCTTGCTTATTCCTCTTCGCATTCTTCTTCGAAAAAAGCTCAGT
>SCEG01000023.1 GCA_004102805.1 Muribaculaceae bacterium Isolate-002 (NCI)
CTTCGGGCTACGCCCTCAGTCAACTCCGCCCAGGGATATATCCCGATCAGTCAACCCCACACAGACAAAGAGGAAACATCAATCAGTAAACATCACAAACCGAGTCAACCTATTTCAGGAACGGACAAATATTATTGACGCGCCATTTTTTTCAAGACAATTAGTCAAATATTCGCACATTTATGTTATCTTTGCAGCCTGAATTGACGCAAACCAAATAATATTGTCAATCAGATAGTTTATAACCATTGTATCATTATCACATAAACTATGAAGCTATTACAAACTAAGTTAGCACAGTATCAAGAGCCGCAGAAGGCTAAAGCAGCAGGCATCTATCCATATTTCCGCGCCATATCCTCGGAACAGGATCCGGAGGTCATCATCAATGGCAAGAAGGTACTGATGTTCGGTTCAAACTGTTACACGGGCCTTGTCAATGACCCTCGTATCAAAGAAGCAGCAATCGAGGCGACGAAGAAATACGGAACCGGATGTGCCGGCTCACCTTTTCTCAACGGAACACTTGACCTGCACAAAGAGCTTGAGGCAGCCATTGCCAAATATATCGGCAAAGAGGATGTCATGATTTATTCGACAGGCTTTGAGGTGAACCTCGGAGTCGTGTCATGCCTTACAGGCCGTGAAGACTACATCATCTGGGACGAGCAGGACCATGCATCGATAATCGAAGGCCGCCGTCTGTCGTTCTCCCAGTCGCTCAAATACAAGCACAACGACATGGCGTCGCTTGAGAAACAGCTCCAGAAATGCGACCCCGACAAAGTAAAACTGATAGTAACCGACGGTGTATTCTCAATGGAAGGCGATGTTGCCAACCTCCCCGAGATTGTACGTCTGGCGAAGAAATACAATGCATCTGTGATGGTTGACGAAGCACACGGCATCGGTGTGTTCGGCGAAGGAGGCCGCGGCACATGCAACCATTACGGCGTCACCGACGATGTTGACCTCATCATGGGCACATTCTCCAAGTCATTCGCATCACTCGGCGGCTTTATCGCCACCGACAAGGAGATAACCAACTTCCTGCGCCACCACTCACGCTCATACATATTCACCGCATCAATCACCCCCGCTTCGACAGCCGCCGCGCTGAAAGCACTGGAGATAATGCAGACCGAGCCTGAGCGTCAGGAAAAACTCTGGGAGGTTACAAACTTCGCGCTTGAAGGCTTCCGCAACATGGGCTGCGAAATCGGCCACACTTCGACTCCGATTATCCCGCTGTATATCCGCGACAACTTCAAGACATTCCAGATCACCCGCGACCTGTTTGAAGAGGGCATCTTCGTCAACCCCGTGGTATCGCCGGCTGTAGCTCCGCATGACACGCTCATACGCTTCTCGCTGATGGCGACACACACCCACGAGCAGGTGACAACAGCACTGGAAAAGATACAGAAAGTGTTCCGCGCACACAACCTCATACCGTAAGCAACCGCTGCGAAGAAACTGACGGGGAGATGCCTGACGGCGTCTCCCCGTTCTGCGTTAACCGCCGTAGCAAGCTGGGAATGTGCATGGCCGGACAGGGGGTCATCGGCAGCGTAAACATATTTTTAATCAATAAAAAATGTTTATTATGAAAATTTCATAAATCACTTGCAAATTAATATGGCATTTAATAAATTTGTATAGTTGAATTGATGCCACCAACGGCAAGTACAACCAATCAGAAAACTATAATAAAAAGGTATAATTATCTAACTCAAAAAATCATGCAAAAGAAATTTATCTGCGTAGTCTGCGGCTACGTACACGAAGGAGCTGAAGCTCCCGAAAAATGCCCTATCTGCGGCGCGCCCAAGAGCAAATTCAAAGAACTTGACACCGAGGCAGAGCTCACATTCGTGACCGAACACGAAGTAGGTGTGGCAAAAGGCACCGGCGAAGAAATGATCAAAGACCTCAACGCGCATTTCAATGGCGAATGTGGCGAAGTTGGCATGTATCTGGCAATGTCACGTCAGGCTGACCGTGAGGGATATCCCGAAATCGCCGAGGCTTTCCGCCGCTATGCTTTCGAGGAAGCTGAACACGCTGCCAAGTTTGCCGAACTTCTCGGCGACTGCGTATGGGACACCAAGACCAACCTTGAGAAGCGCATGCAGGCTGAGGCCGGCGCAAATGCCGACAAGATGCGTATCGCACGCAACGCCAAGGAGCAGGGTCTCGACGCTATCCATGACACCGTGCATGAAATGGCTAAAGACGAAGCTCGTCACGGCCAGGGATTTGCAGGCCTCTACAAACGCTACTTCGGCAAATAATCAGATATAACCGAATTAATACGGAAAGTTGCGCTGTTTTTTCACGGCGCAGCTTTTTTTATGCCGCTTCGACAGTTTCAAGTCATGACGGAAGCCGGTCGCGGATACCACGGAGCGCCCCCGGGGGGTATGCTGTAATGGTATCGGATTACCATGGTCTCCGCCCGCTCCGCGTTCTGCGAACCACGGTTAATCACGGGCCCGAGCCTCCGGCTCTCCGTGAGTGAGCGTGGCAACTGTAAGGCGGCCAGCTACATTCAGGCTATCGACCTGAGGCGCAATGGTTGATTACGAGTGATGCCAGAGTGATGCCGAATGCCGCCGTAACCTGCATGAGCGAACCGTTGGTTATCGGCTTATGGATTTTATCTGTTGTGTAGTTGTCAAGATTGGCTCCGCGGTTTTCGACTATTTCATCTGAGAAAACGACTTTAAATTTGCGGCGCGGTTTTTCACCGGAGCGCTTGAAGCGCGAGCGCAAGGCAGCCGCAAGACGGCAGCCCTTGGCGTTCCAGAATTCATCGACACGTATGCGTGTAGGATCGGTCTTTAACGCAGCGCCCATCGATGAAAACAGACGGCAGCGCGACGATGTGGCCCGAAGTATGAGAAGTGTTTTATCACGCAACGAGTCGATGGCGTCAACGACATAATCATAACTATTGAAATCAAACTGATCGGCGGTGTCGGGAGTGTAGAGCATATTTAACGCCGTGATTTCCGCCTGCGGGTTTATGGCAAGCAGTCGCTGCCGCATCACTTCGACTTTGGGCATACCCACCGTCGATGGCAATGCGGGGAGTTGCCTGTTGATGTTGGAGGGAGCCACGTTGTCGAAGTCGACGATATCGATATGCGATATTCCGGTGCGAACGAGAGTTTCAGCCACCCAGCTGCCTACGCCGCCCATACCGAAAATAATGACTCTGGACTGACTCATGCGTCTGACGGCTTCAGCGCCGAGGAGTAGTTCCGTTCGACTCTGCCACTGCTTTGTTTCCATATTATCCATGACAACAAAGGTAGTGTTTTTATCGTTATAAACACATATACTATATTTATAAATTATGGAAAGTAAATCAGTAAAAGAGACTCTTCTGACTCGACGCTCGATAAGGCGTTTCGAGCGCGAGGCCATAACCGCCGAGCAGCTCGATTTGATATACGAGGCTATACGCAACACACCGACCAGCTACAACGGTCAGCAATTCACAGTAATAGACATAGATGACCAGGAGCTTAAGGAGAAACTCTATGAGATCATAGGACAGAAACAGATCAAGACATGCAACCGCTTCATGGCATTCTGCATAGACTACAACCGCATAAGAAGTTTCGCGAAGGCGGAAGGTGTGGATATGCCCGGCTTCTGCGACACGATGGATGGCGTGACCGTTGGCATCGTTGACGCCTCGCTGGCTATGATGAGCGCTGTCGCGGCCGCCGACTCGGCAGGGCTCGGCTGTTGTTGCATAGGATATGCGCGGACAGCCAATCCGAAGGCTGTGGCAGAATTGCTTAACCTGCCCGACGGGGTGTTTGTGGTGTGCGGACTGTCGCTCGGAGTGCCACGCGAGATGCCCGACATGAAGCCCAAGATGCCGGCATCGCTGCTTATACACCATAACGGATACCGTCAGGACGATATGCTGCCGGAGCTGAAGGCGTATGACGCGGAGATACGTCAATACAACGCCACTCGTTCGGGAGCCACCACCGACAATGACTGGCTGCAGCATATACTTTCATATTACAGCGAGGCTCTCGGATATAAGATGCTCGAAGCAATGAGAGAGCGCGGTTTCGATATCAAGAAATAAGTGTTGTCAATAAATCGAATGGCCTCCGCCGGCAAGTCACCGGTCGGAGGCCATTAATCTTTAACAGTAAATCAATCAGCTGCCTGCAGAAGAGCGTTTGTCCCATGACGGATGTGCCGGATCAGGAGCGACAAGCGCCTCATCAAGAGATATGCCGAGCGCCTCGGCAAGCATGCAGCCATACTCCGGATCGGCGTTGTGGCAGGCTCTGACATGACGCTGTTTTATGAACAGAGGAACACCATCCATCTGTGCGGCGGTGTTGTCACACGTGGCCTTTTTGTCATCGTCGCTCATAAGACGCCACAGCTTGCCCGGCTGGGTGTAGTAATCATCGTCAAACTCACGCTCGTCGTAAGCGTAGGCGTCGCCATGAAGCGGCAGCGGCGGTTGCTTCTGCGAGGGAGTCTCCTGCCATTCGCCGAAACTGTTGGGCTCGTAGGCCAATGTCGCACCGTGGTTGCCGTCGGTGCGCATCTTGCCGTCGCGGTGGTAAGAGTTGACAGGACACTTCGGACGGTTTACGGGAATCAGGTTGTTGTTGACACCGAGTCTGTAGCGTTGTGCATCGCCGTAGGAGAACAGACGCCCCTGCAACATTTTGTCAGGCGAGTAACCGATGCCGTCGACTATATTTGCGGGATTGAAGGCAGCCTGCTCGATCTCGGCAAAGAAGTTTTCGGGATTGCGGTTGAGCTCGAGAATGCCGACATCGCGCAGAGGGAAATCCTTGTGATACCACACTTTGGTAAGGTCAAACGGATTTATATGGTATTTGCGCGCTTCATCTTCGGTCATGAGCTGTATCTGCAACTTCCACCGCGGGAAATCGCCGCGCTCGATGGCGTCGAAGAGGTCGCGCTGATGCGACTCACGGTCTTTGGCGATAATGGCTTCGGCTTCCTTGTCGGTGAGATTGCGTATGCCCTGAAGGGTGCGGAAATGAAACTTGACCCATGTGCGCCTGTTGTTGCTGTCGATGAAACCGTAGGTGTGGCTTCCAAAGCCGTGCATGTGTCGGAACGAAGCGGGGATGCCTCGCGGCGACATGGAGATAGTGACCTGATGCAGAGCTTCGGGAAGGAGCGTCCAGAAGTCCCAGTTGGCAGTCGGATTACGCATGCCGGTGCGGGGGTCGCGCTTGATGGCGTGGTTAAGGTCGGGAAACTTAAGCGGGTCGCGCAGGAAAAACACCGGCGTATTGTTGCCAACGAGATCCCAGTTGCCTTCGTCGGTATAGAACTTGATGGCAAATCCACGGATATCACGCTCGGCGTCGGCGGCGCCTCGTTCGCCGGCTACGGTGGAAAATCTGACGAGGCAGGGAGTCTGTTTGCCTACTTTGGAAAAAATCGATGCACGGGTAAATTCCGTGATGTCGTTTGTAACGGTAAACGTGCCGAAAGCTCCCGAACCTTTGGCATGCATGCGCCGCTCGGGGATTACCTCGCGGTCAAAATGTGCGATTTTTTCAAGATACCACGGGTCCTGGGCGATTACCGGGCCCGGGCGTCCGGCTGTGGGTACATTCTGGTTGTCGGCGATAAGGCGGCCGTTTTCAGCGGTGAGTCTTTTCTTATCCATACAATCTTTTTTTTATTAACAGTCAATGTAAGTATCAGTTACAACATCGTCGCCGCCGAAAGAGTTTATTGATATATATGTCTTAACGCCAAAATAATTTTGAACAGTTGCTTGTTTTGCTTATTTTTGCGTTATGGCAGACAAAGCAGACAAGATACAGACAACAGCCGTCGCCCCGCTCAGAATATTGCTTATGGGCGATGCAAGCAACTACCACCGTTGCCTTGCCGAAGGACTGCGACGCCTTGGGCATGAGGCCGTGGTGGCCTCCGACGGCACTCGTTGGATGAACACCGAACGTGACATTGACCTGTCGCGTCCGTTGCCCGGAAAAGCCGGGGGATTTTTGCTGTGGTTTATAATCAAACGGCTGCTTTCAAGGAAATTTTCGGATTATGACATCGTATCGGTCAACGGCACGAATTTCGCTTCACTGCGACCTGAGAGGCTGCGCATATTGTTCAACCATCTGCTGTCGCACAACAAGAGCGTTTTCGTGAGTGTGCTCGGCACAGACACGCATTATGTGAGGGCTTGCACCGGCGACAATCCGCCGCTGCGCTACGACGAATGGCAAATCAACGGTAAGCCGTCAGACTACGCGCGTGCCAGCCGTGAAGAGGCAAAGCAGTGGCTCGCACCCGAACTTTCCGCCCTGTGCCGCGATGTCTACGCCCGTTCAGTAGGAGCAGTTACGGCGCTTTATGAGTATCATAAAGTGTATCAGACAGCCGTGCCCGATGACAGACTTGCCTACGGAGGCATACCTATCGACACGGCATCCATAGATTACGTCGGCGCCAACACCGCCGGACGTAAAGTGAGACTGTTTCTCGGACGTCATGCCGAACGCTCACTTGAGAAGGGCACTGACAGACTGCTTGCAGCGGCACGCCGTGTGGTCGACGCGCATCCTGAGGCCTGCACGCTCGATATTGTAGAGAATATACCTTACGCCGATTATCTGAAACGGCTGCAGGAGGCCGATGTCGTGCTCGACCAGCTGTATTCCTACACTCCGGCCACCAACGCACTGCTTGCCATGGCCATGGGCAAGACCGTAGTCAGCGGTGGCGAGCCTGAATATTACGACTTCATCGACGAGCATGACAACCGTCCGATTGTCAACGCTGTGCCCTATGACGATGAAGCTCTGTATCGAGCAATCGAAGATGTTGTGATGCATCCGTCAGCGCTTGCCGACCGCGGTGAAAAGAGTCGTGAATTTGTCATCAGGCACAACGACACTGAAGTTGTAGCGCGTCGTTTCATTGACTTCTGGAGGAGTAAGCTATGAAAACCGAAACGATTGATACGCGGCGCAGACTCGATGTTCTCATTGCCACGCACGGCTCTGACGGACTGCAACGGGTAGCCGACATGCATCTGCCCATAGCTGACGGTGTGCATTATATCGTAACCTGTCAGGCTTCTCGCTCCGTAGAAATTCCTGCACCGCTGATGCGCAGCGACATTGAGGTATACGAAATTCCTACCCTCGGACTCAGCAACAACCGCAATGCCGGCATATCGCTTGCCCGGGCTCCCTACTGCCTCATCGCCGACAATGACCTGATATACAAACCGGAAGGATTAAATGCCGTAATCAACGCACTCGACACTCACCCCGACGTTGATATAGCTACATTCCGGCATGAGGGTGAACCGGTCCGCTACCCTGCCGTGGAAACCGACTTCACAAAACGCATGCCGCGCGGCTATAGCGCCACATCATTTGAAATAGCATTCCGCCGCAGTTCGATAGGCAATATCCGTTTTGACCCGAATTTCGGCATCGGCGCACCTCTGGCATGCTGCGAGGATCCGCTCTTCATTCTTGACTGCCGCCGGGCCGGGCTGCGTTGCCGTTTTTTTCCGATTACTATTGTGGAACATCGCGAACTCTCAACCGGCTTCCGGCCGATAAACGACCCGGCCACAGCCATGGCGGAGGGTGCCTATATACGTCTGGCCTACGGACTTGCCGGCTACGCGCGCATACCGCTGTTCGCATGGCGCGCATGGCGCAAGGGACGCATGCCGCTGCTCTGGGGCATGCTGCATCTCACACGCGGATTTTTCTCCCGCTATGTAGCGATACACAAAAAATCAATAACAAATGGGTTAAAAAAATGAGCGGCGGGGGAAAAAAAGCGACCGCCTTGTCAGTCAGAGCGGTCGCGAATAAGCCTTGTATCCCCGTGGGGAGTCGAACCCCAATCGTTGGAACCGGAATCCAATATTCTATCCATTGAACTACGGAGACATCTGCAGCGCGCAATATTTGCGCTTTGCGTTGTGCAAAATTAATCGTTTATTTGTATTTTTGCAAATCAATCGTTGAAAATTATATAACCGATACGTTTTTTATGAATGTAAAAATAGAGGACAGCTGGCGCGAGGCGCTTGCCGCGCAATGGGATATGCCGTATTTCAAGGTGTTGACCGACTTTGTGAGGGCTCAGTATGCCGCTACGACAGTATTTCCTCCGGCATCAAAGATATTCGCCGCGTTTGACGCGTGTCCGTTCAATCAGGTAAAAGTGGTGATTATCGGCCAGGATCCTTATCATGGGCCGGGGCAGGCCAACGGCCTGTGCTTCTCGGTCAACCCGGGGGTGCCGTTTCCGCCTTCACTGGTAAACATATTCAAGGAAGTGGCGGCAGATACAGGCGCGGCTGTCCCGGCTGACGGCGACCTGTCGCGCTGGGCGCGTCAGGGTGTTTTCATGCTCAACTCTGTTCTTACCGTGGAGCAGGGCCGGGCGGCCTCACATGCGTCACGCGGATGGGAGACACTGACCGACGCGGCAATCTCGGCGCTGTCGGAGAGAAGAGACAATCTGGTGTTTCTGTTGTGGGGCAGCTATGCCATCAACAAGGGCAAGCTGATTGACCGCGACCGGCATCTTGTGCTTACATCGGTGCACCCGTCGCCACTGTCGGCTCATCGCGGATTTTTCGGCAACAGGCACTTTTCACAGGCCAATGCCTACCTGCAGTCACACAATATCACTCCGATAGAATGGTAAGGACTACGGCTGTCATATTATCATTTCTTGCAGCGGCGGCAATGACGGCGGCCGACACCATGACCGGTATTTTCGACGATGCGTTCCACACGCTGCGCACCGATATAAACGGCGACTATATGGCTCCGCCGGTGTTGCTGCTCGACTCGCCCGACCAACTCACCATTTCGTTTGACGAGATAACGGAAAGCAATTCCTATCTGAGATATTCGCTTGTGCACTGCAATGCCAACTGGACGGAGTCGCCACTGGTGGAGTCGGAGTTTCTCGACGGCTTCAATTTCGGCAATGTCGATGACTACGAGTATTCGCGAATGACGTCGGCTCACTATGTCAATTACCGCATAACACTCCCCAACGACCGCTTCCGTTTCAAGATTTCGGGCAACTATCTTGTCAGAGTGTATCGTGACGACGACCCTGACACCACCCTGCTGCAGGCACGGTTTATGGTTTCGGAGTCGACGGCGACGGTGCAGGCCGATGTGCTCAGCGTCACCGACATCGATTACAATGACTCCCACCAGCAGGTGTCGGTGACAGTCGATGCCACCAATGCCAAGGTTGAAGATGTGTTTAACGACCTGATGGTCTACGTCAGCCAGAACGGCCGTCTCGACAACGAGGTGATGGTGCGCCAGCCTTTGCGCGTATCGGGCAAGAAAGCCTTTTACGAGCATCTGCGTCAGCTGATTTTTCCGGCCGGAAACGAATACCGCCGCATGGAGACAGTGTCGACCACTTATCCGGGTATGAATGTCGAGGCGGTCGAATATCACGACCCGTATTACCACGCCACACTTACGACCGACTATCCGCGCTCAGCCGGAAGTTACATCTATGACCAGACACAGAGCGGACGATTTTTCATTCGCGAATACAACTCGTCGGATTCAGATACGGAGGCTGACTACGTGGTGACGCATTTCTCGCTTGACGCTCCCGAACTGCCCGGAAAGCATATCTTTCTTGACGGAGATCTGACAGGGCGACGCTTCGACCCGCAGTCGCTCATGACCTATAACCGAGCCACCGGCCGATACGAAAAGACCCTCCTTCTGAAGCAGGGCGCTTACAATTACCAGTATCTGACGATAGATGCCGGCGGAGGCAGTCACTCAGGCTCTACATCCACCATCGAAGGCGACTTCTATCAGACGCGCAACGAATATCTCGTGAAAGTCTACACGCGCCGTCGCGGCGAACGATACGACCGTCTCATAGGCGTGACATCGGTCATATTCCACTAATCAATCATCAAAATGCGGGATACTCCCGCGCAAATCATGGACGAAGAAAAAATTATGTTACAGATACAGAATGTATTGGTCTCTCTCGACCTTGCCGAGCAATTTTTCTGCTGCGATCTCGACGCCTGTCTCGGACAATGCTGCATCGAAGGTGACGCCGGAGCACCGGTTACCGCCGAAGAGGTGAAACGAATCGAGGAAGTGCTGCCCAAGATAAAGGAAGATATGATACCTGCGGGACTCCGTGAGGTGGAAGAAAACGGTGTGGCATACGTTGATGAGGAGGGTGACCTCGTGACAACGATTGTCGACGGGCGCAACTGCGCTTTCACCTGCTATGGCCCTGACGGGAAATGCCTTTGCGCCATCGAGAAAGCATGCCGCGAGGGTCGCATCGATTTTCTCAAACCCGCATCGTGCCACCTCTACCCTCTCCGTCTCACCGAGTATCCCGATTTCACGGCCGTCAACTACCATCGCTGGAAGATATGCCGCCCGGCGGAAACCCTCGGCCGCAAACTCGGTCTGCGTCTCTACAAATTCCTCGAAGGACCGCTGACCGCCCGCTTCGGCAAGGAATGGTACGACGAACTGTGCGAAGCCTGCGAAGCCTATCTCAAAGAATACCCCGACGGTGTCAGATAAGCACACCGACAGCCTTACTGCATGCTCTTGAACTGTGCGCGGGTATGAGGCAAATTTTGAAACATTTTCGTCATGGGAGTCAAGGATAGACAATTCTTTCCACAATTTGCTTTTTTGTTGAAGATTTTATGGCCTCTTTTTTCGTAAATTTGCCATAATGCCAATGGCATTTTATCACTGATGCCAACTGACATGTGTAATTCAACCCAAAAGTATCTGCCATGAATAAATCCTTGAAAATCGCATTAACACTTATGCTGCTGTCGGGCAACGTCACGGCATACTCAGCCACGCAATATCTCCACTCTCCGTCTACGTTATGGAAAATATGCCCGGCCGATGAAATCAAGATAGAAGAAATTGTTGACAACAGATATGACGCCACGGGATGGGTAGACGCCATAGTGCCCGGCACTGCCTTCAATTCTTACGTTGAGGCCGGAATGGAGAAAGACCCGAATTTCGGAGACAATATCCATAATGTCGATCGAAAGAAATATGACCGTTCGATGGCTTACCGAACCTGCTTCCGCATTCCCAAGGAGTCGGAAGGCAACCGTCTATGGCTTAATTTTGACGGCATAAACCGTCGTGGCACGATCTATCTTAACGGCCGTCAGCTCGGAGTGCTCGACGGATTCATGCATCGCGGGCGCTATGACATAACTGATGTCACCGACCGCGACGGCGACAACACTCTTGTTGTCATTGTCGACATGCCTCAGCAGCCGCTTGCCAATCAGGGAAGCCCAAACTATCTTTCATCGGCCGGCTGGGACTGGATGCCCTACGTGCCCGGACTCAACAGCGGTCTGACCGACAAGGTGTGGATATCCGATTCGGGCGACGCAACGATTATTGACCCGTGGATACGTACAGTCAGACTCACGCCATCGCACGACCGCGCTGAACTGACAGTGGAGACGGGCGTCAGGAATTCCGGCAAAGAGAAAAAAAGGTTTACCGTCAAAGGCACAATCACCCCCGGCGACATCACGTTTGAAAAAGATGTTGAAGTTGAACCCGGCTACACCTCGGTCGTTGAGTTTGACAAACGATATTATCCGCAGCTCTCGATAAAAAATCCCCGCCTTTGGTGGCCCAACGGCTACGGCAAGCCCAACCTTTACACCTGCCGTCTTGAAGTCATTTCCGACGGCAAAACCAGTCAGGAGAAAGAGGTGACGTTCGGCATACGCAAATATGCCTACGACAAGAATGACGGAGTGCTCCACATAAAAATCAACGATACTCCGGTATTTGTCAAGGGAGGCAACTGGGGCATGAGCGAGTATATGCTCCGCGCACGAGGCCGGGATGACTACGACATGCGCATAGCGTTACATAAAGAAATGAATTTCAATATGATACGCAACTGGCTCGGATCAGTCACCGACGAAGAGTTTTATGACGCCTGCGACCGCAACGGCATCATGGTGTGGGACGATTTCTGGATCAACTCCAATCCCAATGTGCCTTACGACCTCAACACGTTTAACAACAACGTAATCGAGAAGATTAAACGATTGCGCAACCATGCGGCAATAGCAGTGTGGTGCGGCGACAATGAAGCTCACCCGCTGCAACCCATCGATGACTGGATGGCCACTGACATAGCAGCATTTGACGGCGGCGACCGCATGTATCAGCCACGCTCAAACGCCGAAGGATTGAGCGGCAGCGGCTCATGGGGCGCTTTCGACCCCCGCCACTATTTCACCCCCTATCCCAACAGTTATGCCGGAAGCGACGGATATGGCAGCTGGGGGTTCCGCACCGAAATCGGTACAGCCGTGGTGCCGACCTACACCAGTCTCGTAAAATTCATGCCCGAAGACCATCTGTGGCCCATTGACGAGATGTGGAACAAGCACTATTTCGGACAGAATGCCTTTAACGCCGATCCTGACGGATATGTCAGAATGCTCACCGAAAACTGGGGTGCGCCTACCGACGCCGCCGATTTCTGCAAAAAAGGGCAGCTCCTCAACTACGAGTCAAACAAAGCAATGTATGAGGGCTGGATCGACCATATATGGGACGATGCCTCCGGCATAATGACCTGGATGAGCCAATCGGCATATCCCTCGATGGTATGGCAGACCTACGACTACTACTTCGACCCGACCGGCGCCTACTGGGGCTGCAAGTCAGCCTGCGAACCGGTGCACATCTACTGGAACCCTGTCAGCAACGCGGTGCGTGTGGCAAACACCACTGCCGACGGCCGCTATAATCTTACCGCCGAAGCCCGAGTCTACAACCTCGACGGAAAAGAGGTAAAGCGATACTCCAAGTCAGGAACGCTCAACTCCGCGCCCAACAAAGTGACCGACGCATTCGTGCTTGATTTCAATACCGACCGCGACACAATCTCTCTCGGCAAGACCGTCACTGCCTCATCGACAAAAGAGGGTCAGCCGGGCGACGTAGTCGACGGCAATTCCTCCACACGCTGGGCCGCCGAGAAAAGACCCGGCGAATGGATTACCATCGACCTCGGTGAAAAGATGAAAGTGGGCGGCGTGCGTCTCAACTGGGAGGCCGCCTACGCCCGAAAATACAAGGTGCAGGTAAGCGAAGAAGGGCACTGGTGGCGCGATGTCGTCAACGAAGAGAACGGCGAACCCGGCATTGCCGAATATTTCTTCCACGAAGCCGACGCCCGCTACGTGCGCATGCAGGGTGTTGAACTCGGCAACGATTACGGATATTCGCTTTGGGATTTCGATGTATACGGGCCTGAAAAGGCCTCTGAAGGTCTCGATGACACGCATTTCATCTGCCTTCAGTTAAAGGACAACGACGGCACGCTCGTAAGCGAGAACACATATTGGCGCGGTCACGACCGCAAAAACTTCCAGGCTGTCAACACAATGCCGAAAGCCACACTCAAAGTCAAAGACAGCATCAAAACAGTCGACGGAAAGGCCGTCATTACAGCCACCATAACCAATCCACGCAATGCCCACTCGGCAGCTTTTGCAGTGCATGCCCAACCCGTCAGAAACAGCGATGGTGAGCGATTGCTTCCTGCGATAGAGAGTGACAACTATTTCACCCTTATGCCAGGGCAAAGCAAGACCGTGACGTTTACATTCTCTCCTTCACTGCTTGATGGCTCAGGCTACACAATGAAAGTCGAAGCCTACAACAATTGACAGGAGAGTGTTACAGCACTTCATATTTTCCCGATAATTACAAACCTAACTGAGATATTGAAATGAAATTGAAATCTGTATTCATTTTCCCGATGCCTGAGAGATAGCGTTTGCCGACAATTCCGCCCGCCGAAAATTTATCAACCAATGGGGCATGTGCGGCCACGGGAATACACGCACCTTGACCGCGGCCTCGCCATCGAGACTTATAACGGAGAATGGGGCGAAGAGCATATACCGGCCGGCACCCCGATACTCCGTGAATGGAAAACAAGCCCCTTCACTGTCGGACAAAACGAACACCGTCATCAGTCACACCTGATGGCACTCTACCCGCTCGGCGACATCACTTCGGAAAGCGAATATTTTGATGCAGCCGTCAATTCACTGAAACTGCGCGGCGACCAAACGACCGGCCGGTCACTTGCCTGGCGTCTGTGTCTCTGGGCAAGCGCTCTTGACGGCGATCACGCCCATGAAACGATACGCAAAGCGCTCCGCCATTCCGAGAGCTACGGTCTGACCTATGAGACAGCCGGTGTCTACTATAACCTGTTTGACTCCCATTCACCCTTCCAGATTGACGGTAACTACGGATTTACCGCAGGCGTCAGCGAGATGCTGCTCCAGAGCCTCGGAGGCACTATCCGCCTGCTGCCGGCACTGCCCTCATGCTGGGCAAAAGGCTCGATGCGCGGACATCAAGGCTCGCGGCAACTTTGAAATAGACCAGCAGTGGAGCGACGGGCTTCTTGACGCCTGCACAATCCGCTCGCTTTCAGGCAACGAAGTCACGGTAACATACAAAGACATCGCCAACGCCACCATCACCGACCTCAAGGGACGCCCCGTCAAAGTCAAATCCTCCGACAGCGACACCATAACCTTCGATACTAAAAAAGGCGCATCCTACACAATCAACTTCACCCGATAACAGATTATTGTATTAAAATAGTTACGTGGAGGTGTCGATGACACCTCCACGTAACTATTTTAATACAATATCTTTCAATAAGACATGATTACTTTGTCAGGGGGGAGTAGTCGCGGGAGTAGCGGAGCATCTGTGGGATGTAGGTTTCGGAGTAGTCGATAGTCACGTCGGTGATGTTGCCGTCGTTATCGAATACGGGAGTGTAGACGGGGTTGACGAAACCTTTGTAGGGCGCGATGTTGAGATGCGCGTAGCGGTCGAGGACTTCCTTGTGAAGTTTAGGATCGACTTTCACGGCGTATTTCTCAACGAGGTCACGTCCGGCCTCGTAGTCGCCCTCGCTCTTGATGCGCTGTATCTCGCCGAGGAGCTCGCCGAAAAGTTCGCGCAGGCGGGGATAGTCATTTATCTTGATGAATGTCTTGCCGTCGATATTGACCATCTCTATCACATTGTCCTTACGACCGTGCTCATAGGCCCATTCGGCAATGAGTTTGCGGTTGCGCATGTGGGCTTCTTCCACATCTTTTCCGGGCTCGATACGCATAAGCTGTGTCATCATGCCGTTGAGGATGTATTTATAGTATTCGGCTTTATACGCGTCGGGGTTGTCAAGAAGGCCGAGCTCAAGAAGTTTGGGATCGGCAAGATAGTAGAGAGCGAACAGGTCGGCACGTGTTTCCTCGAGAGTAGAGCCGTGGGCTTTGAGGGCATCGGGGTCAACGCCGGGAAGCAGTCGGCCAGAACCGTGACCGAGACACTCGTGAAGGTCGGTGTGGAGGTTGTCGGTAATGAAAAGATATTTGTCGAGAAGCTCGCGTGTGGGCTCGTCGATTACAAACTCTTCGTTGAAACCGCTGCCGTGAGAAGCCTCGTCGTAGGCCTGGGTTATGTTTTCGAGAGTAACGGACTTCGAGCCGTGAGCGGCGCGTATCCAGTTGGCATTGGGAAGATTGATGCCTATCGGAGTGGCGGGATATGCGTCACCGGCCAGAATAGCGGCAGTGATTACCTTGGCAGTGATGCCCTTTACCTCATCCTTGCGGAAGCGGGTGTCGACAGGCGAATGGTCCTCAAACCATTTTGCGTTGGCGCTGAGGGATTCGGTGCGGTGAGAAGCCTCGATATTCTTGAAGTTGACAATCGACTCCCATGATCCGGTCATGCCGAGGGGGTCACCGTAGCTTTCGATGAAGCCGTTGATGAAGTCGACCTGCGAGTCGGTATCTTCGACCCACAGGATGGAGTAGTCATCGAATGTGGCAAGGTTGCCTGTTGTGTAAAATTCGATCAGCTTGTCGATTACGCCGGCCTGCTTGTCGTTTTCTGCATATCCGCGGGCCTTTTTGAGATTGTCGACAATGCGCTCTATAGCGTCGGAGTACATGCCGCCGATGCGGTAGGGCTGCTCAGTGACTTTGCCGTCGACCAAGGCCACACGCGCATTGAGGCCATAGGATATCGGATTAACGACGGTGGTGTCTTTGAGCGCATTGTAATAGTCCTCAACCTGCTTCTGCGTCACGCCTTCGTAAAGGTTGTTGGCCGATGTGACAATAAGGTCCTCACCTTCGGCCTGATTTACACGTTTGGCAAGCACAGAGGGGTCGAATATGACTTTGCAGAGCATATCGATATCGGCAGGCTGACTTCCGGCGGGGAGCTTGCTCGCCTCGTAGCGCAGGAAAGTCTCGTCGAATTCGGGCACGAACTTGTCCATCGAGTAATGGTGATGGATGCCGTTGCCGAACCATATCTGCTTGAGATATTTTTCAAGGGCTTTATACTGGCGTGACTCTTTATTGCCTGAATAGTTGGTATAGACATTTTCTATAAGCTGACGCACGGGCAGATTGTATTTTCCGTTCTGATCCCAGAGTATATCACGACCGGTGATTGCAGCTTCAGTAAGATAATATACCAGAGCCTTCTGACGGAGAGTCAGTTTTTCAAAATCGGGCACCTTGTAACGAAGCACCTCAATGTCGGCAAAACGGTCGACCACGTAGTTGAAATCACTGTTGTCTTTAGCCATAGCTGATTGGGTTGAGACGGCGGCTGCCATTATGGCTGCTGCCGCGATATGTTTCACGTTCATATATGATTATGATTGAAATTTGATTAAGGATTATTCGACATACAGAACCAGGCCTTTGAGATATTCACCTTCGGGATGGTAGATATTGACCGGATGGTCGGCCGGCTGGGTAAGCTGCTTGATTATGCGCACGCGGCGGCCGGACTGTGCGGCTGCAGAGAACACCGCAAGCCTGAACTGCTCGCGGCTTACAGCCTGCGAGCATGAGAATGTGAACAGTATGCCTCCGGGAGCGATTTTTTCAAACGCCTTTGCGTTGAGACGCTGGTATCCGCGCAAGGCATTGCGCAGTGCCGAGCGATGTTTTGCGAATGCGGGCGGGTCAAGTATTATGAGGTCATGCTCTCCGGCCTTCATGCTGTCGAGATATTTGAAAGCGTCTTCGGCAAGGGCTTCATGACGGTTGTCATCAGGGAAATTAAGACTGATATTGGCCGAAGTGAGTGCAATCGCCTTTGCCGACGAGTCGACGGATACCACCCGGCGCGCACCGCCACGCATGGCATAGACCGAAAATCCGCCCGTATAACAGAACATGTTGAGCACCGAACGCCGGTCAGAGAAACTCTCAAGCAGCGCACGGTTGTCACGCTGGTCGACAAAAAAACCTGTTTTTTGTCCTTTGAGCCAGTCGATATGGAAATGCAGGCCGTTTTCGGTGGCGATATTAGTATCGAAGCCTCCGACAAGATATTCGTTGACCGGGTCGAGACGCGCTTTATAGGGCAACGTGGTCTCTGACTTATAATAAACATTGGCGATTTCAAGAGACTCGAGCTCGGTGAGCGCCATCGCAATTATGTCGCGGCAATAATGCATGCCGGGACTGTGAGCCTGCAAGACGGCGGTCTTTCCATACACATCGACGACCAGACCCGGCAGAAAATCGCCCTCGCCATGCACCAGACGATAGGCATCGTTGTCGGCACGGTCAAGTTTCAGAGCCTGACGGAGCGCCAACGCTTCCTTAAGCCTGCGGGCAAAGAATGATTTGTCGATTTCCGTATCAGCGAAGTCGAGTATGCGTACGGCTATACTTCCTATCTGATAATGTCCCACGCCGATGAAGCGGCCGTCAGAGGCCACAACCGACACGACATCGCCCTCCTCCACTCCCGGAGGCACGGAAGCGATAGCGCCTGAGAACACCCAGGGGTGAAACCGGTCGAGCGATTCCTCTTTTCCGCGGCGCAATATAAATTCCGCCCGTTTTTTCATAACATTCAATTCCATATATATATCGTATCCGGATATGACTCCGGAGTGTTTAGTTCGTATACGTTACTTGTCACTTGAAGATAAACCTGTAGATATCGTTGCCGTTGGCATAGAGCAGCAGAGCCAGAAGGAAGAACATGCCGCATATCTGTGCGCGCTCAAGAAATTTTTCCGAAGGCTTGCGGTGCGTTACAATCTCCCACAGCACGAACAGCACGTGACCGCCGTCGAGTGCCGGAATGGGCAGGATGTTCATGAACGCAAGAATAATCGACAGGAATGCCGCCATTTCCCAGAATGTGCGCCAGTCCCATTTTGGCGGGAAAAGACTTCCGATAGCGCCAAATCCTCCGATCTGTGATGCTCCCGATTTTGTGAAAAGCAGCTTTAGCGACTTGACATAAGTGACAAGCTGATTTGCTCCATCGGAAATGCCTTTGGGTATCGCGGCGAAGAAATTATATTTTATAATTTCAGTCTCATATATTTCCTGATGCGATTTCAATCCAAAGCCGAGTTTGCCGTCTTCGGGAGTGGCGTTTAGCACGATTTCCTTTCCGTCGCGCACTACAGTCACCGGTACTTCCTTTCCTGACTTTGCGACAAGCTCTTTGGACAGCTCGGTAAACGAAGGGGTCGGCACTCCGTCGACGGCTATGATCCGGTCATCTTCCTGCAGACCGGCTTTTGCAGCGGGGGAGCCTGCGCTAACCTGCTTGACGAATACCGGCAGACGATATTCAAAGAAGCCATGTTCGAGAGTGGCGGCGAACCCGTCGGGATTGCGCACCACGGTGTCACGACCGTCGCGCCGCAGAGTCACCTCTCCGGCCATAGCCACAGTCAGCACATTGTCGCGGTCTTTGGCTTCGACAGGCTTGCCGTCGGCGAGAAGTATGATGTCGCCGTCCTTGTAACCGGCTTTGTGAGCCTCTTCGCTGAAGTCCATGCCCGCGTAAGCGTTTTCGTAGGGGATAGACCGATCGCCCCAATACCACGCGATGCCGATATATATGAGACATGCGAGGATAAAATTGAACAGGACACCGCCTACCATAACCAGCAGACGCTGATGGGCGGGACGCGAGCGGAATTCGTCGGGTCGGGCCGGCTGCGCCATCTGCTCCTTATCCATCGATTCGTCAATCATACCGGCTATTTTGCAGTAACCGCCCAGAGGC
Source organism: Muribaculaceae bacterium Isolate-002 (NCI) (assembly GCA_004102805.1). Taxonomy (GTDB): domain Bacteria; phylum Bacteroidota; class Bacteroidia; order Bacteroidales; family Muribaculaceae; genus JAGBWK01. The sequence goes on from SCEG01000023.1 coordinate 19,218, forward strand.
ACCCATCCGATGCCGTATTCGGTGTCGCGCCAGGAAGTTTTGTCCTGACCGTTTTTATTTTTCTTGCGTCGGGCCGGCGGTTTCGGTTTCCATTTCACCAACGAAAACCAGGGGTTGAAGAAAAGATAGAATTTTTCGACACGAATGCCGAACACGCGTGCGAAGAAGTAATGTCCGAACTCATGCACAATTACCAGCAAAGCGAGCGCCAGAACCAATTGTGCGGCTTTAATCAAAAATGTTTCCAATGGGATATTGCTTTATAAATAACTTTGTTTGATTTGTGATTTTGCGTGAAACCAGGAGAGAGTCACCCTCGGCTGCCTCTGATTTTTGCGACCGCTTCGTGAGCCTTGCGCCGAGCCTCGTCGTTGGTCGACACATAGTCATCGTAATCGGGCACGGCGATGTATCCGACTCCGGAAAGAGTGTCTTCAATCAGACGGTAAATATCCGTAAACGATATATGCCCCTGCAGGAATGCCGCCACAGCCACCTCATTGGCAGCATTGATGACACACGCCGTGTTGCCGCCCTTGTCGAGCGCGTAGTGCCCGAGCCCTATTGCCGGGAAACGGTTGCTGTCGGGAGCTTCGAAAGTGAGCTGAGAGCAGCGTTCAAGTGTGAGCGGGGCGTCGGATGTGGCCAGACGCGTGGCGTCACCGAGGGCGTAACGGATTGGAAGCCGCATGTCAGGGACGCCGAGCTGGGCTTTTACCGAGCCGTCGATAAATTCGACCATCGAGTGGACAATCGACTGCGGGTGAACCACCGGCGTTATCTTGTCGCCCGGTATGTCAAAGAGCCATCGCGCTTCGATAATCTCAAACGCCTTGTTCATCATTGTCGCAGAGTCGACGGTAATCTTCGAGCCCATGCTCCAGTTGGGATGGTTGAGAGCGTCGGCCACAGTGGCCTGTGCAATCTGTTCGGCGGTGAAATTGCGGAAAGGGCCGCCCGAGGCGGTTATAATGAGACGTCGCACGTCAGAGATCCGCTCTCCGGCCAGACACTGATGGATTGCGGAATGCTCGGAGTCGACAGGCAACATACGTGAAGGCGAACGACGCAGCGCAGCCGTGACAATATCGCCGGCCACGACGAGGGTCTCCTTGTTGGCAAGCGCTATATCCTTTCCGGCAGCGATGGCACGAAGTGTGGGTGCAAGCCCGCTGTAGCCGACTGTGGCGGTGACAACGCAGTCAAACGTGTCGCGCTCCATGGCATCGGCTATGGCATCGCTTCCGCAAGCCGTAGCCACGCCGAGCGGCTCGAGAGCCTCTTTCAGTTTCCAGTATTTTGATGTGTCAGCGATAACAGCCAGCGACGGGCGCCATTTCACAGCCTGCTGTATGAGAGTATCCACCTTGCTTCCGGCTATGAGCATGTCGACTTTAAACCGGTCGGGATAGTGGGATATGACGTCAAGAGTCTGCGTGCCGATAGAGCCCGTGGAGCCGAGTATCGCAATACGTTTTATCTGTTTCATTGCAAGAGAAAAAATGTTTACACTATTTTTCAACTTACAAATTTAACACTTTTACTGCAATTCCAACAATTAAATAATGCAAAATCTGCGATGAATGACCGAGCGGCGGAAAATGCTCTCAGCAAGCCGGCGAACTGCGTTTTTAACACTTGTTGTATATAGCTGATTATCAACGGAAGCTGGTCGGTTAACACTAATTTTGCATTTATGTGAAAAACCTTTTAAGGGTGTGAAGTTGTTATAAGACAAACATTAACCAAATTAATAAGATTATGAAAAAATTTTTACTCGCTATGCTTGCAGTTATGGCGCTTGCCGTGCCTGCGAAAGCCCAGAAGGCAGAACTTACATTTTCATACGGCGGATATACGCTGATGGATGCATGCGACTACCATGACGGATGGAAACATGTCAACAATGCGTGGGGTGCTGTTAATTTCGGAGTTAATTTCAAGGTTGCGCCCAAATTCTGGTTTGGACCGTCGTATACATTCTCTAGTGCCACAACAAAAGGCGGACCGGATCATTCGTCGGTTGCATATCACGTGATAATGCTTAACGGCCGCTATGAATATTACCGTAACAGAATAGTGAAACTTTATGCCCATCTGGGCATAGGCGCCGACATATCACACATGATGCCGAAGAATGACGATGCATATAACAAGGGGTATTTCGCAATGCAGCTGACGCCATTAGGTGTGGACGTGGATATTACGCGCGACTTCGCATTGTTCGGAGAGGCCGGATTCGGTGCGCAGGGACTTATTCAGGTCGGATTTAAAATCAAATTATAGACAAAACACAAATAATCTGCCAGCAACGGAGGTGGAGAATACATGATTGTGTTCTCCACCTTCTTTCTTTTATTTTCGGCAGAATGCTGTAACTTTTTCGCACATTGCTTACGGAGGATTTTTTGTATCTTTGCACCACAGGAACAAAACCATCAACCGAAACTATTATGACAAAGACAGGAATGGCCCGAATGTCTGCAATGCTGATATCGATAATGCTTTCAGCCGTGGCGATATCGTCGTGCGGAAGAAAAGAGAGTCAGACGGCGGGCGCAAACGAGATATACAAGCCGGAGTATGCCGGCGGTTTTGAAATCGTATGCGGCGATGACTCCGTGGCGACGCTGATAATTAAAAATCCGTGGCAGGGAGCTGACAGTGTCACGATGAGCTACCGCGTGGAGAAGCCTGCGGAGAGGATTGTGGCTATGTCGTCGACTTTCACCGCCATGCTCGAGGGTCTGGGTGCGACCGACAGGATTGTTGGTGTGTCAGGACTCGGTTTCATATCGAGCGATGCTCTGTGGAGCCGCGGCGACAAGGTGGCCGATGTGGGTTATGACAGCAATATCGATTTTGAGAAAATCGTCATGCTCAACCCGGATGTGGTGCTGCTGTATGGAGTCAACGGTCCGAACGTGATAGAGGCGAAACTCAAGGAACTGGGGATACCGTATGTCTATATCGGGGACTATCTCGAGGAATCGCCGCTTGGAAAAACGGAATGGGTGGCAGCCATCGGTGAAATAATCGGGAAACGAGAGGAAGCGATTGCGCTTTTCGACAGCATTGCCGGACGATATAATGCGCTTAAGAGCCATTACAGTTCAATTGCCGACAAGCCCGGTGTGATGGTCAACGCGCCCTACGGCGACAGTTGGTGGATGCCGTCAACGAGCAATTATATGTCGCAACTTATCGCAGATGCCGGCGGTGATTATATCTATAAGGAGAATACCGGCAACCGGTCAAAGAACATTGACATCGAGGAGGCCTACATGCTTGCGGCAGAGGCCGATGTGTGGATTAATCCCGGACAGGTGTCATCGGAAACGCAACTCAAAGCTCTGGCGCCGCGGTTTACCGACACGAAGCCTTTTGTCAATGGCCGTGTCTACAACAATAACCGCCGCAGTTCGCCCGGGGGCGGAAATGATTTCTATGAGTCGGGGGTCATGCATCCCGATGTTGTGCTTCAAGACCTGATAAAAGTGTTTCACCCGGATTCGCTCGACGGATATGAGACCGTGTATTATCAATGCCTGATGCACAATTCTTAGAATATTCTTTTAATTATTCAGTTATTTCTTTTAGACTATTTACAATGAAGGGGCGGACCACCATAATGTTTATCACGCTTGCAACGCTCAGTGCGCTGCTTCTGCTCGTCGATATAGGGGCAGGCTCCGTGAAGCTCAGTATCGGGGAGGTGGCTGACGCGCTGACAGGCCGCTGCGACAATCCGGCAATCAGCAAGATTGTGATTGACATCAGGCTTACGAAGGGGATTGTTGCGATGATTGCGGGGATTGCGCTGTCGGTGAGCGGCCTGCAGATGCAGACACTGTTTCGCAATCCGCTTGCCGGGCCATACGTGCTTGGGGTGAGCTCGGGCGCATCATTGGCTGTGGCGCTTTTCATATTGGGCGCTCCGCTTGCGGGAGGGGTGACAGGCACGGCGGCCTCGATAGGCATGACAGGTGCGGCTCTTGCGGGTTCGGGAATTGTGCTTGCCCTTATAGCATTGGCAGGAAGGCGCATCAAGGATATCATGGTGGTGCTGATACTTGGCATGATGATATCGTCTGGGATAAGTGCGATAGTGCAGATATTGCAGTATATGAGCAGCGACGAGGCATTGAAGTCGTTTGTGATATGGACGATGGGTTCGCTGGGCAATGTCACCGGTGAGCAACTGCCGGTGTTTGCCGGCACTATATCGGCAGGACTTGTGCTTGCCGTGGCCACAATAAAGCCCCTTAATCTGCTGTTGCTTGGCGAGGAGTATGCGGTGACTATGGGATATGACCGGCGCCGCAGCCGCACGATGGTGCTTGTGTCGACGGCGTTGCTTGCCGGAGGAGTCACTGCATTCTGCGGGCCGATAGGATTTATAGGACTCGCACTGCCACATGTGGCAAGAATGATATTCAAAACAGCCGACCACCGGATACTGATACCGGGAGCGGCGCTTACCGGCACTACGGTCATGCTCGGGTGCGACATCGTGTCGAAGCTTTTTGTGGTACCCATCAATGCTGTCACCGCCTTGGCCGGTATTCCGATAGTGGTATGGGTTGTATTCAGAAACAGACAGATCGCAGTATGATAGAACTAAGGAATGTAAGCACGGGATATGGCAGCCGTGAGCTCGTGAAGAATGCCGACGCGCTGTTTGCGCCTTCGACGCTGACAGCCCTGACAGGCCGTAACGGTTCGGGAAAGTCGACGTTGCTGCGTGCGATAGCAGGGCTCGGCAAAATCACGTCGGGCGATATTGTCGTTGACGGCAAGACGCGTTTTTCATCGGCGTCCGAGCGGGCAAGGTCGATTGCGTTTGTCAATACACAGAGGGTCAGGATTGCCAATATGAGATGCTGCGATCTGGTGGGGCTCGGACGTGCGCCCTACACTGACTGGGCCGGACGGCTAAGCGACTATGACAAAGATATAGTCGACAGGGCTCTCGCCATTGTCGGGATGAGCGACTACAGTTCACGCAGTCTCGACACCATGAGCGACGGCGAGTGTCAGCGTGTCATGATCGCACGTGCTCTCGCTCAGGACACCCCCAATATATTGCTTGACGAACCGACTTCATTTCTTGATTTGCCAAACCGTTACCAACTCATGGAACTGCTTGGCAAACTTGCTCACGAGCAAGAAAAAACAATACTGCTGTCGACCCACGAACTTGACATTGCGCTTGCCTGCGCCGACAATATCGCGCTGATTGACACTCCTGCGCTGAAAGTGCTTCCGGCTTCGGAGCAAAGCACACGGCAAACGGTGGCGGAGTGTTTCGGCATCGGCCGATTGTGAAAAGGGGATTGCTTTCAGCGGAGCGAAAAGATGTTGCGCCAGAGCGAGCGGACGGGGGTCACGAGCGGGCGGAACTGCTCTTTGTCGCCGGGTATAAAGATATTGAGGCCGTGGCGATGACATTTGATATCCATTATGTCGTCAAGAATCATCGGTTCGCCGTCGATATGCGCGGGGCCCTCGTTCGGGCGATAGATTACGGCTGCCGGGGCACGGAGCGAATGTATCAGTGTGTTTGAGTCGATGTAGCCTGTGAAAAGGTCCATGCCTACCATAGCGGTGTCAATCGGCGAGCCCTGATGTATGATTATTATGTCAAGGAGACCGTCGGTAATCGAGGCCTTGGGCGCGATATAGGCATTGTTGCCGTATTGCGACGCGTTGCAGCAGGCCACCACAAAGGCTCGTTCTGTCAAAATCTTGCCGTTGGCCGAGATTGTATACGTGTCAGGCTGATAGCGGAGATATTGCGTGAGAGCGCTCTTAAGGTATGTGAAGAGCCCTCTGCGGCTCTGTTTGGCGAAACTGTGTGACACCGCGGCGTCGAAACCGACTCCGAATGTGCAGAAAAACGGGAGATTGTTGACCGTGCCGTAGTCGCATCTGGCCACTATGCCCCGCGCCACGACATCGAGGGCTGCATCGACGCTGACAGGGATACCGATATGACGTGCGAGCCCGTTGCCTGAGCCGGAGGGTATTATTCCGAAAGTGATTTCAGAACCGCATAGAGCCTGTGCCGTCTCGTTGACAGTGCCGTCGCCGCCGGCAGCCAGCACCACATCGTAGCCTTTGTCGACAGCTTCTGATGCGAGACGAGTGGCGTCGCCACGACAGGTCGTGAAGCGGACATCGAGGTCGTAGCCGGCTTTAGACATGGCTTTTTCAACCTTAACGTCGAGCCCTGTCTTTTTCGCCGTACCCGATATCGGGTTTATTATGAGCATTGCCTGAGCCATAGTAAGAAACTGCCAAAAATTATTACATATACTTACACTCCACAAAAATACGGAAAATATGACAAAAAAACAATAAAAATGGAAACATCTCGTTAAATAGGATATGAAACGCGTTAACCACATACTGCTCGCTTTAGCCGCCATAATCGCCGTCATATCGGGGAGCGGTGAAGTCTGCGCGCAACATCTGAACGACAAACTGCTCAACCGCCCGTATGCCGACATGCGCCGCTGGCACCTTGGTTTTTCGGTAGGATTGCACACTCAGGATCTGCGGTTCACCCACAACGGATTTATCACTCCGGAGGGGGAATCATGGTTTATCGAGCAGCCCTCGTTTCAGCCCGGATTTAATGTCAACGGTCTTTTTGACCTGCGGCTGAACGACTATTTCAACGTGCGTTTCACTCCGGGACTATATTTCGGCAACCGCGATTTACGTTTCAGGGAGGTCAATACCGGCGAAGAGCTCAAGCAGAGTCTCAAATCAGCCTATCTGGCATTTCCGGTAGATTTGAAATTTTCGGCATTGCGCCTGCGCAATCTGCGTCCGTATGTCACTGCCGGCATAATGCCCGCCGTCAACCTGACACGCAAAAACGGGGAATATATCAAACTGAACAGTAGCGATTTTTATCTCACATGCGGATTTGGCTGCGATCTCTATCTCCCCTATTTCAAACTTATACCCGAGGTAAAATTCTGCTTCGGTCTTGTCGATGTCGTCGATCACAAGCGCCCCGACCTTACCGATGACCCGGCCAAACAGAAGTTTACCCAATCGCTAAAGAAAGCGGCATCCTCGATGGTTGTTTTCAGTTTTTATTTCGAATGACACGAAGCGTTAACGACATATTATCATTATTATTACGACTGGCCATTGTGCCGGCGATGTTGCTTGCCGGTATATGCGCCCACGCCCAGAGCGACGCGCAATTCTCTCAGTATTACCAGATAAAGAACTACTATAACCCGGCAGCCATAGGCACTTCCGATCTGCTTAACATACGTGGCGGCGCACGTCTCCAGTGGGTGGGTATCGACAACGCGCCCAAATCGTTTGCCGCCACGGCTGAAATGCCGTTCAAACTTTTCAAAAAGCGTATAGGCGTGGGAGTACTGATGCAGCAGGAGAGCCTGGGTCTTTACAAGAACCTCACGGCAGGTGTGCAGGCTGGTTACAAGATAAAGCTCTTCAAGGGAGAAATGACAGCCGGCGTGCAGATCGGATTTATAAACCAGTCGTTCAAAGGCTCGGAAGTGGTGCTCCCCGACGATGACAACTATCATCAGGGCACCGACGAGGCAATCCCGACGAACGATCTCAACGGAAACGCTTTTGACATCGGAGTCGGAGTGTATTACACGCGCGGCATCTGGTGGGGAGGCCTTTCGATGACACATGCCACGCAGCCGGTCATAAGCCTGAAATCAGACACAGGCGACAACTCGCTCGAGCACAATTACGAATTTCAGGTGGGGCGGACGCTATATTTTATGGCCGGATGCAATATTCAGATAAAAAATACGTTATTTGAAGTGATGCCGTCAGTGCTGGTCAAGAGTGATTTCACCTTCACCACCGGCGAGGCCACCGCCAGAGTGCGTTACAACAAGTTTCTCACCGCAGGCATAGGCTACCGCTACAACGATGCCGTGACAATCAGCCTCGGCGCCGAGATAAAAGGCTTCTATCTGGGTTATGCCTACGATTACGCCACTTCGGCCATCGCCAAAGCCTCGTCAGGCAGCCACGAGATATTCGCGGGCTACTCGCTCAAGCTGGATTTCTCGGAAAAGAACAAGAATAAACATAAGAGCATACGCATACTTTAAGACATGAAACGAACATCTCTTTATCTCCTTCCGATAGCAGCCACGATGCTTACAGCAGCATCATGCGCCACAGGGTCACGCAATGCCAGCGGCGGTGAAGTCACCGGCGTAGGAGGCATGTCGTGGATCGAACCTACACCCTACGGCATGGTGCTTGTGTCAAGAGGCTCGATGGAAGTGGGAGCACAGAAGGCCGACAGCGCATGGAACCTTCCGGCATCGGCACGCGGCATCTCGGTAGATGCCTTCTGGATGGACGAGACTGAAATCACAAACTCCAAGTATAAACAGTTTGTATTCTGGGTACGCGACTCGATAATCAGGGAGCGTCTCGCCGACCCGGCCTACGGCGGCAACGAAGCATTCAAAATCGAGGAAGACAAGGAAGGAAACCCCATCACGCCCCACCTCAACTGGAGCAAGCCCATACCGTGGCGCAACGCCAACGAGGACGAGCAGCGCGCCATCGAGAGCGTGTATCGCACAAATCCCATCACCGGACAGCGCGAACTCGACCCCGAGCAGCTCAACTACCGCTACGAGACCTACAACCACACCGAAGCGGCCAAGCGCAAACACCGTCTTGACCCGCGTCGCCGCGAATATAACACCGACAAGCCCACACCAACGGCAGTGCCTGTCATCTCAAAGGACACCGCATATATCGACGACGAGGGTGAAATCGTGCGCCGCACCATCACACGCGGCCTGACCGGCGACTTCGATTTCGTCAATACATATATAGTAAATGTATATCCCGACACCACGGCATGGATCAATGACTTCGACAACGCCTACAACGAGCCTTACGTGCGCATGTATTTCTCTCACGGAGGATATAACGAATATCCCGTTGTGGGGGTGAGCTGGGAGCAGGCCAACGCATTCTGCAACTGGCGCACCGACTACCTGCGGCGAGCACTCGGACGCGAGGGCGTCTATGTCGAGCCCTACCGTCTGCCCACAGAGGCCGAATGGGAATATGCCGCCCGCGCCGGCGTCAACGAGAACATGTATCCATGGGAAGGCGACCTGCCGCTGAGCGAAGACAAAGGCTGTTTCTACGCCAACTTCAAGCCCAACGAAGGAAACTATGTCAAGGACGGACAGCTGATAACATCGCGCGTAGGCACATATTCGCCCAATGATTTCGGACTCTACGACATGGCCGGTAATGTCAGCGAGTGGACATCGACAGCCTATACGGAAAGCGTGTCGAAACTTACCAACGACCTCAATCCGGAGTATCGTTACGACGCAGCTCAGGAAGACCCTTACAAGATGAAGCGCAAAATCGTGCGCGGCGGCTCATGGAAAGATGTGGCCCACAATATCCGTTCAGACATACGCATGTGGGAATATCAGAATGAACAACGCTCATATATCGGCTTCCGCTGCGTGCGCTCGCAGATAGGATTTGCCAAAGGCAACAAATTGAAATAAGGCTTTCCGGCAGCCATCGGCCACGCCACGGCTGCCCTAATGAAATCAACCATATACAATCGAGAAAAAAGAAAATAGACCGCGATGGGAAAAGTAAAAAGATATAAAAACCGCATAACCCGCTTCCTGCAGAGCGACGGAGGCCAACGCTTCTTCAACTTCGCCTACTCGATAGGCGCGGCAATCGTAATCTGGGGCGCATTGTTCAAGATACTGCACCTGCCCGGAGGCAACTTCCTGCTGTCGCTCGGCATGGGCACAGAGGTGCTGATGTTCGTGCTGTCGGCCTTCGACCGTCCGCCACGCGAATATCACTGGGAGGAAGTGTTCCCTTCGCTCGATCCCGACCGCCGAAACGGGGAGAATGCCGATGACGGGGCAGGCTTGCTTTCGCAGGGCGCAGGCACGGGCACAACTGTGATTGTCACCGGAGGCGGAACACACGCACAGGCGCCGGCACGCAGTGTCAGCCCCGAGCAGGCAAAAGCCGCCGCAGGCATTCCCGGCGACATAAATCTCACGGAGGAGGATTCACGCTCGCTGTCGGAAAGCATCGCAAAGATGGCCGCCGCTTCCGACCAGCTCGCACGTATGGCCGAACTCACCACCGCCACACAGAAATATCTCGACCAGATGGCAAGCATTGCCTCGGAAATGGAACATCTGCGCACTACGACAGCGGCCCTCAACGAGGTGTCAGACGTGCTTCTCGACAGCTACCGCGCCATCACCGAGAACTCCGAGAACATAACCCGCAGCTCAAGCGGATATGTCGAACAGATGCAGGATCTCAACCGCAACCTCACCGGACTGAACACCATCTACGAGATACAGCTCAAGAGTGTATCGTCGCAGCTTGACTCAATTGACCGTGTCAACCGCGGCATCAAGGATATACGCGACATGTACGAGAAGAGCTCAAGCCAGAGCGCACGCTACGTGGAGGAGACGGAGCGCATGGCCCACTACATGCACCAGCTCAATGCCGTGTATGAGAAGATGCTGACAGCAATGACCGTCAACATGTACCGCCAGCCGATATCAGTCGACACTCCGGCGGCCGGAGCCAACGGCGCGCAGGTGTAACTGCGGCTGACGGCACTTGCCGCATGCCTCATCCCCTACCCCTCAAGCCATCAGTCAACTTATCCTAAAACGAAAGATATCAAAACGGCAGCCACGACACTCCGCACCGCGGACAACAGCCGCCTACGAAACGTAAAATATAACAATGGGAGCATCCAACAATCGACTATCGCCACGCCAGAAGATGATAAACCTCATGTATATCGTGCTGATGGCAATGCTTGCGCTCAACGTGTCGAGCGACGTGCTTGACGGCTTCACGCAGGTGAAGGAAGGATTGGTACGCACCAACGACAACATAGAGCAGCGCAACGCCTCTATCATGGGGGCGCTCGAGGCATTCAGCCGACAGAACCCCGAAAAAGGTCTGTCATGGTATCAGAAAGCTTTCGAGGTGCGCAGCCAGACAGCACGAATGTATGAACTGGTCGACTCGCTCAAGGAGCAGATTGTGAAAAAGGCCGACGGTGCGGAAGGTGATGTCGACAACATCATAAACCGCGAGGATCTCGACGCCGCCGCGCTCATAATGCTCGAACCCGCCACACGCCGCGGGGCTGCGCTGCGCGAACAGATTGACTCATACCGCGGCTATATCACATCGGTCGTGACCGACTCGGTAAAGAGCGCGAGCATCGAGCAGGCTCTGTCGACCGCACCGGTGCAGCGCAAAGGTGAAATCGGCGAAATGAGCTGGGAGGAATACAAATTTGAAAATCAGCCCGTAGTGGCAGCGATAGCTTTGCTCACCAAGCTCCAGAACGACATAAAATACTCCGAAGGAGAGGCGCTGCAGTCGCTTCTTGCCAATGTCGACGCCGGCGATGTGCGCGTCAACGAACTGAATGCGTTTGTGATACCCGACTCCCGCTATGTGATACGCGGGGGCAAATACCACGCCAACATAGTGCTCGCGGCAGTCGACACCACTCAGCGCCCCAACATCTATATCAACGGCAAACGGCTCGGAGATAACGGGCTGTATGAGGTCACCGCAGGCTCGGCAGGCAATTTCGACTACAAGGGATATCTCGAAGTGCCCCACGGTGACGGCACTTTCACACGCCATGACTTTTCGTCATCCTATACTGTCATCGAACCTACCGCCACCGTGTCGGCCACAATGATGAATGTGCTTTATGCCGGTATCGACAATCCGATAAGCATATCCGTGCCCGGTGTCGCCAATACGGGAGTGAGCGCTACCATGACCAACGGCACACTCTCCCGCCGCGGTGACGCATGGGTGGCTCACCCCGGCAAAGTTGGTGAAACAGCCACTGTCACTGTCACCGCCGACATGAACGGCAAAAAGACAGAAGTGTCGCGCACTGAATTCCGCGTGCGCAAACTGCCCGACCCCACTCCGTTTATCTCGTATAAGGACGCCGAAGGCAATACGGTGCGCTACCGCGGAGGTGGCCGGGGCATAGCCAAGGCACTGCTTATGCAGGCCCCCGGACTTGAGGCCGCCATTGATGACGACCTGCTCAATATCTCGTTCAACGTGCTCAGTTTCGAGACCGTGACATTCGACTCCATGGGCAACGCACTGCCCGAAGTGTCTGACGGCAACAAGTTTTCATCGCGGCAGAAATCGCAGCTGCAGCGTCTCAAACGCGGCAACCGCATCTATGTGACCCGCGTGAAGGCAGTCGGACCCGACGGTATCACCCGCGAGCTTGCTCCGCTTGAGATAATCATCAATTAACCTGAATATAAAAGAAACATTATACAATGAGTGTATTTAAAAGACATATCACAGTTGCAGCCGTGCTTCTGGCAGCGGGCACAGCCGCCATTGCACAAGACTCGTCGTCGAGTTCGGTAGTGCGCCGCGGCGGGTCTGACCGCAACCGCAAGGAGCAGGCTCAGCCGGGAGTGACGGAACGCATGCAGAAATTTTATGAGGAGTCGCCCAGAAGCGATGCCGACATGCAGTGGATGCGCGTAATCTACCGCGAACTCGACCTCCGCAAGCCCAAAAACGCCTCACTCTACTATCCTGAGGATATCATCGACGGCGATAAAAACCTGTTCCGCATCATCATGGAGCAGCTTGCCGACAACCGCATCGCTGCTTACGAGTATCTTGACGGACGCGAGATATTTTCCGACCAATACAAACTCAATGTCGGCGACATGCTCGACCGTTTCCACATATATCATACGGCGGCAAAAGGCTCGACTGAAAAAAATCCGCGCTATGTCATCGAAGAGGTCGACGTGCCCACCAACGAGGTGCTGTCGTATTATATCCTCGAACGCTGGGAATTTGACTCTCGCTCCAACAACATGCGCACACGCGTCGAAGCTATCTGCCCGGTGCTCCACCGTTCGGGCGACTTCGGGGGCGACGCCATGAAATATCCGATGTTCTGGGTGAAGATGGACGCCCTGCGCCCCTATCTTTCGCAGCAATATATCTTTGTCGACGACGACAACAATCTCCCCAAATACACTCTTGACGATTTCTTCGCCATGAACATGTATGACGGCGACATTTACAAGACCCGCAACCTGCGCAACCAGTCGATGATGCAGATGTATCCCGACCCCGACGATCTCAAACGCGCTCAGGACAGCATTCAGAACCGTCTTGACACATACGGCGACAAACTGTGGGTGCCCTCGCGCGAAGAGGTGATAGCTGCAAGAGAGGCTCGCGAGGCAGCGGCCGCAGGTGACTCTATCGTCATACCCGACCGCGATGCCGCTCCAAAATCGGCGCGCTCGTCGCGCGCACGAAAAGCGCCCAAGAAGAAAGAGCCTAAAGCTCTAAAGCCCAAATACAACACCAGCAACTCAGCCGTGCGCTCGGTGCGCCGACGCAAATAACGCAAATAACAGCTGATAGCCACCCTATACAGGGCATGTCATTATCAAAATGGCATGCCCTGTTTCCGTTAAAAAAGGATGTGAGCCATGCCGCATGGCAATCTGCTCAAAAACACAATCAGTGTGCAAAAGGTTAAGGTTGTGTTAAAGAACATGTTTTTCAGATTTTTTTACTATTTTTGCATAGAAAACAATATTCAGACATTATTACAACAATATAATAAATATCATGGCAAAGATTCACGGAGCCGTTGTGATTGACGAGGAACGCTGCAAGGGATGCGACCTGTGTGTCGTGGCATGTCCGACCAATGTGTTGCTGCTCAAAGACAAAGAGGTCAACGACCGCGGCTATCATTATGCCTATATGGCTCAGGCGGAAGCATGCATCGGATGTGCGGCCTGCGCCACAGTATGCCCCGACGCCTGCATTGAAGTATATCGTGTGGTCGAGAAGTAACACTAAAAAGACAGAAAAATTATGAATGAAGATATCAGACTGATGAAAGGCAACGAGGCGATAGCCCATGCCGCCGTGCGCTATGGCGTCGACGGCTACTTCGGCTATCCCATCACCCCCCAGTCGGAAGTACTCGAGACCCTTGAGGCGCTCATGCCGTGGGAAACGACCGGAATGGTCGTGATGCAGGCAGAGAGCGAGATTTCATCCATCAACATGGTATATGGCGGCGCCGCCACAGGCAAGGCTGTGATGACATCGTCGTCAAGTCCCGGCGTATCGCTGATGCAGGAAGGCATATCATATCTTGCCGCGTCAGAGCTTCCTGCCCTGATTGTCAACGTGATGCGCGGAGGCCCCGGACTGGGCACCATCCACCCTTCGCAGAGCGACTATTTCCAGGCGACCAAAGGAGGCGGCCACGGCGACTACCATCTTATAGTGCTGGCGCCATCGTCGGTGCAGGAGATGGCCGACTTCGTGGGTCTGGGCTTCGACCTCGCATTCAAATACAGGACTCCTGCCATGATACTTGCCGACGGCGTTGTCGGACAGATGATGGAAAAAGTTGTGCTTCCGGAGCAGCGTCAGCGCCGCACGGCAGAAGAGATACGCACACAATGCCCGTGGGCGCTCACCGGAAAAACTGCCGACAGAAAACGCAACGTGGTCACCTCGCTTGAACTCGACTCCGCAATAATGGAGAAAAACAACGAGCGTTTCCAGCGCACATACAAGGAAATAGAAGCCAACGAAGTGAGATATCAGGGATATCACCTCGACGATGCCGAATATCTCATCGTGGCATTCGGTTCGATGGCACGTATCTGCCTCAAAGCGGTGGAAGAATCCCGCAAGGCAGGAGTGAAAATCGGACTGCTGCGCCCGATAACCCTCTGGCCGTTCCCCTACGAAGCCATACGCAACGCATCGGAGAGTGCAAAGGGAATACTCGTGGCAGAGCTTAACGCCGGGCAGATGATAGAGGATGTGCGTCTTGCGGTGCACGATAACGTGCCTGTGGAGCATTTCGGCCGCATGGGTGGCATAGTGCCTAATCCGGCGGAGGTGCTCGGCGCATTCACCGATAAATTCGGGGTGAAATTCAACGATCAAACAAATTAGACATGGAACTGAACCAGATCATAAATCCCGCCAACCGGGTATATGCCCGTCCGGCTCTGCTTGACGACAACACGATGCACTATTGTCCGGGCTGCAGCCACGGAGTGTTGCACAAGATAATAGCTGAAATCATCGAGGAGATGGGACTGCAGGAAAACACTATCGGCGTTGCGCCTGTTGGTTGCGCCGTGTTTGCCTACAACTATATCGACATTGACTGGGTGGAAGCCGCCCACGGACGTGCCCCAGCCCTGGCATCGGCCATTCAGCGCCTCAATCCCGAGAAACTCGTGTTCACATATCAGGGCGACGGCGACCTCGCTGCAATCGGCACGGCAGAGACCATCCATGCGGCCAACCGCAGCGAAAACATCGCAATCATATTCATCAACAATGCAATCTACGGCATGACCGGCGGACAGATGGCTCCCACCACACTCGAAGGACAGAAAACCGCCACCACACCCTACGGACGCCGTGTCGACCTCAACGGCTACCCGCTCAACATATCAAATCTGCTCGCGCAGCTCGACGGCACCCACTATGTCACCCGTCAGGCAGTGCACACGGCAGCAGCCGGCAGAAAAGCAAAAAGCGCCATTAAAAAAGCGTTTCAGAATGCACTCGCCGGCAAAGGCACCTCTGTGGTGGAGGTTGTCGGCACATGCTCTTCCGGATGGAAAATGACACCCGACGCCTCCAACAAGTGGATGGAGCAGCACATGTTTGAGAAATATCCTCTCGGCGACCTCAAAGATGCCGGAGAAATAATACCGAAATCGAAATGAAGGAAGAAATAATCATAGCCGGATTTGGCGGACAGGGAGTGCTCTCGATGGGCAAGATACTTGCTTACGCGGCGTTGATGAACGATATGGAAGTGACCTGGATGCCGTCATACGGACCCGAACAGCGCGGCGGCACGGCCAATGTGACCGTAATAATCAGCGACGAGGAGATTTCATCGCCAATCGTCGACACCTACGACACTGCCGTGATACTCAACCAGCAAAGTCTCGACAAATTCGAAAGCCACATAAAGCCAGGCGGGACACTGATATACGACCCATACGGCATACACCGCAGCCCGGCGCGCACCGACATAAATATCGTAAAGGTCAACGCTATGGACGCATCAATCGAACTCGGCAACGCCAAAGGCTACAACATGATATTGCTCGGCGCGCTTCTTAAACTCAAGCCTGTAGTATCGCTCGATGATGTGCTCCGCGGCCTCAAGAAAGCGCTTCCGGAGCGCCATCACCATCTGATACCCGCCAACGAGCAGGCCATACTCAAGGGCATGAGCCTCCTCTAAGAGATATCAGCTCCTCTCTCTCCACCAATCATTTCTATTTATCTCAATCTCACATAACCCCCACAGCCTGACCGTCATCCCGCAATCAAAGCAAGAGAGATACGGCTTCCGGCGCGGTTGTCTGCCTGATCTGACAACACCACTTTACTGACGCCATTAATGAAGGAATTTTTCAAAATACTGCGCCGCTTCGTGCCGCCTTACAAGAAGTATCTGATACTCAACATATTTTTCAATATACTGGCGGCGTTCCTGACACTGTTTTCATTCGCACTTATCATTCCCATTCTGGAGATGCTCTTCCAGGTGAAAGAGCAGACATACGAATACATGGAAATGGGCAGCGACTCGCTCAAAGATGTTGTTGTAAACAATTTCTATTATTACGTGCAACAGGCAATCGCTGATCTCGGACAGTCAAACACCCTTGCCATTCTTGCCGTGATGCTGGTGCTGATGACCCTGCTCAAGACCGGCGTCACATATCTCAGTTCCTACTTTATCATACCGATGCGCTCGGGCATCGTGCGCGACATCCGCAACTACGTCTACGACAAAATCGTGCGCCTGCCAATATCATTCTTCACGTCAGAGCGCAAAGGCGACGTGATGGCGCGCATGAGCGGCGACGTGGCCGAAATCGAAAGTTCGATAATGGCGTCAATCGACATGTTTTTCAAAAACCCTATCATGATTATTGTGTGTCTGTTCACCATGTGCATGATATCATGGCAGCTGACCCTGTTTGTGTTCATCCTGCTGCCGATTGCGGGCACTATAATGGGCAAGGTGGGCAAAAAGCTGAAACGCAAGTCGCTAGAAAACCAGAATCAGTGGGGAGTGCTCATGTCAAACATTGAGGAAACGCTAGGCGGACTGCGCATCATCAAGGCCTTCAACGCCGAAGAAAAGGTCAGACGCCGCTTCCATAAGGAAAACCAGGAGCTCTACAATCTCAGCAACAAGGTAGCGCGCCGTCAGTCGCTCGCCCACCCGATGAGCGAGTTTCTCGGCACGACTGCGATAGCCATCGTGCTGTGGTTCGGCGGTTCGCTGATACTCAACGGCGCCACCTCGATGACAGCATCGTCGTTTATCTACTATCTGGTGATTTTCTATAACATCATCAACCCTGCCAAGGAATTGTCGAAAGCTGCGTATTCGATACAGAAAGGCATGGCGTCGATGGAACGTGTCGACAAGATACTCTCAGCCGATAATCCCATCAAAGACCCGGCCAGCCCCACTGAAATAAAGAGCCTCAAGGGCAATGTCAGCTATAAGAACGTAAGTTTCAGCTACGGTGCCAATGAAGTGCTCCACAACATCGACCTCGAAATACCGGCCGGCGCCACCGTTGCCCTCGTAGGCCAGTCAGGCTCGGGAAAATCCACACTCGCCGACCTGCTGCCACGTTTCTACGATGTGCAGCACGGCAAGATCAGCGTCGACGGAGTCGATGTGCGCGACATGCGTGTGCACGACCTGCGCTCATTCATGGGCAACGTCAACCAGGAAGCAATCCTCTTCAACGACTCATTCTACAACAACATTACCTTCGGCGTGGAGCACGCCACGATGGAACAGGTGGTGGAGGCTGCGAAGATTGCAAACGCCCACGAATTTATCATCGAGTCGGAACAAGGCTACGACACCAATATCGGCGACCGCGGATGCCGTCTGTCAGGCGGCCAGCGCCAGCGCCTGTCAATAGCCCGCGCCATTCTCAAAAATCCGCCGATGCTCATTCTTGACGAGGCTACCTCAGCTCTCGACTCCGAAAGCGAGAAAGTTGTGCAGGAAGCTCTCGACCGCCTTATGAAAGACCGCACGACGCTTGTAATCGCGCACCGCCTGTCGACAATACGCAACGCCGACCTTATTTGCGTGCTCCACGAAGGACGCATTGTCGAACGCGGCACCCACGATGAGCTCCTTGCCCTCAACGGCTACTACCGCCGTCTCGTCGACATGCAGAAATTCTGATTACACGATCAGTCACGGCATAAGACCTCATTCCCGCAAATCAGAGGGTTGCATAAGAAAATGCTCCAAAACGTCCGATAGCCAAAATCAATTTCACCCCTGCCGACGTTATAGTTTTATTCTATAACAGACAAAGGCTATGATTGATACATTGGCTGGAATATTGAGGGATTATCCGACTATCGCACTGTTTCTCACTGTCGGAGCGGGGTTTCTTATCGGAAAGATACGTATAGGCAACTTCACCATCGGCAGCGTGACGGCTGTGCTTCTCGTGGGCGTATTGGTCGGACAGCTCGAAATACCGATGTCCGGACCTATCAAAATGTTCTTCTTCATGCTGTTCCTGTTCTCGATAGGCTACAGCGTCGGCCCCGACTTCTTCAAGTCGCTTCGCGGACAGGGGGCTCGACAGGCTCTTTTTGCGGTATGCATGAGTTGCACCTGCTTCGCCACCACTCTCCTGATAGCCAAAGTCATGGGCTACACCAAAGGTGAAAGTGTCGGGCTGTTTTCAGGCTCGCAGACATGCTCCGCGCTGCTGGGCGTCGGCACTGAGGTGATATCGCGCCTTGACATTCCCGACGACATAAAATCCGGACAGCTCAATATCATCCCCGTGTGCTACGCCGTCACCTATATATTCGGCACACTCGGCACTGTCGTCATATTGGGCAGTCTCGGCCCTCGCCTTCTCGGCGGCCTGGCAAAAGTCAGGCAGCAGACCGCTCAGCTCGAACGCATGCTCAACAACACAGGCAGCTCCGGCAACGACCCTGCGCGCATCGATGCTCTTCGGGCTGTCGTTTACCGCGTCTACACCGCGACATCCGAATTTTTCGACACTCCGCGCACTGTCAAGGAAGTCGAACGATATCTCCGGAGCCATCACCGCGAAGTATATATCGACCGCCTGCGCCACGGCGACGACATATCGGCGCCGCGCTTCGATGTCGAGATTGTCAGAGGCGACCGCATCGTCGTGTGCGGCCGGCGAGAGTTCATCATAGGAATTGAAGAACTTATCGGCGAGGAAAGCGATGACACCACACTCCTCTCCTATCAGCTCGACCGTGTAGCCATTCTCGTGACGAAAAAAGAATTTATCGGAAAATCCATATCTACGATACGCCGCAACAAATATATGCGCGGAGTCGTAGTGCGCGATGCCGTGCGCGACGGCAAATTCATCGACATCGGCCTCGACACCACATTCCGCCGCGGCGACCGCATCACCGTCGTCGGGCAACCGCAGAGAGTCAGCAATGCCGGACGCCACATAGGCCATATCGACCGTCCGAGCATATCCAGCGACCTTATGTTCGTAGGTCTTGCCATCGCTGTCGGCGGCATACTCGGAGCCATGAGCATCTGGATTGGCGGAGTCCCCGTCAGTCTCGGCACAAGCGGCGGTGCACTGCTCGCCGGCCTGATATTCGGATGGTTGCGCACGCGACGTCCCACATTCGGCCACATTCCTCCGGGCGCACTGTGGATAATGAACAATCTCGGTCTTAACGTATTCATAGCCGTCATAGGCATCGAGGCGGCGCCGACCTTCGTTGCCGGGCTGAAATCCGTAGGGCCTATGCTGCTTGTCGCAGGCGCTGTCGGCACTACAATACCGCTCCTCGTCGGCCTTTGGCTCGGACATAAAGTGTTCAGATTTAATCCCGCGATAACACTCGGCTGCTGCGCCGGCACCCGCACATGCACGGCGTCGCTCGGAGCGGTGCAGAACGCTCTGGGCAGCACCCTCCCGGCCATCGGCTATGCCGTGACTTACGCCGTAAGCAATATTCTCCTTGTAATATGGGGACTACTGACCGTGATGCTCGTCTGACCGCGGCCTGACTGTCATCGCCGTCGCCTCGTAAAGCATATACAGCGGCACAAACACTACGAAAAGTGTGAACGGATCGCCCGTAGGGGTTATCAGCGCCGCAAGCACCAGCAGCACCACTATGGCATGACGCCTGTATTTGCCGAAAAATTCGCGCGACACAAGCCCCATTCTTCCCAGAAGCCACCCGAGCAATGGCATTTCAAACACAACACCCATAACAAGGATAATCACAGTAAAATTATCCATATATGAGTCAATAGTTATCGTATTCGGTATCAGTTCGCTGAGCTGATATGTAGCCAGAAATCTCAATGTCAGCGGGAAAATCAGAAAATATCCGACTGCCACCCCAAGATAAAACATCACGTTGCCTGCGACAAACGCCCGCACCGCATGCCTCCGCTCACGCGGATAAAGACCCGGACGCACAAAACCCCACAGCATATATATCACCACCGGAAATCCTGTCACAACTGCCAGCTCGAACGACGTAGACAGGTGTATAGACAGTTGCGATGCCAGCCGGGTGTTGATAAGCGACATCTCAAACGGCTCACCGGCAGCGCCTGATATCGCGTCAAACAGCCGGTAGAGCGGGAAAACGTCATGACACGGAGCAAGTATCACCGCATCGAATATCTGTGGCATGAATATAAAAAACAGCACCGACAGCGCTGTAATAAGCCCTCCGATACGAAACAGCACACCTCTGAGCACATCGAAATGCGCCCAGAACGACATCGAACCGCTGCCTTCAGCCGACACTTTATATTCCTTTAAAAACGGTTATCCGCCTACGACCGCAGGAGCACGTTCACTCCTTGTCGCTGTCTTTTTTGCCGGCGGCGTCATCTTTAATTTCATCGGCAACATCGTTGAGCCCCGCTTTGAAACTCTTGATGCCCTTGCCTATCGAACGCATCAGCTCCGGTATGCGCTTGCCGCCGAACAGCAACAGTATCACCACCAGTATTATTATCCATTCCCAACCGCGCAGATTGCCTAAAAATGCCGTAATCATCAGTTTATATTATAAGAGTATGTTTACTTCTAAAGTAAATTAAATATTTGAGTATGTTCTATTAATTTTTGATTTCATCACAAAGAATCTTTTGGGCTCTTTTTTAAAGATTTCATCAGTCACGATGCCCGCATCGCTCCCTCTTCAACTTTAAAAAAGCCCTCCAAAATCTCTCTTTGCGCTAAAATCATTTAAAAGTAAACATACTCTAAGATTTCTTTTGCAAAAATAATAAAATTTCCGTTCTCGCCCATCCCGCACGAATATTATGACATCAGGGATTGAGCAGATCGGGATTATAGTAGTCAAACACATCGCGGGCAAGCTCGAGAGCATGCTTCGCACCGCTGTCGGGATTGATTGAAACCGCCGTCTCGAAATCGGTCACTGCCGCCGAATAGTTCTGCATTCGCCACGACAACTTCCCGCGCACAAAATAAGCCTCGTCATCTCCGGAATTATCAAGCAGATACAGATTTATTTCCGCAGCCGCCTCGGCAAAACGATTTTCATCAATTAATTGTTGTATATTTGGTAAAGAGGTCATCAAGTATTAATTTTACACGAAAATACAAAAAGTTCAACTATTATGCCAAGGTTTTTCAGTTTTCTAACATTATTTATAGCATTGTCAGCATTTGCCGCAAAGGGAGCCGACCCCACCGACACCGACTATTCCTACACCCAGTGCATGGGTTCATGGCTTCCCTACCCCGCGCCTGACAATGCGATTGACACACCCGATTCGCTCACGGCCGTGTTTATCAACCATGTGGGACGCCACGGCGCACGCTTCCCGTCATCACCCAATTCCACCTACGCCCTGCGCAGAGCTCTCGAACGCGCCGACTCGCTCGGCACAATTACACCCGCCGGAACCCGCCTGCTCGGACTTACACGCTATGTGTCGCAGCGCGCCCACAACTACTGGGGTGCTCTCGACTCGCTCGGCATGGCCGAACAGCGCGGCATAGCATCACGCATGTTTATCAGCTACCCCGACCTGTTTGTCAACGGCAACGTTTCAGCAATCTCCTCCTACTCTCCACGTTGCTTGATGTCGATGTATTCTTTCACCCATCAGCTCGACCGCCTCAACAACAAGGTTGAGATCATAACCTCATCGGGGCGTCAGAACTCGCAGCTCATGCGTCCGTTCGACCTCGACACCGACTATATCGACTTCATGCGCTCAAAAGTATGGGAAACCCCCTGGAGCGACTACGCCGACACCCGCATAACCGCCGCTCCGCTTCGCAATATACTCGGCAAGAACTATCCACTGACGCTCGCCGAAACCCGCAGTCTCGCCATCGACGAATACCACTTCCTCGGCGGCCTTGCAGCCATGGGCATCGAAGTCGACCTCAGTCAGTTCCTTTCACGTGATGAGATAAACGCTCTTTGGAGCGTTTACAACCTGCGCCAGTATCTGCAGCGCACTGCTTCGGTGCTGTCATCGGTGCCGGCCGACATAGCGTCGCCTCTCGTGCTCGACCTCATACGCACCACCGACGCTGCCGTGGCCGGAAACTCCGATGCCACCGTGCACCTGCGCTTCGGCCACGCCGAGACTCTGCTGCCCCTATTTTCGCTGCTGCGCCTGCGAGGAGCATACTATCTGACCAACTACTACGACACCGTCGCACAGCATTTCAAAAACTTCGACATTGTGCCGATGGCGGCCAACCTGCAGATGATTCTGTTCAAATCCGACCGCGGCGCTTACTATGTGCGTTTCGACCTCAACGAGCATCCTATACCCCTGATGCCCAACGACGAGCGCATCTACATCCCATGGAGCGAGGCGCGCGAGTATATGGTGCGCTGCCTGCCTCTCGCACAGCAGCCGTAATCAGCATCTGCGGCAAAACCTTTTTCACCGTCGAGGCGTTATAATGTCATGAGAGGGAATTTACTTTTAATCGTTTCTGCTGTGGCAGCCTTTCACGTTTCGGCTGCCAACAGCTTTTTTGAAAACTCCGGCAACAGTGACTCATCACGTATCACATCTGTCGACGTGCTGCTGGAGCGACTGGCCGGATTGCAGGATTATTCCGCATCGGCCACCTACAGCGTGCTCCTGCCGTCGGCCGAAAATGAGATTGTCTATGATGTGGAATTGCAGTCGGCAGCACCGACCGATACTCTGTCGCCATGCGGCTATCTGATATCATGGAGCGTCAATGCCCCGACGGGCAAATCCGCCGGATTCACCTCTTACTCCGACGGCAACCACTTCAGCTACTCCGACGAGCGACTGCAGGAATATCACTTCGACAACGACTCCCTGCCGTTTGTAACCGGTCGCGGCGGCGTGCAGCGCAATGCCCGATTTGCCTCCATCCTTCCGGCTTTCATTGCCGGAGAAATAGGCCGTATGACCGCCGACAGTGCATACACCTTCACATTCAATCCCGATGCATGTTATTCCGGACACTCGGCAGTCCGTCTCGATGCCGTGGAGTCGGTCAAAGGCTATACCGCCCGCGAGCTGTCTTATATTTTCGACGCCATGACAGGCTCTCCGCTCCGCATTTCTGTAGAGAGCAACCCCGGCTCAATTTCCGAGCAATCTGTTACAGTTGACTACGGCGTCCCTCTCGCATCACCTGTCGCCGACTTCTCCGAGGCCACTTTGATAAGCCTTTATCCCGACGTTTTCGAACGTTTCCGTCAGGGCAGTTTCCGACTTGAAAACCTGCCCGGCACGGCAATGCCCGGCTTCTCGATGCCCACTCCCACCGGAGAACGCTACACCTATCACCGCGGCGACCCGTTCAACCGCCCTACCGTAATCGCAGTCATCGACCCCGAAGTGGCATCTGCATCGTCAACAGTTCAATCCATACGCGATGCCGTCAACGCCCTGCCTTCTGCCACCGACATCATCTGGGCTGTCAAATCACGCCATATCGATACTATAGAGCAGCTCCTCGGCTACGGTCTGCGCGAAGACGAGACCATACTGACCGGCGCAAACTCCATCATACGCGACTGCGGCATCACGGCGTTCCCGGCCATGATTTTCATCGACAAGACAGGCACAATCAAATCCGTACATATCGGAGCCAACAAAAATCTTGCCGAGATTGTTATGCAGAAGGTGGCACTTATGTAAAGTGCCTGTCAACCGATTAAACTAAAATTACGATATTATGGAAACTGTTTTCTTTAAAGGCACACCATGTCACACCTACGGAACAATGCCCTCCACCGGAGAAAAGGCACCATGTTTCACTCTCGTTGATCCTGACATGAAGGAACTGCGTTGCTCCGACTATTGCGGACGCCGCGTTGTCCTCAACATATTCCCGTCGCTCGACACTCCGGTCTGCGCCGCATCTGTAAGACGCTTCAATCAGCTTGCCGCCTCGCTTGACAACACATCTGTGCTGTGTGTGTCGATGGATCTCCCTTTCGCTGCCAAACGCTTCTGTTCGGCCGAAGGCATTGAGGGCGTCACTGCCGCATCTGCCTTCCGCTCGCCGATGTTCTGTGAGAAATACGGCCTCGAGATTGTCGACGGACCGCTCGCCGGACTCCTCGCCCGTGCCGTAATAATTCTTGATGAGGACCGCAAAGTAATCTACTCACAGCTCGTGGGTGAAATCACCGACGAACCTGACTACGACGCCGCAATCTCCGTCCTCAAAGGCAATAAATAAGCGCAGGCCTTGTTGTAACAAAACTTTATACTGTATGGGCGCTCAGACTGTGCGCTCATACTTTTTATTGGCAATTTTCCGTATTACGCCCCCGTTGCCAAGGCTACTTATCAGAAGCGATTGATGATGTCGGCGATGGCATGTGCATCTTCCTGCGTCGTGCAGCTCGATATCGGAAGTGACAGCACTGTCTCTCCTATTTCCTCGGCCTGACATGCCGCGTCGCCCGCCACTCCGTAATCCGCCCCGGCCATGCAAGGCTGCCTGTGGGGTGGCACGGCGTAATGTATATCGGTCGCCACACCTGCCTCCGAAAGATAATCTCTCAGCATGTCGCGGACGGCGCATCTCACCACATACTGGTGCCACACCATGTCACAGCCGCCAACCGAAGGCTTGATTATACTTTCATTATAGATTTCACGGTCATATATCCCGGCAATCATGCGCCTGTGCTCATTCTCGCGCTCAAGATAAGGCAGCTTGACATTGAGCACAGCAGCCTGCACCGGGTCAAGACGGCAATTGCCGCCGATATAGATATTATGGTAACGGTAATCGCTGCCGTAGTTTGACAAAGCCCTGACCCTTTCGGCAAGGTCACGGTCATGGGTGACAACTGCGCCTGCATCGCCCATCGCGCCTAAATTTTTTGTCGGATAGAACGAAAATGCCCCGGCATGACCGAGACCTCCGGTCATATATGTGCCCGACAGCCCTGTCGTAACGGCCCGCGCCCCTATGGCCTGCGCATTGTCTTCTATCACAAGCAGTCCGTTTCGCTCCACAAAATTCTTAAGCGACTCATCCCAGCATGCGCGCCCGTAAAGATGCACCGGCATGACGACACGCGTGCGCGGGGTCAGCGCCTCGTCAAGCCTCGATGTGTCGAGATTGAGCGTCGCGGGGTCTGCCGGAGCAAGCACCGGCCTCAGCCCTGCGTCGATGATAGCTAAAATTGAAGCGATATACGTATTCGATGCCACTATCACCTCATCACCTTTCTCAAGATCGCCGCGGTCAACCCATGCTCTCAATATAAGCCTCAAGGCGTCGAGTCCGTTGCTCACACCCACTGCTTCCTGTGCACCCGTCAGCTCGCAAAGGCCTGACTCCAGGCGGCGGCACTCCTCACCGCCGACATATCGGCCGGAGGCTATGACCCGTGCCACAGCCTCCTGCACCTCTGCCATATAAGGCGAGTTTATCATGCCGAGGTCAAGAAATGTATATTTCTTCATTACTGCTTGTATAATTCTTTGTAACGGGTCATCGAACGGCAATAATCATCCTCACTGTAAAGTTCGGATGTAAGCACCAGGCTCACTGAGCCCGATGAAAAATTGTCAAGCGACCGCCATATTCCGTTTGGTATATAAAGCGCCTTATACGGACGGTTGAGCGAAAACTTCCGCTCGTCAACCCCGTCGGTCAGTGTCACGTCAAACGATCCCGACGCCGCGATGATAAATTCATGAGCCTTGAAATGCGAATGCCCTCCGCGCTCCGAGTCACCGGGCACATCATAGAGATAAAACACACGCCTGACAGGAAAAATATTGTCAATATTGTCAACGGCCGTAAGCGACCCGTTAGGATGGCAATGACGCGAAAGCTCCACAATCCTGCAATCGTCAAGACTGTGACGTGGAGAGATGTCAGACTCCCACGACGGCGCGATGGCACTGCCTGAACCGGCTCCGACACCTTCCGACAGCAACCTGCGCCATTCTGAAAAATCTCTTACATAATCCCTCTCGTCATAACATGTCGACGACAGCACCAGAGCTACCGAGTTGGTCGAAAAATTATCGAGCCTGCGCCACGTCATCGGAGGCACATGCACGCCATAAAACGAACGGTTAAGATGTATCCTCTCCTCACCGTCGCCGCTGTCGACAACCACGTCAAACGAGCCCGACAGCGCCACAATCATTTCCGACGCGCTCCTGAATGCGTGTCCGTGGCGCTCCTCGCCTCCGGGCACATCATATATCCAGTACGCCCGCCTGATTTCAAACGGTATCTGCGCGCCATTCTGTATAAATGTCAGATTGCCGCGCGGATCAAATATTTTTGGCAAAGACAGCACCTCAGGTTTATTCATATACTGTAAGTCATTAGTGTCCACTAAAAAATCATAAGAGCACTTTGAAATTATTGATATTCTGATTGTTACGGCTGATTTGCGGGCGCAACGATTTGAATTTATTTTTACAGTCTGAATCAGACTGTTATGAATAAA
>SCEG01000232.1 GCA_004102805.1 Muribaculaceae bacterium Isolate-002 (NCI)
TAAATGCCGCAGAAGCGACCTAAGAAAATACGGAACCGGTACGGTGCCATACGATGTAGTCGAGAAAGAGGCAACCGACCGTGATGAGATGACAGCTCTGATGGAAACACTCCATAATGAGCCGAGCATAGAGGTTGCTCTTATTGACTCACCCGGAAGTCTGAAAGCTCCGGGTCTTGTGCCATTGTTCGTGAACTCTGACATTATAGTTATCACGTTCCACTATGACCTTGTGACGGTGCCATCAACCGCGAGCTTCATTATGTTTCTTGACAGACTCAAGCAGGCAATGGCAGGGGGAATGAAGTCGAGGCTGTTTATGGTTCCCAACATGAGTGATGGACGTGTGGGCAAGAGAGCCGAGCTTGTGATATGGGATAAGTCGAGGGAGACCTTCTCCAATTACGGTGAAGTCACACCCAAGCTTTCAAAGCGTGCCGACATGGAACGTTTCAGCACTATTG
>SCEG01000233.1 GCA_004102805.1 Muribaculaceae bacterium Isolate-002 (NCI)
TTAAACATAAATATAAAAGTCTCATTTTCTATATGGATTTGCTTTTATTATATCATGATTTAGTGTAAAATAGATACGAAAGACTATATTAGATAGGAATTTACCATGCCTAAAAAACCGATTATTATTGGGGTTACGGGTGGCTCTGGTGGTGGTAAGACCAGTGTTTCTCGTGCCATTCTATCCAATTTTCCAGATGAGAAAATTGCCATGATTGAGCATGATTCTTATTATAAGGATCAGTCACATTTGACTTTCGAAGAGCGTGTATCAACTAACTATGACCATCCTTTTGCCTTTGATACAGATCTTATGATTGAGCATATCAATGAGCTGATTGCTAGGCGTCCAGTAGATATTCCGATTTATGATTACACGCAACACACTCGTAGTAACAAGACCTATCGTCAGGAACCTCAGGATGTTTTTATCGTTGAAGGGATTTTGGTACTTGAAGATAAAC
>SCEG01000234.1 GCA_004102805.1 Muribaculaceae bacterium Isolate-002 (NCI)
TCGCCCAAACCGGCAGCCACATGAACCGCACTCAAATCGTGCTCGTCCACTTCATAGGGAATGAGTTCATAAGCTATTTTTGCTTTATCGAGCAGCCTCGCTGCATTTGTCTTATTTATTTTCATCGTCAGACGATTTGTGGATGGAATAAGCGATTTTATATTATTTCCCGTAAGATTCTCGGTTAGCCAAGCTCTGCACGCAGGAACTTAGGTGTGTATCCTTTCTCACTCCTTGCCACTTCTTCGTGTGTACCGCAGGAAAGGAGTTCTCCCCCGCCCTTTCCGCCTTCAGGTCCCATATCGATGATATAATCGGCCATCTTAATGACGTCGAGATTATGTTCGATGACTATAACGGTATTTCCTTTGTCAACAAGCCTGTTCAGAACATTCATCAGAACACGGATGTCTTCGAAATGAAGCCCGGTGGTAGGTTCGTCGAGGATATAAAGTGTTTTGC
>SCEG01000235.1 GCA_004102805.1 Muribaculaceae bacterium Isolate-002 (NCI)
GCCCACGGGATAGGCCCGGCTGATGCCGCGCGCCCGCAAAAAATCCACCAACGGCGTTACGGGCGAGAGCAGCAGCTCCCCGCGCGCCGGGATGCCCATGCCGTTGAGCTTGTCCACATAGGTCTGCGGCGATTTGGAGGTGTTGTTGCTGAGAAAGAAAAAATCCAGATCCCGCCAGTGATCCTGAATGAAACGGACAGCGCCCGCAATGGGGATGTGCCCGAGAGACACTGTGCCGTCCATGTCCAGAACCACACAGCGTTTTTGCGACCAGTCCATACGTTTCCTTTTTTCCAACCAGATAGCCGCCTTTGCCCGGCTTGGCAAGAACGGCGGAAGCGTTCCTGCGGGTGGGAATGCCGACGGAAAAAGGCTTGCCGATGGGCAGTTGCCCCTTGACGAACAACGGCAAAAGAATGAAAATTTTTATTTCGATTTGTGCATCCCGCAGTGAAATCTTCG
>SCEG01000236.1 GCA_004102805.1 Muribaculaceae bacterium Isolate-002 (NCI)
AAAATTTCTATTTGCATATCACTAATTTAGCTATTTTTCAGCCACATATGCAATATCTGAAAGTTTATTTCACATAATCGTTCATATTTTTGACTGAAATTTTACTAAATCTCATGCGCCAGCCCTGAAAATGAAATATATAATATTGGTATTTTAAAAAATATATATTAGTTTTGCAATAGCCAATTCGTGCAAATTATCAATTCAACAGCAGCTCGGTGCTATTCCAATAAAGAAATATGCAACTGAATATCACTGAGATAAGTAAGTCGTAGAAATTATTTTATATTATCACTTTAAAAGCTATTTACAATACTTATACTTACATTTTTATTCACTGGCGTCTTTTAAAATCTGTTAATGCGAAATTATTAAACTCTGTATTCATGTTGGTTACGCGATTTTCAGGCCTGCAAACCTTGTCGCACTTTTCAAATGATTATATTGGGGTTGGAGCCTTAA
>SCEG01000237.1 GCA_004102805.1 Muribaculaceae bacterium Isolate-002 (NCI)
CCATGTGGATTTCACCATTGAGGTGGAGCGCTCCCTGCGCGTGCTGGACGGGGCCGTGGGCGTGTTCTGCGCCGTGGGCGGGGTGGAGCCGCAGTCCGAAACGGTCTGGCGGCAGTCCGAGCATTTCGGGGTGCCCAAGATCGCCTTTGTGAACAAGATGGACCGGCTGGGCGCGGATTTCGAGGCAGCGCTGGAGGCCATGCGCCGCCGCCTCCAGGCCAACGCCGTGGCCGTGACTGCCCCCCTGGGCCAGGGCGAGGCCTTTTCCGGCGTGCTGGACCTGATCAGCGACGAAACCCTGACCTTTGACCCGGCGGATCAGGGCCGCACCGTGCTGCGCGTGCCTTTCAGCCCGCGCGAAGCCACCTTGGCCGCGCCCTGGCGCGAAACCCTGCTGGAAAAACTGGCTGAAGCCGACGACAAATTTCTGGCACTCTGGATGGATGGCTCCTTCAGCCGGG
>SCEG01000238.1 GCA_004102805.1 Muribaculaceae bacterium Isolate-002 (NCI)
TTGTGTAGGGTACATCACTTCGCATTTGGCTTCGACTTCACGGCGACTTGACGCGGCACGGCATGTATGGGAGAAACCGTCTCTTAAGTCGGTCTAGCATGGGCGGCAGCATTTGACGCATGAGGATTAGACACCTATCCTGTATAACCTGTGTGGCTCCTTTCGTGTGTACGGTTGTATAGATAGCCAGAATATGGAATAGCTTGAGAGAAATATGAGGACAAGTTTTCAGCTCAACAGAAAAACAGATTGCACGAAATTCCGGACACTGTCTTGCATATTTTCATTCCTGTGACAGGAACCCGCTCAGCATTGCTACCAGGGAGCTTCCGTGAAAACGCTTGCCATTGATTGCCGGATGGCCAGCATGTCCGGGATCGGAGTATACTTGCGCAACGTGGCGCCTCGTTGCATGGCCGCGATGCCGGGAGTGCGTTTTCGTCTGCTCGGCGTTGACGGG
>SCEG01000239.1 GCA_004102805.1 Muribaculaceae bacterium Isolate-002 (NCI)
CACCCCCTACGGGTCATCAATCAACTGGACCGACAACTGGCCCGGCTCGGTGCTGTCGCAGAACGTCTCGCTCAAAGTCTTCACTATCCAGCCCACTCTGGCCTGGGCCATCAATGACAAATTTTCAATCGGAGCCGGACTCATGGTCACATGGGGCAATGTCGACCTGAACAAAGGACTCGTCACACCCTACACCGCAGACAAAGCCATCACCGCGCTCAAAGAACTCGGCAAACTGCCCGTAGCAACCCCGGACTTCGGGTCCACCACCCCGGCGTCAGACAACCTCAACGGCACATCCGAGATAGCCGTAGGCTTTAATGTCGGCGCAATGTACAATATCAACGAGCAGTGGACCGTAGGAGCCTCTTACCGCTCCCAAATGGGCATGAAGGTCAAAGCCGGCAACGCCCACGTGAAATATGCCAACGCTATCGCCCAAGGCATACTCGGAGAGTCG
>SCEG01000240.1 GCA_004102805.1 Muribaculaceae bacterium Isolate-002 (NCI)
AATACGCAGGCCGCCCGTTTCCGTGCGAGAAACAACAGCCTCGCCCATGGGGCCTTCTATCCACTGCAGGGAGAACATGTGCTTGCCCAGCAGCTTTTCTTCCATTGGGATCGACTTGGTGGCAGACGCGGTCGTTTGGGGTACAAGGAGTACATTCAGTTTGGTCAAAAGAACCTTTTTGTCCAAGGGGGTAAGCTTGTTGCCATTGGCTTTTACTTTTTTAAGAAATTCCGCGATGATGGCGGCCGTTTCCGTACCCGGATTCTCCAATGTCACACTCTCCAGCTCTTCCAACCATTCATTTTCCATCTTACCATTGTTGTAGTCAGGAAAGGCGGGCGTGTTGGGCAAGTCGCTGAATAAAATGTAGGTTGCAAATTCAAGGTAACGTTTTTTGCCTTCGATGAAATAAAAGCTGTCGGCGGGCACTGTTTTCAGGTATTGTTCCCACTGCGTAGCC
>SCEG01000024.1 GCA_004102805.1 Muribaculaceae bacterium Isolate-002 (NCI)
ATCAGAATTGTGCTGATGTATTACCTGAATCTCGAAAAATTCCTCAATCAGCCCGATGCAGACCTGAAAATCATGCTCGCCGAAGCCTCGGAATCGCCACCCGAGGCGCCCGAAAACTGCTGAGGGGGCTTGTCAAACACAAAAAGTAAGCCCAACTTCTACCGTTCAGGATGTTGGACTCACTCTTATATGGTTTAGCGGACAGTAATAATTTTTTTTGTTTTTAATGCGGATTCAAGAGCTGAGGGAGTTGAGTTTCAAACTATCTTATCTGCCTCTCGTTTATCCGACATTTTTTTTATGCGTCTTTCTGTCGCATCGGTCGTTTTCGTTTCGGGTGCTTGAAAAGGTAGGGATTAGGGAATGCAAGGTTTTTCGGTCAAAATACTACCCGCAGGGCTGGAGATTTTTACCGAAAACAGGAGGCTTGACCTTGCTTTCCCGTCCAATCCCGGAATTACCTTTGCGCCCAGAACGAAAATGACTGACTGATGCGGCTTACTGAAAGGCGCAAAATGGAGGTAAACGAAAACAGAGGCAGATTGGGTAGAAAAAAAACTTCAGGGGAAAATCCGTAAAAAAAAAGAATCACCAAAAGGAAAAAGACATCACCGGAAGCGTGAAAAGGGCAAACCACAACAAAGGAAGTATGATTGTTTCCGATCCGACGGAACTTGTTCAGCCGAGTGGCAACAATCATTCTTCCCGGTTTGTCCGGCTGTGTGTGGCCGCCTGTTTCATTCATGGGGCAGGCTGACACACTTTGCATTCACTTTCCGCTTCCGGCAAAAGAGACAGCGAAAAAAGAAAAATCATTTGAAAACCCGTAAAAGCACCTCTTGGCATAGGCGCAAAAAGAAAGAGGCACAGCATCATCAGTCTAAACATCGTTTAGGCGTGAGGCTGTGCCTTTTTCCCCGGCTATGCAGTAGTCGGCACACGTTTGTTCAAAACTCGCTTTGAGCAATGGTGCGCCGACGGACAAAACCGCTTTTACGGAAAAATCTTATGAATGAGGGGATAAAAAAAAACCGGGAGTTTAATTCAAAATCTCGGATTAAATAGCTACTTTTGCATACGAAGAGTTCTTTGAAGGTTACGCAACGCGCAGAAGGATAATGCAGTAGATAACTAACTAAATCGTAACCTATTACTATCAAGAGCAATTAACCTACGCTCATTTCCAATAAATTACACTCTTTTCGTAACTTCATGCCACAAAACTCAGTTCAAATGAAACACCTCTTTTTCATCATCTGTTGTGCGTTCTTTTTACAACTAAACGCACAACAAACCCAATGCCAGGGTGATACTATAAGGCAATGGACTTTTGACTGGCAAAAGCAATTTCTTTCGGATAGAGAAAATCCCGAAAAGTGGGATTCTGCGCACTTTATCGAAGATCTGCAAAATATGCCGACATATAAACATTCCCCGATGAGAATGGGAGTATTCCCAACTCCAAGTTATGACTTATATCCAGGCACCTTCGATGGGATTATAGCAGCTAATTTGGATATTTATCTACCATCCGGACAAAGAATTGCATGTATGATTAGCGGCAATTCTAAAACGTCCCTTAATGAATCGATAATAGGATATAATGATGTTGATTTCTACTATATCCTCGCGGTTGTAACTGATTTACCCCAAGATACAATAAATTATGATGATGTCAATATTGATGGAGTTTCAAGAAACCACCCCGATGTTATCTCGCAGGGTTATGTAAGAATTTCACAGACAGATAAAGTTGATTTTGTCGCATTCAAGTCAGCTAATAATGACGCATATGCTGTCGTTAATATGCGTCTGTTCAATCTCAACGATGGGAACGTCGTTATAGTCGTCCCGCAAGAGGACGGCTCATTAAGATCTATGCAAATAAAGCCTGATGAATTGTTGTCATTTCAAACATTACGTTCATATCTAACTTCTCTTTTTACAGAGAATAAAAAGGTCAATCAATTCATTTCCACTCGTTGTGATGATTTCAGCTTGATATATAACAGGCAATGACATTATAATCCCTGTCTTTTCCCCATAGAGTGCTTTACCGTACTTTCGCAGTACGTTAAAGCACTTTTTCTATGCAGACAACCTTTAGTAGCTCGTCAATCTCCATTAACTTCATCGTGCCGCAAGGCTGGCACGAGCTTTTCCGATAAACAGCTACGCTACGTTTATCAGCTTCTCGCAAACGAGTTCGCGACCGACGAGGTAAAGACCCTTTGCTTGCTCCAATGGAGCGGCTCAAAGGTTATTGGTCGTCAGGACAGCGGTTCATACCTTCTCAAAAAGGGTAAATTCCTTTTTGAGGTTACGCCGCTGACCCTCGCCGAGTTGCTGCCGCACCTCGATTGGTTCGGCTCAATTCCGACCGTACTTGTGCGCATCTCGAAGATTAACCGCCAACGCGCACCCCCGGCTGACTTCTCCGAAGTGCCGTTTGAAAAAAGTCTGGCTTCACGCACAGAAACTTGATACAAGGCTCAAAGTCAGGGGTAAGGTTGCTAAACAAACCGAAGCCCGAAAGCTATCCAATCAAGGGAGTATAAGACTGAAAGATCATGTTCTTAATCGGGAAGGTCTGTGGGGTAGCCGCGAGGCAAGCAGTAACCGCGAGCCCACAGATGGCGGCAGATGCCATATTAGACATCGCCTTAAGGCGCTGATGAAGGGCAAAACTTAACCACACGAGCAACTACTTTATTTTATCCGATGAAAGGAGAAAAGCTGAAAACATCAGAATCTGCCCTTGGAAGAATAGCGCGGAACGCGAAAGGTATGAGGGAGCGCCTACTTTGGTTGGAGAACCGCCGTATGCCGAACGGCACGTACGGAGGTGTGTGAGGTCGGCAAACACGAAAGCAGGAGATAAACACCTGCGATTAGTGTTTACCTCCTACTAGATTTTAGATATTGAGGTTTACATATTTGCCTTGTAATACTCGACATATTTCATGCCGACATCGGGCGTGTCGGTAGTTATCATATCTACACCTTTGTTGATCCACTCTCCGATTTCTTCGTTTGAATTTATTGTCCACACATTGACAATAAGGCCGAGTTTATGAGCATCGTCGATGAATCTCGGATTGGCGTTGAGCATCGCGCCAT
Organism: Muribaculaceae bacterium Isolate-002 (NCI); assembly: GCA_004102805.1. Taxonomy (GTDB): domain Bacteria; phylum Bacteroidota; class Bacteroidia; order Bacteroidales; family Muribaculaceae; genus JAGBWK01. The sequence goes on from SCEG01000024.1 coordinate 3,121, forward strand.
TATAGTCAATCGAGATTCTCCCGTCACTGTTGAGCTGGGCAGGCGTACGCACCTGTGATGCATTGTCACACAGGAACTGAACCATATATTCGGGATATTTCTCTGCCAGAGCCTTGCATGTAGCGTAGTCGAAAGCAATATATTCAGCCATATCCTCCAGCCCGGCAGCCTTGATTGCATCAACCGCCGCCATTGCAGCCTCTATCGTGCGCGCTTCGCTGGAATGCGTCTTGATTTCAACAATCAGCTTGCAGTAATCGCTCTCCTTGAGTATCTCGAGATAATCGTCAAAGGTAGGTATTGTCTCGCCGTTCGACAGCTTTTTGTCCTTTATCGCATCATAATTGGAATCCTGTATGGTGACTCCGTCAATCGACGGATCATGGTTGACAACGAGAACATTATCCTTAGTAAACCAGATATCTGTTTCAGCACCGTATGTCTTAAGCTCGATTGCGTTACGCAGAGCGGCACGTGAATTTCTCGCAGCTCCTTCTTTCGACCAGTAACCGCGGTGAGATACTATATGTGCTCTGCTTTCAAAATTGCGTACTTTGAGGAAGTCCACCGAGCCCAGAGGCTGTATCCGTTCGCCGCGCTTGAGCAATACATTGAATGTGCCGCTCTTCACATCGTCCGGCAGAACAACGGTGGCACAATCTTTGCCGATCTCGGCCGGAAGTTCCCAACGTGTAGCTCCGCTCTCAAAAACAAACTCATCACCTTCCTCAAATCCCTGACCGTAAATCGGATATACCGCACCGGCTTTAACCTGCACATTCTTAAGCATAGTGATGTTTTCAATAACAGGGTGCGTAGCCGCCACACCTTCCTCTACATCTTTATAGAGACGTTCTGCCTGCTCTGAAGTCAGCGCATCGTCATATATGCGGGCCAATACGATTTGTCCGTTGATGCCATTCTGCACGCCGGTTGTCTTGTTTCCACCCGTAACACATGCGTCTCCGCCGATACAGAAGAAATTTGCGCCCTCCTTCGCATGAATAAAGTTGCTGCCGCTGATGCTGATTTCATTATTAAGCTTTCCATTAACATAAATTCTTGCCTTCTGCACATCCTTGTCCCACACGCCGACAATATGGTAATATGCGTATGGCTCAGGCACCACGTCACTTGCTGCCCATTGCCATGAACTGTTGGTGCCGGTCGACACATTCGGAAGGAATGTAAGTGAATTGAGCCCGTTCGGCCCGCTCCACGATGCCTTAACCATAACCCCTGTGCCGCCCGCTTCATGTGATGCAAATATCTTTGCCTCCACATTTTGCAGACTGCCGGTATATTCCGGCATAAACATCACCTCAAGCGTATGTCCGTCGGCAAGCGCATCTTTGAATGCCTGATTATCGCTGTAGTCGATGCGGTAGAATTGCTCTGCTACATCACTGTTGCCCCACTTGTTGTCTGACAATCTTGCAACATAACGGTTGAAATCCTCGCTCCACTGGGTCGTAGCCTCGCCACCGCGTTCTACATTGAATCCCATCGGCGACACATCTTTCGCGGTTCCGTCGGCATTAAACACGACATCAAGCAAGTCGGCCTTAGGCATCTGACTCGGTTCTGTTACATCTACAGCCTTGTAAAGAAGCTCGGCCTGCTCTGCCGTAAGCGCATCGTCATATATGCGGGCAAGAACTATTCGGCCGTTGATACCGTTCTGAACCCCGGTTGTCTTGTTTCCGCCGGCAACACACGCGTCTCCGCCGATACAGAAAAATCTCGCGCCTTCCTTTGTCTGGATATAATTGCTGCCGCTGATATCTATCTCGTTATTCAACTCTCCGTTGATATAAATATCTGCCTTCTTGGCTTCCTTGTTCCATACTCCGACTACATGATAGTAGCTGTTTGACGCCGGCACGACATCACTCGCTGCCCACTGCCATGAACTGTTGGTGCCGGTCGACACATTCGGAAGGAATGTCAGAGCATTGAGCCCGTTCGGCCCGCTCCACGACCCTTTTAACATGATGCCCGTACCACCGGCCTCATGTGATGCAAACACCTTGGCCTCGCTGTCGGGAAGTGTTTCATACTCCGGCATGAACAGCACCTCGAGCGTATGCCCGTCGGCAAGTGCATCCATAAACGCCTGATTGTTGCTGTAGTCGATGCGGTAGAACTGCTCTGTCACATCACCGTTGCCCCACTTGTTGTCTGACAATCTTGCTACATATCTGTTATATCGGTCGCTCCATTCGGTTGTTGCCTCTCCACCGCGCTCCACGCTGAAATTCATCGGAGACACATCCTTCGCGGTTCCGTCTGCATTAAACACGACATCAAGCAGATCGGCCTTTGGCATCGGCAATGTGAAGGTAATTGAATCAATCTCTTCGCCTGAGAAAGAATAAACAGTTGCGCCTGACGCATCAACGACATTCATCATATTGTCGCTTTCTTTCACTATGCGGTCGGCATCATCTGCAGCTATTGTCTGAACTACTTCGCCATTACGATGGAAATACAGAAAATCGGCCGCATAGATTGATAATGCGGCTGCGCCCATGGCGAGCAATGATATGGTCTTATACTTTTTCATGGTTATCTGACTATTTTATAGATTTGTGTTATGCCGCCGGCTTCCACTGCCACAATATACAGACCGGGAGTATTGACGGTCATTGTTGCCATGCTTGCTGCCGGAGCTGATTGTCCGGTCAACTCTCCTCGCAGATTGTATATTCTGATTTCCGTAATTTCCGAGGCACTTGTCACTGACAGTATATTCCCGGATATACTCACAGTCACATCGGCATTCTCTATTACAGATACACCGCTAGACTCTAACGGTTTAAAGGCAAAATATCCTAAATCTGACAATGCGATTTCCGTCTTTTCACCTATTTCAGGCACAAGCGACATCTTTCCGTTGGCAAACTCGATACGCTTTATCTCGGTAGCCTTTCCTAAGACTTCGCCATTCGGAGTGTAAGCATACACATCTTTGGCTGTAGCGCTGACTGACGCCATCAACCCCAATCCTGTAAGGATTAAAGGAAAAATTCTGTGTTTCATGGATAATATTTTGATGAATGATAAGCAAATCATAGAAACCTCAAAACCTATCGGTTGCTTATGATTTGCTTATCAGGTAAAACTTAAATTCTTACTTTGTATGATTTATTGACCGACATTCCGGTTACCGACACCACATATATGCCGGTTGAAAGATTATCTGCCACAACACCTTTCGATATACCTTCCTTATGGGCGATTACACTCCCTGCAAGATTTACAACCTTGACATCAACCGGCTCGGGTGAGTTTATCAACTCTACCCGGTGATTGTCGCTTGACAGCTCGATGCCGTCAATAGCGGCAGAGTCCACTCCGGCCAATCCGTCACCGTTACCGTCAGTCGAAGTCGGCTCCTGTGTCGGGGAAAGATACTCTGTCGTCATTGTCTCCCTGAAAGTATCGATAGTTATACGGTAATTGCCATCTTTCGCGATTTTCCACTTCGTATCGCCACCGTCAGTAGTACGTATCGGAGTCGTTCCTTCTGCCAAAGTACCCTGTATGTAGGGATGGTAGTTCTCCTCTGTCCAACTTTTTTCGGTGAGTATCTTAAACTGATCCGGCTCCGGAGTTCCGTCCACACCGTTGGCGAGCTCGCCTTCCCACACCAGTTCATTGGCATTCTCGGGATTGGGAGAGAAGCAGTTGTTGCTTTCATCCCAATAGTTCCACGGCAGTTCACAGCAACCGCCCACTATATAGACATATTTGCGTGGTGCATGCTTCTTGCCCTGATATTTGTTGTCGCTGCATGAAATATACACGATATAGTCACCGGCAGCCGACACACTCCAGCCTTTGGCCGCAGGGTCGGTTGTAACGCCCATGTTAGCAGCGTAACCTTTGCCGAACGACAGGTCGACATCTTCAAACATCGGCACGAAATAGCGGGTATTCTCACCCCTTTCGGGCGTGTCCATCAATATGACATTGCCCGGTTTGCACGTCATGCTGTATTTGAATTCGAAATCTTCGATTTTCGGAAGTTCGATGACCTTATTGTCAAGCGCCGAGCCCGTGATATAATACTTGTCGGGGTAAGTCGTGGCAGCCGGCGCCTTGACCAGGGTCACGCACATGCTACGCAGGTCGACTGTCATGAGATAGTCGGCGGTTTCACTTACCTGGAATTTATTGTCATACATATCGGGAAGCTGCCAGTTGGCATAGAAGTCAAGATGGTGTATCTCCCCTTCCTTGATCAGTTCATCCTTGGTTGTGGCAACGATATGCTTGTGCCAGCCGTCGGTAGAGTTCATGAATTTGAACGGCTCGCCGGCCGTAAGCGTACCGGTCCATGTGAAAACGCCGCGGTCAATCTTGCCCATTGGCGTAGCGCTCAGGTTCCATCCCCCCTTTACGGCAGTGCCCACTATATACAATTGATTATATTCAATCGAATTCGACATGCCGGCGAAAACTGGCAGACTGCAGAAAAATACAGTCAGTAATGATAATATTTTCTTCATGGCTATGTTCATTTTGAGATCTTTTCAACTGTTACTTGATTATCGGCAATTATCTTGCAGACATACATCTGGGGCGAAGACAGCATCGACAGCTTTTCGGAAAAACGCGAGATGTTCTGATATTTGTGGTTGAGACACTCAGAGCCCGACATATTGAACATTGCGAATTCCACATTATTTTTATTCTGTCCGAACTCAGCCGTGAGCGTGTCAGAAGATTTGTCATAGTAGATTTTCGTGCTGTTCACCATGACGCCGGCTATCCCCGCAGCTGCTTCCTCGATTTCTACAGTCACAGCCGAAGCGCACGCATTAACCGGAATTTCCACCGTAGTGCATTTGCTTTCGGGTGAATAGCTGTATTGGGTGATGGCATCACCGTTTACAATAACCGCCTGCGGCGCATTCGAGTTATACACATTCACAGTATACGACCTCATTGCGGGCAGATTGCTTGAGTTACCCTCTCGCGGATTGATTACGAGCGTGCGCTTGTTGCCGTTAAGTGTCTGCGTGAAAGCTGTTGTTGCGTATGCCACATCATAGTCGGAGTTGTCGCCCTCATCCTCATAGAGCTTTCCTTTACCCTCTTTGCCGCTCACAACATTGATGACAAGATGCTCGGGATGCTCAGTGACATTTTTCACACTCGCGGGATTTAAGGGAACGATAGAACCTTCACGGTAGAAATAAGGAATATCTGTTTTAGAGAACTCCATTGTCATAGTGCACGGACCTTCGATGAGCTCGTTTGTGGCAACACTCCACCAGTTTCCTTCGGGGAACCATATAGTCTTGGTGCATACGCCGTTTTCCGATGCCTCCACAATAGGAGCTACAAGGATGTCGCTGCCGAAGAAATATTCCTCCTCATAAGCGTACGCTTCCTCGACTTCCGGATATTCATAATAAAGCGGACGGCAGAGCGAGATACCTGTGTCGTATGCCTCACGGGCCATAGTGTAGATATACGGGAACAATGAGTAGCGTAATTTCACTGCCTCAAGCATATCGGGGAAGTTGGGGAACATCCAAATGCGGCGCTCGATGCGCGAGTCATTCGTGGCATGCGTTCTGAATATCGGGGTAAACACACCGAACTGTATCCAGCGGAGCACAAGCTCGGGGTCATTGACAGTCTTTTCATCGGTAAACGCATGTCCGCCAAGGTCATGTCCCCAATAGCCGTAACCTACATTCGACGCTGTAGCCGTAAAATAAGGCTGGAAGGCAAGTGTGGGGAAATTGATGAGCGCGTCTCCTGAAAATCCGATCTGATATCTGTGGCTTCCGAGACCTCCCCAGCGGTGGAAAATTACCGGACGACGGTCAGGACGGTTGGCGGCCATATCGTTATAGAACACGTGGTTGCACCAGAATGTCTGACCCAGACCGTTCGTATAAGGGCTCGTAAGATGCTGCTGCCAGTCAAGCCACCAGAAATCCACGCCTTCACTTTCATGCTCGCGGATAATTGTGCGGAAGAACGAATCAGTAAAATCCGTATAATCAAGATACCAGGGAATTGTCTTGCCCGAAGATGCATTCACATTATACTTGCCTCTGAGATCCTCATTCATGGCGGTAAAGAATTCTGGCGACTCCACACTGTTCACGCCATCGGCAGGGTGCAGATTAAGCGCTACCTTGAAATTACGGTCATGCATCTCCTTCAGGAGCCCTACGGGGTCAGGTATAAGGTTGGTATTCCATGACCAGCCTGTCCATCCGCCACGGCCGCCCGACATACTGCCCTCGCTGCCGTTCCAGTGCCAGTCCATATCAAGGATCATGACATCGGTGGGTATATCGTTTGACGACAGGTTGTTCATGATGTCACGGTAATCGTCAGCCGAATATGAAGAGTATTTGCTATACCAGTAGCCGAATACGTATGCCGGAGGCAATGGTATTTTACCGGCAATCGAAGTATAGTCCGACAGCGCTTTTTTGTAATTGTTTCCATAACCGAGGAAGTAGATATCCATCGCGTGCGGATCATTGCGGTCTGACCACCAGTCGTATCCGAGATTTTCATCTGCCTCCAATGCAAACGAACGGCTGCCGTCTGCTCTTGCTGAAGTCCATGAGTCATCGATTACTGCCCAGCCGGAGCGCGAAATCAGACCATCCTCCATTTCCGAACGTTTGTTCTGGCCATTGCTGCCGTCAAGCGTTCGGCAAGTTCCCTTAAGGTTCATGGGATCCGGTTTGCCGGGATACCACAGCACTTCTCGTCCGTTATGGTCTATAGTGATTGACAGGTTTGACGACGACGCCGGAAGAGTCTTGGGATTTGACCCTTTGCGGTATTTCATCTTCAGCTTAGCGGTCTCAAGATACAGGAATGTCTCATCTTCCGATGTCTTGTATTGCGGCACGGCAAGTTGACGGTTAACGACAGTGAACGTAGCGCGATCCTCAAATACTCCTTTGTCACTGTATTCGATACGTATCATTTCCGGTGTAAGCACAGTGAATCGTGCGTTACCACTTGTCACCACAGCACCCGGATCGGCCTTAGGGTTGCCCTTGGTCTCGCCTTTGAGCGTTATCGCGCCCAAAAAGATAAATGACAAGAGATAAAAAAAGGTTAGTTTATTCTTCATGATAAATATTTGGATGAAATTATAATATTACTTTTGTAACTTTATTGCCGGCTTTCTTGATGAAAATACCGTTAGAAGGATTGGCTACTTGAATACCCTGCAGGTTATAATAGACCGGAGTGCATTCATTTTCATCAACGATATCCTCAATGCCGTCAAGAGGCGCCTTGGTTATTGCTATCGAGCCCTTAAGCAGATCAATATCGACATTATATCTGCCTGACTCGGCAATCTGCCATTTACGGTCACCGGTTCCGTCTGCGATAATCTTAGAATAATCGATATTGCCATCCTCGTCAAGGCCTGCGAAAAACCACGGACCGGCCCAGTCGCCGTTATAACTGTTTGAATCGATTTTAAACTCGCCTTCATTCAATTCGCCTGTCCATGTAAATTTGAACGGATCGCTCTCTCCGCCCCACTCCAGACGTGTGCCGTCAACGATATTCCAACCGCCTGACGTAGCATTGCCCACCATGAAAAGAGCGTTGAAACGGATAGGATTTTCCTGATATTCGGCCTTGGTCACCGACACCGTCATGTCATTAAGATCGCACACCACTTTATAGTTGGCACTCTCTGTCACCTTGAATTTGTAGTCATTGCCACCCTGCACAAGATTTGATATCTCATACGGATCTGTCGAGGCATTGCGGTATTCCTTGTTTGAATCGGAGAAATCCTTGCCGCAGGTAAACTTGAATTCCTCATCAGCCTTGAGATAACCGATGCAGCTGAACACATTCTCGCTGTCAGCCACCGGAGGCATCAGTATTCCGTCAAGCACACTCCAGCCGCCCGGAGTCGCACTACCGATGATATTCAGATGGTCTACTGCAGAGGCACCGAATGCCGCTGATAACATTACAAAGGCCGAAGCCGTCAGTTTGGTAAAATTAAGCATACGTTACAATTTTTGATTAGTTTGTGATGGATTAGATTCAATTGCGCACTGAAATCTTTTTCACAAAGATAAATACAGACTTATGCTAAAATCGCACAAAAAAATACATCAGTAGCAAATAAGTAGCTGTTTTGCATTTTAAAAAACTATATATCACTAATATTCAATAATATAACACACACAAACACCTAAATAGAAGTAGTATTACAAGCCCCGCAAAACGAGCATAAAAACGCTTCTGAAGCAATTCATGCATACCAAAAAGCTGACGCACCCAAAAAAATCGTTCTGCTTTTGAAAAAAATCACTATATTTGTGTATGATGCTAAACAAACTACAGACCTATTGGATAATATTGCTTTTGTTGACGGCTACCGCCGCACACACATCAGCGCATACAAAAAACGACTCCCTTATGTCGGAGCTCCACAAGACAATTCTTAACAGAGATATTTACCTCTCACAAAAAGAGAACCATCTGAACAAATTGAGAAATGCTCTTGCGGCGGCCTCCGATGACAGCGCACGCTTCTACGCTCTGGGAGATCTGCTTGATGAATTCCGCCCATACAATACCGACTCTGCATTTGAATATTGCCGGCAACGAGAAATCCTGGCTTTCAAGACCGGCAACCCTGAGTTCATTACAAATGCCCGGCTCAACACAGCAAACGTTCTCGGCAGCATAGGCATGTACAAAGAAGCTCTCGATATTGTCGACTCAATTCCCCACGATTCCGTTCCTCAATACCTTTTGCCATATTACTATTACATCAGACGCACTATTGCGGCATATCTGATTGATTTCGCTGTAAGAAAAGAGGACAAAGATAGAAATCTTGCAATATTCGAGACATATCAGGACTCTTTGCTGTCATTATGTCCACCCGCCTCATTGTCCTATATTGTCGACATGTCGGATAAATATTGCAGGAATAACGAATATGGCAAAGCAGTGGAAATTCTCGAGGATTATCTGGCAAACAACCAATATACCACCCACGACAGAGCAATCCTTGCAAATACTCTCGCTTACGCATATCATGGACTCGGCAACACTGAAAAACAAAAAGAAAACCTGCTCATATCATCAATTGCCGACCTCAAGGCTTCCGTCCGCGAATATGTTTCGCTCCGGCAGCTTGCAGTCCTTTTGTTTGAAGAAGGTGACATTGATAATGCTCACGAATTCCTCCGCATTGCGATGGATGACGCCAAACTGTGCAATGCCCGCCAGCGCATTCTTGAAATCAATGACATATTCCCGATTGTCAACGCCGCTTATGTCCACGAAATTCAGCATCAGAAAGAAAAACAACGCATCTCCATCGTGATAATAAGCATTCTTGCGATATTTCTTGTCATCGCCATACTTTGGGTATTGAAGCAGATGAAAAAAACATCAAACGCACATCGGCAGGCTACTGAAGCCAATAACCGTCTCAAACAGCTAAACACCGAACTTCGCGACCTTAACAACAGCCTGACTGAGGCCAACCACGCAATAGCCGACAATTCAATGATCAAAGAGGAATATATCGCCCAATACATGAACCAATGTTCACTATATATAGAGAAATTTGACGCCTACCGAAAAAATCTCAACAAACTGATTTCAGTCGGAAAAACCGACGAACTGAAAAAAACGCTGAAGTCAACCGATATGCTTGAAGATGAGCTGAAATCTTTTTACCGCAATTTCGACACAACATTCCTGAAACTCTTTCCCACATTTGTCGCCGACTTCAACCGACTTCTCTCTCCCGACAGTCAGATTATATTGAAAAAAGAAGGTCAGCTCAATACTGAACTGCGTGTTTTCGCACTGATAAGATTAGGAATAACCGACAGCGTGAAAATCGCGCAGTTCCTCCGATACTCCGTCACTACCATCTACAACTATCGCGTCAAAACCCGTAACAAAGCGTTGGGCAATCGCAAAGAGCTTGAAGATAGGGTTATGGAAATTGGCCGTCCAAGTTTATGACATTATACTACCGACATTTTGACTCGACATTCCTGTGAACTGATAAAATTCCACATTTTTTCAAACCTTTCCTCAACTATTTTGCGTCGACATCTGTTTTGAAGATATGACAGATTAATCTTTCTGATAACTGATCTTGACAACCTGTTTTTAGTGAAAGGTTTGCCTGTTGTTTGAAATTCATAAAAACACATATATGTCTAATCTAAAATTATTATGACTATGAAAGGTTTGAGTATCGCTATTGCAGCATTTGGTGGAGCTCTTGCAGGAGCAGCTATCGGTTTGTTATTCGCGCCCAAGAAAGGTTGTGAGACAAGAGCACAGATCGCACAATATCTTCGTGACCACGGCATCAAATTGCGTAAAGACAAATTTGATAAAATCGTCGATGAAATCGCCGACGAACTTGAAGCACAGAAATAAACATTCACATCCGTTTCAACCACCGGCCGAACTATTGCCGTCTGCCTTACATAAAAATAATAAAACAGACACAATAATGACTCGGCTATAAATGATAATCAATCCGGAGCCGCCGCCGGAGGGTGGTATCCATCACCACCTCTCTGACAGTGGCTCCGGTTTTTAGTCTATAAATATTTATGGAAGCTTTCAAAGGATACTTCGCTCCGTTTCAACGTATAGCAAAACTCTATATCCACTCAGGCAAGCTATCGCTTGCCGAAGTGCTCACGCAGTTACTCGCCGCCATAGCAATCGCATTTGTCTGCCTGCTCTTTGTCATAATATCGCTGGCATTTGTCTCTTACGGAGTCATCGAAGCCCTGTCTCAGCACATGGCTACAACATGGGCCTATCTGATAGTAGGCGGTTTTTATCTGCTGCTTATCATTCTGATGATTATTTTTAAACGCACCATTATCATCAATCCGATTGCACGGTTTCTGTCAAAGATAATACTTGACGCACCTGACACTCCTAACAATTTAAATGAAAACGACAATGAAGAAGAATAGCAACTGGAAAGGATATGACATGGAGCAGCTGCGCATACTCCGCGCCACCACGGCAATTCGCATTGACATCGAAAAAGAGCGCATCAGAGACATGTTCTCCGCCGACCCGCGCACCGACGAAAAGGCCCGAAATTTCTTTGCCTCCGCCACCGATATCGTGGGAGCCGCCGAATATGGACTGAAAACCTATAAAATCGTCAAGAAAGTCTCGAATTTATTCCGCAGAAACAAAAAATAACATTAAATTTGCATACGTAAGTAACTGTTCAGAATTATTTGGACAGCTGCTTGTCATAATAGTTTAATACTAACGACTGCAATAATGAACGACTACATCGAAACCCGCATAAACATCAGTCCGTGTGATGAGACCGCCACCGACATCCTTGCCTCACTGCTGTGCGACATAGGTTATGAAAGTTTCGTCCCTGACGCGGAAGGCACCACTGCATACATAAAAAAAGAACTTTTCGACAAGGGAAAACTCGATCTGACAATCGATACATTTCCACTGCCGGGCTACAAATTTGAAGTCTCGACAAAGAAAATCGAAGGAAAGGACTGGAATGCCGAATGGGAGCGCAATTACTTCAAGCCGATAGTAGTCGATGACCGCTGCGTGATTCACTCAAGTTTCCATACCGACATACCAAAATGTGAATACGATATAGTGATTGACCCGAAAATGGCTTTCGGCACCGGGCATCACGCCACAACCTCACTGATAATCTATCGCCTGCTCCATACCGACCTTAACGGCCGGTCAGTCATCGACATGGGCACAGGCACAGGCATTCTTGCCATACTTGCCGCGATGAAAGGCGCCTCACCGATTAACGCCATAGAGATTGACCCTTTCGCACAGACCAATGCCGTAGAAAATGTCCGGCTCAACAATCACCCTGAAATCAATGTCATATTAGGCGACGCCGATTCACTTGAAGGACTGCCAAAGGCCGACATCTTCATCGCCAATATCAACCGCAACATCATACTCAACGACATGGGCAAATATGCCGAAGCCATGAAGCCCGGAGCTTCAATATTACTGAGCGGATTTTACGAGGACGATGTCAACATGCTCCTTGAGCAAGCACAGACATACAAACTCGAATTTCTCAGAGTAAGTTCCCGCGACAGGTGGGCATGTCTCGAACTGCGAAAATCAGAATGACAATGACAGGATTTGCCAGAACAATCTTCATCACATCATCGCTACTGTTAGGATATTTGGCATCGCCGGCACGAGACAACGTCACAACCGTTGTTATCAGCACCACAACTGAGACGCAAAGCACTTCCGGATCCACTGCCGACACGACTGCCGACTTGGCCAAGCAGATACCCGACACCCCGTTTGTCAGACATTTCACATGGGGAGCCTCTTTGGGAAGTTCCATTGACATGACAGGGCAAGACATGACCGCCATCGACATTGACGCATTTTTCGGATATAAAGGTGACTATCTGAGATTTGCAGGCATAGGAGCAGGCATCCGCATGATGGTCAGCAACTCGTCGCGCAGCTATCCGGTCTACGCGATGCTCCGCACAAGTTTCACCAAGTCTCCAAGTTTCCTATATCTTGAAATAAAAGGCGGCGTAGGGTTCAACAACCTATATACCGACGTATATCAGCGCAATTTTATCGGAGGGATTGCTCTTGGCTTCACCCTTGCTCATTCACGCACATTCAGCAGCAACTTCTCTCTCGGCTACGAATACATGCCCCTGTCCGACGGCAATCTTGACGGAGTAAACACCCGCTTCAAAGACCTCCACTACGCATCAATCCGCATCGGAGCATCATTCTGATTTTAAAGAAACTGGCATTTACAACCTGATTTCTATATGAGGTCATGCTTCATTAGTTGACCATTTTTATATTTGCCAGCACTTCAACTTCGTTTTGGCGCAATTTTCCATAAAAAAGTTTGAAAATGTAAATATTTGATAGTATCTTTGTGAGAAATTTACAAATTGTTGTATTTAGGTTTCCAAACGATAATTCAAATATTGATATATGAGCAATCGTCTTTACATTTTCGATACCACACTCCGTGACGGCGAGCAAGTGCCAGGCTGCCAGCTTAACACCGTAGAAAAGATTGAAGTCGCCAAAGCGCTTGAAGAGCTTGGCGTCGACGTGATTGAAGCCGGATTTCCGGTCTCAAGCCCCGGAGACTTCAACTCCGTAGTTGAAATCTCAAAAGCCGTTACGTGGCCCACGATATGCGCTCTGACCAGAGCCGTCGAAAAGGATATAGAAGTCGCGGCAGAGGCTCTGAAATATGCCAAACACAAACGCATACACACCGGTATCGGCACATCAGACCCTCATATAAAATATAAGTTCAACTCCACCCGTGAAGAGATAATCGAGCGTGCGGTAAAGGCCGTGGCCTATGCAAAACGTTTTGTCGAGGATGTGCAGTTCTATGCCGAAGACGCCGGACGCACTGACAATGAATATCTCGCCCGCGTCGTTGAGGCCGTAATCAAGGCCGGAGCCACTGTCATAAATATTCCCGACACCACCGGCTACTGTCTCCCCTCCGAGTTCGGAGAAAAAATAAAATATCTCGTCGACCATGTCGACGGCATCGACAAAGTCACCATTGCCACACATTGCCACAACGACCTCGGCATGGCCACCGCCAATACAATATCAGGCGTAATCAACGGAGCGCGTCAGGCCGAAGTAACCATCAACGGCATCGGTGAACGCGCCGGCAACACCTCTCTCGAGGAAATCGCAATGATTTGCTACTCACACAAGGAACTCGGCATCACCACCAATCTCAACACCACAAAAATCTACAACACCTCGCGCATGGTGTCCTCGCTGATGAACATGCCGGTGCAGCCCAACAAGGCGATTGTCGGACGCAATGCATTCGCACACTCTTCGGGCATACATCAGGACGGAGTGCTTAAAAACCGCGAAAGCTACGAAATCATCGACCCCAAAGTGGTGGGCGTAGACGAAAATTCCATCGTGCTTACAGCCCGCTCAGGCCGTGCCGCACTCAAACACAGACTTCACGTGCTCGGCATCGAGCTTGACAAAGAGGCTCTCGACAAAGCTTACGAAGCGTTTCTACGCCTTGCCGACAAAAAGAAAGAAATCAATGATGACGACGTGCTCATGCTTGCCGGACAACACAAGAAAGGACACCGTATCAAACTCGACTTCCTGCAGGTTACTTCAGGCGTCGGCATCAAGTCGGTGGCAAGCATCGGCCTTGACATCGCCGGTGAGAAATTCGAGGCATGCGCCTCAGGCAACGGCCCTGTAGATGCAGCCATCTCTGCAATCAAACGCATCATCAGCCGCCAGATGCTTGTAAAGGAGTTCCTTATTCAGGCAATCAACAAAGGCAGCAACGATGTCGGCAAAGTGCACATGACTGTCGAATACGACGGCAACCATTACTACGGTTTCTCAGCCAACACCGACATCGTCAGCGCATCGGCCGAAGCATTTATCGATGCCATCAACAAATTCGTGCGTTAACCACTTGCGACCGCAATCCGGTCATGTATAATTCATCATACAATGAATACTTTATTTGACAAAATCTGGGACAGCCACGTCGTGACAAAAGTCGACAACGGCCCGACCCAGCTCTATATCGACCGACACTATTGCCACGAGGTTACAAGTCCTCAGGCATTCGACGGCCTGCGCAACCGCGGTTTGAAAGTATTCCGCCCCGAGCGCACTTTCTGTTCTCCCGACCACAACGTGCCCACTCACGATCAGGACAAACCGATTGCAGATGCCGTGTCACGCCATCAGGTCGAGCAGCTGACAGCCAACGCTGAAGAGTTCGGCCTCACTCTCTTTCCTCTCGGCCATCCGAAAAACGGCATCATTCATGTCATCGGCCCGGAAAACGGGTTGACGCTACCTGGCTACACAATAGTGTGCGGCGACAGCCACACCTCGACACATGGAGCTTTCGGTGCCGTAGCTTTCGGCATCGGCACCTCTGAAGTGGAAATGGTGCTCGCCTCGCAGTGCATACTTCAGGCAAAGCCAAAGACCATGCGCATAACTGTCGACGGGCAACTCGGCGAGGGTGTCACGGCAAAAGATATCGCACTCTATATCATAGCGAAAATGACAACAGGCGGAGCCACCGGATATTTTGTGGAATATGCCGGAGAAGCCATCCGCGCGCTGTCAATGGAAGGCCGCATGACTCTGTGCAACATGTCAATCGAGATGGGAGCACGCGGCGGACTTATTGCCCCCGACGAAGTGACATTTGAATACTGCAAAAGTCGCCCCTACGCCCCGCAAGGCGAAGAGTGGGACAAAGCCGTGGCTTACTGGCGCACTCTCCCCTCAGGCGATGATGCCGTCTTTGACAAGGAAGTGAGATTTGACGCAGCCGACATAAAGCCGCGTGTCACTTACGGCACAAACCCCGGCATGGGCATAGCAATCGACGAAGCGGTTCCGGCATGTGCCGATGGCGTCGACGAGCAGGAAAAAGTCTCTTTTGAGAAATCTCTCGCCTACATGGGCTTCACATCAGGCAATTCAATCGAAGGCACAAAAGTCGACTACGTATTTCTCGGAAGCTGCACCAACGGTCGTCTCGATGACTTCCGACAGTTCGCATCCATAGTGAAAGGACGTAAAAAGCACCCCGAAGTCACCGCTTGGCTCGTGCCCGGCTCATGGGAAGTGCTCAATCAGATAAAGGAAGAAGGTCTCGACCGGATAATCACTGACGCCGGATTTGAGATACGTCAGCCCGGATGCTCTGCATGCCTTGCCATGAATGATGACAAAGTGCCTGCCGGATGTCTCGCCGTTTCCACTTCCAACCGCAACTTCGAGGGACGTCAGGGGCCCGGTGCACGTACAGTGCTCGCAAGTCCGCTCACAGCAGCCGCAGCCGCCGTGACTGGCGTTATTACCAACCCGTTAAATCTCCTCTGATGAAACAGAAATTCAACAACGTCACATCGACATGCGTGCCTCTGCCTATTGAAAATATCGATACAGACCAGATTATTCCGGCACGCTTCCTTAAAGCGACTTCCCGCGAAGGTTTCGGTGAAAATCTTTTCCGCGACTGGAGGTTTGACGACAAAGGCAACCCCATCGCATCATTTCCGTTAAACAATCCGCGCTACAGCGGACAGATATTGGTCGCCGGCAAAAACTTCGGCTGCGGCTCTTCACGCGAACACGCTGCCTGGGCTATAGCTGATTATGGATTTCGTGTGGTCGTGTCGACATTCTTTGCCGACATTCACAAAAACAACGAGCTCAACAACTTTGTGCTCCCTGTCGTGGTGACCGAACCGTTTCTTACCTCGCTGTTTGAGACGATAGAAAACAATCCTGCCACACAGATATCTGTCGACCTGCCGTCGCAGACAATCACCAACCTTGCCACTGGCGTCTCCGAGCATTTCGATATCAATCCCTACAAAAAGCACTGTCTGCTCAACGGACTCGACGACATCGACTACCTGCTCAGCAACCGTGATAAAATTTTGGAATACGAAAACAAATAACAGACTACCCGATATGGATTTTAAAATAGCAGTATTGCCCGGCGACGGCATCGGGCCTGAAATATCAAAAGTAGGTGTTGACGTAATGACAGCCGTATGCGAGAAAATGGGACACAAAGTGACCTATACATACGCTCCTGTAGGCGCAGCGGCCATCGATGAATTCGGTGACCCGTTCCCCGAATCGACATTCCGTGCATGCATGGACGCCGATGCAGTGCTGTTCTCTGCAATCGGCGACCCCAAATATGACAACGACCCTACCGCGAAAGTACGCCCCGAGCAAGGCCTTCTCGCCATGCGCAAGAAGCTCGGACTGTTTGCCAACATACGTCCCGTGCAGATTTTCCCGGCTCTTATCCACAAATCGCCCCTCAAGGCTGAAATAATAAAGGATGCCGACTTCATCTGCATCCGCGAACTTACGGGCGGCATGTACTTCGGCGAAAAATATCAGGATGACAACCGCGCGTTCGACACCAACGCCTACACCCGCGAGGAAATAGAGCGCATACTCCGTATGGCATTCGAATATGCACGCCGCCGTCGCAACCACCTCACCGTGGTTGACAAAGCCAACGTTTTGGCCTCAAGCCGCCTCTGGCGCAAGATCGCAAAAGAGATGGAACCGCAATATCTTGATGTCACGACCGACTATATGTTCGTAGACAACGCGGCCATGAAGATGATTACCGAGCCTGCATTTTTCGATGTAATGGTGACTGAAAACACCTTCGGCGACATACTCACCGACGAGGGCAGTGTCATCTCAGGTTCGATGGGACTCCTTCCCTCCGCATCGACCGGCGAACACACTCCCGTGTTCGAACCGATCCACGGCTCATGGCCTCAGGCCAAGGGTCTGAACATAGCCAACCCTATGGCTCAGGTGCTCTCCGTCGCAATGCTCTTTGAATACTTCAACCTCAAGGAAGAAGGCGCCCTCATCCGCAAAGCCGTCGACGATGCCCTGGCCGCATATATCCGCACGCCGGAAATACAGGTTGAAGGCCACACCGCTTACGGCACCAAGGAAATAGGTCAATGGCTCGTCAACCACATCAACGAGATGTAACGCCTCATGCAGACTCGTCGGTACCGCGATATAACCGTTATGCTTCGCGTTATGGCGCTGCTAATCCTTTCGATATCAGGATATGACGACGCCATAGCACAAAGCAATATGACTGATGACGGCTACCGTCACTGGGAATCCGGAATTATTGCCGAGCTCGACAATGACGGATACAGCTGGCAGTTGCATGCGGCTTATTTCCCGGTGCAATATGTAGGCGTGAAAATCGGACTTGGCATGGCGGGAGAAATCAAGCCGCTGGAATATTGGGATGACGAGGACTATGCTTATACCACGTATGACGACAATTACACCGCCCGGTTCAAATTCAATCCTGCTTTAGTGCTACGCACACCACGCCTTGTCAATTGGAAAAGCCAGGATGCCGGATTTTATATTTTTGCCGAACCCGGCATGATACTGTCGCCCGGAGCAAGCGGAAGCCGTAATGCCCGCTACTGCTGCTGGGACATGAAAGCCGGCATAAACATGCAGCTTGACCGCTTCATTCTGACAATAGGATATGGCATCTCCGACTTCGCGCTTTACTCCGGATATCCCGACAACATGCATGGCCTTCCCGACAACGACAGCTATC
Source organism: Muribaculaceae bacterium Isolate-002 (NCI) (assembly GCA_004102805.1). Taxonomy (GTDB): domain Bacteria; phylum Bacteroidota; class Bacteroidia; order Bacteroidales; family Muribaculaceae; genus JAGBWK01. Next base: position 21,329 of record SCEG01000024.1, read on the forward strand.
TCACCCATACGGTTTTTGCAGGCACCGCATTCAAATTCTGACAGATATCTCACTAAATAACATCAAGACCCGCTTCGGATGCTCCAAAGCGGGTCTTGATGTTATTTATGTTACCTGATTCAGATGCGGTCGAGCACGGTGCCGATAAGGTCGTGGATGCCGTTTTTATAGTTGGGATTTGAATCGTTGTTCATACGGTTGGCGATGATAGAGCATACGGTCATGGCCTTGTGTCCCATCAGTTTGCCAAGACCCTGCAACGGAGCGCTTTCCATCTCGTAATTGGTGACTTTTCGGCCTTTGAAGCGGAATTCTTCAATCGAGCGGTTGAGTGTCGGATTGGCAAGTGCAAGACGTAATTCGCGTCCCTGCGGACCATAAAATCCGACCGCCGATATTGTATTTCCTCTCACCATATCATCTTTGCCGATACGCTCCACGAGTTCCGGATCAGCGTCTACCACATACGGTTTCGCCCAAAGCGGGTTCCAGTCGGTATGCTCACAAAATGCCTTTTCAAACTCCAGGTCGGCGACTTCGTTGCGGCCGGCATAATAATTGAGAACACCGTCAAATCCTATCGACTTCTCCGCAATGACAGGTGTGCCGAGCACAAGTTCGGGCTGCAAAGCCCCGGAGGTGCCGATTCTCACCATCGTAAGCTGACGGTGGTTGTCTTTGACTTCACGTGTGGCGAAATCGATATTCGCAAGCGCGTCAAGCTCGTTGATGACGATATCGATATTGTCGGGTCCGATGCCGTGGCTGATACACATTATCGGCTTGCCTGCATACGTACCGCCGATTGTGCGGAACTCACGCGACTGCACCTCAAATGTGCGGGTATCAAAAAAAGATGCCACCATTTCAACTCGACCCGGGTCTCCTACGAGAATTATTCTGTCGGTCAACTGCTCGGGCAGCAGATGGATATGAAACACTGTCCCGTCGGGATTGATTATAAGTTCGGAAGGGGGAATGATCTTTTTGGTCATATCGGTATAGATTTAAAAAATTATTATATAAACAAATATGTCAGTTATATAGTTTTTTCGGGGATAATATCACATCACGAAAGCCGGTAGGAGCCGCCGGGAAAATTCACCACCACACCCTTGAATTCGAGATTTACCATCAATGGCATAAGGCGCGGCATCGTTATTCCGGTATCTACGGAAATATTGTTCAGGCGGGCATCGCCATGTGTCCTGAGATATTCCACAATCAGGCTTTCATCAGCATTAAGTTCGGGAAAGAGACTTTTTTGTGTCCCGTCGACTGCCTGCCGCTCCCAGCCCATGGCATCTATCACATCGTCGGCATTCGTCACCAGCCGTGCCACATCACGCGCAATCAGCGAATTGCAGCCCTGACTGTAGAGGTCAGACGTGCGTCCCGGCAGAGCGAACACATCGCGTGAATACTCCGAAGCGATACGTGCCGTTGTCAGAGCGCCCCCTTTCGATGCCGACTCAACCACGATGACACATTCGGCAATTCCGGCCACAATGCGGTTGCGTGCCAGGAAATTTCCTTTGTGTATTGCCGCGTCGTGTGTATATTCGGACAGTAGCATGCCTCCCGATTTTACCATCTTGACAGCATCATTGCGGTGACTCGACGGATATATCGTGTTCAGGCCATGAGCCACGACTCCAATCGTAGGCAGTCCGGCAGTCATGGCCGCTCTGTGGGCCGCGATGTCTATTCCGTATGCCAGGCCGCTCACTACCACCACATTCCCGACTTTGTCTGCAAGCTCTTCGACAAGCCGGTTGACAAACCCGATGCCGTAGGCGGTGGCATGACGGGTGCCGACAATGCTCACGATATGCCGATTGTTGAAATCGCACTCGCCTATGCCGTAAAGCATCATGGGAGCATCGCAGCATTGCCTGAGCAGATGCGGATAATCGTCATCAGTGAAATAATATTCCCGAATACTGTGCGTATCATTGTATATCGCCTCGTTTTCAGCCGCCGACAACAGTTTGTCGCGGTATTCCCTGTCAAACAATGGCGACTTTGTCTCCATGATTATCTGCAACTGCCGCTCAGGCGCATTGAAGAAATCACACTCACTGTGCACCCGCTGCAATATGACGGAGCCTGTCACCGGATTTACCCCGCGCAACATCGAGAACGCCAGCCGACATAATCGCTTCTCCCTGTCGGCACTTCGGTATGACAGCGTAATGCTCATATATATAATCTAAAATTACAGATATTTCTCAAACACTTTTGCCAGAAGCTCGCCACGGCTCAGGCGCCCGTTTTCTATTGCAACAACGGAAACGACAGCCTTCACCACAGCCTCGCCGCGCTGATTATAGATATCCTGCCGGAATATAAACCGCGGGCCTTTACGCGACAGATTCAGACAACTTGTCATCCTGTCACCTGACACAAGCGATGTGATATAGTCGATTTCAACTCTGTTCAGCACCGGCATTATTCCCTGCCGGCGCATATCATCAAACGACATGCCTGTAGTCTTGCAGAACTCATGGCGTGTCAACTCGAGATAATGCAGGTAATTGGCATTGTTCACGATACCTTCCGAGTCAAGTTCGTAATCCCTGACATCAATATCCAGACTATATATATAATCTTCTTTTTTCATAAGTAAGTCGTAAAAATTATTTTATATTAAGGGAGTGATATTTCGAGCGATTTTTGCTCGAAGATGAAGGAGCGCAGTAGTCTACACGACTGAATATGAGCGAAAAAGCGCCGGAAAAGCACCGCTGATTATATAAAGTTTTTAAATCCATAATATACGTAATAATTTTTATGACTTACTTATTATCCATATTAAAACCAAATTTAGCACAAAAATTTATCAGTACAAAAAAAATTGCGATTATCTTTGCAGCGCCAACTGTGGCGGCAATGTCGCCCGGCATCATATCATAAATTAATCATGAGATATATTACAGCATTTTTGCTTGCGGCATTATCCATATCCTACTCTGTGGCATGCACATCTGCCATTATATCCGGCCGCCTGACACACGATGGCAGGCCGATACTGTGGAAAAACCGCGACACGTCACACCTTGTCAACTACGTGGCCCGAAAGCAGGCCACCGACAGCACATATTCCTACGTCGCGCTCTACAACAGCGATGACACGGATGCCTGTGAGGCTTGGATCGGCTACAACGAAGCCGGGTTCGCAATCATGAACACCGCATCCTATAACCTGCGCCACCCCGCCGACGACTGGAAAGACCGCGAAGGATTCATCATGTCGGAAGCTCTTGCCCGCTGCGCAACGACCGACGACTTCCGCGCCCTCCTGCAGACCATGCCGAAGCCTCTCGGAGTCGAGGCTAATTTCGGAGTCATAGACGCTCACGGCAACGGCGGATATTTCGAAACCGACGATTTCGACTTTACATTCTTTCCCCTCGACAAAGACAATCCGATTGTCATACGCACCAACTACTCCGTGAGCGGAGGCGAAGGCGGACTCGGCCAGGTGCGCTACGACAACGCCTGCGCTCTTCTTGCACCATATATAGACAAAGCCGACATCTCGCCGGAAATACTCACCGACAATCTTTCACGCTCATTTTATTTCTCGCCTGACTGCAGCGACAAATCATCCGTAGAAACAGTGGTCGACAAAGACTTTATCCCGCGACATTCAACCTCTGCAAGTATCGCAATAGAAGGCGTAAACTCACCTGACAGCACATCGTCAATGGTGATGTGGACTCTGATGGGATATCCCCCATGCGGTGTGACCGAACCTGTCACTATCGACTCCATCCCTGACAATCTTCTTCCCGACGCCATCGGAGGCTGCAAGGCCTCACGCGAAGCCAATGCACTGAAAAAACGCGTGTTTTACCGCAAAAACGGAGACAGATATATCAGAATGCCTCAGTTGAAACGCATTTCAGAAGAGAACAAGCGCAAGAGCATGGCCAATTACCGTCAGTTCCGCAATAATAAAAAATAACAACAGCAATGATTTCATCGATAATATCCACTGCAATCTCTCCCGCCATTCTGACAATAATACTCCTTGTCATATCCAATGTATTCATGACATTCGCCTGGTACGGGCACCTCAAACTCGGACAGGCAGGCATCTCGACCAACTGGCCGCTGATACTGGTCATCCTCTTCTCCTGGGGCATAGCCCTACTCGAATACATGTGTCAAGTTCCGGCCAACCGCATAGGCTTCGAAGGCAATGGCGGCCCATATTCGCTCATGCAACTTAAAGTCATGCAGGAGGTAATCACACTCGTTGTGTTTGTGATATTCTGCTCATTCGCATTCCAGGGGTTTGAAATACGCTGGAACCACTACCTGGCATTCCTGTTGCTTATAGGCGCAGTCTATTTGGTGTTTATGAAATAATTGAGTATTTTTGCACCTGATTTTTGAAACACCATTAGAATGAAAAAACTGTTATTATCACTTTCTTTATTAATATCCGCGACAGCAATGGCTGACAATACTTTACTTCAGGATTTCAATACACCTTTCGGCACTGTCCCATTCGACAGCATCAACAATTCACAATATGAAGAAGCAATCGATGCAGGCATTGCAAAAGCCTTGCAGGGCGTAGAAGCCATCTGCAACCAGCGCTCAGTGCCTGATTTCGAAAACACAATAGTAGCGCTCGAACGCAACGGAAAGGATCTCGAGCGCGCCCTTTCGGTTTTCTTCAACCTTTTGAGCGCCAATTCAGACGACGAGATGATGGAGATATCGCTCCGCGTATCGCCCAAACTCAGCGACTACTCCACCAGCATAGCTCTCAACGAGCGTCTCTGGCAACGCATCAAGCAAGTCTACGACAACCGTGACAAATTCAATCTGAGCGACGAAGACAAAATGCTGTTGCAGACCACCTACGATTCTTTCGCTCTCAACGGAGCAAACCTTCAGGGCGATGACCGCGAGACCTACCGCGCGCTTTCGGCTGAACTTTCCGAGCTGACCACAAAATTCGGACAAAACGTACTCAAGGAGCTCAACACATACGAAATATGGCTGAACGAGGAAGACCTCGCCGGACTTCCCGCAGATATCGTAGCCCAGGCAGCTGCCGACGCTTCTGAAAAAGGCCGCGATGGTGAATATCTTTTCACCCTGCAGCAGCCTACCTACGTGGCGGTGCTGAAGTATTCCGACCGTCCGGACCTGCGCGAACGATTCTATCGTCTTTACAATTCTCGTAACACCAAAGGCGAATACTCCAATATGGAGAATATGAAACGTATCGCCGAGTTGCGCCGTCAGATTGCAAATCTGCTCGGCAGCGAGACATTTGCCGGGCATCATCTCAAACGCACCATGGCAGAGACTCCGGCCAACGTATATGACCTCCTCGACAGGCTACGCGACGCCTACATGCCTGCAATGAAAAAGGAAATGGCCGAACTGACTCAGTTCGCCTCCGACACCGAAGGCCGGCCGGTAGAAATCAAGCCTTGGGACTACAGCTATTACGCCAACAAACTGAAAAATGCTAAATACTCTTACGATGAAGAGGAGCTTCGTCCCTACTTCCCGCTCGACAATGTAATCGACGGTGTGTTCGGACTGGCGACCAAGCTGTATGGCCTCACATTCACTCCCAACGACAGCATTCAGGTATATCACCCCGATGTAAAAGCATTTGAGGTGCGCAATCCCGACGGATCTCTTGTCGGAATACTTTACACCGACTTCTTCCCCCGCGCGTCAAAGCGTCCCGGCGCATGGATGACTTCATTCCGCGAACAATATATTGATGAGAACGGCATCAATGTCCGTCCCCTCGTATCCATCGTGATGAATTTCACAAAACCGACAGCCGAAAAGCCGTCGCTTCTAACTCCATACGAGGTCGAGACATTCCTTCACGAGTTCGGGCACGCCCTTCACGGACTGCTTGCCGATACCCGCTACTCCTCACTTTCCGGCACCAACGTCTATCATGACTTCGTTGAACTGCCTTCGCAATTCAATGAAAACTATCTTACCGAAAAGGAATTTCTCGACGGCTTCGCACGCCACTACATCACCGGCGACACAATACCCCAGGAACTTGTCGACAAGATTGTGCGCTCATCGCAGTTCGGCGCCGCTTATGCATGTATCCGACAGCTTGGTTTCGGCTATACCGACATGGCCTGGCATGACGCCAAACAACCCATTGACGACGCAGTGGCTCTCGAACGTAACGCAACCGAACAGGTCAAAGTGTTCGAGCCAGTCGACGACATGATATTCTCCCCCACTTTCTCTCACATATTCGCCGGAGGCTATGCGGCCGGTTACTACGGATACAAATGGGCCGAAGTGCTTGACGCAGATGCTTTTGCCAAATTTAAAGAAACCGGCATTTTCGACAAAAAGACTGCCGATGAATTCCGCGACAATATCCTCACCCGCGGCGGCACGGAAAATCCGGCGAAACTCTACCGTCAGTTCCGCGGACAAGACCCATCGGTCGACGCTCTTCTCATACGCGACGGCATAAAAGAAGAACCGTCAATCAATGCCTCTATAAACAAAGACTGACACAGTCACAGTCTGCGGCATGCAGCGCGTATTGCTCTGCATGCCGCACATATATATTTATATCAAGGAAGTAATTATCCGACATCATCTCCTATTTAATTAAAAAAACCGGCCAATGCGCGGACCATTCAAGATATTAGACAGATATATCATACGTAAGTTTCTCGGGACCTACGTTTTCGCCATCATCCTGATTTTGGCCATTACGGTGATGTTTGACGTCAACGAAAAACTTGACGCATTTCTGAAAGCTCCGTTCAAGTCGACGATATGCGATTACTTTGTCAACTTCTTGCCCTATTTCGCCAACCAGTTCTCTCCTCTCTTCACATTCATAGCCGTAATATTCTTCACATCGAAACTTGCCGGCAACTCTGAAATAATAGCCATGCTGTCAACAGGCATGAGTTTCCGCCGGCTTACCCGTCCGTATCTTTTCTCAGCGGCGGTCATTGCAATTCTAACATTTGTCCTTGCCGCATATATAATTCCACCGGCCAATGTCAAACGCATCGAATACACAAACACGTATGTAAAAAACAAGCGTGTCGACTTCGGCACCAACATAATGCTGCAAGCCTCCCCCGGTGAAATAGCATTCATTCAGCGCTATGACAACACATCCAAGACCGGCTACAAATTCTCTCTCGAGCGTTTCGAGAACAAGAAACTCGTGTCGCGCCTGACAGCCCAGACTATAAAATATGATACAGCCTACAACTGGCAGGTGCGTGACTATATCATCCGCGATTTTGCCGGTAACCGCGAAATCATACGCAAAGGCAACTCTCTCGACACTATCATCCAGATACAGCCGCGCGACTTCCTTATAGCCAAAAATGACCACGAAATGCTCACCACTCCCGAATTGCGCCAATACATCGACAGGCAGAAAGAGCGCGGAGTAGCCAACATCAAATCGTTTGAGATTGAACTTGAGCGCCGCTATGCCATGACGGCGGCGGCCTTTATTCTGACTATAATAGGTCTCTCACTCTCCTCCCGCAAAGTCAGAGGCGGCATGGGCGTAAATCTCGGGCTGGGTCTCGTTCTTGCGTTCAGCTACCTGCTGTTCATGACCGTGACATCATCATTCGCCGTCTCAGGCATGACATCAGCCCGCGTAGCTATGTGGATACCCAACATCATCTACACAATCATCGCCATAATCCTTTACCGCAAGGCATCAAAATAAATACCCGGCTTGATTCACCGGGTATTATTGTCGTTTTATCGAACTCATTATCAGCGGAGTTTCTCTTTCAGAAACTGACCGGTATAACTTCCGGGGGTGACCGCTATCTGTTCGGGGGTGCCCTCGGCCACTATCATGCCTCCGCGGTCTCCTCCCTCAGGCCCTATGTCTATCACATGGTCGGCACATTTAATCACATCGATATTATGCTCGATAATGATTACAGTATGCCCCTGCGCTATCAGCCTGTTGAACGAATCCATCAGTTTGTTGATATCATGAAAATGCAATCCGGTTGTCGGCTCGTCGAATATAAACATGGTAGGCTTCTGCCCCTCGGTCGACAGGAAATAAGCCAGTTTCACACGCTGATTTTCTCCGCCTGACAATGTCGATGATGACTGTCCCAATTTTATGTATCCCAGTCCGACATCCTGCAACGGCTGCAATCGTTTGACAATCTTGCGTTCTGTCAAGCCATTGCCCTCTGCGAAAAATTCAATAGCCTGATTGACGGTCATGTCGAGCACATCATATATATTCTTGCCCCGGTATTCTATCTCAAGCACATCTCGTTTAAACCGCTTGCCATGACACTCCTCGCATGTTATAGCGATATCTGCCATAAACTGCATCTCTATGTTTATCACGCCCTCGCCCTTGCATTCCTCACACCTGCCCCCTTCGGCATTGAATGAAAAATAGCTGGCGGGAAACCCCATCTGCTTAGCCCCCTGCTGCGAGGCAAAAAGCTGACGTATCTCGTCGTAAGCCTTCAGATAGGTGGCGGGATTTGAACGGGTCGATTTTCCTATGGGGTTCTGATTGACAAATTCCACGGCCTGCACCCTGTTGAGGTCACCGCCGAGCCGACGGAAAGCGCCCGGAGCATCTGTAGGCTGTTCAAGATGTCTCAGCATCGCTCTGTAAAGAATGTCGCGCACAAGCGTCGACTTGCCCGAGCCTGACACTCCGGTCACTACTGTCATTATTCCCAAGGGGAAGCGCACATTGATATCCTTCAGATTATTCTGCCGGGCGCCCTCTATTTCTATATATGAATTTGATTTTCTCCGCACTTTCGGCACCGTAACGGCAATATTTCCTGTAAGATATCGGGCTGTGTAGCTGTTCTTTGCCGTGGCGATATCTGCCAGACTGCCCTGATACATTATCTCTCCGCCATGACGGCCGGCCTCAGGCCCGACATCAATAAGATAGTCGGCAGCTTGCATTATCTCCTCGTCATGCTCAACTACGACCACAGTGTTGCCTATCGCCTGCAGCTGGCGCAAAACGGATATAAGCCTCTGCGTGTCGCGTGAATGAAGCCCTATTGACGGCTCGTCGAGGATATAAAGCGAGCCGACGAGACTGCTCCCGAGCGATGTTGCCAGATTGATGCGCTGGCTCTCTCCTCCCGACAGTGTCGACGATGCGCGGTCAAGCGTCAGATAATCAAGACCGACATCTGATAGAAATCCTATACGGCTCCGGATCTCCGCGAGCAACCGTGAGGCTATTTTCCCGTCATTGCCGGTAAGTTCCAGTTCGTCAAACCATTTGCGCAGATCGCGTATCGGCATCCGGTTGAGTCCCACAATCGTTTTTCCACCGACCTTTATATTCTCAACCTCCTTGCGCAACCGCATGCCGTGGCATTGCGGGCACAGCGTCTTGCCTCGATACCTTGCCAGCATCACACGGTATTGTATTTTGTAGAGGTTTTCCTCAACCATACGGAAGAAGCCGTCAATACCTTCAAACGACGAATTTCCGTGCCACAGCAGGTTTTTCTGCTCTTCAGTAAGATCGGCGTAAGGTTTGTGTATCGGAAAACCAAGTGGAGCTGCGATGTGGATAAACCTACGCTTGTATTCACCCATCTTCTCCCCTTTCCAGCATGACACTGCATCCTGATATACCGACAAAGCCTTGTTGGGTATCACAAGATTTTCATCTATGCCTACCGTCTTGCCGAAACCTTCGCACACCGGACAGGCTCCTATCGGGTTGTTGAAGTTGAACATCTGTTCAGTGGGCTCAATGAAAACTATGCCGTCAGCCTCGAAACGATGTGAGAAATCATGACGGTGCACACCGTCGCTGCTCCATACGAAAAGAGAACAACGGTTGTCACCCTCGAAAAACGCCGTCTCTACCGAATCGGCAAGCCGCGACAGTTCATCGCCGTCATCAGCCACTGCCAGACGGTCAATCAGCAGCTGATAACGCGAGAGATCTGTTTCCTTTTTCTTTCCTGCCTCTGACGCAAGCTGAGCCTCGACATCCTCAATCATGACAAATTCCCCGTCATGAAAAAGGCGTGAAAACCCTTCGCCTCTCAGAGTCGACAGCCTGCGGGTCACCTCTTCGCCGTCACGCATCACCAGCGACGCCGTGACTGCTATACGCGTCCCCACGGGATAACTCTTCGCCGCGGCAATGACATCTTCTTCGGTATGCTTTTTCACCTCAACTCCCGAGACAGGAGAATATGTGCGTCCGACTCTGGCAAAGAGCAGACGCATGTAGTCATATATCTCGGTCGAGGTTCCCACCGTGCTGCGCGGATTATGCGTGTTGACCTTCTGCTCTACGGCAATCGCAGGAGGGAGCCCCTTGATGAAATCTACCTCAGGCTTCGACATGCGCCCTAAAAACTGGCGGGCGTATGCCGACAGGCTCTCGACATATCGTCTCTGCCCCTCGGCATACAGCGTATCGAAAGCAAGCGATGACTTGCCCGAGCCCGACAGTCCGGTGATTACTACAAATTTGTTTCTCGGTATCTCTACATCAATATTCTTGAGATTATTGACGCGGGCACCCTTTATGATAATATTCTGATCAGACATGGTGACTTGTATCATTTCGCGTATTACAAAATTACAACTTTTTACCCACTCAGGCAAATCGTCAGCCATAACGTCTACCAGACAATCATCTTGTCAGCACTCCCGTCGACGCGCACCAGATAGACCCCCGCCGACAATTCGCGGCCGATATCCACTCTACGCCCCGACAGGTCGTGACAGGTGACTTCATCATATTCACCTTCAATGACAATACGCCGGCCATCCACTCTGACTGACACCCGGCTGTCGTCCACACCTATTGCAGGCGCGTCAAGGAGATTTTCCGTTCCATATACGGCGTATGCGCCCGCCGGCAATGTAACCACATTCCCGTCACGCTCCGGAGTCACACCATAACTGCACGACATCAGCTGATATTTTCCTGCCGGAGAAGCTCCATACATCGTGATATCAGCACTCGCTGATACCTGCGGATTGACCACAAGATACAGTTCTTTGACACCTGACTTCAACGTTATATAACGCCCCTTGTCCCAGTTTCCGGCACCGCATGCCACCGTTGTCGCAACCCCTTCTTTGAAAAGTTCGGGATTATCACGGCGTATCGCGCACAATTCTCTATATGTCTGCATCAGTCCGTTATGGTCTGCGTCATCAAGCAGACTCCACACCACTTTCTTTGGAGATGTGTCATTGCCGCCACCGCTCTGTTTGGTTGTCTGGTTGGCACCGAACTCCTGAAACTGCCATATCAAATGCGCGCCGGGCGACATCAGCATCATCGCCGCCACCGAACCGAGACGCCGCATCGCCATCGGTTGATTTCCCTTTACACCTACAGCTCCATAACGGTCAATCTTAAATGCCATCCGTTCCTCGTCATGACTCTCGGCATAACTGACCGTAGAGCCCCATGTGCGCGAGTCCAAAGGCGCATAAAACCTGTTCATATCCGAATTTGACGGATATCCCATGGCAAACTGGCACGATGCATTGTTTATATTTGCCCAGTTTATTTCTCCATCAACGGCCATCTCATTCTCTTCCTTAGCTCCGGCAAGATCCTCGTTTATGAAATATGCATCGGGAGCCACCTCTTTCATTGCCGCATGCAGTTCTTTCATGCGTGCCACACGCGATGAATTATATTCATTGGTCTTGCTTTCGGTCACACCGCTCCACGTATTGGCCGCCGCATTATAAGTCGCATTATAGCTGGCATTGCTTCCGAGCCCTTTGACAAGGTCAAAGCGAAATCCATCCACATTATATTCCTCAAGCCAATATTTGACAGCGTCTTTAAACTGCTGCTGCACCAACGGATTATCCTGGTTCCAGTCATTCAGCACTGAATATGAATGCGGAGCAGTGCCGTTGTAAAAAGGATTTGACGCTATCGGATACATCTGATACCACGGGTGGAGTCCGTCGCTCTGATTGAACACTATGTCAAGTATTACAGCCATCCCGCGCGAATGTATTTCATCAAACAGCCGTCGGTAATCGTCAGGCGTGCCGTATGCTTTGTCAGGAGCAAAATAGAAGTTTGTATTGTATCCCCACGAATTATTCCCATTAAATTCCATAACAGGCAGAAACTCTATGGCATTAACCCCAAGCGACTGAAGATAGTCAAGTCGCGACATCACTCCGGCTATCGTGCCTTCACCGTTAGCCTTATTCTCCGTACCCGTAAAATCGCGTATCAGCAGTTCGTAGACAATCAGTGCACTCTGCTCCACTCCTTTGAAATTCCTGACTTTCCATTCATATTCCGACCGGCCTGAATTATACACCGCCATAGGCACTGATTGCACCGCCTCCGATGGATATTCCGGCATATCGGGGAACACGCTTTCGGGAATATATCTGTCATTCCATGGGTCAAGCACAAGTCGCGCATAGGGGTCACCGACCTTTAGATTGTTGTCAACGATGAAATAATAAATCTGATTTCTGCCGTCGGCGAGGTCAGACAGCGTGATCCAGAAATAACGTTGTCCGTCATAATCCTGATACGACATCAGTTGGGATATATCGTATGCATAATTGTTCCATGAACCGACTATCATTACCGAATTTTTATGCGGCGCGGCCAGACAGAATGTCACCGACCCGTCATCATTTCGCACCGGTCCCATCTTAGGTACGCCTCCCGGATAATCTTCAGCGACCGAATTTCCAGCCAGACAATATTCTATCGTCTCCTCTGCGATATGAGCGCCCGACGTAGCGCGTGCAAGTATCCGGGTATTACCGGGAGATGACACATTATATGCTTCGACAAGGTTGGTGCTGTTATCGGCTACAGCTATCGGAGTGCTGTCATAACTATTGACAAACAGCTCTATCTTTGCCGGCTGCGTGACATTGACGGTGACGCTGACTTCTGTAGGTTCTGACATCAGACGCACCTCGGGCGATGACGTCATCTTCATGGCAAAACCATCAGGCACCACATCCACAAATATATCTCCTCCCGACTCGGTTTTACCCTCTCTGCTTCCGTTGGCGTTTCGGAACACAAATGCCAGTTTTTCAACCGTTTCTCCGTCAGCCAACCCATAATATTCCTTTATCGACGGTATAGTCAGCCGCCATGTATCGGCAGAGACATACGTGAGCCTGTATTTTGCCGAATTATCAAGCCACGCAGGTGCATGCGACCACTGGTCGCTACCTTTTAGCACAACGCCGGTATGGGCATATACCGGCGTCGTCGATGTCAGCCCCGCCAGTCCGCGATTGCCTCTGTCAGCGTGAAAGGTTATGGTTACCGGCGCAGAACTCTGCTGCACAATGCTCGGATCAGTAGTGACAACCTGGGCATCCGCCAACAACGACGCCAATGCGCCAAGCAGGAATAAGTAAATATGTTTCATGTCGTAATAATATGTTTATCCATGTTTTTCAACATCCCTTTTCAAACATTAACATACCCGACAGCCCCCTTGTTTGCTTTATACTCTTGAGCCATGAACTTTTTTTGAAATATCCACCTCGCTTTCAATTATTTTAGATAAATTTGCCGTCGCAGTGATTTTTACAGTCACTCAACGTATCGGAAAAGAAGCATCTCTACCTATTTGTAGTCATAAATGTATTCTTATTATATCACATATTTATCCGGCCAAAAGCGCCGAAACAAAAAATGAAAAAACATATCGCATTATTTTCATCATTTGTGATTACGCCCCTATTGGTTATGGCGCAATCTGCCGAGACAGATTCTATCAGCATGCAGAATTTGGATGAGATTGTTGTCGAGGCTTCCTACCAACGCACTTCATCAAACGTATCCACCTATATTCCTATGGCTCGGCAAAAGAACGCTGCAGCCGATGCAATCTCCCTTTTGAGCCTGATGGCAATCCCCCAGATTGAGGTTGACCCTATAAGTCAGGCGGTCAGGACAGCTTCGGGGCAAGGTGTGGCTGTATTCATTGATTTCCTGCCTGCCACCACACAGGATTTGCAAGGCATGAGGACTCAGGATGTGAAAAAGGTTGAGTATTATCTCCACCCGACCGACCCGCGATTTCAAGGCGCACACTATGCTATCAACTTCATCATGCAGAAGTATGAATGGGGCGGATACACAAAGCTTACTGCCAATAAATGGTTCGGCGTCAACCGCACCGAGGGGGAGGTTTATTCCAAAATGGCTTACAAGTCGATGATTTTCGATCTATACGCCGATGAAATTTACCTTACGAACCGACACGGAGGCGCAAGCTCTGTCGAAACGTTCCGGTTTGATGACCTGTACGGAACCGGACCTCAGACCGTTGAGCGAACTTCCGAAACCAATTCATCACTGTATCGCAACAACAGCAACGATTTTGCCCTGCGCGCTTTGTATAACAGCGACAAAGCAAGAATCTCCAACCGCATCTCTTATAGCCTCACAAAAGTTCCACACAATGACGTGGTTAATTCACTGCTTTATTCCTCCGATCTGTTTTCACCCACAACAGCAACGTCGCTGACTTCAAGCCATAACTGGGCTCTTACCTATGATGGAAATTTCTACGTTAAAATTTCTCCGAAATTATCATTTGAGGCTGTTGCCACATATAAATATGGCAAGAATAAAACAAATTCATTATACTCCACTGACGAGACGCTTTCTATTACAAATAATGCCTCGGAGGATGCACATAATTTACAGATAAATCCGCGTCTCTACTGGCGAATTAACCGAAAAAACACTTTTATATTCTATTTTGCGACAGTGCAGAATTGGAATTTTATTGATTACTATGGGAACTCTCCGTCACATCAGAAATATAATGTTGGAGGATATTCTGCCGGGGCTCATTATAATCTTAATCTCGATAAATGGGATTTCGGTGGAGAGTTTGGATGGGTGTGGGAACGCAACCATATCAGCGACAGCCGTATGAACGACAATTTCCCAAGAGCTATCGCCTATGCTACTTTCTCACCAACAGACAAGCACCAGTTTGAAGCTAATTGGAACTACAGCAAAGATGTACCAGACGCATCTCAAAAAAGTCCTAATACGCTCCAACAAGACGAACTTATGTGGTATCAGGGCACGCCGACACTTTCTGATTATTCCTACCATAGCGCCGGACTGTCTTATACATGGCTCCCGAGCAACAAATGGCAACTGTCGGCCGACGGATATATTTACATGCTTGGCAACCGGTGTGTTACCATATATTCGCCCACGGCTCCCGAGGGTACAATGCTCCGCCGATATGTCAACGATGGAGACTATCGCAGCGGAATGTTAGGCATTTCCGCCACCGCAAAATTCTTCGGAGGCAAGCTTATAGCCAAATTGCGACCACAATATTGGTTAAGAAAAACCACAGGAGCATACGCAAGCACAAGAAATGAACTTACCTGCACGGCTCAACTCACATATTACTTCGGTAAATTTTATCTCTGGGGATGGTATATGACACCGAGCCGGTATCAGGAAGAACAAAGTGGCATCGTTGAGCGCACTCCGGCCACATATCAGATACAATTGGGCTGGGGTGACAAGGGCTGGAACATCAGAGCAGGTGCATACAATTTCTTGCGCACTTCGTGGAAAGAGTCTCACCAGACCCTTTCAAGCGAATATTACAGCTTCGACCGCAGACAATTCTCTACCGCCCGGCATTGGCGCATTACATTGGCCGTTTCATACACCTTCGGCTATGGTAAGAAAGTTGACCATTATGATGAAGTCAGTGGCTCCGGAACCGCCGGCAGCGCAATCCTGAAATAACCTGACAATAAAACAAGAAATAAATATGAAAAAGATATTGTTTATGCTGGTCTTGGCAATCGGACTCTGTGGAGGACAAACCATCGCCCAAAAACGTCATGACGGACATCGCGGACACAGCGCTTGCGAAGAGAGAAGCCGCCATCATCGGTCGCCATATTTCATTACCGACAACAAAGTGTTCTTCGAAGGACGTATGGTAGAAGGAGCCTCCGCCTCAAGTTTTTCCATATTGCGCGACGGATATGCCAAAGACTCCTGGGCTGTGTATTACTGCGGCGTAAAAATAGAAGGAGCCTCAAGCGACTCGTTCAATGTGATGGGTTACGGCTACGCAAAAAACACTTGGAATGTATATTACAACGGCGTGAAGATTGACGAAGCTTCCCCAAACAGTTTCCGCCTGCTCTCTGACTGGTATGCCAAAGACTCCTGGAACGTGTACTACGACGGGAAGAAAATCGCCGGCGCATCTCCCGATAATTTCAAAGTGCTTCGTGACGGCTATGCAAAAGATGCATGGAATGTATATTTCGATGCCGTAAAGATTGAGGGCGCATCTCCCGACAGTTTCAAAGTGCTTCGTGACGGCTACGCCAGCGATAGCTGGAACACATATTACTTCGGAAGAAAAATCGACTGAAACTGCGTTGTAATAGGGTGATGCGGGAGGGGCATAGCCTGTTCGTATTCAAGGTCAACGCAATATAACCTGTCGTAGGCGATTGACGCTCGTTTCATCGTCATGCCGTACCTTCACTTCTCGGCCATCGTGTATGTGGAGATAAGCATTTTATCGGTGACCGACGGTGGAAGCTCCGGCAAGCATAGCCGAGCATCTGCAGCAGCGACTCTACCGCTTTATACCCCTAAAAAGTTTTGACGTTGTAAAAAAATTATTAACTTTGTCTCTGATAAGTAACTGTTCAAAATCATTTTGATATCATGACAGAAGTTTTTCTTAGGCGACCGACAGCAAAACAGATGAAATGTAGCCCGCTACATGACTGATGACAAGATGGAAAGCGACAAAAAAAGACTTCGGCATAAATTAAAATGCATATTAATTTTAAACTGTGACTTATGACCGACAACAAAGTAAAACTATCTGCCGTTGATACGCTTGACAGATATCTCGCTGCAAAGCACCTGCGCCGCACTCCCGAGCGATATGCCATCCTTGACATGGTGCTGCGCATGAACAAGCACTTCTACATCGAGACTATATGCCGGGCGATGGCCGACAGCAACTTTCGCGTCAGTCGGGCGACAGTCTACAACACCATCGAACTCTTCACCGAAGCCGGCATCGTCCGCCGACACCGCTTTGGCAACGAGCCCGCTCAGTTCGAGAAAATAGTCGACACTGCCGCCGCCAACCACCAGCACCTCGTGTGCACAAAATGCGGCAAGGTAAAGGAAATAAAGGATCCGGCTCTCCTGAAAGCCCTCTCACAAAGGCGATATCAGGCATTCACCCCCGAATATTTCCAGTTTTATGTCTACGGCACTTGCTCACAATGCAGCCGACGCATGAGACACCGTGCCCGACAAGCTGAAAAATAAGTCAAATATAACATATACAGATTAAAAATGAAAGTTGATATTTTGCTCGGCCTGCAATGGGGCGACGAAGGTAAAGGTAAAGTAGTTGACGTTCTGACACCCCGCTACGATGCCGTAGCACGTTTTCAGGGCGGACCCAACGCCGGACACACTCTCGAATTTGACGGCAAGAAATATGTGCTGCGTTCCATACCCTCCGGCATATTCCAGGAAAATCAGGTCAACATAATAGGCAACGGCGTCGTGCTCGACCCCGTCCTCTTCGAGGAAGAAGCACGAGCCCTCGAGGCATCAGGCATAGATCTGCGGAAAGCGCTTAAAATATCGCGTAAAGTCCACCTCATTCTCCCCACACACCGCCTCCTCGACGCCGCTAACGAAAAAGCAAAAGGCGACGCCAAGATAGGCACGACAGGCAAAGGCATCGGTCCGACCTACACCGACAAAGTGTCGCGCAACGGATTGCGCCTCGGCAACATGGAGAACGGCGACCTCACCGCCTACAATGCCGCCCGCGACCGTCATCTGCGCATTCTCGCATCCATGGGCGAAAATCCCGACATCACAGATCTCGAAGCAAAATGGTTCGATGCCGTCAGATACATCCTCACCTACGACATCATCGACTCCGAATACTTCATCAACGACCTTCTCCGACAAGGCAAGTCAATACTTTGCGAAGGCGCCCAGGGAACACTTCTCGACGTCGACTTCGGCTCATACCCCTTCGTCACTTCATCCAACACCATAAGCGCCGGAGCTTGCTGCGGTCTCGGTGTGGCACCCAACAAAATCGGTGAAGTATACGGCATATTCAAAGCCTATTGCACCCGCGTAGGCTCAGGCCCCTTCCCCACCGAGCTACACGATGAAACAGGCAAAAAAATACGCGACCTCGGTCACGAATACGGAGCAGTCACCGGCCGCGAGCGACGCTGCGGATGGATCGACCTCGTCGCATTGCGCTACGCCATCATGATCAACGGCGTCACACAGCTTATCATGATGAAAAGCGACGTGCTCGACACATTCCCGCAGATCCGCGCATGCGTAGCCTACGAGATTGAGGGCAAGCGCGTCGACACATTCCCATTCACAGTCGACGACTCACGCATCAAACCCGTCTACGTCGACATGCCCGGATGGCTCACCGACATGACTCAGTTCAAAGAAGAATCTCAGTTCCCCAAAGAATTCAGCGACTACATCGCATTCCTCGAACAACAGCTCGGAGTGCCCATAAGAATAGTTTCGATAGGCCCCGACCGCAACCAGACAATAATCCGTAAGTAACATTCAGTACCATGGCAAAGATCAAACCATTCCGCGGCGTTCGCCCGCCACGACAGCTTGTCACAGAAGTTGCCTCGCGCCCCTACGACGTCCTTAACTCCGAAGAAGCTCGTGCGGAAGCCCAGGGTAACCCGAAATCGCTCTACCACATCATAAAGCCCGAAATCGACTTTGAGCCGGGCACCGACGAGCACGATCCCAAAGTCTACGACAAAGCCGTCGAAAACTTCAATAACTTCCAGAAACAGGGCTGGCTCGTTCAGGACGAAACCGACAGATATTACATCTACGCCCAGACTATGGACGGCCGCACCCAATACGGCTTCGTCATCGCCGCCAATGTCGACGACTACATGACCGGCAAAATCAAAAAACACGAGCTCACACGACGCGACAAGGAAGAGGATCGCATGAAGCATGTCCGCATCAACAACGCCAACATCGAGCCCGTATTCTTCGCATTCCCCGACAACGACGTCCTCCAGGACATCATCACGAAAGTCACCGCCGGAGAGCCCGAATATGACTTCGTAGCGCCCGACGGCTTCGGACACCACTTCTGGGTAATATCCGACAACGATATCATTCAGACCATCACCGCCGAATTTGAAAAAATGCCGTCACTCTACATCGCCGACGGCCATCACCGCACCGCTGCCGCTGCCCTTGTAGGCAATGAGAAAGCGCAAAACAACCCCGGACACCGCGGCGACGAGGAATACAATTACTTCCTTGCTGTGGCATTCCCGGCCTCTCACCTCAAAATCATCGACTACAACCGTGTCGTCAAAGACCTTAACGGCCTCTCCGACCAAGAGTTCATCGCCCGTCTCAAAGAAAACTTCGACGTTGTCGACATGGGCACAGAGATTTATCGCCCCGCCCGTCTCCACAACTTCTCGCTCTATCTCGGAGGACACTGGTATTCGCTCACACCCCACGAAGGCACATACGACGACAATGACCCGATCGGATGTCTCGACGTCACCGTATCATCCGACCTCATACTACGCGACATACTCGGCATCACCGACCTGCGTTCCGACAAACGCATCGACTTCGTCGGCGGCATACGCGGACTCGGCGAACTCAAACAGCGTGTCGACTCCGGTGAGATGAAGGTCGCTCTGGCTCTTTATCCCGTTTCAATGAAGCAGCTGATCGACATCGCCGACACCGGCAACATCATGCCGCCCAAGACCACGTGGTTCGAGCCAAAACTCCGTTCAGGTCTCGTCATCCACAAACTCGAATAATCCATTCTTACGGCATTTAAAGCGTCCGTGCATGGCTTACGCTACAGATGATTAAATATTATAACCACAAGCGAACAAAATCAAGACTGCGGCGTTTCATAATCAAAGACCTGTTAAACTCTTCGACTTATGGAAACAAAAAGCACTCTTTCGACCTGGTTCTCACGCCGCCTTTTCAAACTGTTCAGTCTGACACCGATTTCGCGCTTGCTCTTATAAAGACATAAAATATAATTGTAGCAGACCACATAAAGGATGGACCGACGCACAACGCGTCAAGTCCATCCTTTTTCAGTCTTTAATAGAATTATGAAACTGACCACTACCCCGTTCCGCATATCATCCGACACATATATCCGACGCATAATCAGGCGCTGGCTTGCCCGCTATATACTACCGCTTATCGCCACACTCGCCACACTCGTCGTTTTGGGCATTGCCGTCAATCCGGTTTTTTTCATCGTCGCGCTCATATTCATATTCATCGTCGCGCCGACCGCCCTGATGTTTGTCTACTACTTCTACGGACTGACACCACGCATCGTAATGCTGTCGACCGGACTCGTCACCGTTTCGGCCGACGAGTCAGCCGTAACGGCCGACATCTCTTTTGACGACCGTCCCTCCCGTAAATTCACCATCCCACTCTCCGGCATCCGCGAGATAACACCCGGCGACTCCATCGACACCATCGTATGCGGCTCCGGACCCGGCGACATCCTGCTGCTCGACAAAAACGCATTCGCATCGCAAGCCGCACGCATCCGCTTTCACAACTACATATTCGACAGCATAAGTGCCGTACAAAAAGAATAGTCATTAAATTACACCCATTCATGAAATTTACATTACAGGCTACCGATAAAAAATCCGGCGCACGAGCCGGCATCATACACACCGACCACGGTGACATTCCAACCCCCATTTTCATGCCGGTAGGCACCCAGGGATCCGTCAAAGCCGTCCATCAGCACGAGCTCCGCGATGACATTGACGCAAAAATAATACTCGGCAACACCTACCACCTCTACCTCCGCCCCGGAACCGATATAATCGAACAAGCCGGCGGCCTCCACAAGTTCAACGGCTGGGAACGCCCCATCCTCACCGACTCCGGTGGCTTCCAGGTATTCTCCCTCTCATCCAACCGCAAGCTCAAGGAAGAAGGCGCATACTTCCGTTCGCACATCGACGGATCTAAACACCTTTTCACCCCCGAAAAAGTTGTCGACATACAACGCTCCATCGGTTCAGACATCATGATGGCACTCGACGAATGCCCTCCCGGCACCTCCGACCGCGCCTACGCCACAAAATCACTCGCCCTGACACACCGCTGGCTGCGCAGAGGCTGGGATCACTTCAACGCCACATCACCACGCTACGGCCACTCTCAGGCATTCTTCCCCATCGTACAAGGCTGCACATACCCCGACCTGCGCCGTGAGTCGGCAAAATTCGTCGCCGACCTCGGTGCCGAAGGCAACGCCATCGGTGGTCTTGCCGTAGGCGAACCGGCCGAAGTAATGTACGACATGATAGAAGTCGTCAACGAAATTCTTCCTGCCGACCGCCCTCGCTACCTCATGGGCGTTGGCACACCCGCAAATATCCTCGAGGCAATCGAGCGCGGAGTCGACATGATGGACTGCGTCATGCCCACCCGCAACGCTCGCAACGGCATGCTCTTCACCTCCCACGGCATCATGAACATGCGCAATAAGAAATGGGCCGACGATTTCTCCCCAATCCAGGAAGACGGTCCGTCATACGTCGACCGCACATATTCCAGAGCCTATCTGCGCCATCTATTCATAGCCGACGAAATCCTCGCTATGCAGATTGCGTCAATCCATAACCTCGCATTCTACCTCTGGCTCGTCACACAGGCCCGTCAGCACATAATGGCCGGAGACTTCGCCGACTGGAAAAAAGCCATTCTCCCAATCCTCACCTCCCGTCTCTGACAATCTCCGACCACGCAAAAAGCGCCCCGTTCCAAATCAAAATACATCCCGATAATAAAACCAAGGTCACTAAGGATTGTAATCCTTAGTGACCTTAATAACTTTAAAGACATTAACAACCTTAGAGAGTGTTTGGATTTAAATCAAATTAAGAAACTGTTTAAATTTATATGATACGGACTTTGAGATAGGCAAAGTGAGATGAATTTTAAGCAGTTTCTTAAAGCCCGATTATTAATTCTTAATAGCCCGAAGCCTTACGGCAGCACCGCCGCCGGGTGCCAGCTCAAGCGTCATCTCACTCTTGCAGTCCACCTTCTTCTCATAGATTTTATACGACTTCGGATTGCTCTTGTAGTCGGCATCCTTTCCATCCTCATAGACCGTCGCGATATACTTCACGCCCTTCGGCAGAAAGTCAAGTCTGAATTTGGCCTTGCGCGCATTCTCATCCGTAATCGCGCCGACATACCAGTCATCACTGTTCTTGTCCTGACGGGCAACAGTTATATAATCACCCGGTTCAGCCTCAAGATATACCGACGTTCTCCACTCGACAGGCACAACCTTGATAAACTCGAACGCATCCGCATACCTGCGATAGCTCTCCGGCTTGTCACAAGCCATCTGCATGGGCGACGGCATAGTCAGATACAGAGCCAACTGACGGGCGATTGTAGTGCCAGGCTTCGAATTGTTGCCGAACCCATACGATGCCAGATCCGTCTCGACGATACCCGGAGTGTAATCCATCGGCCCTCCCTTCAGACGCGTAAACGGCAATATCGTCGTATGCTCCGGCGGATTGCCGCCCATAGCCTCATATTCGCCGCCACGTGCCGACTCCTGAGCGACCCAGTTTGGCCATGTACGCATCAGCCCCGTAGGCCTTACAGCCTCATGACTGTTCACCATCACCTTATGCTCGGCCGCACGACGCGCCACCTCTATATAGTGGTCATTCACCCATTGCGACGAATGATGCTCGCCACGCGGTATGATATAACCCACATACCCTGTCTTGACGGCATCATAGCCATGCTCGTTCATAAAATCAAAAGCCGCCTCAAGCTGGCGCTCATAATCAGCAGCATTGGCCGACGTCTCGTGATGCATTATCAGCTTGACACCCTTCTCACGCGCATAACGCTCAAGCCCCTCGACATCAAAATCCGGATAAGCCTTGTCAAACATGAAATGACGGTTCTTGCGACCCTCGGTCCAAGTCTCCCACCCCTCGTTCCAGCCTTCGACAAGCACACCCTTTATGCCCGATTCGGCGGCAAAATCAATATATTTTTTCACATTCTCCGTGTTTGCCGCATGACGTCCGTTAGGCTTCACCTTCGAGTAATCCGTCACACCCGGACGCGTACTTATATCATCGCTGTAAGCCCACGAATTGCCGCCGAGAAACATCTCCCACCAAACACCCATGAACTTCTGCGGATAAATCCACGACGTATCCGCGATTTTCGACGGCTCGTTAAGATTGTATATCAGTTGCGAAGCCAGAATGTCGCGCGCGTCATCACTGATTATAAGCGTACGCCACGGCGTATTGAACGGTAGCTGCACATAACCGCGCACACCATCCGCACCAGGCGTAAGATGCGATTTAAACCCCGGCTTCTCAATATCCACATCAAGCGCCATCGCAGGATATCCCACCAGAGCAGCCTCATGCAAATTGACATAAACCTTACCCTCCGGATGCTTCATCATCACAGGAGTCTGCACCGCCAGACCGTCAATCAGCGTCGACTCCGAATGACGGGCACGCGGCAACTTCTCGCCAAGCGCACTTATCGGCGACCTCATATACAGAAACTCATCCGTATCATAATCGCCCGGTATGGCAAAAACAGTATAGTCATCAGCAAAATTAAACTCCGTATTCTCTCCCGTCACCGACAGAAAATACAAATCACCGCTCTGAGGCAACTCATACCTAAAACCCACACCGTCATCAAACACCCTCACCCTGACATCAAAATCCGGGCCCGACTCTCCTCTGAACCGGCCTACCAGCTCATTATAATGATTTCTGACCTCAGCATACTCACCCCATACAGGCGTCCACACCTCATCAAATTCAACAACATCCCCAAACTCCACATTATAGCCCTCAGCTATAGCCGTCTCGCGAGCCGACAGCCCCAGACAACTCTCCGTCACAACAGGCATACCCTTGTAACTGACACTGTAAACAGCCCGCCCCGCACCATCAACATCCATATTGACAGCAATATCACCGTCAGGCGACGAAACAACAGCCGCGCCGCCGCTGACAGCACAACCGAGACCAAGCACAAAAAGCAGATTTTTCATTTCTAAATACTGATATACTGATTTAAGATAAAAAATTGATAACTGATACACCGAAATCTGAAACATCACAGCGACGACACAGCATCGCCATCCGCAACAGAAAAACGGTTTACAAAGATAAAAAAACTTTTCGCAAAAATGCGTCAAAAACATACACCACATCCCCCGCAACCAACATTATTACCAATTTTATCAAATACCTGTCCGTTCCTGAAATAGGTTGACTCGGTTTGTGATGTTTACTGATTGATGTTTCCTCTTTGTCTGTGTGGGGTTGACTGATCGGGATATATCCCTGGGCGGAGTTGACTGAGGGCGTAGCCCGAAG
>SCEG01000241.1 GCA_004102805.1 Muribaculaceae bacterium Isolate-002 (NCI)
GGAGAGGATGAGGAGGCCGATGCCGCCGGCCGCGGAGCATCATCGAGCACCATCGGCACCGGTGAAAGCGGCGCGACCGGAGACAACGGGGGCAGCGGGGAGCGCGGAGAGAGCAGCGGCGATAGGGAACGAAGCGATGGCGATGGCGATGGTGACGCAGAGGCCGCTATCCGCGCGCGCTGTGCCGCTTCCTCATTCCATAGCTTCTCCTCGGCTTCGAGCCGCGCGAGTGACTGCAGTTTGGCGGTGCGCAGCTTCTGCTCCGCGGTGGCGCTCATGACTGGTGGGTTGGGATCGAGCAAACAGATAGAGAACACGCCGAACCGCTTCAGAGCGGCCTTCAAAGGCGGAACATAGTATGGCGGCACGCGACGCAGGTAGTC
Source organism: Muribaculaceae bacterium Isolate-002 (NCI) (assembly GCA_004102805.1). Taxonomy (GTDB): domain Bacteria; phylum Bacteroidota; class Bacteroidia; order Bacteroidales; family Muribaculaceae; genus JAGBWK01. The sequence goes on from SCEG01000241.1 coordinate 384, forward strand.
GGCCAACGCGGCGTGCCACGTCTCGTCCGGCTGCATGTGATGCGTCGTGACGAGCTCCTCGAGCAACCCCCAGAG
>SCEG01000242.1 GCA_004102805.1 Muribaculaceae bacterium Isolate-002 (NCI)
CGTGCCGCTTTGCATATGCGTGCATTCCACGCGCAGATCGCCCAGATACTTGGCGCTGATGGTAGCCATGCGCTTCTCCTTATACTATGAGGTTGCTTCGTTGATTAGTCAAAAACGTGATGTTCCCGTAAAATATTGCAGGCAATGGCCAGCAGGGTCAGGCCGCCGAGCAGCTCGGCCCAGCCGTTCAGAGCGCAGAGCCGGGCCAGGGATTTGCCCAGATACAGTCCGCAGGCCGTGATCAGGGCGCAGACCACGCCGATGAGCGCCGCCGGTCCCCAGATGGGCGTTTGCAGCAAGGCGAAGGACAGGCCCACGGCCAGCGCGTCAAGACTGGTGGCCACCCCCAGGAGCCACAGGTGGCGCCCGGCGGCGGGGTCCGTGGCGGGGCAACTGCATTCGCGGTCTTTCAGCGGCTTCAGAGCGGAACGGAGCATATTGCCGCCCACCCAGGCCAG
>SCEG01000243.1 GCA_004102805.1 Muribaculaceae bacterium Isolate-002 (NCI)
CCCGGGCAGGTGACCGCCAGCACACCCCAGAGGCGTGACGTCAGCCTGCACGGCTCCCCCATTCTGGGGCCGGAAATGATGCGCGCCATGAAAGGCGTGGCCTATCTGGCCAGAGAGTCAGTGGTCAACGCCAAGAGCATCACCAAGGCCGCCAAAAGCATACGCAACGCTTTTGAATGCCAAATCAGGGGACTGGGCTTCTCCTTTGTGGAAGTGATTTCCCCCTGTCCCACCGGCCTGCATTTGAAGGTCGCCGACGCCTACAAATACACCGCGACGGAAACATTGGATTATTACAAACCTCAGATTTTCAAAAATCCACTGGAGTATGACAATGAAATATAAGTGCGCATTCTCGGGTTCCGGCGGCCAAGGGTCTGCCCTGATGGCCACACTCACTTGCATGGCCTGCATTACCGAAAAAAAGCAGGTCGTTATGACGCAGACATCCGACGAG
>SCEG01000244.1 GCA_004102805.1 Muribaculaceae bacterium Isolate-002 (NCI)
GGCGGCAACGTGCTGATGCCCGGTTTTACGCCGCCGGAATACCGTGAACAGTATTGCATTTATGACAATAAAAACCGCGTGGACATGGAGAGCGCCCGCACAGCCATTGAAGGAGCCGGACGTACGCATGCCCTGAAGGCGCTGCACTGACGTCAGGAATGTGATTCACCTGTTACCGCCAGGAGGTTGGGATGCCGCGTATCGCTATGGAGCATATTGAGTATGAGTTGAATGTGCCGCCACAGGGAGCAAATGGCGACAAGATGTTTTTCGTGCAGATTGATGCGGAAAAATGCATCGGCTGCGACACCTGTCAGGAATATTGTCCCACCGGGGCGATTGTCGGAGAAACCGGCCTGGCACACAAGGTCGCCCATGTCGAACCGTGCATCAACTGCGGCCAGTGCCTGACCCACTGCCCGGAAAACGCCATTTACGAAGTGCAGACCTGGGTGC
>SCEG01000245.1 GCA_004102805.1 Muribaculaceae bacterium Isolate-002 (NCI)
TCTATCGGCGGCCACGGCATGGAGCGTATGCTTGAGCTCGCATCGATGGATGCGTCGGCTCTGCGTTCGGTGCCGGCTCTCGGCGAAGATGTATGGGATGAGGTCGACAAGTCGGCTGTGAAACTTGGAGTGGCTGAGGATATGGCCGACAGTTTTGCCGGCGCACCGCAGTGGCAAGAGTTTGACATCACCCGCTCTACCGGCACTGTCGATGACATCGGGCAGGACGCAGACGGGATTGACCTGCGCTTTGACGGCACTGTGCTGAGAGTGTCGGCCTCGCGCGACATCTCAAGAATCGAGGCCGTGTCAATCGATGGCATAATGCTCGCCGACATAACCCCGGGAGCTCCGGAGGCCGCGATTGATGCCTGCCGGTGGCCCGGCAGAGTATGCGTGGTGACGGTGACACTCGTGGGCGGAACAAAGACAACATATACATTATCAAGATGATAT
>SCEG01000246.1 GCA_004102805.1 Muribaculaceae bacterium Isolate-002 (NCI)
GAAGATCTTCCAATTATTCCGGGTAAGGATGGGATGGATTGGAGATATCAGATAAGTATGGCGACCAAGAAGCAGTTCAATATTCTGAAAGAACTGATGAAACGAGAAGATGTTGACTGTACTACCAATGCCTGTGACGCAGGTCGTGAAGGTGAACTGATTTTCAGACTTGTATATGACAAGGTGGGGTGTAAGAAGCCTATTAAGAGATTATGGATATCATACATGGAAGATGAAGCTATAACAGATGGATTTGCTCATCTTAAGGATGGTGCAGATTATGAAAAGTTATATGAAGCAGCATTATGCCGAGAGCGTGCCGACTGGATTGTTGGTATCAACGCTACCCGGCTTTTTTCAACTCTTTATGGTCAGACATTAAATGTAGGTCGTGTTATGACACCGACTCTTGCATTAGCAGTAGAAAGAGAGGCTGCAATTCATAGCTTTAAGCCG
>SCEG01000247.1 GCA_004102805.1 Muribaculaceae bacterium Isolate-002 (NCI)
CTCCGGTTCCGTCATCGTGGACGTGGCCATCGACCAGGGCGGCAACTGCGCCCTGACCAAGGCCGGCGAGGAAATCGTCGCCCACGGCGTGACCATCAGCGGCATCAAGAACATCCCCGGCATGATGCCCACCAGCTCCACCTGGATGTTCGCTCACAACATCTACAACCTGCTTGCCTTCCTGGCCAAGGACGGCAAGATCGTGCTGGATCGCAACGATCCCATCGTGGCTTCCTCGCTGACCACGATCAACAAGGAAATCGTCCACGCCGGCGCCAAAGAAGCCGGCCTGTAGGCATCGCGGAGGAGGAGCGCGCGGCTCTTGGGGCCGCGCGCTCCCCTCATCCGCATTCCGGTAAGACTTTTAACCTGCGGAGGCAGTCCTCTTGAGCACATTCATCCTCTTACTGGTCTTTGTTGCCGCGCTGGTCATCGGCTATAAAGTGCTCAGCCACA
>SCEG01000248.1 GCA_004102805.1 Muribaculaceae bacterium Isolate-002 (NCI)
CCCAAGCCGACATCGTCCGCGATGAGGAGATTGACGCGGGCCATCTCGACGGCTCGAACCAACGGATCAAGTTGGTAGTCCTCAATGGTTATACCGCTCCGGAAAGGCGATTGCAGAAAAGCGCGATCCGCGTTGGTGATCGCTCCCCAGCGAACGGCGTCAAGAAAGGCTTCCAAGCGGTCGTTGCGTTCCCAGCCGGTGATCGACGGCAGCCCAGCCTTTTCCAAGACTTGAGCTCCGGCCTCCAACTGCCAGACAACTTGGATCTCTTCGCCCATGGAATCTTCGTCCAGAGATGACAGGCCGACGAGGTGTTGCTCACCGTTGATCGCCGTTGACAAGGCTCCACTGGAAACATCAGTGACCACCCACTGACGACGTCGGACCTCAACAAGTTGACCGGGTTCGGGAACGGCTCCGAAACGAACGACACTGTTCGCTGAACTTGTATTTGT
>SCEG01000249.1 GCA_004102805.1 Muribaculaceae bacterium Isolate-002 (NCI)
CGTGCTTTTTCTCACCGGCAATGATCAGAGCGTTGTCGCGCACTTCCAGCTTGACGTTTTCCGGCTCCACGCCGGGCAGCTCAATGCTCAGCGCATAGGCTTTCTCGTCGCTGGTCAGATCCAGGCTCGGCAGGATGTCAGCCTCGGCGCGCTGATGCCGCCAGAAGGGCAAAAACTCGTTCATGGCTTCCCACGGCGTCACCATGCCATTGAACATGGTCTGGAAAAAGCTGTCTATGTCGTCGCGCGCCGGCGTCATCGGCAGATCGTCCCGACGGGACGCGGTCTCGCGAGGCGCAAACCAGCGGCGGGGGGAAAAACGCATATTATTCATGGCAAACCTCCTGTGAAAAACATTCTATCCTATGGATAATCATCCCATTTATTATGTCAAGATGCTGTTGAAAAGTTCAAATGCAGGCTGATTGCATCCACTTGCCGACGCGCCGGACT
>SCEG01000250.1 GCA_004102805.1 Muribaculaceae bacterium Isolate-002 (NCI)
GACGAGTATCGCACGGCTGTGGTAACCGGTTCGGGCATTCCCGAGTTTGCAAACTGCCATGTACTCGAATCATCGTTGTTGTTGATTACGGTTGCCCATGTGAACTCGTCGTAGTCGGGAGCGAGAGCCACGGGCACTGTCATCGGGTCGGGACATTTGCGGTAGGTCTCGATGTCGGCTGTGACGATTTCAGATGTCTTTTCCACGCCGCCGACTGTGGCTGTGACAGATGCTCCGATCTGGTGGACTCCCGAAGTGCATGTGATTACGTCAGAGACGGTTGCCCCCGGGGCGCCATTGAGGGTTTTCACTGTA
>SCEG01000025.1 GCA_004102805.1 Muribaculaceae bacterium Isolate-002 (NCI)
AGCTCCCTGCTTGTCAAGGAGCATATCAAGGACTTGTTGACTCCAGAACCGGAGCCAGCACAAATAGCAAATTGCCATCCAACTCTTGACCTCGAATTTGATTAACACTTTTTAAGAGACACTAGTGAATAATTTTAAAACTTTCGGGTTGAAATCGCGGTTAATATTTTACTTATTTATTTATGACCAATATATGCCGGAGACAAAACATGACACAGGAGGGCTGACGCGAGTCGCCGGATATTTTTTGACATCGCTTCACATCATGGTGCTGGCGGCATCGGTCGCAATGGTAATATGGGTGTCGCGCGAGACTCTTGAGAACAAATCTTTTCTTACCGACAGCCGCTACATGCATTTCCAATTCTGGGTATGCATTCTGTTTTTATTTGACATCATAGCCGAATGGAGTCTTACCCGCGGGAAATGGAAGTATCTTGCCACACATATCCTTTTCATAATCGTCAGTATCCCATATCTCAACATACTGCAGTGGGCCGGTCTGACAGTAGAGCCACACATAATGTATCTCATCAAGCTCGTGCCGCTGTTCCGCGCCGGATATGTGCTTGCCATGGTGTGCAAGACTTTCACATCAAGGAAATCACTCAGCATGCTGTGGGTATATATCACATGGGTGGCCGTGACCGTATATTTCGCGGCAATGATGTTTTTTGTCGAGGAACATTTCATCAATCCGAAGGTCGACACATTCTGGACGGCGCTGTGGTGGGCGTTTCTTGAGATGACAACCTGCGGCACCAACATATCCATCATGACCCCTACAGGCAAGGTGCTCGGTGTGGTGCTGTCAGTCGAGGGGCTTACCCTATTCCCGGTATTCACTGTCTACGTCACAAACGCCGTGCTTAAAATCAGCAAATCGAATGCCGTACAGTCTGACAACGGCACCGCGCCATCTACCCCGTCATAAATACAGAGACTTAAAATATCCTTTTATTTGCGTATATTTGCACCAAATTATACGCAAATAGATATCAGATGGTAATACTTGTAATTTTTTTAAGCGTGATGCTTGTGGCATCACTGATTGTAACCGCAATAACGGTCTCGCGTCATATTGCATTGAAAAGCGAACTCGCCACTCTTGCCGAAAGGGAGAAAGCCGCCGCAGAGCGCACGGCTCTGACAGAAGCGTCGGCAAACGAACGCATAGCCCGAGCCGAGGCAGCGGCAACCGAACGCGTAAAGCAGATCGAACGTGACGCCGAACTTCGCATAAAGCAGGCAGAAACAGCTTCAGGCAAGGAGTTCGAGCGCATGCTCAGCGACAGCGAGAAGCATTTCAAACTCATCGCAAACGAGGTTCTGGCCAACAGCACTGACAGACTCCGGCAACAAAGCGAGACGCAAATCAAGGATATTCTCACTCCGCTGAAAGAAAACATCGAGTCGTTCCGTAAAAAGGTAGAGGACACTTATAACAGCGAGGCTCGCGAAAGATTTTCACTCCAGCAGAGCCTGCGTGAGATGATGGAGCTCAACCGAAGCATCGGCAAGGAAGCCAAGGAACTGGCCGACGCCTTGCGCGGCAACAGCAAGGTGCAGGGCGACTGGGGGGAGATGATTCTGGAGACAATACTCGAGAAATCAGGCCTTAAGCGCGACGTACACTTTCATGTGCAGCTCACCACCGACGAAAACGGCACTGTGCTTCGCGACGCCGCCGGACACAGCCTTCGCCCTGACGTAGTGGTCGATTTTCCTGATGGACGTTGCATAGTGATAGACTCAAAAGTGTCACTCACCGCCTATATAAATATGGTGAACGCCGGCGCCGCTTCGGAGTCAGAGCAATATGCACGGCAGCATCTCAACTCGGTAAAAGCCCATATCAAGGAACTCGCCTGCAAAAACTATCAGGATTACATCGGCAACAAATCGACAGATTTCGTGATGATGTTCATCCCCAACGAAGGCGCTTATCTCGCGGCCATGAACCTCGACCCGATGCTTTGGCAGGAGGCCTACGACCGCCGCGTCATCATCATCTCGCCAACGCATCTGATTTCGGCCGTACGCCTTATCGAGCAGCTGTGGCGTCAGGACGACATGAAGCGTAATGTCATAGAGATTGCCACCGAGAGCGGAAAGATGTATGACAAGTTTGTCGGCTTTGTCGATGACATGAGCAAGATAGGCCGTGGTCTCGAATCCACACAGAACGCCTACGAAGGAGCCATCAAAAAACTGAGAAGCGGCACGGGCAATCTCATAACACGTGCCGAAAATCTGCGCAAACTTGGAGCCAAAGCCACTAAACGACTGTCGCTCACATCCATAGACGATGATACCGACGCCGACACAGGCGACACAACGACCGCACTGCCTTCCGGCAAGAAAAACAACACGGAGTAAACATTCACAGAGTAACCACTATAAGAAAGTCAGCGCCACCATTCCTGATGCCGGAATGGTGGCGCTAATGATTTGCTCCTTTAAATACTCAATTATCACTCAAGGATTACAGAGTGCAGAAGAGTGCATGCTTGTGACCGGATAGAAGTAGGAACCGATGTCACTACAAGAGTTTAGCGGGTCTTATAGTCCTTAAGCATTTCTTGCAGACGCTGGCGGGCGAAGAAGATTCTGCTCTTCACCGTGCCGAGCGGCAAATTCATCTTTTCGGCGATTTCATTGTATTTGTATCCGGCAACGTGCATGGAGAACGGGATACGGTATTCGTCTGAGAAAGAATTGATGGCTGAAGATATTTCCTTAGCGGCAACCGATCCTTCGGGAGTCTCGAATCCTGACTCCTGGGGGAGATTGAGATGGTAAAGATCTTCAGTCTGGTCAATGACAGTCGCAGAGCGCACACATTTACGATAATTGTTTATAAAGATGTTGCGCATGATGGTGAATACCCATCCCTTGAAGTTTACATTCTCAACATACTTGTCTTCGTTGTCGAGAGCTTTGAGGGTCGTGTCCTGCAACAAATCGTAGGCATCATCCCTGTTTGACGTAAGCAGGTAAGCAAAATTGAGCAGATTGCTTTGCAGACCCAGAAGCTTGGTTTGAAAATTCTTGGAGCTCATAATTGATGTTTTTGCATTAGGAATAAATCATTAAATAGTCGCGTTGTGAAAACATTCACATTGCAAATATACGACATTTTTTTAATATGCAAATAAATTTTACATTATTTTTGAAAAAAAATTTTATTTTTCATAGAATATATACATAATTACCTACATTTCAACATATTAAAAATAAGTTAATTTGGTTTCATTTTTGTTACAGTTTAACATTCCGCATTGTAACACTTGTTACTACAACAATACAAATACCGCACAGTAATGCAGCCGTAACAACAACACAGCTGTAACAACATACATTCCTCAGCAGCCAATACAAAGACACCACGGCTGTGCCCCCACTGTCTTCAGCAGACCATCCTCACTTACCCATTATTAAATTTGCACATTTTAATCTATCCTTAAGATTATTTTTATATATAATATGAGATGTTGTTGGAAAATATTGTAATTTTGCACCATCATTTGCAAATGCCACATGAACCAACAACAAAAACAGGAGATACTTGACAGCCGTTATCTGCGCATGGCGAAGATATGGGCCGAAAACTCTTATTGCCGCCGACGCAGAGTCGGAGCTGTAATCGTAAAGGATTCGATGATAATATCTGACGGCTTCAACGGCACTCCGTCAGGATTTGAGAATGTATGCGAAGACGAAAGCGGCCACACAAAAGCATACGTGCTACACGCCGAAGCCAATGCCATAACCAAAGTGGCGCGCAGCAACAATTCAAGCGACGGAGCCACACTTTACGTCACCGCATCGCCATGCATTGAATGCGCCAAACTCATCATACAATCAGGCATCAAACGCGTGGTATTCGACGAGATGTACCGACTGTGTGACGGAATAGACCTACTCCAACGCGCCGGCGTCGAGACCATACATCTCGATATCTCGAAACGAGAGACTGAAGAATAAACCACGTCTGATTATAAATATAATTCGAACAACCACACAGGGCACATCATTCAGTGGAAAGCATCGCCTTACCACAATACTGCAAAAAGAATACCCGCCCTTCAACCCACCAATCAATGAACAGACTATCAAAAGGATATATCTGGATACCGCTGATAGCCGCCATCGCGTTTGCCGGCGGAGTATTGTCAGACACCTTGCTGCGCGACCGCGGAGGGCGCTCCGACGGCGAGAAGAAACTGAGCAACCTGCTCAATCTCATAGGCAGCGAATACGTCGACATCGTAAATACCGACTCGCTGATAGAGAAATCACTGCCAAATCTGCTGTCAAACCTTGACCCGCATTCGGTCTACATTCCCGCAAGCGACCTGCAGATGGTAAACGAGGAGCTCGACGGCTCATTCAGCGGCGTAGGCGTGCATTTCACAATCAACAACGACACCATACATGTGCTTGAAGCCACAAACGGAGGCCCGTCGGAACGCGCCGGCATCAAGTCAGGCGACCGCATCATAGCAGTCGACGGCGAAAACGTGGCGGGCACAGGCATAACCAACGAGCAGGTATTCAAACTGCTCCGCGGCGAACGCGGCTCAACAGTCAAACTGACAACAAAGCGCAACAGCGCGCCCTCGCCTATCGATTTCGAGGTGACACGCGGCGATATTCCCGTAACCTCGATTGACGCCGAATATATGGTGGCCGACAGCATCGGATATATCAAAGTAAACAAATTCGGCCGCACCACATACGATGAATTTTTCCAGGCGCTTTTCGCACTCCGCGACGCCGGAGCCAAAGATTATATCATAGACCTCAGAGGCAACACCGGCGGACTTCTCGAGACCTCCGTGCTGATGGCAAACGAATTTCTGCCACGCGGACAGAAGATAGTAGAGACCCGGGGCCGACGCACCCAGGAAAACTCCGTCGTCGTAAGCGACGGATACGGAGCATTCAAAGACAGTCGTATCACCGTATTGATCGACGAAGCATCGGCAAGTTCAAGTGAAATCTTCGCCGGCGCCATACAGGATAACGACCGCGGCCTTATAATCGGACGCCGTTCATTCGGCAAAGGTCTGGTGCAAAACCAGATTGACCTGCCTGACGGCTCAGCCGTGCGTCTCACCGTAGCCCGCTATTACACTCCGTCAGGCCGTTGCATACAAAAGGATTATTCCGACGCCAAATCATACGAAAACGACCTGTATGACCGCTACACGCGCGGCGAAGCGTTTGAGGCCGACTCGATACATTTTGACGAAACAAAATTATTTGTCACAATGCACGGGCGTAAAGTCTATGGCGGCGGCGGCATAATGCCCGACATATTCGTTCCCGACGACACTGTCGGCATAACAAAATACTATATAAATGTATTCAACCAGGGACTTCTTCAGAAATTCTCGCTTGAATATGTCGACAACAACCGCGAGCATCTTGAAGAGGCATTCGATGTCAATGAACTGATATCGTTGCTCCCCTCCGACCTCCAGCTGATACAGCAGTTCGCAAAATTCACCAAGTCGCACGGCATTGACACACAGTGGTCATATATCAACAATTCGGCACCTCTGATTGTTAATCAACTGAAAGCACTGATTGCCCGAGACATACTCGGCTTCGGCGCCTATTATGAAATATCAAACATGATGGACACCACCGTAATGTCAGCCATAGAGCAACTGCGCGCGGGAAAGGCCGATTTCCCGATTACCGACAGCAAAGAGGCCAAGGCATACCCTGCGGACAGACAATAGGAATCAAGCTGAGTTCATCGGCCTCAGCATCAATACCATATAAGATGAAAAAAGAGGATATCAGGCGCAGGATAAAGGCGCGCAAATGCATACTTACCGACAGTGAGGCACTCGAGGGCGCAGACAGAGTATTCGCACAACTTGAACGCACCGCCGCATTCATGCTCGCCGACAAGATTTTGATTTACCATTCGCTTCCTGACGAACTGTCGACACGTGCATTCCTCGACAGGTGGCACTCGCGCAAACAGTTTTACCTGCCGCGAGTCAATGGCGTCAATCTCGATATCCTTCCTTACGACAGCACCCGACTGCATATCGGTGCATTCAACATAGAGGAGCCTACCGGCGACGACGTGACCGACATCGACGAGATAGAGCTGATGGTTGTGCCCGGCATAGCATACGACCGTAACGGCAACCGCGTCGGCCGCGGCAAAGGCTATTACGACCGTCTGCTCGCCGAGACTCATGCCGTAAAAATAGGTGTAGGATACGACTTCCAGCTGATTGACGACGACATTGACACCGAACCCCACGACGTGAAAGTCGACATCATAATTACCGAAAGCCGCCACATCCCGATCAAGCACAGAAGGTGACACAATACGTCACTGCTCAAAAAAACATATATCATACCAATCATAAATCAGACCAATGGATACATACTTTATTATTTCGACAGAAGGAGAACAAGTCGGACCTATACCTGGAGAACAGCTTATAAACCATGGCATCACCCCCAAGACATTGGTGTGGGGACAGAAGATGAGCGGCTGGACACCGGCTGAAAATGTCCCGGAACTCGCCGCCCTGTTCGCCGACAGCGCTCAGCAAAACCATGACATCGAAGTGGTCGCGGTAACGACGGAAAACGGATACAGCCCTGAAGCGGAAACCGGGACTGAACAACCACTAAAGACAAAACATTCCACGGGTCGGTACTGGGTTTTGATTGTTTTGCTCACGATTGGAGTTATCGCGTTAGGCATCCTGTATTTCATGTCCCGCAATAAGTATGACAGAGATACCTCATCACTGCGCAACAATTTTACCGAATTCAAAAGTTCGGTAAGCAGCGTTTATCCGATTATAATAACTGACATTCTGATAGGAAATGTAAACAAAAACGGCGAAGTTGATATAGATTTCGGCAACAGCATACCGTCATACAGGACAATGTACCTTGAACCTCGCATAAAATATACGGGGCTGACTGCCGGCACCATAAACTTAAAGGTAAAGTGGTATTACCCTGACGGAACAATAAGGTGTGGCACATCGTCGCCCGCAGGGTTTTCACAATCTGTGTCGACATATATAAACGAAGGAGCAGACAATTCAGTCATTTTAGATGGCTGGGGGAATGAAAGCAAAGGCAACTGGGGCTCAGGCACACACCGGATTGAGATTTGGTATGACAACGTATGCCTGAAATCCAAAGAATTCCAGATTTATTAGCATTTGCCCTTGAGCACCCCATAAAATCATTTCTTTTTTGTAACTTTGCGGGTGATAAAAAAGATTGTAGATGATTTCGATACAGAACCTGTCGGTGGAGTTCAGTGCCCGCCCGCTATTCGACAATATCAATTATGTGATCAACAAGCGCGACAAAATCGCGCTGGTCGGCAAAAACGGCGCCGGCAAGTCCACCATGCTCAAAATCATAGCCGGACTCCAGCATCCCACCTCAGGACAGGTGGTCGTACCCGAGGGAGTCACCATTGGGTACCTGCCGCAGCAGATGGAGGTAAGCGACACGCTTACCGTGGTCGACGAAGTGCGCAAGGCATTCGGCCACATCGACGCGTTGCAGCGTGAACTCGACGAGGTCAACGAACGCATTGCTGCCACTACCGATTTCGAGAGCGATAAATATACCAATCTGATTGACCGCATGACATCACTGTCAGAGCGTCTTGCCATTGAGCAGAGTGAGAATGCGGACGCAGAAATTGAAAAGACACTCAAAGGCCTCGGATTTGAACGCAGCGATTTCACCCGCCCCACGTCGGAATTCTCGGGCGGATGGCGCATGCGCATCGAGCTTGCAAAGATATTGCTGCAACGCCCCGACGTGCTCCTTCTCGACGAGCCCACCAACCATCTCGACATCGAGTCGATACAGTGGCTCGAGCAGTTTCTTGTGCAGAAAGCCAACATGGTGGTGCTCGTAAGCCATGACCGCGCATTCATTGACAACGTGACCAACCGCACAATAGAAATAACTCTCGGCAAAATCTACGACTATGCCGTAAACTATTCGAAATATGTGACACTGCGTCAGGAACGGCTTGAGCAGCAGATGCGCGCATTTCAAAACCAGCAGAAACAGATCAAAGACACAGAAGATTTCATAGAGCGCTTCCGCTACAAGGCCACAAAAGCCGTACAGGTGCAGAGCCGCATGAAACAGCTCGCAAAAATCGAGCGCATAGAGGTGGATGAAGTTGACACATCACATCTCAATCTGAAATTTCCGCCGGCACCGCGCTCGGGCGACTTCCCCGTCATAGCCGACAATGTAGGCAAACGCTACGGCGACCATCAGGTGTTCGACCACGCCACATTCACCATAAAGCGCGGCGAGAAGGTCGCGTTTGTCGGGAAAAACGGCGAAGGAAAATCCACCCTCGTCAAATGCATAATGAATGAGATACCGTTTACCGGCGAACTGAAAATAGGGCATAACGTAAAAATAGGATATTTCGCACAAAACCAGGCGTCGATGCTCGACGGCGAAGTCACTGTGTTTGACACCATCGACAGAGTTGCCGTCGGCGACATACGCACAAAAATACGCGACATACTGGGAGCGTTCATGTTTGGCGGCGAGGCATCAGAGAAGAAAGTCAAAGTGCTTTCGGGAGGCGAGAAAACTCGACTGGCAATGATAAGGCTTCTCCTCGAGCCTGTCAACCTACTTATTCTCGACGAGCCCACCAACCACCTCGACATGAAAACCAAAGATATCCTGAAACAGGCAATCAAGGATTTCAACGGCACGGTGATAGTCGTGAGCCACGACCGCGAATTTCTTGACGGCCTCGTCGAAAAGGTCTATGAATTTGGCGGAGGAAAGGTGCGCGAATGCCTCGGTGGCATCTACGAGTTTCTCGAGAAGAAAAAGATGGAATCACTCCACGAACTCGAGGCAAGCAACCGCGCCGGCAAGCAAGAGAAGAAGCAGGATACCCGTCAGGCACAACCCGCCGCGACAGCGCCGGCTTCCGCGCCACAACAGCCGGCAGAACGCCGTCTGAGCTACGCCGAGCAGCGCGAGAAGCAGAAACAGCTCAAGCGCCTGCAGAAAAAAGTGGAGGAGGCGGAAGCGGAGATAAGCCGTCTCGAAGGAGAAATCACAGAGATAGAGCAGAAGCTGGCTGACGGCGACACCGACCCCGAGCTCTGCAACATGCACGCCCAGCGCACCAAGCAGCTCGAAAACGCCATGTCGCTTTGGGAACTGGCATCAATGGATGTCGATGCCTTCAACTCCGAAAGATAAGGCATTGCAGGAGCGGATTTTCTCATCAATCAGCCGGCAAATGAGAGCCGAAAGTTGCAAATGAGAAATTATTTGATTAAATTTGTAGGATAAAAGGCCACGCGCGCAGACGACAAGGATGTGCGCAGACAATCATCTGACAAACAAACAAATACGCTCCATATTATGAAATTTCAAATTCATAGCAAATCTCTTTACAACGCCCTGTCGGCAGTAAGCAAAGTCATCAACTCAAAGAACGCGATGACTATTCTGAATAACTTTTTGTTTGAGGTTGACAACGACACCGTCAAAATCACTGCGTCAGACCTTGAGAATATCCTTACCGCACGGGTCAAGATAGAAAATCTCGAAGGTGAAGGGGGAAAATTCTGCGTTGACGCACGCCGCTGTGTTGAACTTTTCAAGGAGTTGCCCGAGCTCAACGTCGATTTTACCGTTGACGACAACCTCGCCATCACAATCGAATATCCCGGTGACAAATTCAATTTCGTCGGCATCAACGGCAACGAATACCCAACCCCCAAACAGGAAGCTCAGGAGATGGAGCCGCTGGTGTTCGAATGCCCGGTAGAGCAGCTTGTGCTCGGCATTGACAATACGCTTTTCGCAGTCGGCACAGATGACCTGCGTCCGCAGATGATGGGTATTCTTTTCGACATCAAGCCCGAGAGCATCACTTTCGTAGCCACCGACACCCGCAAACTCGTGCGCTACACCAACAGCATGTCGGCGCCCGGCATCACCGCTTCATGCATAATACCGGTAAAACCCGCCACAATCATAAAGAACGCTTTTGCCAAAGAGGAGAAAGTGACAGTCAGCCTCGACACCAAATCAGCGACAATCGAGAGCGGCACATACACTTTCAACTGCCGGTTTATCAAAGGAGTGTTCCCCGACTACAACCGTGTTATTCCGGCCAACAACCCCCACTCGCTCACCATTGACCGTCACTCGATGCTCAATGCATTGCGTCGTGTGGGAGTGTTTGTCGACCCGGGTCACGGTCTGGTGAAATTCCGCATCACCCCCGAGACCCTCGAGATGAAAGCCCAGGACAATAATTTCTGCACATCCGGACGCGTAGAACTCCCCTGTTCGTTCAGCGGCAATGAAATGATCATCGGCTTCAGCGCGCCATACCTGATTGAGATATGCAACACGCTCTCGACCGAAAACATCGTCATCAAGCTCAGCGACCCGAGCCGTCCCGGAGTATTCGTGCCGGAAGAGAATTCCGATGACTCCGACCTGCTCATGCTGCTGATGCCCATGACTGTAAGCAACTTCTAAATATCCCCGTTACAGATATGCAGCTTTCACTGAAAAAACCTATTATATTTTTCGATCTGGAGACAACAGGCCTCTCCATCACCGGCGACCGCATCGTCGAGATGTCAATCATAAAGGTCAATCCCAACGGCGAGGAAGAGGAATACAACTACAGATTTAACCCCGAAATCGAGATTTCGGCCGAAGCCGAGGCGGTGCACCACATATCGAATGCAGAGGTCAGCGATCAGCCGACATTCAAGTCGAGAGCCCGCGAGATTGCGCGGATAATCGAGGGATGTGACATCGCCGGATTTGCCTCAAGCCGATTCGACATACCGATGCTTGCCGAGGAATTTGCCCGTGTCGGGGTGGATTTCGATTTCAAGAAAGCGCGTTTTGTCGACGTGCAGACGATATTCCACAAAAAAGAGCAGCGCACGCTCACGGCTGCCTACAAGTTCTACTGCGGAAAGGATCTGAACGATGCGCACTCGGCGCTCGCCGACACTCGCGCAACCTACGAGGTGCTCAAAGCCCAGCTCGACCGCTACGGCGACCTGCCTAACGATATCGAGAAACTATCGTCATATTCCTCTCAGCAGCGCAATGTCGACCTGATGGGGCGCATCGTCTATAACGAGCAGGGCGTAGAGACCATCAATTTCGGCAAGCACAAGGGTAAGGCCGTGGTCGATGTGTTCAAAACCGATCCCGGATATTTCAGCTGGATATTGCAGGGAGATTTTCCCCAGGACACCAAAAATGTGTTCACAAGGATAAAACTTGCGTCGGCTAAAAAATAGCCGTCAGAGAAAAGATTGAAAAATATGGCATTGACAGGAAAACATATCATAGTCGGAATTACAGGCGGCATAGCGGCCTACAAGACAGCGACACTGGTGAGACTTCTCGTCAAAAGCGGCGCAGAGGTGCAGGTAATCATGACACCCAACGCCAAGGAATTCATCTGTCCGGTCACTTTGTCGACGCTGTCAGGTAAGCCTGTTATCAGTGAATTTTTCACCGCAAATACAGGACAGTGGCATTCACATGTCGACCTTGGCCTATGGGCCGACGCAATGGTGATAGCACCGGCGACAGCCTCGACCATAGGCAAAATGGCCAACGGAGTTGCCGACAACATGCTTGTCACGACCTATCTGTCGGCCAAAGCGCCGGTATTTGTAGCTCCGGCGATGGATCTCGACATGATGGCACACCCGTCAACCGCAAGAAACATCGAGTTGCTACGTTCCTACGGCAACCATATAATAGAGCCTGCCGAAGGGGAACTCGCATCGCATCTTATCGGCAAAGGCCGCATGGAAGAGCCGGAAAATATCGTCAAAGTGCTTGACGGCTTTTTCAGCGACCGGCAGCAGTTATCAGGAAAACGTGTCATGATTACTGCCGGACCGACCTACGAGCGCATTGACCCGGTGAGGTTTATCGGAAATTATTCCACCGGCAAGATGGGTTATGCGATAGCTGACGAGGCGGCGCGAAGAGGTGCGAAAGTAACACTCGTGTCAGGTCCGGTAGCCCTGCGGCCAAAGGAAGCCGGAGTAGAGGTAATCAATGTGGAGTCGGCGCGGGAGATGTATTCCGAATGTATCAGCCGCTTCAACGATTGCGACATCGCCATAATGACGGCGGCGGTCGCCGATTACGCCCCGGCTGAAGTGGCCGATAAAAAAATCAAGCGGGAAAAGGATGATGTGCCACAAATCACGCTTGTAAAAAATCCCGACATAGCGGCAGCGCTCGGCAAAGAAAAACGTCAGGGGCAGATGCTTGTGGGGTTTGCGCTTGAGACCAACGACGAGTCGGCCAACGCGCTCGGCAAAATGAAGCGCAAAAATCTTGATATGATAGTGATGAACTCGCTGCGCGACGCGGGCGCGGGATTCGGCACTGACACCAATAAGATCACGGTGTTCACTCGCGACGAGAGAGTGATTGAATATCCGCTGAAGAGCAAACCG
This sequence comes from Muribaculaceae bacterium Isolate-002 (NCI), assembly GCA_004102805.1. Classification (GTDB taxonomy): domain Bacteria; phylum Bacteroidota; class Bacteroidia; order Bacteroidales; family Muribaculaceae; genus JAGBWK01. Next base: position 12,528 of record SCEG01000025.1, read on the forward strand.
GAAGTGGCGTGCGACATACTTGACAATATCGCATTGCTGTCTGCCTGTGAAGTTTCTGACTGAGGGAGCGAGTCAACGACTGCAAGAGAGTGTTTGAATTTAACACTCTCCAAGCCACCCCTCAATATCTGACAAATGTAATGTTAAGAAGATTTGCAACAATATTAATAAGCGTGATGGCAATGACTACAGTCAGCGCCCAGGAACTCAACTGCTCGGTTGAGATCAATTCCGACCAGGTGCAGGGCTCCAACAAAAGCGTGTTCGAGACTCTTCAAAGCGCCATCAACGATTATTTCAACACCACGACTTTCACCAACGCAAAATTCTCGCCCAACGAGAAAATCGAATGCCGCTTTTTCCTGACAATAAAAGAGGTCAACGACAACACGTTTACCGGTGACATACAGGTGCAGTCGAGCCGTCCGGTCTACAACTCCTCCTATACGACCACCCTTATCAACTTCAAGGACTCAAAGGTTGAATTCACATATCAGGAGGGAGAACCGCTGATTTTCTCGGAAAACAGCATGGAAAGCCAACTGACGGCAATACTCAATTTCTATGCTTATCTTTTTTTGGCAGTTGATTTCGATTCGTTCTCTCCTCGCGGAGGGCAACCGTTTTTCGACCGACTCGCGCAGATTGTGCAGATGGCACAGTCGTCAGGCGAAACGGGATGGCGTCAGTTTGAGGACACCAAAAACCGTTCGGCTGTGCTGAGCGCCTACACCGACCAGGCGACTTCGGGATTGCGCGACATGCTCTATGAATATCACCGCAAAGGTCTCGACGAAATGTCGGTATCGCCCGACAAGGGGCGCGCCGGCATCACGCAGGCGCTTGATTACCTTCAGAAGGTGTATCAGGTCAACCCGATGTCGGTCGGCCTGTCGATGTTCAAGGATGCGAAGCTCGATGAGCTTGTCAATGTCTATTCCAAAGCCCCGCAGACAGAGCGCGACCGCGTGTATGATCTGCTGAAAGATATCTACCCTACCGAACAGGAACGTATCAACAAGATAAAAAATCCGCCGGCCAACAAGTAGCGGATTACAGAAATCATCAACTGAACAAGGAGACACAATGATAGAGACGCTTTCCATATCAAACTACGCGTTGATTGACAACATAGAGCTGACGTTTCTGCCCGGGCTCAACATCATCACGGGCGAGACCGGTGCCGGAAAATCCATAATGCTCGGAGCGCTGTCCATGCTTTTCGGCAACCGTGCCGACACAAAGGTTGTCAGTGACAAGAGCAAAAAATCGGTGGTGGAGGGAGTGTTTGACATCACCGGCTACGGCGAAATAGAGCGGCTGCTGAATGATAACGATATCGACACACTCGGCACGCAGCTGATATTGCGCAGAGAGATATCGCCGTCGGGAAGGTCACGCTCGTTTGTCAACGATGTGCCTGCACAGCTCTCGGTGCTCCGCGAGATAGCGATACGTCTTGTCGACCTTCATTCCCAGCATCAGAACCTGCTGCTTGCCGACAGCGACTATCAGCTTGCTGTCATCGACACGATGCTTGACGACAAGAGTGTCAAGACCGAATATGCCGAAGCATACGAAGCATTTCGCACGGCATTGAAGAAATATCAGATAGCGCGCCGTGCTTCAGAGACTTCAAAAGCCGAAGAGGAATACATACGCTATCAGCTGCAGCTGCTCGAACAGCTCAACCTGCAGCCAGGCGAACAGGAAGCTCTGGAACAGGAACGCAGTCTGCTCGCCAATGTAACCTCCGTAAAAAGCGCGCTAATGCAGATTGCCGAGATGCTTGACGGAGGCGAAAACAATATACTCTCCATGCTCCGTCACAGCACCGGACTGCTTGACGACCTTGACGGATTGCCCGAGGCTGAAGCGCTCAGTGCCCGGCTTGAATCGCTGCGCATAGAGGCGGATGATATAAAAGACACCGTAGAGTCGCTTGACAGCCGGCTCGACGCCGACCCACGCAGGCTGGAATATGTAGAGGAGCGTCTGAGCGACATCTACGAGCTGCAGCGCAAACTGTCGGCCGACAGTGACGAGGCTCTTATCGCATTGCAGCAAGACCTGAGCGAGCGCATCGACTCAATAGACAACTCCGACGAGCGGCACAAACAATATGCCGCAAAGGCAAAAGCTGCAAAAAAGCAGGCCATAGCGCTCGCAGAAAAGCTGACCGGCGCGCGCCGCAAAGTCGCTGAAAAATTTACCGGCGAACTGCTCGAGAGCGCCATACCGTTAGGGATGAAAAACCTGCGCGCAGAGATAGAGATAACTCCGGCCGACCTCACCGCGACAGGAGCCGACAAGGTGAATTTCCTGTTTGCATTCAACAAAAACCAGCAGCTCATGCCGGTAAAGGATACCGCCTCAGGTGGAGAGATTTCCCGTCTGATGCTGTCGATAAAAGCGCTTGTCGCCAAGCATGTGCAGCTTCCGTCAATCATATTTGACGAGGTGGATACAGGCGTGTCGGGCGATGTGGCCGGACGCATGGGCAGACTGATGAAAGATATCTCACGCCGAATACAGGTGATAGCCATCACACACCTGCCTCCGGTCGCATCGAAAGGGGATGTGCATTTCAAAGTATTCAAAGAGGACACGGCAACAGCTACCAATACGAGAGTGAGACGGCTCAGCGATGATGAGCGCGTAGGCGAACTCGCTCTGATGCTCTCGGGCGACTCAACCAACGAGGCTGCCCGCACAACAGCAAGAGGTATGCTTGATGCGGAGTGCCGACTATTATAAAGCAAGCCATAAACAAAAAGACTATAACGACAATATGGAACCAACAGATTATATATACGGAATTCGCGCCGTAATCGAAGCCATCGAGGCAGGCAAGGAGATAGACAAGATAATGATACGCAAGGAGCTGAACGGCGAACTTGCGGCAGAGCTTTTCGCGCTTATAAAACGTGACCGCATCTACTGTCAGCGCGTGCCTGTAGAGAAAATCAACAAGATTACCCGCAAAAACCATCAGGGAGTTGTGGCGATACTGTCATCGGTGACCTATCACCGCCTCGACCATCTTGTGCCCGAACTGTATGAAGCAGGAGTGCAGCCTTTCATTGTGGTGCTTGACGGCATAACGGATGTAAGGAACTTCGGTGCGATAGCACGTACCTGCGAATGCGCCGGGGTCAACGGCATCGTAATCCCCTATCACGGCAGCGTGTCGGTGAGCGGCGATGCGATGAAAACATCGGCCGGAGCTCTGCACCATATACCGGTATGTCGAGAATATTCCATACAGGGAGCAGTCAGATTTCTCAAAGATAACGGCTACACCGTCGTTGCCGCCAGTGAGAAAGCCGACATCAACTACACATGCGTCGACTATGACAAGCCGCTTGCGATAGTGATGGGAGCCGAAGACAAGGGCATCTCGCCCGAGGTAATACGTCTGTGCGACAGATTTGTGTCAATACCCCAGATGGGACGTATCGGGTCGCTGAATGTGTCGGTAGCCGCCGGTGTGATGATATACGAGGTGGTGAGACAACGGCTAAAAGCCGGTGACGAAATCATCTGAGACTACTGATGACACCGTCATCATTTACGGAAAAGACAACTAATGCATTATAAATCAATCAAAATCAAAAAAGAATGGTAAAAATAGGTTCGGTGATGACACCGATAGGTAAAAAAGCGATGTTGCTTGGCAGCGGAGAACTCGGCAAGGAAGTGGCAATCGAGCTCCAGCGCTATGGTGTGGAAGTGATTGCATGCGACAGATATGCCAATGCCCCCGCCATGCAGATAGCACACCGCAGCTATGTGTTCAACATGCTTGACGGCGCAGCGCTTCGCGAAGTCATTGAGAAAGAGAAACCCGACCATATCATTCCGGAAGTGGAAGCCATAGCCACAGATGTGCTTGTAGAGCTTGAAAAAGAGGGATATAATGTCACTCCTACGGCACGCGCCGCACGCCTGACCATGAACCGCGAGGGGATACGTCGTCTTGCCGCCGAAGAGCTTGGCATCAAGACCTCGCCCTATAAATTCGCAGAGACAAAAGAGGAATTCGAGCAGGCAATAGAGGAAATAGGCATACCCTGCGTGGTGAAGCCCATCATGAGTTCATCGGGTCACGGCCAGTCTACGGTAAAGAGCGCCGACCAGGTTGAAGCCGCATGGCGCGAGGCACAGGAAGGCGGACGTGCAGGTGCCGGACGTGTGATTGTTGAAGGCTTCGTTGATTTTGATTACGAGATTACGTTGCTCACAGTCCGTTCGGTCGCAGGAACAGTGTGCTGTCCGCCGGTAGGACATATACAGATCAACGGCGACTACCGCTATTCATGGCAGCCGCAGCCAATGAGCGACAAGGCGCTTGAAGCTGCAAAGGAAATCGCAAAGAAGGTGACTGACGCTCTCGGCGGATACGGTATATTCGGCGTCGAGCTGTTTATCAAGGGTGACGAAGTAATATTTTCAGAGGTATCACCACGTCCGCACGACACCGGCATGGTGACAATGATATCGCAGGATCTGAGCGAATTCGGACTTCACGCCCGCGCACTGCTCGGTCTCCCCGTCAGCGATGTGAGATTTTACGGACCGTCGGCATCACGAGCCATAGTGGTGGAAGGCGACACTGACAAAATAGAGATGTGCAATCTTGACAAAGTGCTTGAGGATCCGGGCGTGCAGCTCCGCATCTTCGGAAAGCCTGAAATCAAAGGGCACCGCCGCATGGGTGTGATACTTGCCACCGCCGACAGCGTTGAAGATGCCCGCGACAAGGCAGAACGCGCATACAACAAACTTGAAATAAAGGTATTGCCCAGATAATATCCCCCACCCTGAATAAAATGGTGCGGTGACAACCATATCGCCGCACCATTTATATTACACAACAAACCTACATAAAAGGATGCCTACAAATTTATTGCGCAGGTAAGGGAATGCCTTGACAATGAAGATTACACCGGAGCTGACAAGGCAAATCTCAACATACAGGGCAACGGCAGTGAAATATATATGCCGCTGGGACAGATAGTCATGGATTTTGAGTTTCGCGAGGGGACAAACACGAGCGACTATCGCCGCACGCTTAATATCATACAGCCGACGTCAGTTTCCGGCGCGGCGATACGGAATTCACGCGACAGTATTTTGTGTCAGCGCCAGACTCTGTAATAGTGATACGCCTTTCGGCCTCAGGCAATGACAAAATAAACGGACGCATACGCCTCAACAGCCAGCTTCCTCACGCCACGAGCGCGAGCGGCGGAGCTATTGTGAGCGACTGCTACGCAGCTTACAATTGTTAATACGGTTTAAATTCAAACACTCTCTAAAACTAAACATACTCTTAATTTTTGGAATAGGCAATAATTGAGTAACTTTGCAGGAGTATGGGAAGAATTGACCGGGAAACAGTACAGAAGATACTTGACACTGCCGACATTGTCGACGTGGTGAGCGATTTCGTCACGTTGAAACGCCGCGGTGCCAACTATATCGGTCTGTGTCCGTTTCACAACGAACGCACACCTTCATTTTCGGTATCGAAGTCAAAGGGAATATGCAAATGCTTCAGTTGCGGAAAAGGAGGAAGTCCGGTCAACTTCATAATGGAGCATGAGAAGATGTCGTTTAACGAGGCGCTCCGTTATCTTGCCAAGAAATACAATATTGAAATCAAGGAGAGAGAACTGAGCGACAGCGAGCGCGAGGAGGAATCTGACAGAGAAAACATGTTCAATGTCAACGAATTTGCCCTCAGCCACTTCGAAAACAATCTCTCAAACACCGATGAAGGCCGCGACATCGGCTACAGCTATTTCCGCGAACGAGGCATCAGCGACACGGCCATAAAGCGTTTCAGACTCGGATACTCCATCGAAAGAGGCAATGAACTGCTCCGGCAGGCCAGGGAACGCGGATATAACGAAAAATATCTGATTGATACCGGGCTCGTGGTGCGCCGCGACGACGGCACTCTTTATGACCGCTTCAAGGGTCGTGTCATCTATCCGGTGCATACCATCTCGGGAAAGGTGGTGGCATTCGGAGGCCGCACGCTGCGCAACGACAAGAAGATGGCGAAGTATGTCAATTCGCCGGAGTCGGTAATATATTCCAAAAGCCGCGAGCTCTATGGCCTCTATCAGGCCAAGAAATCGATAAGCGAGAAAGACAAATGCATACTCGTGGAGGGCTACATGGACGTAATATCCATGAGCCAGAGCGGCATAGAGAACGTCGTGGCCTCATCAGGCACATCCCTGACACAGGGACAGATAAGGCTTATACACCGGTTTACGAGCAATGTCACACTTATATATGACTCCGACCCTGCGGGCATAAAGGCATCGCTTCGAGGCATCGACATGCTTCTCGCCGAGGGTCTCAACATGAAAGTGGTGCTTCTTCCTGACGGCGATGACCCGGACTCGTTCGCGCAGAGCCATTCGGCAACGGAAGTTGAAGAGTATATAGCTGCCCACGAAACAGATTTTATCCGTTTCAAGACCGACATATTGCTGAAAGACGCCGCCAACGACCCTATAGCCCGCTCAAAGGCCATATCAGATATCGTAAGGTCGATATCGGTAATTCCCGATGATATAGTAAGATCGCTCTATGTCAAAGAATGCAGCCGCACGCTTGACATAGACGAGAAGGTGCTGTTGCTCCAGATAAAAAAGAACATAACCGAACGCGCCGAGCAACTCGCTCAGCAAAACATGCGTGACAAAGCGCGGGCATCACTCGGAGAAACCGCCACTGAAGCCACTGCGCAGCCACAAAGCCCCGAGACTGCTGCAGGCGCCGACAGGCAAACACCACAGCAGGCTACTGCTGACGCCGCTTACGCTAATCCCGCGTTCATGCAATCCGACCGCAGCCGGGCTGCTACGCTGACACCGTTTGAATATGATATAGCGCGATATATAGTGCGCTACGGCATGGTGGAACTGCCGACAATCGACGATGACAACCAGCCGGCAAATATCCGGGTAATCGACTATATAATGCAGGAATTTGCATTTGACAACATATCGTTTTCCAACCCGATCTACAACCGGCTTGTCAAGGAATGCCGCGAACTGATCGACACTGACTGGGAGAGCGACAGAGCCGCAGCTGAAGAACACTCGCTGCAACAGCGCCAGGAGCAATGGGACAAGGGGACGGAAGAGATACGCCGCACGGCAATAAACCTCGACCAGATAACACAGAAAGAAAGAATGCTGCTTGAGGAAATAGACGCCGGGCATTACAGCCGTCTCGACCAGCACACGGAGATGTTTTTCATACGCCGTCTCACTTCATCGCCTGACGACGAGGTGCGCCGCGAAGTCACACGTATGGCATCGTCGAAACACAAGCTGAGCAAAGTGCATTCGAAGTACGCCCACGTGGAGTCGGAGCGCGAGCGTCTTGACGAACTGTTGCCACGCGCAATATATGCTCTGAAAGATGCCATGCTGCAATGCGACATACGCAGCAAGCGCGACCAGCTGAAACAGATATCGGCGAGCGGCGATATGGAGCGGATAAGACAGATCATGCTTGAACTCGCGTCGCTCGACAGTCTGAGACGTGACTACGCCCAGAAGCTCGGCGACAGAGTGATACTTCCGAAAAAATGACAACCGGACAATGTAACAGCAAGAATATACTAAAACCCGTAATTGTACGTTAGTAAACAAGAGGGAGAGCAACCGCAAACAGTATCCCCCTCCCACAGTCAGATGAATCTACGCAAACTCATATCAGGCATATTACTCACCGCCGCAGGCATAGCGATGTCGGCGCAGGACGGGTCGATTGCCTACGAATTTCTCAACACCACCTCATCGACACGCATCTATGGTCTCGGAGGCATCAACATAACCACCATTGACGGTTTTCTCGGCTCTGCCGACCAGAACCCCGGACTGCTCGGAGGAGAGATGGACAATCAGCTTTTAGTCAACTATATGCGATATCTCGGCGACTCAAATTTCGCCGGCATCCGTTATGCCCGCGCCGCCGGGGAATACGGGGCATGGGCCGTCGGAATACAGTATTACGGCTACGGGGCGATAAAAGGAGCCGACGAAAACGGCATACTCACCGGAGAGTTCTCGCCGAAGGACGTGTCGTTCAGCGGCACATACGCCCACGATATCACCGACCGACTGCGCGGTGGCGCCACACTGAAGATGATATACAGCGGCTACGAACAGTATTCGGCATTTGCCGTGGCCACCGACCTCGGCATCAACTATTACGACGAGGAGCGCGACCTGTCGCTGTCGTTTGTCGCAGCCAATCTCGGAGGTCAGGTGAAACGTTTCCGCGACAGATATGACCGTCTGCCGTTTGACCTGCGTCTTGGCTGGTCGCAGAGTTTCGGCACGCTGCCGATACGGTTCTCAATAACGGCCTGGAACCTCACAAAGTGGCATCTGCCCTACTACGACCCGGGCGACGGCACCGCACAGACAGAACCTACCGAGAAAGACTCCTTCAGTTCCAACCTGTTCAGACACCTGATATTCGGAGCCGACTTCACCCCTTCCGACAAATTTTACGTCACTCTCGCCTACAATTACAAGACACGCACTGACATGAGCACATATTCCCGCAGTTTCCTTTCGGGATTTTCGCTCGGGGCCGGTCTCAATGTCGACAAATTCGGCATAGGTCTTGCGTTCGCGCAACCGCATACAGGCGCCACGACATTTATGGTCAACCTGCGTCTTGACATCAACGATTTCATCTATTGACACTAAATATGGACAACAATAAAAAAATCATAATCGCCATCGACGGTTTTTCCTCATCAGGAAAAAGCACAATGGCAAAAGAGCTTGCCCGCCGCATCGGCTACAGATATATCGACTCAGGCGCCATGTATCGCGCCGTAACCCTTTATGCGCTCGAACATGGAATGATACTTGACGGCGGGAACGTAGACACCACGGCATTAACTGCGGCTTTAGATGATATCAGGATTGATTTCCAGCCCTGCGCCGACGGGCAGCACACACTGCTCAACGGCCGCGATGTGGAGAAGGAAATCCGCTCGCTTCGGGTATCGTCAAGTGTGTCGCCCGTCGCAGTCATACCGGCAGTGCGCCACGCTCTGGTGGCACAGCAGCAGGCATTCGGCAAAGAACGCGGCATCGTGATGGACGGACGCGACATAGGCACCACCGTATTTCCCGACGCCGAACTGAAGATATATGTCAACGCCCCTGCCGAGACACGTGCCCGCCGCAGATGGCTCGAACTGCAACAGAAAGGTGACACAGACACGACCTACGAACAGGTGCTTGAAAATGTCGTGTCGCGCGACCATATCGACATGACCCGCGAAGAAAGTCCGCTGCGCCGCGCCGACGATGCCGTCGACCTTGACAATTCCGACATGAGCATCGAGCAACAGAATGCATGGCTCATCGACCAATACAACCGTGTGGCCGGCGCATAACGGCGTCGCCGCGCATACATAGTCAGCAGCATGAATGACACAGTAACGATAGAAATCGACGAAGGCTCGGGATTTTGTTTCGGAGTCGTTACCGCAATAGACAAAGCGGAGGCCGCGTTGTCGCAAGATGCAGAGCTATACTGCCTTGGTGACATCGTGCACAACAGCGACGAAGTGAAACGTCTGGCCGACAAAGGCATGACGACAATTACGCATGACGATCTCGAGAACTTGCATGATGTGAGAGTGTTGCTGCGCGCGCACGGCGAACCGCCGTCGACCTACGCTGTGGCCCGCCGAAACGGCATCAGCATAATCGATGCAACCTGCCCGGTCGTGCTCCGACTGCAGCGGCGCATAAAGGAAAGCTACCGCGAGGGAGTTGCTGCCGGACGTCAGATAGTGATATACGGAAAGCCGGGACATGCCGAGGTAAACGGTCTGGTAGGTCAGACCGACGGCAATGCCATTGTGGTGCAGGGAGTAGCAGACCTTGACAAGATAGATTTCAGCCGAGATGTGGATCTGTATTCTCAGACCACGATGTCGCTGTCGGGATTTAAGGATATGATTTCAGAGATAGCGCAGCGCATGACCCCTGACGCCACATTCCGCAGTTTCGACACGATATGCCGCCAGGTAGCCAACCGTGTCGACTCGCTGCGACGGTTTGCGGCGGAGCATGACCTTGTGTTGTTCGTATCGGGTAAAAAAAGCAGCAACGGGAAATTTCTCTATTCGGAATGCCTCGGCGTGAACAAGTCTACGCGTCTGATAAGCGACGAAAACGACATCGAGGCAGGGTGGCTCGACGGAGTGAGACGCATAGGCATCTGCGGGGCGACCTCTACCCCGCGATGGCTGATGGAAAGAGTCAGGGAACATGTAGGCTCCATGCTCGAACATGATGCCTGCTGAAAGTGTTATTCACCAAAGTGACCTACAGCAGATAGAACGATGAAAAAATACCATTGCAAATTCATAATTACAGCCGCTCTATGCGCCGCTATAATACCTGCCGCATCATGCGGAGGAGAAAAGAATAAACCTGACGAGATCGTGCAGGAGATGCCTGCCGACGACAGTTATATCTATGACCACCTCGACAAAATTGTCAACCAATACGGCAATCTGCTCATGACCACACCGATTGAGGGGAAAGAGATGGAGGAGTTGCTGATGGACATAAACAGCCGCTGCCAGATGCTCGCCGAACAGGGTGACACGCTGAAAGCCCTCTACTTCCACCACGCGATAGAGCATAACGTGCGCCAACGCGACAGCGTGCGCGCCGACCGTATCTTCGGACGCTGTCCTTACACCGCTTTCAATCCGGAAAGAGACTGACCATGATAGGAAGAGAATTGCAAATATCTCATTGCAAAAAATCAAATAAAACAGTATTCCATGCTATCATACATTAGAATTAAATATGTATTCCTGTCTTTTCAATTAGTGATGACTGTAGTCGCAGGTTATTCACAAACTCCCGCAGTTACGGATTCTTGTCACTTTAGCAGTAATCATTTTTTTTCAGCTGTTTTAAAAAATGAATGTGCCTCTTATAGGCATACTGTTTCGCCCCCGGTTTTACCGGACAGTACAGATATTTGTATTCATGAGCGAAAAGCTTTTTGGCGGGCCGGAGCGGAGACGGTTGGCTTCAATATAGGTCTATGGGCATTTGACCGATATGTGTTGAAAGGGCATTATGCGTATATTTCATGGAATACAATCAAAGAGAATTTCAGACATGGTTTTGAATGGGATGACGACCACCTGCATACCAATATGTTCGACCATCCTTATAATGGTTCGATATTTTTTAATGCCGGTCGTTCCAATGGCTTTAATTTCTGGCAATCTGAACTTTTTGCTATTGGGGGAAGCGCCATGTGGGAAATGTTTATGGAAAGAGAATACCCTTCAACCAATGACATTATTGCCACTCCAATAGGTGGTGCAGCCCTCGGTGAGGTGCTTTATCGCACATCAGACCTTATCCTTGACGATCGAAGCAGCGGTGGAGAACGTTTCGGACGTGAGTTTGCGGCGTTCCTTGTAGATCCCATGAAAGGAATAAACCGAGTTATTACCGGAGCAGCATGGAAGAAACGTACTACATCAGGAAGAAGATTCGGAATCCCGCCTATCAGTGTGGAATTGTCCTTAGGCGGTAAATTTCTCTCTCTTATTGAAAATGATGAAGGAAGCCGTGCCGGCGCAGTTGCGGAAATCAATATCGAATATGGTGACAAATTTGCGGAAACAACAAAAGCTCCTTACGATTACTTCTCGTTTCTTATGGAACTCCAAGGCATCAAGTCTCAGCCCTTGTTGAGCAGAGTGGAAATTATGGGACGTCTTCTGTCAAAAGAAATACTTGACAAAAAGAATGTCAATCTGAATATAGGCTTATATCAGCATTTTGATTATTTCGATTCGGACACTATAAGACCGGAAAGAAATGCCTTGTATTTCCCTTGTTCTGTGCCATACAAAATGGGGACACCGGCATCTATCGGAGGTGGAACTATGATAAAATACACTCAATCAAAGCTGATGTCATTAGACGGTTATGTGCATCTTAATGGCGTAATTCTTGCAGGAGTGCTGACCGACTTCTATCGAGATTATCACCGGAATTATAATTGGGGCTCCGGATTTTCAGTTAAGGCTGGGTTGAACTGGGCAATGTCTGACGACAGAATATCTGTAAGAGTAGCCAATCAATATTACCGAATATATACTTGGAACGGATATGATATCAACTATGATTGGTCTTTGACTCCGGAAGGAAAACCGGTAGATGTGCAGGGAGACGCTTCGCATTCATCTTTCAATCATCTTGAAGCATCAGTCAGCTACCGCTTATGGAAACGCCTCTATCTTACCGGGGGCATTGACTACTATTCAAGAAGCACAGAATACGACGATATGTCAATCAGGATGAATAACACAATAATAAGCAGTCCAATCGTGCACAGCAAGCAATTTGGTATTCATTTAATGATCACATATAAACTATAGCTCTCTATCTTCTTTTTTTGATAGTGGTTACTATAGTTAAAAAAACAATTTCAGTGGCTCAGGCCGAAATAACAGTACATGGCAATATAATAATTCCAGGCTTTGCCTTGAGGGTGTTGCGTCCCTACATTTTGGCTGCATTCCTCTGAGTTCTGCAACACCCTCACAGCAATATTGAACTGAGACTGTGATATGAACGGCAATTCAGGCTTGAACCAAACAAACTATCTTACAGACAGGAGCCATCAACGACATTTATCATGCCGTCAGATGGCTCCTGTATCAATTTACTGTGCCGGAGGCGAGATCAATCAGTCTTCGGGGGCAGGTTCGGCATCGGGGGCGATGAGCTTGTAGCCTTTGCCGTGAATGTTGATGATTTCAATTGTCGGGTCGTCTTTGAGGTGCTTGCGCAGCTTGGTGATGTAGACGTCCATCGAACGGGCATTGAAATAGTTGTCGTCAATCCAGATTGTCTTGAGAGCGAAGTTGCGTTCAAGAATTTCGTTGACATGAGCGCAAAGCAAGCTGAGCAGTTCTGACTCTTTGGTGGTGAGTTTTGTCACTTTGTCATCAATCATGAGAGTCTGCTTCTGGGTGTCGAAAGTGAATTTGCCGATTTTGTACATTGTCACTTCCTTGCCCTTCTTGCCTTTGACACGGCGGAGGATAGCCTCGATACGGAACACAAGCTCTTCCATCGAGAACGGTTTGGTGATATAGTCGTCGGCACCGAGCTTGAATCCTTCGAGGATGTCATCTTTAAGTTGCTTGGCGGTAAGGAAAATAATGGGCACTTCGGAATTGACAGTGCGGATTTCCTGTGCGAGCGAGAAGCCGTCTTTTTTGGGCATCATCACGTCGAGCACACAGATATCGTATTTCCCTTTGAGGAACGCCTTATAGCCGGCATCGCCGTCGGGATAGAGGTCGGCGTTAAACCCTTTTGCCTGGAGATATTCACGAAGCAGCATGCCGAGGTTTTCGTCGTCCTCGCATAATAGTATACGCATACGTTCTTCCATAATCGTCAATTTTTAATTAATGGTAATATGATTATAAATTTTGTTCCCTGGTTGAGTTCGGACTCCACTTTTATCGTTCCGCCAAGCAGATCGATCATTTTGTAAACGTAGGCAAGGCCGAGTCCAAAGCCTTTGACGTCGTGTTTGTTGCCGGTCGGCACGCGGTAGAATTTATCGAAAATCTTACGCAGGTGCTCCTTCTTTATGCCGATTCCGTTGTCCTCGATTGTGATCTGCAGACGGGAGTTGGCGATATCTGCGGTAGAGACTTTTATGTCGAGGGGGACATCCTCGCGCCGGTATTTCACGGCGTTGTCAAGCAGATTGAATATTACATTCGTGAAGTGCATTTCGTCGACGTTGACGATGGCATCTTCGGCATCAAGCGCGGCGTTAAGCCGACCGCCGTAGCGCTCCACTTTGAGCTTGAAGGTGTTTATGATATTGTTGATGGTTATGTTGGCGTCGACTTCCTGCAGACGTATCGTAGCCTTCTTGCGGTCGAACATCGACATCTGCAACACTTTCTCTACCTGGAAGCGCAGACGCTTTGTCTCATCGTTGATGATTGACGATATGTGTTGGAGCATACCGGGAGACTTGCGCACGGAGTCGTCGTTGAGCATCTGTGCGGCAAGAGATATCGTAGAGATGGGTGTCTTGAACTCATGGGTCATGTTGTTGATGAAATCGGTTTTCATCTCGTTGAGTTTTTTCTGACGGAATGCCAGAATGATAGTGTAAACAAACACTATGAGTAGCACAAGAGTGAATGCGAATGCCGGAATGAGGAAACGCACGGATTTAAGAATATATTTCGCCTTTGACGGGAAATATACTTTAAGGAATATTTTCTTGTTGGCAGGGTCGTTGGGAAACAGCGCCTGAACAAACATCGTGTTATCGTCACCTTTGCTCACGTTTGGAAATCCGTCGGTGGTGTAGACGGGAATGCCGTTGCGGTTGACAACAGCAAAGCAGAAAGGCACGCTGACGCCGTTGTTGGCAAGTTCCTCTGCTATAATCTGCCGGGTGAAAGTCGAATCGACACGTTCGAGCACGGGACGGTTGATGGCCTGCGTGCTGATTTTGAGGATTACTTCATCAAGAATGCCTTTCTGATAGCGCACGCGGTCGTCGAGACGGGCCTGCGCCTCGCGCATTGCATTGGTGCGGTCGAGTGCGGCAAGCTGGTCGCCCTGAAGTTTCAGTATCTTGTCGACATCACCACGGATAGTCAACGAGCCTTCAAGGCCGGAAAAGGTATTGAAGGAATAGCTTATGCCTCCGAGATGTGGAGGCTGGCCGTCGGGATATTGCGAATAGAGGGCGGCGGACTCCACTCCGCTGACGTCATCTTCAAGATAATAGCGGGTCTCTTCCTGCTCAAGGCGCGAACTAACCATGTAGAGGCTTCGGCGCACGCCTTCGGCAAACTGGTCGTCGCGCATCTTGATGATGTCGTCCATATATTTTATTTCAATATACAGCAACCCGACAAAAGTGACCGCCATCAGAATAGTGAGTAACCATATAGTAGATTTCTTCATGTCTGCGTTCAATTTTTACAAAATAGTGATGCGGCATTGACCCTTCAACATGAGTCATTTATGCTGTAGCGACAACATGGGCATACAAATTTCGCACACTTTTTATAATATTAACAAATAAGATGAAAGAGTGTTTAAAAAAATTTCAGAGTGATGTTAACAGTTGCAACATCACCAAAAGCGTTACATTTTAACATTTCGGCGTAAATTTAACATAAAAATGTGAATAAGCAAAATTCAGAGCATATTTTTCAACAAATGCCGTAAAAAAGCAGTCAGACCGAAGCTGAAATCAACTTCGGTCTGACATATATTCTTTAGTGGAATGTCGCTAATCTTCCGCCTCAACGGGCTGCTTGGGCAGCGTGCGGTGCAGCAACATATACCCTGCAATTCCGGCGAGCAACGACCCTATCACAATACCGAGTTTGGCATGGCTAAGAAGCGATGCGCCCTCCGCTCCCATCGATCCGAATGACAGATTGGCGATGAAAATAGAGACGGTGAAACCTATACCACCCAGCATTGCTATCGAACCCATCATCTTCCAGTTGCTGTGCTCCGGCATCGGGGCAAGTCTCAGCTTGACTGTAATCCATGAGAAGATGAAAATTCCGGCACACTTGCCCACAACGAGAGCGCATATAACTGCGAGGCTGACACCTTCGAGAATGCTCATCGGATCCATGTCGAGGAGGAAAATTCCGGCGTTGGCAAATGCGAAAATAGGTATTATTATATAGTTGACAAGCGGATGAAGGGTGTCCTCGAGATCCTGAAGCGGAGATATGACTTTATCGGAAGCCGACTCCACCTGCTTGAGCCAGTCGAGCTGCTCTTTGGAAAGAATGGTCTTGCGGGAAAGCGTCTCGTCGTCTTCATGACGGAAATGATTGATAGAGTCGCGTATCTGCCTGATATATTTCTTTGGCTCGAACACCGGTGTGGCCGGCACACAGAATGCGACAAGCACACCTGCAATGGTGGGATGAATACCTGAGTTGAGAAACAGGAACCATATCACGCCGCCGACCCCGATATAGAACATCTTGCTCTTTATGCGCAGCCATGAGCCCATCAGCAGAACTCCGAAGAGCATCAAGGCGTAGAGAAGCAAAATGCCGTCAATCTGTGTCGAATAGAACACTGCAATGACAATAATGCCGC
Organism: Muribaculaceae bacterium Isolate-002 (NCI); assembly: GCA_004102805.1. Lineage (GTDB taxonomy): Bacteria > Bacteroidota > Bacteroidia > Bacteroidales > Muribaculaceae > JAGBWK01. The sequence continues at coordinate 28,751 of SCEG01000025.1, forward strand.
CGATGTCGTCGACCACGGCAAGGGTGGTAAGGAATATCTTAAGCGAAAGCGGCACTCTCTTTCCGAGCATGCTGAGCACACCGAGCGAAAACGCGATGTCGGTAGCCATCGGAATCGCCGCACCGCCGGTGTAGTCTGTACCCATTGAAAATGCGAGAAATATCACAACGGGAACAACCATGCCGCCGACAGCTCCGACGATGGGAAGCAATGCCTGACGGAACGATGACAGTTCGCCCACGAGCACCTCTCGCTTGATTTCAAGTCCGATGGAGAAGAAGAAGATGGCCATCAGGGCATCATTGATAAACTGAAGCATAGTCATCGGATGTCCGGAATGCGAGAATATGTTGAAGTTGCCTACCTGCAGACGTATCTCCTGCTCCCAGAATTCAAAATAATGACCGCTGATTGCGGGAATATTCGCTACTACAAGAGCAAGAAATGTGGCGAAGATAAGCACATTTCCACCCGAAGCATGGTGGCGCAATGCCTGTCGGGCAGCATAGAAGATAACGTGTGCCTGGTTGTTAAGCGCGTTGACCGACTGCTGAACCTGCCGCGGCAGTGATGATGAATGCGAACCGGACTCCTTGTCCGAATTCTCCGGTTTCAAATCGTGCTGATTGCCGGTGTCCGGTGTGTTTCCGGAATTACCTTTCTGATTTACCATAGAGAAATTGTTTTTAGAAATCATATTGGCGGTATAAATCTGTCTCGCAGATTTGCTGCTCGCGACACCTGATGCCGGGCAATCTGAAAAGACTACAACCGCGTGTCATAGAAATGATGTCGGTGTCATTCGACACCGGCATCACATTATTTAATCTTTACCTATTATCAATCGAGTTTAAGAACTGCGAGGAATGCTTTCTGCGGCACCTCAACGGAGCCGATCTGTTTCATTCGTTTTTTCCCTTTCTTCTGCTTTTCGAGAAGTTTGCGTTTACGCGAGATATCGCCGCCGTAACATTTTGCAGTCACATCCTTGCGCACAGCCTTTATTGTCTCGCGCGCGATAATCTTGGCGCCGATTGCGGCCTGTATCGCTATATCAAACTGCTGACGGGGTATCAGTTCCTTTAGTTTCTCACACATGCGGCGGCCGAATGTCACGGCATTGTCGGCATGAGTGAGTGTAGAGAGGGCGTCGACACTCTCGCCGTTGAGGAGTATATCGAGTTTGACGAGCTTCGACTCGCGGAAATCGTGGATATGATAATCGAAAGAGGCGTATCCTTTCGATATGCTTTTGAGTTTATCGTAGAAGTCGATGACAATCTCGCCCAACGGCATGTCGAAGATAATCTCCACACGGTTGCCGGAAATGAATTCCTGCTTTACAAGCTCACCGCGTTTGCCGAGACAGAGGGTCATAATCGGGCCGATAAAGTCGGTTGTTGTTATGACGGATGCGCGGATATACGGTTCTTCGATATGGTCGATAAGCGTTATGTCGGGAAGGCCTGACGGGTTGTGCACCTCTGTCATATTTCCTTTTTTATCAAAGACTCTGTAGGATACGTTAGGCACGGTGGTGATGACATCCATGTCAAACTCACGTCCGAGACGTTCCTGTATGATCTCCATGTGAAGGAGTCCGAGGAAGCCGCAACGGAAACCGAATCCGAGAGCGGCCGATGACTCCGGCTGGAATGTCAGCGAGGCGTCATTGAGCTGCAGTTTTTCGAGAGAGTTACGCAGATTTTCGAAGTCTTCCGTCTCAATGGGATAGACTCCGGCGAATACCATCGGCTTGACTTCCTCAAAACCGTCGATTGCCGCTTCACACGGTCGGTTGACGTGGGTGATAGTGTCTCCTACGCGCACTTCTTTAGATGTCTTTATGCCGGATATGATGTAACCGACGTTGCCTGCACTGAGTTCGCGACGGGGATCCATATCGAGTTTCAGCACGCCTATCTCGTCGGCATGATACTCTTTACCTGTCGACACGAATTTCACGAAATCATCTTTTGCTATCCGACCGTTGACAATCTTGAAATATGCGATGATGCCACGGAATGGATTGAATACAGAGTCAAAAATCAATGCCTGCAGAGGAGCGTCGGGATCGCCCTGAGGCGCGGGTACACGCTCTACAATCGCACGCAGTATATCCTCGATGCCGATACCGGTCTTGCCTGACGCGCGAATTATTTCTTCACGACGGCAACCGAGCAGCTCGACAATCTGGTCTTCAACTTCGTCGGGATTGGCAGAGTCGAGATCGACTTTGTTTATGACCGGAATAATCTCAAGGTCGTTGTCGATAGCCATATAGAGGTTTGAAATGGTCTGAGCCTGTATGCCCTGCGAGGCATCGACTATGAGCAACGCGCCTTCGCATGCGGCTATCGAGCGCGACACTTCGTAGGAGAAGTCGACGTGCCCCGGGGTGTCGATGAGGTTGAGAATATATTTCTCGCCGTCAATCGCATACTCCATCTGTATGGCATGACTTTTAATCGTGATGCCACGCTCACGCTCCAGCTCCATGTCGTCAAGCACCTGCGCCTGCAGGTCTTTCTGGGCTACAGTGCCGGTGTATTCGAGCAGACGGTCGGCCAGAGTGCTCTTGCCGTGGTCGATATGTGCAATGATACAAAAGTTTCTTATATTTTTCATCTTCAATGAAGTCTGTATTGTAGTAAAGATGTCAAAATCGAATTGCAAATTTACACATTTTTTTTCACATTTCAGATATTTCGCTGACTGACCGTCAAATTTTGCGTAACGGCCGGCATCACCTCAGGTGTGAACAGACGAAAAACGGGCGCTACCGCATTGAAGCGACAGCGCCCGAAAGATAAATCAGTTATCTATATTTCCCGCAGATAGCGGTGTTTGCCGACTTGTCGGACGGGAATGCGTTCATATCAATAATTCCACTGGCAGGCTACCATCTGCAGGTTGTCGCAGGCTATGGTGCGGAAGTCGGTAATCATGTTGTAGCGGCAATTGACGTAACGGAGCATGCTGTCGAACGAGACATCAAGCATTGTCAGCTGATTGTTGTTGCAGAGCAGACGCTCGAGCTGAGTCTGATTTGACAGGTTGAGCGAAGTCAGGTCGTTGTATGAGCAATCGACAAACAGCAGGTTGGGACAATTGTCGACAGAGAGTGAAGTCAGGTCGTTGTATGAGCAGACAAGATCGATGAGCGCGTTGCAATTGCTGACTGCAAGCTGGGTCATGTTGTTGTCAGAGCAGATGATAGTGCTGACCGACGGGAGCCGGTTGATATAGAGCTTTGCAATCTCGTTGTCATCGACATTGAGGTTGGTGAGGTTTTCAACGCCGGCAAGCGCGATAGAGGTCAACTTGTTATATCCGCAATAAAGATTTTTAAGAGCGGTGCAGCCACTGACGTTTAGGGCTTCGAGGTGACAGCCCTGACAGTTGAGTGTGACAAGTGTGGGCGAGTTTGCCACCGACAGTTCAACAAACAGGTTGTTGGAGCAATTTAGGGTCTTCAGACTTGTGGTGCCTGAAAGATCGAGATTTGTCAGTCGGTTGCGATAGATTTTGAGTTCGGTCATAGCCGGGCAGCTTGCCGACGAAAATTCAGTCAGTTTGTTGCGCGAGGCGTCAAGTTTAGTCAATACGGGATCTTCATTGACTGTGAGGGCGGTAAGACTGTTACGTGAAACGTTTACTTCCTGAAGCGCGTCAAACCCCGAAAGGTCAAGTGTGCCGGCGAGATGTTTGTCCTTCCATTCGATTTTGGTGACATGTCCGTTTTCGACTGTAACACCCTCCCATGTGGCAGGAGCCTTAGTGTCGTTGATATTAAGAGCCTGTGCGTTGGTAGCGTCCCTTTCACCGGGCTGTGACAAGAAAGCCTGAAGTTGCTTCAACTCGCTTTTGTCAATCTTCTGAGCGAAAGCTCCGGTGCATCCTATCATCAGAGCAATCAATAAAACAGCTTTTTTCATAACTAATAGTTGATTAGAAGTTTATTACCTAAACAACGGTCAGAGAAAAAAGGTTTATGAGCCTGTTAAAATTTTATTTTGTCACGCCGACAACAGGTTTTGATACGATGCGGATTTCGCTCAGAACGGTGCCGGAGCATCGGATGACGATGCGCTCAGATCGACGCTCCCGCCAGAAAATGGGTCGGATGACTGCGACAATGCCACCGGGTCGTCAGATGAGTTGATACGCGAGCCGACAGTTGCCTCCCCATACGTTCCGCCCTCCTCTATCCAGTTTTCAAAACGGGTGTATTGTCCGCGGAAACGCATGCGCACGTCGGTTACCTGACCGTTACGATGCTTGGCTATGATAAACTGCGCAAGATTTCGGATATCATTTCCCTCGGCGTCGGTATCGCTTTTGATATAATATTCGGGACGATGGATGAAGCATACGATGTCGGCATCCTGTTCGATGGCACCCGACTCACGGAGGTCAGAGAGCTGCGGACGTTTTCCGTCGGTGCGCGACTCCACGCTACGGTTGAGCTGCGAAAGCGCCACTATCGGTATGTTCAATTCTTTGGCAAGCTGTTTCAGCGAACGCGATATCATTGACACCTCCTGCTCACGTGAGCCGAATTTCATGCCTGAGGCATTCATAAGCTGCAGGTAGTCGATTATGATAAACTGCACATTGTGCTCCCTGACAAGGCGCCGGGCCTTCGTGCGCAATTCGAAAATCGACAGAGAGGCGGTGTCATCGATATAAAGCGGCGCGCTATAGAGATGCTTGATACGCGACATCAGCTGATCCCACTCGCGGTTGTCGAGGCGACCGCTCTTTATCTTTTCACTTTCGAGCTCGCAAGTGTTGCATATCAGACGGTTGACAAGCTGAATATTAGACATTTCAAGCGAGAATATCGCAACGGGAGTGTTGTAGTTGACCGCCATGTTTTTCGCCATGGAAAGGACGAACGCGGTCTTTCCCATAGCCGGACGCGCGGCAATGATGATAAGGTCGCTCCGCTGCCATCCTGATGTGATTTTGTCGAGGTCATGAAATCCCGACTCAAGTCCCGACATACCTGACGCCCTGTTGGCGGCAGCCTCTATCTGCTCTATCGCCTGCTTGATGACAGGGTCGACCTGCGTGAAATCTTTCTTTACATTGCGCTGCGATATCTCAAACAGTTTGCCTTCGGCTTCCTGCATCAGGTCGTCGACGTCGTTGGTTTCGTCGTAAGCCTTTGCCTCGATAGAAGAGGCAAACGATATGAGCTCGCGGGCAAGATATTTCTGCGCCACGATGCGGGCATGATACTCGACATTGGCCGACGAGGCCACACGCGACGTCAGTTCGGCGATGAATGCCGGACCGCCGACCTCCTCGAGAGTGCCGTTGAGTCGCAACTGCTCCATGACGGTGAGCATATCAATAGGTCGCTGAGCCGCACCGAGCGACTGTATCGCATGATATATCTTCTGATTGCTCGGCTCGTAGAAACTGCCGGGATGAAGGATGTCGCACACTACGGTGTAGGCATCCTTTTCGAGCATGATTGCACCGAGCACGGCTTCTTCAAGGTCTTTGTCCTGAGGCTGAAGCCGTCCGAGAGTGTCGATTTTAGACTGTTGCTGATATTGTGGCCGGGCTCCGTCGCGGCGCCCCTGTTTGTTGACAAATTCCATATAAATAATGAACTGATGCTTATTTGATACAAAAGTAGCAAAATTGGAGCGGAATGCCAAAGGCCCCGCACCTGATTTATCAACCGAATTATCAATATTTATAAATATTATGTGTAATTTTGCTTTTTATTGAAATAACAGCCACATGATTACATTCCCCAACGCAAAAATCAACATCGGCCTTTACATCACGTCGCGGCGTGATGACGGATACCACGAAATTGTAACCGCGATGATACCGACCGACTGGCGCGACATACTTGAGATTGTTCCGGCCAAAGGGAACGGAACCACCCTCACCGTGACGGGCCGGAGCGTGGATTGTCCGACAGAGAAGAACCTTGTGATGCGCGCCTACCGGGCGATGGCATCGCAATATGATTTGCCTGATGTAGACATATATCTCCACAAGATAATTCCTGACGGAGCCGGGCTTGGCGGAGGTTCGGCAGATGCCGCATTTACGATACGGGCACTCAACGAGATGTTTGAACTCGGACTTTCGGATGACGCGATGGCTGCCACAGCGGCGGCAATAGGCTCCGACTGCCCGTTCTTCATCTACAACCGCCCCATGCTGGCTACCGGCACCGGCACGACACTTGCGCCGATTGATTTCAGCCTGAAAGACTACCGACTCGTAATCGTGAAACCACACGAATATGTCTCCACCGCCGAGGCCTACCGCGGCTGCACGCCCAAGCCATGTGTGACACAGCTTACTGAGATACTGGCGGCAGCGCCTCCGGAAGAATGGATCAAGGCCAATATCGTGAACGACTTCGAGACCACGGTGTTTCCGCTCCATCCATGCATCGCAGAGGTCAAGGCTTCGCTCTACAGGCTCGGCGCGGCATACGCGTCGATGTCAGGTTCAGGCGCAAGTGTGTTCGGCATATTCGGTCGTGACATTTTGGCAGATGAGATACAGCAGACATTCCCCGGAATGGATTTTCACATCTCAACGCTTTGAACGTTAACGCATTTTATTTGTTAATATTTTATGATTGGCCGAATGTAGCGAGTTTGGCAAGATTTTTGCATATTTCAACCTAAATAAATTTATTCAAACATGAGCCAGAAACAACATAACCACTCCGAAAAAAACTCCGCAAAAGGGGCACAGGAGGCTGAAATCAAAATCGAAAACCCAGATATGGAAGTTGAGGACACTCTCAACGACGGAATAACAGAAGAAACCGGTGCCGACGAAGAGTCATCGGAAATCGAGAAGCTCAAACAAATGCTTCAGGATCGCGAGGACGCTCTCGAAAAAGAGAAAAAAGAGTATCTTTTCCTCATGGCCGATTTTGACAACTTCAAGAAAAGGACTCTGCGCGAGAAATCGGAAATAATCAAAAACGGAGCCGAGAATGTGCTCAAAGGCATACTCCCCATACTCGATGACTTTGAACGTGGCATTGAAGCAATCAAAGATGATGCCACCGCCGTGTCTGTAAAAGAAGGCATGGAGCTCATATATAATAAATTCGTAAAATACCTGCAACAGAACGGCGTAAAGGAAATACCCACCGAAGATGCCGTATTTGACGTCGACCTTCATGAAGCCATCGCCATGGTGCCTGTTGACGATGAGTCGAAAAAGGGTAAGATCATCGACACTATTGCCAAGGGATATACCCTCAACGATAAGGTGATACGTCACGCAAAAGTCGCAGTCGGACAATAAAGATACCGACATAACAACCGTAAATCGTGCATTTTACATATAGCGCATTGTGAATTAAAAGAATATGGCTACCAAAAGAGATTACTACGAAGTGCTGGGCGTTGACAAAAGCGCCTCGGCAGATGAAATAAAGAAAGCGTATCGCAAACTGGCGCTGAAATATCACCCCGACAAAAATCCCGGCGACAAGGCTGCGGAAGAGAAATTTATCGAGGCTGCCGAAGCGTATGATGTGCTCAGCGATGCTGACAAGCGTGCGAAATATGACCAGTTCGGCCACAATATGGGTCCGCAGGGCTTCCCTGGCGGAGGTGCAGGCGGCTACAGCGCCGGATTTGATATCAACGACATATTCGAGCACTTCGGCGACATATTCGGAGGCCGTTTCGGCGGCGAATGGGGCGGAGCCACTGGCGGACGCCAACGCGCCCCCCGCAAGCCGACACGCAAAGGTTCAGACCTGCGCATAAAGGTAAAACTGACTCTTGCGGAAATAGCCACAGGCATTTCCAAGACGCTCAAAATACCTACGCAGACCAAGTGCGAGCACTGCAACGGCACAGGAGCCAAAGACGGCACTGCATTCACAACATGCTCAACCTGCCACGGCACAGGTGTCATCACTCAGGTGCAGCAGACCCTGCTCGGCGCCATGCAGTCGCAGTCGATATGCCCGCATTGCAACGGCGAGGGCAAGACTATCACTCAGAACTGCGCCTACTGCCACGGCGAAGGCACAGAGCGCAAGGAGCAGCTCGTCAGCTTCAACATACCGGCCGGCGTTGCCGACGGCATGACTCTGACCGTAAAAGGCAAAGGAAATGCACCACGCCACGGTGGCGTCAACGGCGACCTTCTCGTGGTAATCGAGGAAATAAAGCACCCCGAACTGATACGCGACGGCAATGATGTGATATACAATCTAATGCTCGATATCCCGACAGCCACTCTGGGTGGCTCGGTGGAAGTGCCGACAATCACCGGGCGCGCGCGCCTCAATATAGCAGCCGGCACCCAGCCCGGCAAAGTGCTCCGTCTGCGAGGCAAAGGTCTCCCCTCTCCCGAAGGACGAGGCACCGGCGACGAGCTCATAAATGTGATGGTCTACATCCCCGAGCATCTTGACGACCGCATACGCACCGCTGTCGAGTCAATCAAAGACAGTCCCAACATCAAGCCTTCGGAATCAGCAAAACAGCGCATATTCTCAAAGCTGAAACATATCTTCGAATAAAATCAGATAAAATAATCAGAATAAGAAAGATGCAGACTCGTTTTCGAGCCTGCATCTTTCTTTGTTTTTCGCTATGCCAATCTATTTTTCCGGCCGATTATTCGGCGGTTATTTTTATATGAATATTACAAAGCGGGGCGAATATCCATGTTGGATATTCGCCCCGCGGGGGTTATGATGTTTGTTGAATCAGTCGATTAGATCCATCGTACGTAAGCGAAGTCCTGACGGTGGGGCAGGTTGCTGTTGACGGGATAGAGACGGTAGGCGTAGCGGAACACACCGGGATCGTCGGTTTTGCCTTTGTACTCGTATGTGAGCACGTTGCCTTCTTCCTTAACCACTTTGAAGGGAGCTACTTTGCAAAGTTTCTCTTCGCCATCCTCAACCTGATATGCAACGAGTTCAAGACCGAGTTCTTTTCCGAGACCGTTGGTGTCAACGATTGCCTTAACGGTGAAATCCTGACCTGTAAGGTTGTTTGATGTGTCCTGAGTCTCCACATCGAATACTTTGATGCCATCCCATGCGGCGGCCACTTTCTCTTTCCAGGCCACGATTTCTTTTGCAAGTGCGAAATTCTTGGCTGCGAGTTTCTTAGAGCAGGCTGCTTCCTTGTCGTAGAATCGAGCGATGTAGTCGTCGATCATACGCTTCATGGTGAAGTGGGGAGCGATGTCTCCGATAGAACCCTTGATGTATTGTATCCAGCGGGGTGAGTAGCCTTTTGAGTTCTTCTCGAAGTAGAGGGGCACGATTTCGTTCTCAAGCATCGAGTAGATGGTTGCTGCGTCAAGTTTATCCTGTTGAGACTGGTCGGTGAATGTACGACGGTCGGTGAGCGCCCAACCTGCGTTTTCGTTGAAGCGGTAGCCTTCATACCACCATCCGTCGAGCACTGAGAAGTTGAGCACGCCGTTCATCTCGGCTTTCTCGCCTGATGTGCCTGATGCCTCGAGAGGACGTGTGGGGGTGTTCAACCAGATATCGACACCGCTGACGAGACGCTTGGCAACAATCATGTTGTAATCTTCAAGGAAGATAATTTTGCCGAGGAACTGGGGCATGCGTGAAATTTCCATTATGCGCTTGATAAGGCCCTGTCCTGCGCCGTCGGCGGGGTGAGCTTTACCGGAGAATACAAACTGCACGGGGAACTGCTCGTTGTTTACAATCTTGGCGAGACGTTCCAGATCAGTGAAGAGAAGATGCGCGCGCTTGTAAGTAGCGAAACGACGGGCAAAGCCTATGATGAGAGCGTTGGGGTTGATTTTGTCGACGATTTTCATTACAGCCGAGGGATCGCCCTGATTGGCAAGCCATTTGGCCTTGAAATCACGCTTGACAAAGTTGATAAATTTGGTTTTCAACTGCATGCGCATTTTCCAGATTTCTTCGTCGTTGACATCGAAGATGCCTTTCCATGCTTTGGGATCGCTCTGATTTTCGAATACCTGTTCGCCGAGATGCTTAGCGTAGAATTCCTTCCACTCTGAAGCTGCCCATGTCGGCATGTGCACGCCGTTGGTCACATAGCCAACGTGCGATTCCTGCCAGTTGTAGCCTTTCCAGATACCGGCAAACATTTTCTTTGACACTTCACCGTGGAGCCAGCTTACACCGTTGGCTTCCTGACAGGTGTTGAGAGCGAACACGCTCATTGAGAAACGTTCGTTGGTGTTGGGGTTCTCACGACCCATGTTCATGAGGTCATTCCACGAGATACCGAGTTTTGCGGGATATTCACCCATATATTTTCCAAAGAGACCTTCGTCGAAATAGTCGTGACCTGCGGGCACGGGAGTGTGTACGGTATAGAGCGACGAAGCGCGTACCATTTCGAGAGCCACATTGAAGTCAAGGCCATCCTCCTGCACGAAGTCAACGAGACGCTGCAGGTTGAGCAGAGCTGCGTGACCTTCGTTGCAGTGATAGAGCTGGCTCTTGATGCCAAGTTTCTTCAGCATGAGCACACCGCCGATGCCGAGAAGATATTCCTGCTTGATGCGGTTTTCCCAGTCACCGCCGTAGAGCTGGTGAGTGATGACGCGGTCAAACTCGCTGTTCATGTCGAAGTCAGTATCCAGCAGGTAAAGATTCATGCGTCCAACTGCCACTTTCCAGATATGAGAGTAGATGATGCGTCCGGGATAGGGGACTTCGAGGATTACGGGATGTCCGTTTTTATCGCATACCTGCTCGATGGGGAGCTGGTTGAAGTTCTGGGGCTCGTAGTTTGCAATCTGCTGGCCGTCGACGCTGAGAGTCTGGGTGAAGTAGCCGTAGCGGTAGAGGAAACCCACAGCTGTCATGTCGACACAACTGTCAGATGCTTCCTTGATATAGTCACCGGCAAGCACGCCGAGACCACCTGAATATATTTTCAAACAGTTGCAGAGGCCGTATTCCATTGAGAAATATGATACGGAAGGAACATCCTTGCGCATCGGTTTCTTCATGTAATCCTGGAACATGCCATAAACACGCTCTATGCGTGCCATGAAATCTGCATCGTTGATGATTTCTTTCTGACGTTCGGAAGAAAGGCGCTGGAGAAGCATCACTGGGTTTTCTCCGGTTGAACGCCACAGGTCGGGATTTAGGTCGCGGAAGAGCGATTTTGCATCGCTGTTCCACACCCACCAGAGGTTCTTTGAAAGTTTCTCCAGAGGTTTTAACTTTGAAGGTAAGTCTGACTTTACAGTCATGTCACGCCAAGTGGGGACATTCGAGTTGCTTACTTGAAGTTTCATTGTGTATCTTTTTAATTGTTGTAATGATTACTTTTAAGGAAATGTAATATAATGTTGTTAAAGTATCAGACGAAAAAAGTCTTGGAACCCATGACAGCGTCATTGTCGCTTTTCAGCATTATGAAGCGCGATGTCAAACGCATTTTCATACCACTTGATGAAATGGCTCCATGCGGCTTCCGACGCCGTATCCATCGCCGCTTTGGCAATCTTTGCCCTTTCAACTGCCGGAGCACATATAAGTTTCATAAGCGACTGCGCGATAGCATCGGCTACTTCATGGTAGTTGGAGTCGGTGCGAGGTATCACATTGACTCCGGAAATGTCAAAATCAGGTTCTGATGAAGACAGTATCCACTGCCCGAAACCGGAGAGTGACGTGGTGACTGTTGGCACACCGAATGCCACACTTTCAAGCGGGGTATAACCCCATGGCTCGTAATATGACGGGAACACGGTTGCATCGACACCGATAAGCAGGCCGTAATACGGACTATTGAATATTCCGTCGTCACCATTGAGATAACAGGGCACATAAACCACCGTCACGCTGTCGTTGACGTCAACTCCGAAGCCGAGCTGATGTATGCGGTTGATTATCGGATCTTCGTTATAATTGTGGAGAGTGTGCGTGATTACCGGATCGCAGATGCCCGACTGACAGCCACGTGCCATTGCATCCTGAAGGTCACCACGAGCCTTGTCGACCCATGCGGGCACCATTACAAGCGCGAGCACACGTGATTGGGTGCGTCCGCGCAATGCATTCATGCTGTCAAGAAACACATCGATACCCTTGTTACGGTATTCGCATCGTCCGGATGTGACAACTATAAAAGTATCGTCGTCGAGCTGTTTTCCTGTGAGTGCGCGCGCAACTGAGAGCAGTTTTTCGCGAGCATCCTTGCGCGCTTTGGCAAACTGCGTGCGTGCGGGCACGAAATTTTTCTCAAATCCGTTGGGGGTCACAACCGCCGGCTTCAAGTCAAGAAGTTGCTCGCATTCCACTGCCGTTATATCGCTGACGGTAGTAAAGCAGTCGGCCGCATGTGCCGCAGCTTTCTCGAGAGAATGCTTTGACTCCATATTGAGTTCACGGGCCATCTGGTCGCCGTTATATCCCTTGAGGTAATTGTAGAGAGGTTTACCGTTGCCGCATATGCTGCGCCCGATGCTTGTGGCATGTGTGGTAAATACGGTAGCAATCGCGGGCTCCTGCCATTTGAGATAAAGAAGCCCCATGCCTGTTGTCCACTCGTTGAAATGGGCGATGACATCGACAGGGCTGCCATGATGGCGATATATGCTTTGCATCACAATAGCCGACGCTATGGCAAAGGCGCAACCTTCGTCGTAGTCACCGTAAGCATGCAGCGAGTCAACGCCGTAACGCGACCACATCTCGCCATAAACTTCATTAAGATACTGATATACACCCTTGAAATCGACCAGCACTGCAATAGGTTTGCCGGGAATATCCCAACGGCCAACTCTTACTTTTATGTCAAAGGGCAACTGAAGCGACTTCCTCCAATCCTTGAGCACTGAGCGGTTTTCTATAAAAAAAGGCGACGGGTTATCGTCAGACCACACATCGGGCCCGACAAAAACTACTTTGTCTTTATAAAGTTTCTGAAGCGTTTTAGCCTTAGTCGACAGCACGGTATATATACCGCCTATCTTGTTGCAGACCTCCCAGCTTGTTTCAAAAAGCAGATTGAGATTACTTTCTTCTTCTTTTCCTTCTTTCATTATACCTTTATAATATACTTTCGGAGGAGGGTGATTTGAGACAGCAAAGATAATAAAAATTTATCAATAGACAAAAAAATGTAATGCATGCAGATAAATAAAAACGGACGAAGTCATACATTTCTGCCTTCCACGCGCCGCAAAAAGCCATTCCCAACTGGATATAAACCGATTATATCTCAATTCACGCCCATTATCAAACAGCCAAGACCGGTCATATCATAATTTTGTATGTAAATTTTTTTAAAATCGGCAAACATGAGAGCGGACTCACTTGTAGATAAGAAATTTTATTATTAACTTTGTCAAATAAACGCGTTACAATCCTCTATGAGAAAGATTCTTTCGACCGTCATATTGTCACTTGCCGCCACTGCCTTTACCGGGCAATGGCTTGCCAACGCAAAGCCTGCGGTTGAAATCAGAATAGCTGACCGCGCTCCTTCAGTAACTGTCGACAAGGGTTACATCGAATTGACTGCGCCTGAGTCGGAGACTGTAAAGTTTGAGATTTTTTCAATAACCGGCCAACTGATCAAATCAGTCACGGTAAAAAGTTCGACCGTAAAGGTTGATTTGCCTAAGGGTTTTTACATAATCAAATGCGACTCCTGGACCAAGCGGGTGATGTTAAGATAACACCACTGCTGATATCATGAGCACCGGCTGCAGAGCAGACGCACTCCACACTGCATTATGCCTCATAACCGGGGCTCCGGCACGATTCCACCACCTCCTTCCGGATTGACGCAAACCATGTGAAAGCATTATCACCTAAATCAATACAACAAATATCATACTGAACATGAATTCCAGATTAAAGACAATGTACACCCGTGGACTGACCTTCGGGTTGATGTCGATTGGCGTCGCCGGCATAGGCGTCGCCCAGAACAATGACAGCAGGTTTGACTCATTTCCGTCATACGCAGGAGAAGACCTCGAACTTGCAGTCAGCCCCCAAGGTATAAAATTTTCGCTATGGTCGCCGGAAGCCGATGCCGTCAGAGTACGCATCTACCCCACCGACCGCAATTCAAATCCCGTAGAGACCATAGACATGACGAAAGGCGATAACGGCGTATGGCGCGCAATCGCATCGTCAGACCATGTAGGCCGTTTCTACACATTTCAGGTGTCGCACAATGGCAAATGGCTCGACGAGACACCAGGAGTTTGGGCAAAAGCCGTAGGCACGAACGGACTGCGCGCGGCCATAATCAACCTCGATGACACCGACCCTGCCGGATGGGAGGCCGATAAAGGCCCCAAAGTCGAAAGCATAAACGATGCTGTCATCTACGAGATGCACCACCGCGACTTTTCAATGCATCCCTCAAGCGGAATTGTGCACAAAGGCAAATTTCTCGCGCTCACTGAAGATGGCACTACTACCCCACTCGGCGACAAGACCGGCATCGACCACCTGAAAGAACTTGGTGTGACTCATGTGCATATTCTCCCTTCGTATGACTACAACAGCGTAGACGAAGCCAATCTGCCGGCGAACCAATACAACTGGGGATACGACCCGTATAATTATAATGCGCCTGAGGGTTCATATTCGACAGACCCCGCAAATCCGACAGCCCGCATACGCGAAATGAAGGAGATGATAAAAGCTCTGCACGACGCCGGCATAGGCGTTGTCATGGATGTTGTATACAACCACACAGCCAACAACGATGACTCGAACTTCTCTCTCACCGCGCCCGGATATTACTATCGCCACCGCGCCGACGGCTCATACAGCGACGCATCAGGCTGCGGAAACGAAACCGCATCGGAGCGCCAGCAGATGCGTGATTTCATAGTGAACTCAGTAAAATACTGGGCAAAGGAATATCATATCGACGGATTTCGTTTCGACCTCATGGCAATACATGACACTGAAACGATGAATCAGGTAGCCCGCGAACTCAAGGAAATCAACCCCTCGATTTTCGTATATGGCGAAGGCTGGACCGCCGGCGACTCGCCCCTGCCCATAGAACGCAGAGCTCTCAAAGAGAATGTAGCCAAAATGGAAGGCATCGCTGTTTTCTCCGATGACATCCGTGATGCCATAAAAGGCCATTACTCAAACGCCGCCGACCGCGGTTTCGCCACAGGAAAGCCGGGCAATGAGGAAACCGTGAAAATCGGCATCGTCGCAGCCACAGCACATCCGCAGGTCGACTACAGCAAAGGCAACAACTCTAAATTTGCATACGCCACCTCGCCGGCGCAGATCATCAACTACGTTTCATGTCACGATGACCTCACGCTCACCGACAAACTCGCCAAATCGATGCCCGACGCGAGCACAGATGACCGTCTGCGTGCCGCCAAACTCGCCCAGACGATTGTTTTCACATCGCAAGGCACTCCGTTTATGTTTTCCGGCGAAGAGGTGTTCCGCGACAAACATGGCGAGCACAACTCCTACAAGTCGCCCGACTCAATCAACGCCATCGACTGGACACAGAAACACACATACGCCGACCAGTTCAACTACTACAAAGAGTTAATCAGACTGCGCAAAGAGCACCCGGCATTCCGCATGCGCACTGCCGATGAAATCGCCCGCAATATCGTGTTTGACAAAGTCAACGAACCCAATCTGATAAGCTACTCCATAAAGAACAATGCCAACGGCGACGAGTGGAAGGAGATTAAACTCGTGTTCAACGGCGGTGATGACGCCAAAACCGTCAAAGTAGGCAAAGGCGACTGGACAATCGTTGCAGAAGATGGCCGCATCAATGCCGACGGCCTCGGCACTACCCGTGGCGGCAACATCACCGTAGCACCCCGATCCGCCCTTATCCTCGCCCGTACCAAATAACTTTCTCAACAACATTACAAAAACCTTGACAGGAGCACATGAGGGAAAATATATACTCCTCGTGTGCTCCTGTCAAGGCTTTTATATTGCACGGCTTTTTCATTTAAGATAAAATAAAGCGTATACCTGCCCTTACCCGCTTCGGGCTGAAGCGGGTAATCTGTTATATCTGTATTTCAGTTGTTTATCTCTTCGTTAAAATCTTATTTTTTTCATTTTTGGCTTAAAAATCGCATTAGTCAGGTAAAGCTCATCGAGATATGTCTGATCAGTTCGGCCATGCCTTTATTCTTATCCGATTGTTTTTTGCGAAGTCCTTTCCATATTGAGAACACCGAGTAAACGATTCTCTGTATGGTGTCGAGGTTTCGGGCAGCTCTCGTCGACTTGCGTTTTATATTGTCCTGCTGAAGATTGTGGTCCAGTCCCCAATGCATGCTTTCTATCGACCAGTGGTTGCGTACGATGGCTCCGGGCTGCGGAGTATCCGTGGGCATACTGCTGACGTACAGGCGTTTTTCTGAGGTGTGTACTCCTGTTGACTTTTTGACTGTGGACGATTCATACTCTATGATGGTCATGTTTCCGCCCCATTTC
>SCEG01000251.1 GCA_004102805.1 Muribaculaceae bacterium Isolate-002 (NCI)
CGCCCATCAAGGACTTCAAAGGCCTGATTGAGGCGGCCAAGGCCAATCCCGGCAAGGTCAACTACGCGACCCACGGCGCACTTTCCTCCCAGCGCCTGTTCATGAGCGGCATCCTGAAAGCCTTCCCCGGCGTTGATCTGCCCCACGTCGCCTATACCAGCGGCCACGACGTTTCCACCGCCCTGCTGGGCCGCCACATCACCAGCGGTTTCGGCGTGACCACCAACCAGAAGCCGTATGTGCTCTCCGGCGACTTCAGAATCATCGGCGTGGCCAGCCCCCAACGGCTGCCGGAATTTCCCGATGCGCCCACCTTTGCCGAGCAACTGGGGCCGGAATACACCTTCCCCTCCCCCCACGGCCTTGTCGCGCCCAAGCGTGTTCCGCATGACCGCGTGATCGTCATGCAGGATCTTCTCAAGGCGGCCTTGGCCGATCCCGATGTACAGGCC
>SCEG01000252.1 GCA_004102805.1 Muribaculaceae bacterium Isolate-002 (NCI)
TAAAAGAAAAGCATATCAAGGAGCCTTCCGAATGCAAACAGCTTCTGATCGAAAGTATTAAGGAGCAGATGCAGGTGGATGAGACCGCCTATGATTTCGAGAAGGAACAGTCCGTGATCATGGTCATTGGTGTCAACGGTGTGGGTAAGACCACTTCCGTGGGTAAACTGGCAGGTAAATTAAAGGATGAGGGCAGAAAAGTCCTTATCGCCGCAGCGGATACTTTCCGTGCCGCAGCGGGAGATCAGCTGGCAGAATGGGCATCCAGAGCGGATGTGCCCATGATCGGCGGAAAAGAGGGCGCGGATCCCGCCAGTGTGGTGTTTGATGCCGTGAATGCAGCGAAAGCAAGAGGCGTGGATGTGCTTCTCATTGATACCGCCGGCAGACTGCATAATAAAAAGAACCTGATGGAAGAACTTCGCAAGATGAACCGCATCATTGACAAGGAG
>SCEG01000253.1 GCA_004102805.1 Muribaculaceae bacterium Isolate-002 (NCI)
GGATCAGTATACAGGCGCAGCATAGCGCCATTTGATATCAAAGACAAAGGGGCGCGCCGCTGTGCGACACGCCCCCGAATCGGTGAAAGACCTTTGCCCGCCGTTTATCTGGGCACGGCCAGAATGACGTGCATGGCCTTGACGATGGCCGTGACTTTCTTGCCCGGCGCCAGCTGGAGTTTGTCCACGCTGCCCATGGTCACGATGGCGGTGATGCCCGTGCCGCCGAGCAGGTCCACCAGCACTTCGGCGTTGACCGCGCCGGGGGTCACCCTCGACACAGTGCCGCTGAACTGGTTACGGGTGGAAAGCAGATAGTCCTCGGCGTCGTTCATCAGCAGAACGAAGCTGGCCTTGATCAGGGCCATGGCCTCCACGCCGGGCTTGAGGCCCAGTTTTTTGGTGCTGGTCTGGGTGATGGAGGCCACGATGCTCTGGCCGCCTTCCACGCT
>SCEG01000254.1 GCA_004102805.1 Muribaculaceae bacterium Isolate-002 (NCI)
ATGCCGGGGGGCGCGGAAGAGGAACGCATCTTCAGGGCCGACGCCGTGCTGCTGGCCACCGGACGGCGGCCGCTGACCCGGGAACTCAACCTGGAAGCCGCCGGGGTCCGCCTGGACGAGCAGGGGGCCATTGCCGTGGACGGGCAGCTGTGCACCTCCCAGCCGCATATCCGGGCTCTGGGCGATGTCAAGGGCGGTCTGCAGTTCACCTATATTTCCCTGGACGACTTCCGCATCGTGCGGGACGCGCTCTGGGGCGAAGGCAAACGCGACATCGCCAATCGCGGCCCCGTGGCCTACGCCGTGTTCATGGACCCGCCCCTGGCCCGCGTGGGCCTGAGCGAAGAAGAGGCCCGTGCCCTGGGCCGGAAGATCAAGGTTGCCCGGCTGCCCTCGGCGGCCATTCCCCCCGCGCGCCTGCTGGGCGCAACCAGCGGCATGCCCAAGGCCGT
>SCEG01000255.1 GCA_004102805.1 Muribaculaceae bacterium Isolate-002 (NCI)
TGATCTCAGGTACGGCATCCTTTCCACCACCACGGGCTTCAAGGTGAGCATGACCCACTATCTGGCCACGCCCATTCCCTCCGTGCAGGCTCTGCTTAATCGCGGCGGCATGATGGGCGTGCTGGAAAATATGGGCATGCTCTGCGTTGCCATGGCCTTCGGCGGCATCATGCACGGCAGCGGCATGCTGACCACGGTGCTGAACAAACTGCTTGGCCGGGTCCGCACGGACGGGGGCCTGATCCTCTCCACCCTTCTGTCCTGCGTGGTGCTCTGCTTTTCCACGGGCTCGGCCTACATGGGCATTCTCATTCCCGGTTCCCTGTTCAAGGATTCCTATCTCAAGCGCCGTCTGCATCCCAAGAACCTGTCCCGCGCCCTGGAGGATTCGGCCACCATGCTCGACGGCGCCATTCCCTGGGCCTCCGGCGCCGTGTACATGAGCGGCGTT
>SCEG01000256.1 GCA_004102805.1 Muribaculaceae bacterium Isolate-002 (NCI)
GAAGGTCGCGTTGTGGCCGCTATCGGCGCGGGTCTGCTGGCCCTGGTGGGTTTCGGGCGTGAAGACGGGCCGCATTTTCACCAAAGCCCGGCCTTTGCGGGGATGGCCCGCAAGCTTCTGGATCTGCGCATTTTTCCGGGCCAGGGCGACGCGGCTCACAAATTCCACTGCTCTCTTCAGGATTTCGGCGGCCAGGCGCTGTTGGCGCCTCAATTCACTCTCTACGCCGATTGCCGCAAAGGCCGTCGGCCTTCCTTCAGCGAGGCGGGCGACCGGTCTGGGCCGCCGGGATGTTCGAGCGCTTTGTGAGCCTTGTTGACGGGGCTTGCCATGGCGGCGTATCTTCAGGCATATTCGGAGCTGAAATGGAAGTCCGCCTCTGCAACTGGGGGCCTGTGACCATCTGGCTGGATTCCGCCAGACTTTTTCCTTTACGACACTATACCGGCAA
>SCEG01000257.1 GCA_004102805.1 Muribaculaceae bacterium Isolate-002 (NCI)
GAAGGAAATGACTAAGTCCAAGACTACAGCCATCAGCTGGGTAGCATTATCCCTGGGATTTGCAGTATTTATCGGTATCCTGGGCAGAGCTTATCTGCCGGAGCTGGTGAATGGCAATAATGAGAAGGTATCTATTGAGATGATCAAGAAAGTATTTACCGTGGAGAGGCAGGCTCCGTTCATTGCAGGATTGTTCCTCTGCGGTATTCTGGCAGCGATCATGTCCACGGCGGATTCCCAGCTGTTAGTCAGCGCTTCCAGCGTAGCGGAGGATATCTTCAAGGGACTGCTCAAAAAGGATGCGGATGACAAGACGGTTATGAATGTGAGCCGTGCCACAGTACTGGTAGTAGCTGTGCTGGCTTACATCATCGCATGGAATCCGAACAACACCGTCATGGGACTGGTATCCAACGCGTGGGCAGGTTTAGGTGCCGCCTTCGGACCGTT
>SCEG01000258.1 GCA_004102805.1 Muribaculaceae bacterium Isolate-002 (NCI)
TTCCGCTGGGCTTCGGACAGGCTGGACAAACAGCACGGCGGCATCATTGCCTTTGTTTCCAATGGCTACTGGCTGGACGGCAACGCTATGGACGGTTTCCGCAAAAGCCTTGAGGCGGAGTTCAGCGCCATCTATGTCTTCAATTTGCGCGGCAACTGCCGCACGTCGGGAGAAGTTCGCCGCAAGGAATCCGGGAACGTCTTTGGTCTTGGCAGTCGCACGCCCATTGCCATTACCGTGCTGGTCAAAAAGCCCGGCTATACAGGCAAGGCCCTTATCCAGTATCACGACATCGGCGATTATCTGAGCAGGGAAGAAAAACTTGCCATCATTGCCGAAAAGCGCAGCATCCTCAATCCTGCCATGAACTGGACGCATATCCGCCCCAACGCGCATGGCGACTGGCTCAATCAGCGCAATGACGTGTTCGGCACTTTCATCCCTCTTGGA
>SCEG01000259.1 GCA_004102805.1 Muribaculaceae bacterium Isolate-002 (NCI)
TTGAGCATTTTCCTTGAAATCGAAGGCGAAGTCGCACTGTACGCCGGCTTCCTCGCGGCGGCGCAGGTTTTCCACGGAAAGATTGAGATTTTCGATATGCAGCGTCGTGCCCTGCGCGTCCACGTAGCGCACTTCGCCCTGGCGCACCACCAGGCGCATCAGCTCCACGGGCAATTCGTCGGAGGGCGCGGTAGCGGCCGGGGCCTGGTTTTGCGCAGTCTGCTCATGCGCCTGGTTCTGCTGAGCCGGAGCGGCGGCCACGGCCTTGCCTTCGCGCATTTCCAGTACGGGATTGTCCAGACGCACCTCGCGCACCACCAGATTGCCGGAGAACAGCGGGGTCAGCTCCAGTTCCACCACGCCGCCCTTGACGGACACGGCAAGGCCTTGGCCGTCCTTGATTTCGCCCCAGTCGGCCTGCCCGAACTTCACGCCGGGCGGCAGCAGCG
>SCEG01000260.1 GCA_004102805.1 Muribaculaceae bacterium Isolate-002 (NCI)
TTTCGGCAATGAAAAGTCGCATATTACATCCTCATGCGCCGCGCGGAAGCGGCTTTCTGTTCGTTCAGGGGAAGGGGATTTTCCACAGCGCCCGGCGCGGACTGGAGCTTTTCGTCCAGCTCCATGTGCAATGCCTGCGACACCTGGTCGCAGAGCGCGGCCAGTTCTCTGGTGGCGGAAGGGTCGAGCCTGAGCGCCATGTTCAGGAAGTCGGGATTCTGGAGAATCAGACGGGCCTTGACGGTCAGGTCGTCCGTTTCTTCAAATGCCCTGACGGATTCGGACAGAGAACGCGAGGCGGTATTGCCGGGCGCGGGACGCGGCACGTCGGAACCGGTCTTTTCCCGGAAGGACACG
>SCEG01000026.1 GCA_004102805.1 Muribaculaceae bacterium Isolate-002 (NCI)
TTTTTATACCACTTATTTTATTGAAAATCAGAGAAATGAATGCGAAAATCACCCTTTCCCATTCAGACTTCCCCCGCTATAAAATAACAGGCTTTTCGGAAGCACAAGACTTTTTTAAATGAAAGAGCCGTGTATCCATATAATAAACAGCCTCAATCTTGGTCAACCGGAATAAATGTGTTAATTTTGCTTTCAGATATGCGACTGCTTAAAAATTTCAGAGCAATCGCATGTTATATTAATCCCACAGAATATCAAACGAAATTACACTATGGAGTCATCCAATATAGAACTTATACTCGTCAACATCTCGGGTACTGACCGACCCGGTGTGACGGCATCACTGTCAAGCATACTGTCACGATACAATGCCCAGATTCTTGACATCGGTCAGGCCGATATTCACCATACGCTATCGCTCGGCATTCTGTTCAAGACCACTTCCGACGTATCCGGCGATATACTCAAGGATCTGCTCTTTAAAGCCTACGAGCTCAACGTCAACATCCGCTTCAACCCTATTTCAATCGACGAATATGAGAAATGGGTCGGCCTGCAGGGCAAAAACAGATGGATTATCACCATACTCGGCCGCAAACTGACTGCCCGGCATATCGCTCTCGTCACCGATGAAATAGCTGCACAGGGTCTCAACATCGACGGCATACAGCGCCTTACCGGACGCATGCCGCTCAACGACAGCGACGAACCGCGCTCGAAGGCATGCGTCGAATTTTCAGTGCGCGGCACGCCGAGCAACTATCGCGACATGCAGAACCGGTTCATGCAGATTTCTTCCGACGAAGATTTCGACATCTCCCTGCAGGAGGACACACTCTATCGCCGATGCCGCCGACTGATATGCTTCGATATGGACTCCACCCTTATCGAGACCGAAGTAATCGACGAACTCGCTGACCGTGCCGGCGTAGGTGACCAGGTGCGCGAAATCACCGAACGGGCAATGCGCGGCGAGATTGACTTCTGCGAGAGCTTCCGCGAACGTGTTGCGCTGCTGAAAGGCCTTGACGAAAGCGTAATGCGAGAGATAGCGGAAAACCTTCCAGTCACCGAAGGGGTCGGCCGCATGATGGAGGTGCTCAAACGCGCCGGCTTCAAGACCGCAATTCTCTCCGGCGGATTCACTTATTTCGGCAACTATCTCAAACAGAAATTCGGTTTTGACTACGTATATGCCAACGAACTCGAGATTGTCGACGGCAAGCTGACCGGACGCTATCTCGGCGACATCGTCGACGGCAAGCGCAAAGCCGAATTGCTGCGCCTCATCGCACAGGTCGAAAACGTAAACATAGCGCAGACCATTGCTGTGGGCGACGGTGCCAACGACCTGCCTATGCTCGCCACCGCCGGCCTCGGCATAGCATTCCACGCCAAGCCAAAAGTGAAAGCCACCGCCGAGCAATCAATCTCGACAATCGGCCTCGACGGCATACTCTATTTCATTGGCTTCAAAGACTCATTCATCACTCCGGCCAAATAGCCGTGACAATAAGTCTATACCCGAAAAACCAACAGTTTTTTATTTTTTTAAGGAAACGCACTGTAACAATAACCGTAAATGTGCGTTTTAAAGACAGACAATAAAACAATAATCATGACCGTCGACCAACTCCAATCCACAGTAGAAAGCATACAGGCTCAGAAAGACCGAGAAGTGACACAAGCCGGAATTATCGCATACGTCGCTCTGGCATGTGCCATCATAGGCCTCGCCTTCTGCTGGTATCCCATATTGGGAGCAGCCCACGCCATCGCCGGCACCATACTCGGCGTAATGGCTCGCAAACGGACTGCACGGCGCGCGGAATTGTATGCCATAATCGCAGGAGCACTGGCGATAATAGCATCGGCTGTAATGACAATAATCGAACTCAACAGCACAGAGATTGTCACCACCTACGACGCATCGCCTTGGTTTTGAGTCGGCAAAAAATTCATAGTCGGCATGACGCTGTGGTAGCATCATGCCGATTTTTTATGTGACAGATAACGACACTTACTTAAGTAAAAGTGTTATATTTGCAGTTACAACGCCACGGCGACAACTACTTTACACCGGCCGGCCACATGCCGGCTAGACATCAACCCCATGAACAATATATCCAATGGCAGATTTTAAAGTCAACATACTCGGATGCGGCTCCGCCACACCATCGCTCCGCCACATGCCGTCATGTCAGGTAGTCGACCACCGCGACAGACTGATGATGGTCGACTGCGGCGAAGGAGCCCAGCTTGCGATGCGCCGCATGCGGCTCAAATACTCACGGCTCAACCACATATTCATATCACATCTCCACGGCGACCACTGCCTCGGGCTGCCCGGACTACTGTCGACAATGGCTCTGCACGCCACCGAAGGCTCCGTGACGGTGCATACATTCGCAGAAGGAGCTGAACTGTTCAGCCGCATAATCGACTTCTTCTGCCGCGAACGCACCTACGAACTGAAATTCAACATAATCCGTCCGGAACGAGCCGTAATATACGAAGACAAATCGCTCACCGTAGAGACTTTTCCGCTCTACCACCGAGTGCCCTGCGTAGGATATATATTCCGCGAAAAGCCGAAACTGCGCCACATTAATCGTGAAATGATCGACTTCTACAACGTCCCTATAGTCCGTAGACACGCCATAAAGGAAGGCGCCGATTACACTCTTCCCGACGGAACCGTCGTGGCAAACCATCGGCTCACTACCCCGGCCGAACCGTCGTTGAGCTACGCCTACTGCTCCGACACCGCTTACAATCCTCTCGTGGCCGAGGCCGTAAAAGGAGTAGACGTGATATACCACGAAGCCACCTACGCCCACGACCAGGAAGCGAAAGCACGGCCACGCGGCCACTCAACCGCAGCCGAAGCCGCACGCATAGCCCTCGACGCCGGCGCAAAAAAACTCATCATAGGCCACTACTCCAAAAGCTACAACGACGAGACAATGCATCTCGACGACGCACGCAGCATATTCCCACAGACAATAGCCGCCAACGAAGGCCTCTCAATCGACATATCAGAATGACCACCATTGAAGAAACCGACATCAGATTCATGCGCATGGCGCTCGAAGAAGCACGCGCAGCCCTCAACGCCGACGAAGTGCCGATAGGAGCCGTCATCGTATCAGGCGGACAAGTCATCGGACGCGGACACAACATGACCGAAACACTCGGCGACGTCACCGCACACGCCGAAATGCTCGCCATCACCGCCGCCACACAGACCCTCGGAGGAAAATACCTCGACAAAGCCACAATCTACGTCACCGTCGAACCATGTCTGATGTGCGCCGGAGCAATAGCCTGGAGCCAGATAAGCCGTATAGTCTACGGCACCGGCGACCCCAAACGTGGCTACACCGCCTATATCTCCCCCCACCCCATCCCGGCGACAACCGCCGACAGCCCCATATCCGCAACCACAACACCGCGCATCGCCTCCGCCAATCATAAACCCAAACCCCATACACCATTCCACCCCAAAGCCACAATAACAACAGGCATCCTCGCCCGGGAATGCGCCGACCTAATGCGCAACTTCTTCCGCTCAAAAAGATAACCCCTCAATAACAATCTACACAAAAATCATACATACATACATACAATGATTCGGTAAAATTTGAGGTTGTTCATCCTAGGCTAAGCCGCTAACTGAGTCAACCGATGATTTATTTTCTGAATTATTTTGATATGCGGAGATTTTCCGCAAGTCGAAATAATTGTTGAGGCGAGATAAGATTCAAACATAAGCCGTTTGAACTGTGCTAACGAAAGACTCGGATAATCTTTCCTTATGACCTCCTTGCAGACATTGAGCGCAGTGAAGGAAAGATTGAATGCGAAGTCAAGCCGGTCTTTGTCGCGTGTCTGTTGCGATTGGAGTCCTGTAAACTGTTTGGCATCGCGTATGCCGAACTCAATCTGAAAGCGGGTGCGGTAGAAACCGATGATCTTTTCAGGCCTCATATTGGTGTCGGTAGAGAAGTAAAGAAGAGGCTCTGCGTTTTCAACCGGACAGACCACGATACGGATGTCGCGTTTCAATGCCCTCGAATGCACGACCGCCGTGTGACATCGGTTTTTGTTTCCTTTGGAATCCTCATATATGAATGAAGTGAACACGGACATGTCAAGGTTGGAGAAATCCACTTTCTCTCCATACTTTTTCTTTCTGCCGCGTCTTCGCGGGGCGGAGGAATCCGGTATGGCCAGATACCTCAGATATGAGTTGGCACGTAATCTCCCGACAAATCGAAATCCCATGCCAATCACTTCATTCACAAATTCATATTTGGAAAAGAAGGCATCGGCAACCAGAATATCCGTCAGTGAGAGCAGCTCTGTCGCCTTTGACCTGACAAGTGCCACATACCAGCCAAGCATTGACATTTGTTTCTCAGATTCAAGAGTCTTGAAGTTCGGTGACTGGTATAATCCGCAAAACGAAGCGTGCAACGCCTCCAGAACGAAACGTGCCAAAAATAAAACGAAACGTGAGGCTCAAACAAAACGAAGCGTACCATCGGTGCGCTTTTTTATTACAGCCGCTACTCTCCCATTTTTCAAAAAATTTTCGCCCGACTTCGCCGGGGTCTGTGGGTTGACCCCGGCGCGACTCCGGCTCTCCCCTGCTCCACTCCACTATATTTGAACGGCCTCCGAACATCATTCGAAGGCCGTTCTTTTCGTGTTGCGCTTTTCGCTTTGGGTCGCTGCGCGACCGCTTTGGCTTCGCCGCTCACGCAACCTCGGCCAACGCTTTAAACGCGGCCACGCTCTGCGCCCTGACGAGTTTGCCGCGGAAGGCCAGGCGCGACCCGACAGACGCGCCCGCATTCGAAGCATCGTTATTCGCATACGCGTACGACACGCCGCCATTCGCATACGCGTTGTAGCTGCCGCGAAAGACCACACGGCCTGTGCCGGTCGTCAGCCAGTACATATCGCAGTAGTGCGTAGAGGACGAACCGTTGGTGGTGCCTACGGGGATTACTGCCATATAGAGGCCGTGGGCCACAGCTGCTGTCCATGCGCCGGAGTTGGTATGGCCCTTGATCATTACCGTGGTGCCGTCGGGGAACCATATACGCCACTTGCCGACATTGCCGTTTGTGTTCGGAAGATCCACCCCGTCCATCATGTCGTACTTGTGGCCGTATATGTCCTCATAGCCCAGACAGCAGATATTGTTCATCTGCTCGACGGTCTTTGAACCATACTCCTCCTTGATATACCAGGCATACTGGTGAACGAGGTTATCGATAAGCGAGTTGGTGACATTCGGGTTGACGGCCTTGGCCGCCTCGTAGCCCACGGTGTCGGTCATGCCGTACTTCATTGTACCGCCGACTGTGCGGTTGTTGGTATGGGAACCGGCTCCGCATTGTTCCTGGGCGTCCCTGCGACCATATTTGGCATAGAAGAGGTTGGCGATGCGGAAGTGCATAAGCGCGTCTATCTGCTGCATTCCCCGCTGCGCGCTATAATAGTGGAAGTCGGTCCAGGACATACTTGCCAGCGTGTATTTGCCGGCAACGGCCGCTCTGAACTTGCCGTTGACCTCGGAAGTGCCTACCACGGCACAGAGGTGTTCGTCATCGTAGTACCAGTCCGGCTCCATGTCCTCGATCTTCGTGGAGTTGGACAGCACGACCTTGTCAAACTCTGCCGTGGGCAGTATGGTGAAGTGGAGCGAAACAGCACCTTCGGGCACATCAGATATGAGGTACATGCCCGGCTCGAACTTGTTGGCAAGGGTCGGTACTATGACCTCGCTGACCTTGTTGCCCTGCGCATCGCAGAAGATGGATCCCATGAGGTTTGTTCCGGGAACGGTCGGGAAGCGCACACGCTTATGCTTTGACACATCGACGGAGCAGACAGCATAGGCACTGTCGGTGCTGTATGAGGCGGCAAGGGTAGCCTTCCCGGTCATGATCTTTCTCCCCTGCAGATAGTCGCCGGCAGTCTTAATATCCTCAAGGGTGAGGACATCGGCTTCAGGGCGCGCCGGGGCTTTGTCTTTGGCGTTGTTGCTGTAGCAGGAGTAGTGCTTGGCCTTGAGGTAGTCGTTGATTCCCTTGGACCACATTCCGGGTTCGTACATCATCAGATCGCCCTCGGTGGAATCGAGTTTCGCCGGGGTGCAGTTGGCTGTATCCTCTGCGTCGGCGTAGTAGTTGGAGTTGCTATCGTGCAGGGGGAACCATGTCATCTCGCCGTCAAGGTTGTTCATCGTGGTCTCTACGTTGGCGATGGTGACCTGGCGCGTTGTGGCCTTTTTCGTCACTTTGGCGAGTGTCTTGTGGCGTTTGGCGAGTATCGCGGAAATATGGCCGCTGGGCCTGTATTCGTTGCCGTATTTGTAGCCTGTGCCGTTGTCGAGGTTGCTGACGTTGGCGTCGTCGCTGACGGAGTCGTCGAACTCGATCATGGTGTATTCGGGCTGAACGATGTTCAGTTCGGGGAAGTGGGCGCACATCTGCTCGTAACGGCCCTTCTCGATATACTTTGTAAGCCGTACGGTACCGACAAGGGCGCATGTGTCGGTGTAGTTGCCTTCGGCATCGACGCCGCCCATCGTCATAAACTTGTTGAGCCATGTGCCGTCATCCTCGCGGTCTATGCCGGTGACACGGATGCGGTCGGCATTGGCGCAGCGGTTCAGCAGTGTCTCCCAGTTAAGCCCGGGGCAGTTGTCGAAGATGAAGGTGCGAACGTTGCCGTAGGTCTCCAGTGTCAGGCCGCCGGGGGTGAGCTTCGAGAGATACTCGAGGCGCAGGGTGGTCAGGGTTCCCGGAAGCCGGGCTATTGTCAACGGGGCGCCTTTGGCGAAGTTGACGCTCTGGACTTTCGTGCCTCTCGCGTCGAGTTCCTCAAGTCTTGTCTGGTTGCTCAGGTCGAGGGCGGTGCTCGTGCTGCCGCCGGTCTTGGCCTGGGCCTGGTTCCTCAGGCTGAGTCGACGCAGCTGACGGCAGTTCCCTATCGACAGCCACCACCCGGTGGAGCCGCCTCCCTGCGGCGCGTCGAGGTTGAGTTCGCGCAGCACGGAGCATTTGCCGAGGTCGAGGGCGTTCTTGAGGTGGCCTGCCGCCCCGGTCATGTCGAGGGTCCTTATCCTGCTGGCTCCGTAGAGACGCAGGGGGTCGTTGACGGTATAGGCCCCGGTGATGTCGAGGATGGCGGTGTCGCCGGCATCCACGATGCCGGTGTTGGCGATGTTGGGGCTGTTGTTGGTGCCGTACCCGTAGGCGTAGGGCTCGTTGGCCGTGATCCGCACGGTGTCGGCGGCGTCGCCAGCTGTCCTGGCGAGGTAGAGGTCTATGTTGTCGGAGGTGAAGTTGCTCGTGCCGTATTTGGCGTCGAGAAGGGCGAATCGGTTCCTGATGAAGTAGGTGCGGTGGCTCTTGTTGCTGCCCTGCAGGGCGTAGATGAAGGGCCACACCTTGCCGTACATGACCCTCGTGGCCGGGGCGATGTATTTCAGGTAGCCGCTCTTGTTGAAGGCGCGGTCGCTCCAGTTGCCGCTCTGCTCGTCGTTGAGCATCGACAGCACGCGCTCGACGGTCATCACGGCGCGGTAGTTGGCGGCGCAGCGTCTGAGGTCGTCCTGGAGGTTGGCCAGCACGAGGTTCCACAGCACGCTGTCGAAGCCCTCCATCGCGTATTTGCCGGCCTCGGCATCCCATGTGTCGCGCATGGTGGTGTAGAGGTAGACAAGGAAGCAGTCGTTGCGCTTGCCTAACTGGGTGTCGCCGTCGTAGTAGGTGATGTACCATATCAGCCCGTCCCATGTGCGCAGTATCATGTTCTTGGCAAACTGATCGACTCCAAGTCCGTATTCGCGGTCTATATAGTAGGTGAGTATGAAGTCCTTGTCGAAGTATCGGTCTATCTCGGCCTTGAATTTCGGACTGACATAGGTTGACAGGTTTGATGACGTCGCTCCGGCCGGCACGCATGACCGCAGCCATGAATGCAGACGGAGGATGGCCTGCTGCTGTTTTGTTGACAGCCCGGCCCATTTGACGTCGCCGTCGGTCTGTACCTTCCCGGCTGAGTCCACTCCGTAGTTGACCTCGGCGCCGCCGTCGAATTTCTCGATGAGTTCCGCGTCGGTCTTTGTCGAGAACAGGCACACCGGGGAGGTGTTGTTCAGGGTCTCGAGCGCTATGGGGCATTCGGGGGTGAAGCCTTCCACTCCCTCCATGCCGAACACCGGGCCGCTCTTGCTCTTCTCGTTGTTGAAGTTGTACTGGCCGTAATAGACGTTCTCGCCGTCTGCGGTCTCGGCGCAAAAGATGTCTATGGGCATACCGTCGATGGCGGTGCGCACGTTTATGGCCGCGAGGCTGTTGCCGCCCTGCTCGTACTGGTGACGCTGCGGCGGGGTGAGCAGCCCGAGTTCCTTCATGGTATCATTGAACAGCTTTGCCCAGCCGGTATTCAATGACATCGACGAATCGGAGTAGTCGCTCTTGCAGCAGACGATGGGGACAGGCACGGCACCGGGGCGCATGACGTATTTGTTGCCGGCAAGCACGTTCTTCCCTGTCATGGAGAGTTTCTCGCTCCCCTTGGTGAAGTAGATGCGGATGTTCTTGCTCGGATATTTGGTCGACGACGTGCCCTGTATCCTGATGTAGCAGTTGGAGAGGATGAAGTCGTAGTCCGGCCCGAGCGCGGAGTAATAATAGACGTCGGCCAGGAAGTCGGTCTTTTTGTTGTTGGTCTCGTAAACGTCGTCGAGCATGTTCTTCCTGACGATGCGCAGGACTCCCTTGCCCTGGGCGCGCAGTTTGTCGAGGTCGACATCGCCGTTGTCGCCCAGGATGTCGTTCATGGTGAATTCGCCCATCATCTCCTCGGTGGTCTCGCAGTCGACGATGCGGTTCTCGAGTTCCTCGTCGTCGCTGAGGGCGCGGTTATATACACGTATGCTCTTTATCTCGATGTCGGCCTCGGTGCTGTCGATGGTGATCTCCTGCGGCGTGTCCTGACGGAAGCTGAAGGAGGAGTCGTAGATGTCGGCGCCGTTGCGGTTGCCGTTGATGTAGAGTTCCATCAGCCTGTCCTGTGCGGCCGTGCCTACTGTCAGGGCGACCTTGGTCCACTCTCCCTCGACGATGTTGGTGGCGAGTTTGATCTCGCGCGTCACCTGCTCGTCGTCCTCGTTGGTGTAGGTGACGGTCTGCCCGGTTCTGAAGCTCGCCTCGGAGGTGGTTATCAAAAGGCCTTTGCCCTTGTCAAGGCAGGATACGACGGGGGCGGTGCGGTCCATGATGTTGCTGACGCGCATGGTCATCTCTATTGTCAGGCCTGTGGCCTTGACATCGGTGGCGAAAGGATTGTAGCCGATGGTGGCCCTCGCTCCGTTGGTGAGCTTCAACGCCCCGTCTATCCATCCGCTGCTGCCCCAGTCCACGTTTTCAAACGACGTTGTAATGCCGTTCGATTCCCATTTGGCGCGGTCATCGGGGCTTTCGTCGTTGCTACGTCCGGCTGCGTCGAGCTTGAACTGGAGGCCGAACTGCGCCTCGCCGATGTCGATACCGCTCTCGGCTACATCGACCTGTATGGTGTAGCTTGCTGAGCCGAGCTTGAGTTGCAGGGTCTGACGGCCTTTCTCGGTGAAGCGGTTGGTGTAGGTCTGCGCCGTCCTGGGCACGCTGACGGTGCGTGCCAGGGTGCCGTTGTGCCACAGTTCGACCGTGGCCGGAACCACGGAGGGGTCGTAGGCGGCGAAGTCGAAGGTGCATTTCTCGTACTGCCCTGCCTCGATGACCGGGACGGAGTGAGCCGCCCCGGTGAGTATGCGCCCGTCGGGGTGTATGATCTTGGTGCCTATGAAGGGCGCGCTGCTGCCGCGTTTGAGGATGTCGAAGTAGATGCTCTCGCTGCGGAGCGTCAGGCCGTCCTGCTCCATCTCGGCCACCATCTGAACGGTATGGCGCCCCACCGACAGCCCGGCCATGTCGAGGGTGAAGTTGGAGTTGGTAGTGCCGCTCCTGGTCACGGAGTGGAGGTTGCGCTGCACCCCGTCGACATACAGTATTACGGATTTAGTGCCGGCACCGGACACGGCATAAGGTATCTCGACCTTGTCGTGTAGGTCGTAACCGCCCTGCGCGAGTCCGGCGGCCACGTTGTATGAGCTTGAGAGGTTAAGGCTGACGACCTTGACGCTGACGTAGGCCGGCTTGCGCTGCTGCTTGCCGGTGGTAGGGTCGGTAGTGGTGGCGGTGACATAGATGTCGCTCGTGCCGAGAAGGAGGTATTTCGTAAGGTCGAGGGTATAGGTGCCTTTGCTCACATCCTGCCTGGTCTCGCTGTAGGTGGTGACGATGCCGCGCTTGACGGTGATTTCCACTGTGGCCTTCTGCCCGGTGCTTGTTCCGGCTTCCTCGCCGGTAAACTGGTGGTCATAGCTCCATGTAAGGATGGCGGAGCCGCCCTCCTTTATGGTAGACGCACTCAGCGATGCGTTCAGCACTATCTTGGTGCCGGCGGATTCTCCGCCGCCGCCCCCGCCAGCCGGTATGTTGAATTCGGTAATGACGGAGCTTTTGCTCTTGAGCTGCACGGTGACGGTGCCGTCCTCGTTCTCTATGACCTCGTTGTTGAAAAGAGTGCCGGATTCCAGTTCCGACAGCTTGGCTGTCACTACCCCGTTCTGCACCGGGTTGGTGCTCGAGGCGTTGAGGCTGTCGTCGACCTCCACCTCGTCGATGGTGATGCCGACATTGCCCTCCGCGTCCGGCGTTTTCTTTTCGCCGTTGACGGTGATGCTCCTGACGGTGTTCTTCGAACCGTATTCTTCCCACGCGCCGGGATTGGTGAATGTCGACAGGCTCGTGCCGATGAAACGGTAGTCCTCCCATTTGCCGGCCGCGCTCTCGAAGGTGATGATCATGCCGCGCTTATGGTCATCGTCTATGTCGGCCTCGGCGAGTTTGGCCACGGCGGTCGCCTTTGTGTAGTAGCCGGTTCTCAACGGATGCAGGGCTGTGACGTTGTAATATCCGCTGCCGCTCCCGGTCCCGGCGGTGGCGAACGGCATCCACTTGGTCGCGTCGGATATGTCGTTGTCCGGGTCGCCGGTAAACTGCCACGACTCCCAGCCTTTCGGGCCGCGGAATATCATCACGCAGCCAATGGACATATACTCCTCCCCATCGGATTGTGCTAGATTCGCAAGGGCGTCCTTTGCGGCTGACCAGTCGGCGAACACCCGGTCTTTGTCACCGAGTATGTCGTTGACCAGTACGACCGGGTGCCGGCGTGCGGCCTCAATGGCCACCTGAAGTTGCGATGTGGCATCATTGGCTGCCGTGGCGGCATCCCGCGCCTGTGTAGCCGCAGTATTTGCTGCCACAGCAGCCAGTCCGGCCGCGTCCTTGGCATTGTTGGCTGCCTGCGCCGCTGTATTAGCATTAGTGGCGGCAGCGTTGGCTGTCCTGGCCGCGTCCTCGGCCGGCTTGCGCAACAGCGACACAGGGGCGCTTACGACCTCCGTGCCGCGTATTGCCGGCAGTGTGGTGATTCCTTCGAGGCTCGATACTACGGGTAGTTCGTCGATGCTCTGGCTCTCGGCTTTGATCGCGTTGAGCATTTCGTTCTTTTCTGCCTGTGTAAGTGCCATAATCAGTCGGTTTTAGGTTGGTTGTCTATCTGCTCGTTGAGTCCGTCGATAAAGGCCGGGGTGCCATAGCTCGAGGCCACCTCGGTGAGGGTGCGCACCTCTTCGTCGGTATAGTCGGCGGCACCCTCGCTGCGGTAGATTTTCATTGCGAGTGCGTGCGCGCGTATGCCGTTGACATTGAGGTAGAGCATGTTCGCCACGCTCTCCCGGGCATCGCCGGTGCGGTACTGCGTTTTGTCTATCCCGGTGGGGATTCTGAATTGCTGAAAGTTGAGTTTTGTCATATCCTTATTCTTTTCTAACGCCTATTATTAGTCCGTTCTGCACCTGGAAGCGTACCTTGTCGAGGTCGTAGTCGCCGAACCCGAAGGTGACGCCTTCGTAATATTTGGTAAATGCTCCGTCGGCCCCCATGTCAAGGGCGATACGCAGGCCGTTCGAGCTGTTGAAGTATGTCGGTCCGTTAAGAACGTGGTGCCCCCTGGCATTTGCCCGGATGTCGCCGTACATTAGCAGCCCGATGTTGTTCCGGCCGCCGGACACGTTGATGTATGCCCCGTAGTTGTCCCAATATTCCAGCGGCGTGTCATTGGTTATGCGCAACAGGCACGACCCTATGGCGGCACCGGCGGGCATGGTATCAAGCCCCATGCCGACCCACCGGTGTTTGTCCCGGAAGCCGAGGAAGCCGTCGCCGGTGGAGTAAAGGAAGAACTTGCTCGTGCCCCCGTCCACTCCGGCATAGCTGCCGCCGGAGTAACCTCCCTCGGCGGTGATGCTGTTGGTGCCGATGGTGAAGCCGCCGATGGTGCCGGTGGTGGCGTTGATCTCGCC
Source organism: Muribaculaceae bacterium Isolate-002 (NCI) (assembly GCA_004102805.1). GTDB lineage: Bacteria > Bacteroidota > Bacteroidia > Bacteroidales > Muribaculaceae > JAGBWK01. Next base: position 12,500 of record SCEG01000026.1, read on the forward strand.
GGTGAACTTGCCGTTGACGGCCTCGATGCTGCCGTCCTCGAGTATCCTGAAATTGGAATTTGCGGTGACAAGTCCCTCGAGCTGTATGTTGGAGGCCTTGATCTTTACGCCGTCCTGTCCGGCACCGACAAAGGCGCGGAGATTGCCGTCCGCGTCGATGGCGTAGAGGCCGCTCATCTGCGCCGTGGTTACTATGCCGGATTCGGCAAGCACCCTGCCGTCGCTGTCGAAGTTCTGCGCGGCTATCTTTATCAGCTTCTCGCTCTGCTCGAACAGGGTGCGGTACCTGTACGTGAGCGCCTCGACCTTGTCTGTCGACAGCACGAGCATGTACAGGTAGATCTCGCCTGTGAAACTCAGCCTGAAATCGCCTGTGCCGTTCCAAAGGCCGTCGCAGGAGAACTGACGGTAGCCGTCGGTGGGATTAAGGCCGGTGGAGTATTCAAATGAGTTGAAATTCTCGAACCCGGTCTTGTCGACATTATCGAAACCGATTTTCAGAACGCCGCCGGTTTTCACCTTATAGAAAAAACTAAGGTAGACCGGCACCGGCTCTTTCTTGCCGTCTGAGTTGGTGCGGAATATCGGCTTGCTGCGCAGGTCGGCATTCTTCTGGAGTATGTATTTGTTGACTATCCTGACAACCGTGCGGTCATCATCCCGGGTCACACTTGCGCAGTTGCCCTTCTTTGTCAGGACGTTGTTGTTGGCCCATATCCACCTGTTGCCGACAAGGAAGAACACGGCCTCGTTGGAGGTGTCCCATTTGGACATCCCAAGCGAGAATGCCGGGTTGCTCAGGTAGCCTTTGTCAGCCACGAAGTCCTGGCGCACCGCCTCGATGGAGCTTGTTATGCGCCCCTCGACTATCTCGAACTTGGTCTTGATATCCTCGCCTGTCACCAAAAGGAAGGTGCCGCGAAGATAGGCGTTGTCGCTGTAGATGCCGTTGCCGTGGGGCTGGTTGTCTGCCGGGAACCAGTCGTCGGTGATTCCGTCGAGGTTGCCGAACCTGGCACGGAGGCTGCCTGTGAAGTTCTTGTCATGCATGCCGTCGAGAACATCGATACGGGGCTGTCCGTCCTCGGTGGCCGATATGAGTATGAGGTTCTGACGTTTTGGGTTGACGGTGTTGCCCATCAGCACGCACTCGTCGCCGGGCATCGGAACCGCCCCGGCAAATTCGGATACGGGTATGACGACGCTGCCGTTGTTTACATTGGCGATTTCCACCCAGTAACTCTTGAGGTTGCCGCCTGTGAAGGTCTGACAGCGCATGAGGTCGTGGGCGGCGAAGGTGTTCTCCTGCTCGAAGGTGATTATATAGTGGCCGTTGACACTCTGCACCTCCTTTATCTTGCCGTTGGCCGCCGACACGCATATCTGGCCGCCGACGCTGCGGATCTTCTCGATGAGCATCTCGAACACGGTCATTATCTGGCGCACGGTGAGTTTGTCGACGGTAAGGTGCGACAGCCCATTCTCGAGCCATATACGCCACCCTTCGCCGGCGAATCCGTCAACGAATTTCGGGGAGCTTAACAGGGCGCGCACAAGGAGTGTCAGCAGCTCTGCGTTGCCGGAGCCGTCTATGGTTCCGCCCTGCGTGCCGGGAATGAAGTCGCCGGCATCCAGTCCTTCCTCGAAGATGATCTTCTTTTTTGCCCGGTCGGGGGTGTTCTTGCTGATGAATTCCCGTTGGCTGCGCCGGGCCGAGAACAGGTTGTTGTCGGTGGGCACCGTCCTGTCCCATGTGCGTATGATGTCCGGCATCGATATGGACGCGCCGATTGACTGCGCGTAACTCCTGGCCTCGCCTATGTCGTCGGTCATTTTCTCCCGGGCGGTACGGCTCAATGCGTCGCCGATCTCGATGTCCATCTGCGACGGGAGGTTGACCTTGCGCGTTATCTTGGTGATGCGGCTGTCGCGGTAGCCGGTGCCGGGGAAGTATTTGTCGCTCTCGAGGCGCACCCTGCGCCCGATGAACAGCTCCACACCCTCGTCCTCTATCCACACATGGTCGGTTGGAGCCTTGAACACGGATATGTCGAGCGCGTGGTCGGCATTGTATTTGTTGACGGCGGTCAGCAGTTCCTCCTCGGCAAGCCCGTAATATTCATCAGGCATGCGAAGATTCCACAGTATATATTTGTTGCCGGCTTTTGGCACGAGTGCGCCGCCGGGCAGCTGCATGTCGTTGTCATACGGCCATATCGTTATTATCTCGAATTCCCGGGTGTCGGCGTTGTAGTTCACCTCGAAATAGTAGGTGCCGTCCTCTTCGTCGCCGAGTCCGGCAAGTTCGCTCCCTTCCTGGAATGACACGCGGATGACCCTGCCGCCTATCATGTAGTCGTTGGGGTTGAACTGGAGGCTGTTGTCGCGGAAGTAATAAATGGTGAAGTCCTTGCCGTCCTCGCCTTTCTTTACCTCGGAGCGCACGCTGCTCACGGTGCCGGTGCGCCGGGGATAGATGTCGGCGAATGCGGCGTCCTCGTAATGGTCCACCCTGCCGTATTTGTCGGCGTTGACCTCTACATATTTCTGGCCGCCGGGGAGCTGAAGGCGCGAGTAGCCGTACTTCTCGGGGTCGATGTTGCGGCTGCTGCCCACGGGCCACAGCCGGGTGTAGAATTTCACGTTGTCGGCTTTGCCGGGGTCTATCGATGTCAGCCCCTTGTTGTAGCCGAGTGTTACAGGTTCGCCGTGTTCGCAGCGGCACACGTTGACGGTCTGCCCCTCGGTCCACCATTCGGCGCCGACTTTCTCGGCTATCTCCCTGAGTGCCTCGTCGCAGTATTTGCCGTGGTAGTCGATGGTGATGTTCTCGGTTCCATCCACCTGCCCGACCTTCCAGTCAGTGATGTTGTCCCAGCCGTCGTTCATGCACTCTACAATCATCGCCACATGCTCCCGGGGAGGGGCCGTGAGAGAGAACACGGGGTCGTTCTCATCATCGACGGTCTTTATCACGAGTATGTTCCGGAGAAGGCTCTCGATGCCGTAGAGCTTGAGGTCGTATTTCCACTCTCCGGTCGACACCTGTTTGGGGCGGTACCGCTCGGTGAGCCGGTAGCGCTCCCCCTCGAAGTCGACGTAATCATCGACATCCAGTTCCACATGCTCATACAGGGTGAAGGAGAGTGTCAGGACGTTGTCGCCCTGTATCTCCTTGGCCTGTGTCGAGCTGTCGTTGGGCGAAAGCTCCGCCCGGGGATTGCCCGCCCTGTCGTATATTGTCAGAACCATGTTTGAACGGTGTTATAATGCGGTTAGAATGACGGCTCGGGCTCCTTGAACGTGACTTTGAAACGGCTGGCCTGGACACCCTCGCGCCAAAGATAGGTCAGCGGCTTATAGGCGGTGCTGCTGACATAGAACATGCGCATTGTCAGTCCGAGCTGCCGGAAGCGGAATGTCAGCCATCCGTTCCGGCCCTGCTTGAGCAGGGTGATGAAGGCGCGGTAGTGTTCGAGCCATTCTTCCCGGGTCCGGGCGAATATGGCGAAGTGCAGGGTCACGTCGCGCTCCTCGCTCCTGACATCGAGCCTTGCGGAATATTTGGTGCCGTCGAGTTCCCGGATATTGACCCCGACATGGCTCTTGGCTTTCGCCGGGGTCATTATGGCGGTAAGGTTCTCCCGGCCGCCGCGCTTCTCTTCTGTGAGGAAGGCCCCGTACTCTTTCCAGATGTCGGTGCCGTTTATCGTTACAAGTCCTTCGAGTGCTTCCATGTCAGAGTGTCTTTATTCCGTCACGTTTAATCTCATTGATCATATCTCTTATCTCTCCGAGAGCTTCCGCGCTGTCACCCGTATGTTCCTCTATCTTGGCAAGGTGCCCTTCTGCCGCCCCCATCTTCTCGGCCACGTTCTCAACCACGGTGTCGATATTGGCGACATGGCCCTGGACGCTCACGAACACCCCCTCGAGCTTTGTGCCCTGGTCCTGGGATAAGGCGTTGAAGCTGCCGGCACGCCCGGACTGGCTGCTGCCGTCCTTGTCGGGATCGATGCCGAGTGCGCCGGCAAGTGCGTCGCGTTCACGCAATGCGTCATTTACAATACTGCTGTATTCCCGCCTCAGCGCGTCGAGTTCGCCGTCGGTCATCTTGCCGTCGGTCATGGCATCGGCAAATTTCTTATACCATTCCTTGAGACGCGCCGTATACTTCTCGCTCATCATGCCCTCCACAAGGGAATTCATGAACATGTCGTTCAGGTCGTCAATGAATGTCCCGGCGTCTGACTTCATATCGAGCAGCTTGCTCTTGAAGTCATCGCGGACACTGTCAAACGATATGCCGGTAAGTTTTTCGTAATAGGCTTCCTGAAGTTCCTCGAGCTGCCGGTAATACTCTATGTAGTCGTCCATGTACTGGGCAGCGTTCTTGTACCCGTCATCCGCAAGCGACTTGATTTTGGAGTACAGGTCGTTGGCCTCGTTGAACACTTTGGCCATCTCCTCGCTTGACAGACCCCAGAACGCCCCGGCGCTATCTATGCGGCGACCGACAATGGCGCTTATGCGGTCCCAGTCGGCTCCCGACATTCCTTTGTCAATCTTATAGTTCGACGAGTGGTGGCCCCCGATGCCGAGAAAACCGTTGCTGTAGGCCGCGCCGGCACGCCACATCATTTCACGTGTGTTGGACTCGGCCTGTTTCAACCTGTCTTTCTGCTGCTCGTACAGCCCGCTTGCATCCGATACGGCCGCCTCGGACATCTTGTCTGCCAGGTTGTCGATGCTCTTCTGCAGGTCCTTGTTGGAAGTCGTCAGGTATTCTATGTCGCGCTCAAGATTCTTGTCGCTGTCACCGCTGCCGAACAACGACGAGAACCCGCCGAACGTCACGACATCCAGTATCCCGCCTATGCCTTTCACGAGCGACTCCCCTATCTGTACGAACATCTTGCCGTTCAGCAGATTCTCGAGTATGCCGCTGACGGCGTTGAGTATCGTGTCGATAAGGCCTGACACCAACACGCCTATGCCGTCCTTCAGGATGTCGAGGATTGAAAGGATGGCGGAGATTATCTGTCCGAGCAGGCCGCTGTTGCCCAATGCCTCGGCCACGCTCTTGCCTATGGCGGAGTTCCCGAGCAGTTTTGACAAGCCTTTGGCAAGCGCCCCGCCGACGGCTTTGGCGACACCGCCGTTGTTGAACAGTTTGTCAAGCCCCATCAGGCTCTCCCCGACACCCTGGAGGCTGCCGGATTTCAGTCCGGCAAGGTTACTCGCCAGGGAGTTGAACATGTTGTTGACTGTCGCTGTGGAGGTCTGCAGCTTGGAGGAGGCGTCCTGTACCTGCGTGCCGAAATCGGCCACCTGCCCGGACGCGGCGGTGAGATTGTTGGTGGCCACGGTCACGCTTCTGGTCGCGGAGGCTATTGCGGTACTGTCGCCGGAAGCCTCGGCTGCTGCAAGCCTTTTCTTTGCCTCGGTCAGCGTCTCGGTGGCGGCACGCTCGGCATCCTGGGCGGCCATATACTCGCGCAGCGCAGTCTGATAACTTGTCAGATCGTCGCCGAGGGTGGCGAAGATATTGCTGTCCCATGACGTATTGGCCTGTTCCAGCCTGGCGATAAGCTCATAGAGAGTCTGCTTGTCCTCGATGTCGGTATTTTTGAATTCCTCCGTCCGGGTGATGGCCCGTAGTTTCTCGATGGTCGGCTCCAACTGGTCGCGGAACAGCGTGCCGAAGTCGCCGAACACGCTGCCCCAGTCTATCGACTGCTTTATGGCCTCGATGTCGATGTTCTGAAGCGTGGCCGCTTTCTCGCGCTCGAGAGTCTTACGGCTCCACTCGTCGGAGGTCTCGGCTATCCTGCGGTCGTATTCCTCCGCGATGGCTGTACGCCGCTGCTGGAATGTGCCGTATTCCTTAAGGTAGTCGGCCATGTGCTGCGCCTCCATGCGGTACATATCCTGCAATGCCCGGTCCCGGGATTCGATGGCGATACTGTTGGCTCGGTCTATCTCGGTCTGCTGCTCGTCGGTAAGCCCGGCAAGGTTCAGACCCTGCGTGCCGGCTTCATCGTTACGTGCCACGAAATCCCGGCGCAGCCTGTCTATCTCGGCAAGCTGTTTTTCATAGTCCAGGGCAATCTGCCGCCAGCGTTTCTCGGCACCGTCCGCCAGTTGGTTGATTTCGTCCTGCTCGTTCTGCCAACGGAGTTTGCGCAGTTCATCGGCTTCCTTGCGTGCAGCCGCTATACGGTCGTCCTTTGTGGTGGTATCGGAGGTGGGCGTGGTTGTCGGAGTGGTCATCTGCGGTATCTTCAGCGATTCAAGAGCCGCTTCGGTAGCGCCGATCTCGCTCTGAAGTTCGTTAACCCTACGCTCGGCCTCGTCGGACGCGGCCCGGATCTGACGGTCGCGTTCCTCGAGCGCAAGCCGGTTGCTTGCCGCATTATACGCCTGCGCGTCGCTGACTTCGTAGGTATAGGTAGTCCAACTGCTCATCGATCTGCCACCACCATTTGCTCTAACATGTTCATGGGGCACGGTCCGGACACCGGCCATACCTCGCTCCTTTGCTTCGGCATAACTTACTTCGTCACCGTTGGACTTTACTCCGTATCGGGCGTTGCGGCGGGCCAGGTCTTGTCGCTCAAGCATTGTGGAATACGCCTGTGTCACGGCCTTGTCAAGAGCCGCGGCTTTTGCCCGGAGTATGAATGATTGCACGACGTTGGAGGTATTGTTGACAAGTACCTCCTCGGCATCCTTCACGCTGTTTACCGACAGGCCGAGTTCCCGGAAGGCCTTCTTGTTCTCGTCGACGAACTTGCGACGCTTGGCCATGTCGTCGCCGAGTGCCTTCCATGCGCGCTGCAACTTGTTGTACGCGGCAATCTGCGCCCCGGCGCTCTCCCCTATTGACCGGGCAATCCCCTCGTTGATCTCCTTGGTGCGCTCAAGTTGTGCCTGGCGTTCCTCCTCGGCCTTCTTGGCCGCCTCGTTACCCTTTGCAAGGGCATACAGCGCCCCTACGACCGTCACAACGGCCATTGCGAGTAACACATAGGGGTTTGCCTTGGCTACGGCATTGAAAGCCGCCTGTGCGACGGTGGCCGCCTTGGTGGCGATTACCCCGCGGCCGACGGCCCACGTGCGGATGGTTTCGGCCCCGGCCGCGGCCTTGGTCTGTATGGCATTGACTCCCTGCATGAGCGCGGACTGTTTCTGAAGGTTGACCTGCATCGAGGTCAGGGCGTTGCTTGCGACAAGGGCGGTCTGCAGCTGCGTCTGCACCTCCACAAGGTCGGCCTCGCTCAAGCCGAGTGCCTGCGCGCCGGCTGTCGCCAGCCCGAATCCGTCGACCACGAGCTGCATGCCGCCGGCCAACTGGTCGAAGGCTCGGGTATCGGAGGCCGCGTTGGTGACCGCCTGGGATGTGTCGACAAGGGCGTCGTTTAGTTCTCCGGCTTTCTCGGTAAGCTCGTCTATATGCCGGGCAAGTTCCCTGCCCTGGGCACTCTGCTTCTCGGCATCGGTGAGGGAGCGGTAGGCAAGCAGGAGAGTGGCTATCTCCTCGCGCACGTTTTTCAGTTGCTGACGGAGCGACTGGCCAGCCCCCTCGGTCTCGGCCTTTAGCTTGCGCTGCTGTTCCTCGAGCTGCTGCAGTGCGGTTTTCTCGCCGTCGAGTTCGGCCTTGTATGCCGCAAGCCGCGCCTTGGCCTCCATCCACTCCTTGCCGGGGGCCGCGACCTTGAGCGCCTTTTCGAGCCGGGCGTACTCCTTCTCCATGCCGCTGACATGGCTTTTCTGGAGTTTCAGGGATTCAGAGACCTCGCGCAGTTCCGCCTTGGCCTCGCCGGAAAAACGCGAGAGGGTCTGACCGGCCTTTTTCAGACCGGGCGACACTCCGTCCTGTAAAAATATCTCAAGCTCTACCGGCTTCATGGATGGTTGTTACTGTTTTAGGTTGCTTACAAAGAAATTCTCAATCGCGTTTGCTTCTTCCTCGGGGGTGGAAGCAACGCTTGTGCCCGCTGATGTCCTATTCCCGGAACCGCTGCGGTACCGTGGCGCGTCGCTCAGCATCATGATCAGCGTCTGGTAGTTCACCTTGTGCAGAATGTAGTCGATGCTCCACCCGGTGGCATCGGCTATCTGCCAAAGGAATCCGAAGGGGCTATGGGAGGGTTCGTAACCGCTCTTTAACTCCCCTTTCTCTGTCGGCTCAGTCTCGGCTTCATCGGATTCGTCCGCTCCGCCAATCTGATAATACTTATAAAAGGGTCGGTGCCCATCAGGCTCACGAACCTGTGCGCGGCCGCCACCTGGTAGCGGATCTCGACGCAGTTGCGGACGAACCATGACACCGGGCGCAGAAACCACCGGCGAACCGGGCCGACGCAGATGGCACACGCTATCATACGGCTTATCTTGTGTCCGTGCATGGCGATGAAACGCATCTGTTCCTCTTTGGTGAATGCCGCCATCTGTTCTGCGGTGACGTCCATTGACATATATGTCCGGGCAAACTCTATCTGCCCGGACATATATGGTCGCTTGAGTGTCACGCGCAGCTTTACCGGGCGTTTGCGGAAGGGTATCCTGAATTCCTTGAGCGGAATCGACACTCCCCGGTTCAACAGCGCGTCGGCAGCCTCGCACTGTATGGCCCTCGCTGTCGCTTCGTCCATGGCTTATTCTGCGGATTCGGGAGGGATAGGAAGCAGCCACTTTTGAGCCTCGCACCATTCAGCCGGGAGCGAGTCGGTGGCGAACACGCCGTAAGGCGGGACATCCTCGGTGGCCGGCGCTGTCACTTTCAGTTCGACCTCGATTTTGGCGGTCTCGGTAAGGGTGAGTTTGCCGGCGAGGTCTGAGAGCAGCGTCGCGGATGGTATGAGTATCGACTGCCCGGATACGAGCGCGATTTCCCACGGACCGTCCATGACCATCGCGGCGCGGGGAGCTGTCCAGCCGGTGATCTTCTCGCCGGTTTTGACGAGCGCGCCGCCGAGAAGCTGATGGAGGCTCTCGAAGTTGAGCTGTATCATGTCGAACTTGGGCGCGATCTTTCCGTTGGACTGGGGTATTACCAGCACCGGCGCCCCGGGGACCTGCTCGGCCTCGATGTCGGCGGATTCGGGCTTGGTACCCCCCATGTCGAAGGAGCCTTTGGCGATATAGCCTATCGGTTTGTTCTTATATTTTACGGCACCGATGCCGTACATGAAGTTGCTGTTCATTGCTGTGTTATTTTGTTATCCTTTTATGAATCGTTTTGGAAAAATATTCGCAGTGGCTATTCCGATTATAAAGCCGACTGAACATTCAAGCAGCAGGATATACCATGAAGGTTTTGATTTTTTCTCTTTCTCCCGCCTAAGCGACTGCTCCGTCTGCTCGAGGGCATCGCGTGCGGTATGGTAGAGCGCCTCGTAGTATTCGACCTGCCGCTGCAGGGAGTCGCATGTGCCGGTGATGTAGATTACGCCGCCATGATGGGTGGCCTCGACGTGCGCCCGGCCTTTGCTCTCGCGGTAGACGGCGCCCTCGGGCAGCTTAAGGAGGCTGTCCACAGATATTGTCAGGCTCACCTTGCTCTCCGGGACTGTTTCCGTCCGGATGTAACGGATCTCCGACGAGGTCGTGTCGCTCTTCTCGGAGGCCGACACTTCCTGAATCTGCTCCGTCTGCGTCTTTTTGGTTGTCGCGCAGCTTAAAAAGCACAGGGCAATAATCAGCATGGCGACAGCCGGAAGCAGCCTCGACAGCCTTGCGCAGCCGGGCCATCTCGCGTTTTGTGGAGGCCATCTCTTTCTTTGTGGCCTGAAGATCCTCTCGTGTTGCATTCAGTTCTTCTTTTAAGGGTTTGACGATGTTCTCCACCAGAATCCGGGTAGCGTTCTCGGTGTTGGTGATGCGCACGGTCTCGGCATCGGCCCGGGCTTTTTCCGCGTCGGCATTTGCTTTCTCGGCATCGGCGTTGGCCTTGCGCACCGTGGCCTTCATGGTCGCCACGGCAACCACCAGGGCGACGAGGCCGCCGCCGAGAAGTATGTTGAGGATTTCGCTGAAGGACATCGCTGTGATTGGTTTATCGGGTTGATTACTGGTTTATGCCGATTGACTTGAGCCATTTCTGGACATCGAAGCTCGGACAGGCTTTGGCGGCGACCTCGTTATGGCCGATTATTCTCACTTCCGGAAATCGTCGGTGGAAGTCTTTCACATACGCCTCCATCGCCTTGAGCTGTGCCGGGGTGCGCGTGTCTTTGGGTTTCATCGCCTTGTCACAGCCTCCGGCATAGACCACATGACGGCTGACGGAGTTGTAGCCCTTGGCGCCGTTGGTGATTTCCCACGGGTCCACGTTGGCGTCCTCGTTGTTGTCGACCAGGCGCTCGACCGTGCCGTCAAGATGGATGATGTCGGTGTAGCCGACCTGCTTCCATCCCCTGCCCCCGGCAGACACCGGGGAGAGGTGCATACGCCGGATGTCGGCAGATGTCACCTCGCGCCCCTCGGGTGTCGCGGTGCAGTGGAGTACGAGATACAGCAGTTTAGCCATTGCCTTCTCCCTTGCCGGCTTCGGCCGCTTTCTTGGTGAACTTGGGTGTGGCGCGGGTGTCCATCACGATGAATTCCTCGCCGAAGGCGATGTTGGTGTCGGCCATCATGAGCAGCTTGAAGAAGTACAGCTCGGAGGCGTTGCCCACCTTGTCGATCTGAATCACCGATTCGTCGTTCTGGAGGTTGACGGCGGCGAAGAAGTTGCCGTCTGCATCCGGGGAGCAGAGGGTGGCGACTATCACGCCGTCGGGCCATGCGGCAACGGTCTCGATGGTGATGCCCTTGTAGCGCTTGCGGTTGACCTCGGTCTCGCTGGCGTTCTTGGCCTCGCGTGCCGTCAGTTCGTCATCATAGGTGTCGAAGTCATCGACGCCCATGATGATGCGCAGATTGGGGTTCTGACGCATCGCCTTGGGGATGGCGCGGCGGATCTTCTTGAGCTTGCCGAGCATGGTGGTCTCGCCGGCTCCGTCGACTATGACGCAGTCCTTGTCCTTGGCGGCCTGGGTGAGGATGCCGTTCATGAGCTTGGTGTCGTCGGTGCCGTCGGCATATTCGCCGTTGACATAGTGGTCGCCGAGTTCGAACTGCACCTGCTTGGACAGCGCGTCGAGCAGCGCGTTCTGACCTTCGGGGGGCAGGTTGCGGAACACGAGGTTGCCGGTGGACTGCCACTTGCGCCAGATATGCTCGAAAGAGCGGGGGTTGAACACTGTGAAGGCCATGAAGTCGTGGGGCTCGAGCACCTGCTCAGACCAGTTGAAGTCCCCCTTGCTGTCCTCGACAGTGGGATTCTCCTTGCGCTTCTGGAGCATCTTGCCCACCTTCAGGCGCGGGATGCTGATTTTCTTGTTGACGCCGGGGATGACCATGATCAGACCCTTCTCCACGAGTTCGTTGCTCGTGGCGGCCACGGTGAGGATGCGCTCGAGTACCTCGCCGTTGTAGTTGGTGTTGTCTACTTGGATTGCCATTGGTGTATGGTGTTAGCGGTTATTGTTTCTTGAGTTTCTCGCGGATTTCGGCCATGCGCAGTTCCCACGGACCGGCCTTAGGGGCATCGTCGGCAGCCGGGGCGGTCTCCAGGGTGGAGCTGAGTTTCTGTGCCGGAGCGATGGCGTCGAGAGTGGCGGTGAGAGTGTCGATGCCCACGGCCTTGCCCAAATCGAGGAAGTGCTGCTTCTTTTCTGCCGGAATCTTCTTGGCGGCGATAGCACCGTCGACGGCGGCAGTGATCTGCGCGAGTTTGAGGCTGTCGTTCTCCTGGCGGAGGCTGTCGGCCTCGGCGTTTTTCTGTTTGAGTTCCGCGAGTTTGGCGTTGACCGCCGCCTCGTCTGCCGTCTCCGGCAAGCCCAGTGTCAGGGCGAGTGTCTTGATGTCCATTTGCGGTTGGTTGTTGGTTGGTTTATGGTTCAGCCTCGGGAGGGGGCAGTCGCCGCCCTCGCTCAGCGTTATTAACTGTCCGTCCTTGTGGAGCCGGATGGCGTCGTTGTTGGCACCGATGTCGACGAGCGACACTTCTATGAGGCGCGCCTTCGTCACCGTGGCGTAGCGTTGCCCCGGCACGATAAGCTCGGCGGCCTCGCTCGTCTCGATTACCTCGAAGCCGATGCTCACCATGCGGAGTGAGCCGAATTCCCACTGCTTCTTGCACTGGGTCGAAAGCTCGGTGGCCTCGTCGAATGCGAGTTCTCCCGTTATCTCCCCGTTCTCTTTACTTATGTCTTTTATAAGCCCGATGGCCTTGCCCCGGTTGTGCATGTAAAGGAGTATGGGGTTGCGCTCGTACTGGGTGATGTCCACCCCGTCGGTGAGGACGCGGTAGCCGTAGCTGTTGAGCGTGTCGTTTGTCAGTCTTACTCTGTTGCCCATGTCTGTGCGATAATGATTTCGATGCAAAATTGCGGGTTAAACCGCTGCCCTCCAAAAAAGTGTGCAATGGTTGCACACTTCTATGCAATGGTTGCACACTTTTTTTGAGAGTACCCCCGGTATTCGCACTTTTGCACTGCTTATCGGCGTAAGCCGCTTTGCACCGCTGTTATTTTTAACCGCAAAGAAAAGCGCCAAAATCATTATCGACATGACAAAAGCTGAACTTGAAAAAAAGAGAGACCTGGCACGTACCCTGTATCTTTCGGGGAAGGAGCAGACCGAGATCGCCGAGATGATTGGCGTGTCAAGAGTCACTATATCCAAATGGTGTGCCGCCGATGGTTGGAAGGCCACCCGCGCGGCAAAGACCATCACTCGCCCGGAACTTATCAAAAAGCTGCTCCTGGCGACGAACACGCTGCTCGACAAGGTAAATGAATCGGGTGATCTCGCCCTTATAGACAGCCTCGGCGACAAACTCTCTAAACTCACTGCCGCCATTGACAAACTCGACAAGTCGCAGGCTAATGTAGTGGCCGCCATCGAGGTGTTCACTTCATTCTCCAGATATCTCGAACACCGTGCCAAGGTCGACCCGGAGGTAACCATCGAGTTCATCAAAAAGCTCAACAAACTACAGGACGGATTCCTGATCGAATCATTCAACAAGGGGGCGCTCGTGGAATATGGCGACTAAACTTACCAAGGAACAGAAGGAGGCATTCGCGCAGTGGAAGGAACACTGCCGCGTAGTCCAGGCACTGACAGCGGCATCCTTGTCCGTTGTAAAGGAGTCGCCGGTCGAGAAAGAGCGCCGTATCAAACGGCTGCTCTCAAACTACGACGAGTTCTGCGAGTATTATTTCGCCCACTTCCTAACCCTCCGCGACAAGACCACCGGGGAAGTAATCCGTATGATTCACAATGCGCCGTTCCATACCAAGGCGGCGCTCAAGATAAAAAACACGCCGAACCTGAAGGCGGTGTTCAAATGGCCGCGCGGCCATGCCAAGTCCACCCATATCGGTGTGTTCATCCCTCTTTGGCTTATTTTCCAACCGAAGAGGCTCATCAATTTCATGATTACCGTCGGCAAATCCCAGGAGAGTGCAAACCGTCTGCTCGGCGACCTTCAGGCTGAACTTGAATACAACCAGAAGCTGATTGCCGATTTCGGGGAGCAGAAGAACCTCGGGTTGTGGCTGCAGGGCGAGTTCAAGACCAAGGGCGGGGCCAAGTTCCTCGCCGTGGGCCGTGGGCAGTCGCCACGCGGCCTCCGCGACCGCGAGGCGCGCCCGGACTATATCGTGATCGACGATCTGGACGACGACGAGCTTTGCCGCAACGAGAAGCGCGTAAAGGAACTGACCGACTGGGTGAAGGAGGCTCTTTTCGGCGCGCTCGACGTGGGCCGCGGCCGCTTCATAATGGTGGGCAACCTTATTTCCAAAAATTCGGTACTTGCCAATATCGCCGGATCCAAGGGTGTCCACGTGTCCGAGATAAAAGCCGTCGATAAGGATGGTAATCCGGTATGGGCCGAGAAATGGACCAAGGATGAGGCTCAGGCATACAAGGATTTCGTCGGATATCGTGCGTGGGAGAAAGAGATGATGCACAATCCTATCACTGACGGCACCATATTCCGCCATGAATGGATCCGGTTCAAGCGTCTGCCGAAACTCGACAAGTATGACATGCTTGTGTGCTACACGGACCCGTCGTTCAAGTCATCAACCGCTAACGACTACAAGGCCTGCCGCCTGTGGGGCAAAATCGGCACGGAGCTTCATCTCATCGACTGCTATGTGCGTCAGGACACTGTGTCCGGCATGGTACGGTGGCTCTATAACCTCTATGAGAGCTTGCCCGACAACGTGGTTGTCAATTTCTATATAGAGGCCAATATGCTCCAGGATATCATTCTTGATGAATTCGCTACCGAGGGCAACATCCGTGGATACCAGTTGCCAATTATGCCCGATAAGCGCACTAAGCCGGATAAGGTGCAGCGCATCGAGGCGGTGTCGCCGTTGTGGGAGCGCGGCTTTGTGTTCTACAACGAGGCTCTGAAAGATTCGCCGGACATGCAGGTCGGCATCGAGCAGACTCTTGCTCTCGAGCGTGGTTCCCGCGTGCATGACGACGCGCCGGATGCCGACGAAGGTGCGATATGGTTCCTTCAACGTAGTACCCGGCAGGAGATTTTCAAACCGGTGGCGATTCCGCGTCGCTCACCTAAAAACATGTGGTAACTATGTTTATCGACAACGAGGATTACAGGGTGGTTATCGGTGAGGCGGCTTTGAAGGTCGTATCCCAGTCTACCCCTGAAAATATAGCAAACGCAGAGGTGGAGGCCATCGAGGAGATTTCCGGCTATCTGCGCCCGGTATATGATACCGATGCCATTTTCTCGGCTTCAGGAGCAGACCGCAACCGGCTCATAGTGATGTACACCGCCGACATCGCGCTCTATCACCTCTCGGCATCGCAACCGCAGAAGATGGGCAGCGAGATACGCAAGGAGCGTTACGAGCGCGCCATAAAATGGCTCGAGGGAGTACAGGCCGGCAGGATTGTTCCCGACCTACCTCTCGCCGCCGTCGATGACGGCTTTGCCGGATTCGGCACTTCCTATCACTCTTCACCCCGATTAAGACACGATTGGTAACATGGCACGTAAGACGAAACGACAAAAACTGACCAGGGAGCAGAAAACGGTCCGGTCTAAGATACAGAAGCAGTCCTCGGTTATCCTGGAGCTGCACCGCTATGCTGAGTTCTTCACCAAAAATGACATCGAGGACTGGCGCCATGCATGGCAGTCTTCTATTGATCCACGCCACCCTTCCAGGCAAAAGCTCTACGACATATACCGGGACGCCATGACGGACTCGCACCTCTCGGGCTGCATACAGCAGCGCGTTGGGTTCGTGATGTCGCGCTCGTTCAAGCTCGTTAACGAGAAGGGCAAGCAGGACGAGTCTGCGGAGCATCTGTTCGACCAGGCATGGTTCAAGGATCTGTGCCGCCTGTGTCTTGAGTCTATCTGGTGGGGCCACTCGCTCATCGAGCTTGGCGATGTCATTACCGACGGCGACGGCCATCCGGCGTTCTCCGGCGTATCGCTCATTCCCCGAAAGCATGTGATCCCGGAGAAGGGGCGCGTAGTACAGCGCGTAGGTATGAACTGGGAAACCGGCATTGAGTACCGGGAGCGTCCATGGCGTGACTGGCTGATTGAGGCCGGCCGCCCGGACGACCTCGGGCTATTGCTCAAGGCCGCGTTGCACACCATCCCGAAAAAACATGCCATGACGTTCTGGGATTGTTTCGCGGAGGTATTCGGCATGCCCTGGCGCATCGCACGCACCACCACCCGTGACCCGAAGGAGTTCCGGCGTCTGCAGGACATGATCTACAACGGCGGAGCAAACCAGGGTGTAGTGACCGGCATGGAAACTGAGATTCAGTTTGTGGAGTCCGGCAAGGGTGACGCTTTCAATGTCTATGACAAGCGTATCGACCGCGCCAATTCGGAGCTGTCGAAACTTGTCATCGGCCAGACCATGACCATCGAGGACGGTTCGTCGCTCTCCCAGTCGCAGACCCACCTGCAGGTGTTCATGAATCTGGTGGAGTCTGACCGTGACTTCCTGCGCGACATCATAAACAATCAGCTTATCCCGCTGATGATCCTGCACGGGTTCCCGGTCAAGGGGCTGCGCTTTGAATGGGATGACGCTGTTGACTATACCCCGAAGCAACAGGTGGCCTATGAAACTATGATTGCCGACCGCTACGAGGTTGACCCGTCTTATTTCGCGGAGAAGTACAATATGCCGGTCGGAAAGCGGCGCGACATCATGTCGCTCCCTCCTGCGGAAGATAATAAAGACGATAAGGACACGAACGACCCAAAGGATGCGGAGGAGCCGGAGGAGAAAAAGCATTTTTTCGACTGAGCCCCTCTGACTACGAGGGGCTGCACCGGCGTTATGCCTCGCTGCTCGAGGGCATGGAGATGGCGACACTCGTCTCTCCGGGCGATGATGTGCGCAAGCGTCTGTCCTCGTTGTTCGCCGGCATGATGAAGTCGCTATTCAAGGAGAAAGGGGCGGAGTTCCGGGTTGACCTTGTCGCCGACCCCGCCGTGCAGGAGTTTGTCGGGGCGCATGCGTCGGTGATGGATTCTGCATTTCAGAAGGTGGAGATGTCGGATGCCATGCGCCGGCGACTGACACGATCCAACTATATATTCTCCGGCATGAAGGCGTTCCATGAGCTGCACGAGGCGTTCCCGTCGCTGCTTGATGAAAACGGCAATAGAAAGCCGTTCGAACGGTTTTTGAATGACGTTCAGAGTATCGATGCGACATACAACGCCAACTATCTCCGGGCGGAGTACAATTTTGTGGCAGCGTCTGCCGAAATGGCCGGCCGGTGGGAGCAGTTCATGCGCGACGGCGACCGATACAATCTCCAGTACCGCACACAGCAGGATGACAAGGTGCGCCCGGAACATGCAGCCCTCGACCGCGTCACACTGCCGCCATCGGATTCGTTCTGGGAGGAGTTCTACCCGCCTAACGGTTGGAACTGCCGCTGTACCGTGGTCCAGGTGCGCAAGTCGAAATATCCCGCTACCTCCCACGACGAGGCTATGCGCCTGGGTGACGAGGCCCTGCAGCGCGACACAAAGGGTATATTCCGATTCAATGCCGGCAGGGAGGGCAAGTCAGTACCGGACTACAATCCATACACCATTCGCCGCTGCTCGACATGTCCCGTTGCCAAAGGAGGAAAAGGGCGTGAACTGGCATTCGTGCCGGATAACGAAGTCTGTCAGGCATGCGCCATCTTCCATGAGTGCGCCGGCAATGCCGAAAAGTCTGCACGTGCCATTGAACGTAAACATTATATGCGTGAAATGGCTCCGTTACTGGGTCGCCGATGTGCCAAATCTATTGATGAAGGTTCGGATATTCAGGTAGGATTCACCACTTACGGTAACAAACACTTGTTCTCTGACACATTCGGACGCTCAAGTGTGCTATCAAAAGTCGATCTGAAAAATCTTGATACTCTTCTCGCACAATCAACCTACGACGGGGAGTCAGCACTGACACACTCAAGGAGTGACAGCATTGAGCATTTCTATTATTTCAAGACAACTTTACGAGGTCAGGAAATAAGGCTCAATATAGCCAAACAAGTTGAAACCGATCCACATGGCCGAACCCGTACATCTTACTTCCTCTACTCGGTAAATGACATATAAAAAGCACCGAAGGCGGATCTTAGGACTAAATTGCCAGCTTACCATTCCTTCAGTGCTTTGTGCAAAATTACGAACAATTCTTGACATATAAAAGTTTATGAACAAATTTATCTCATTTCTCAAAAAATCCAACCGCTACAAGCATCTTATCGGCGGTTTTATCGTGGGGTTACTCGCCTGTGGACCCTACCCTGCTACATACTCTGCCATCGTGGCCGGTTCTTGTCTTGAGCTTAAAGACAAACTGCACGGCTGCCCGTGGGACTGGATTGACTGGCTAATGACCGTAGCCGGAGGGGCTATTGCCGCTGTTTTATGGCTTTTGCTCTGAAACATTCCTATCGGAACACGGATTATGCGTAACTTTGCACTTTGTAAGGCTGTGGCACTCAATAGGCCGTGTGGTCTATCGCGGCTACAACTACGCGTATGCGGGTGGCGGCGTGTCGTACGCGCATGCGAGTTACGATGCTTCGAGTGCGTACGCGTCTGTCGGGTCGCGCCTGGACAACCAATCATCGGCGTACATCACCGGGGACGTGTCCCCATTGAGGTGCCGAGAGGGACAGGCCTCGGCAAAAGCATGGTTACCATGGAAAGCCGGAACATCAAGTGACTGGGTAGGGTTTGGTAGGCGCAAGCTCGAACAACCCGGACCCGGAAGTAGGAAGGCTCAGAGAGCCGTAATTTTCAATTTATCCAAACTCTTTCACAACTATGCGCAGGGAAGGACATATCATCGAGGAGATTGTGGCATACCCCAATATGTCGCAGTCATTCGATCAGGTGCTCCGCGGAACCGTCCGCAAACGGAGTCGCCAGGGCCGGTGGCTTCTCGCCCACCGCGAGGAGGTCATCGCTGAATTGTCCGCAAAAATCGCCGACGGTTCTTATTACATCGCCGGAGGCTACCGTGAGCGCACCATCGTCGAGGGTGGCAAGGAACGACACATTCAGATTCTGACGATGAAAGACCGCATAGCCTGTCACGCGATTATGGCTGTGGTCGACGCGCACATCAAGCGTCGGTTCATCCGCACGACCGGAGCAAGCATCAAGGGGCGCGGCATGCACGACCTGAAGGCGTATATCGAGCGTGACATGAGGGATAATCCGGAGCAGACACGCTACTGCTATAAGTTCGACATCTCTAAGTTTTATGAGAGTGTTGACCAGCGGATGCTGATTGACTGCGTGCGCCGGGTGTTCAAGGATGCCAAACTCATCGCAATCCTCGAGAGGTTCATCTGCATGATGCCGGAAGGAGTGAGCATAGGGCTGCGCTCTTCACAGGGGCTGTGCAATCTGCTGCTGTCGGTCCATCTCGATCATGTGCTGAAGGACAGGCTCGGTGTGAAATACTTCTACCGTTACTGCGATGACGGTGTGGTTCTCGCCGCCACGAAAGAGGAGCTTTGGAAAATCCGCGATGCCGTACACGAATGTGTGGAAGCTATCGGGCATACCATCAAGGCTAACGAGAGGGTGTTCCCCGTGACCGAGGGCATCGACTTCCTGGGATACGTCATCTATCCCGACCACGCGCTGCTGCGCAAGCGCATAAAAGTGAAATTCGCCCGGAAGATGGGCGAGGTCAAAAGCCGCAAGAGACGGCGTGTGCTGACCGCATCGTTCTACGGTATGGCCAAGCACGCCCAATGTAATAATCTATTCATTAAATTAACAGGCAAAGCAATGAAATCTTTTAAGGATTTGAATGTCGCTTACAAGCCCGATGACGGCAAGAAGCGATTCCCCGGTGCCGTAATAAGCATCCGGGAACTGGTAAACCTCCCCCATCGAGGTCTACGACTTCGAGATGGGCGTAACAACCTCTCAAGGGCCCGACCGCTGCGTCGTGGCCATCAAGGTCAATGGAGAGCCGAAGAAGTTCTTCACTGACTCTAAGGAGATGAAAAACATTCTCCAACAGATCAAGGAACAGCCCGACGGCTTCCCATTCACAACAATACTGAAATCGGAATCTTTCGGGCAAGGTAAAACAAAGTACATCTTCACCTGACTATGCAAAGAGTCCAAGGCAATCCGCAAGTGGCACTTTTAGAGTGCACCAATCCTGTCCGCAACCGATGGCGCGTCCGCTGGGATGTGACCACCGACGCATACGGCATCACCTCCTATATGGAGCAACAGTTGAACCACCGCCCGACAGTCGATGAGATCAAGGCACTCATCAGCGGTTGGATCAGCGACCGCACGGCCGCCAGAATCCTCACCGGCTTTTCCTATGATGGTGTCCCGGTGTGGCTATCGGTCGAGAACCAGTCCAACTACCAACGCGCCTACACTCAGGCCAGCCTCGGTCTGCCCGGCGCGCTCCCGGTGACTTTCAAGTTCGGCACTGACGATGCGCCGGTATACCGCACTTTCGACACTCTGCCTGAGCTTGAGGCTTTCTACACCGCATATTCGGCACACATCCAAAATGTGCAGCAGGAAGGTTGGAAGGCTAAGGATAATATTGACTTGGGACTCTACAGCGTGGACTGACCTGAGGCAGACCCTTCGGGGGAGGGTATAAAAAAATGCCCCCGGCCTGTTAAATAGTCGTCTCACTTACTCTTTAACACAACCCGCGTAGGGAAGCTCGGAAGAGGGCATTGTGCCCCCGGCGAGCTTCCCTACGCGGGTGTTTGAATAAGTGAGACAGTGCAAATTTAGCAATTTTTTCGGATATGACCATATTTGAGATTCTGAAATTCAACCGGGAGCTGCTCAATCGGCTCCGAAATGCCGGCATCAGACTGGAGGATGCCGACTACATAGACCTTTTTGTTGACTTCAACGATATGGTCGGCAGGGGCGACAAGGTGTCATACGCCGTGGCCATACTCGCCGACCGCTACGACATAAGCGAGCGAAAGGTCTACAGCCTGGTGAAGCATTTTCAAAATGACTGCAATCCCGGTGCAGTATGATTTGGTGTCGCCATGGTGTCCGGCATTCTCCGGCACTGTAACTTTGCCGTACACTAATACGGCATCATTATGAACAAGTATCATCAGATTCTCTCCAAGGTGCTTGACGAGGGCAGACACCAGTCGAACCGCAAGGGCGACATCATCTATCTTATCAACGAGCAGTTATCCCTCACCCCTTCCGACCTGCTCGATATTTTCGAGAGCCACGGCATAGCCCGCAAGAAGCTCCGCAGCGAACTGTCGCTCTTCATGAGCGGCGAGAGGCAGACGGAGAAGTATCGCGAGGCGGGCATCAACTGGTGGGATTATTGCGGCCCGGTACTGGTCAACTCCTACCCCACCTACTTTGAGAAACTCCCGCCGCTAATTGAGCGCATCAACCGGGAGAAACGCTCTTCAAAAAATTACGTCCTGTTCCTGGGCGCGACCGGCGCGGAGTCCAACCAGCAGCCCTGCCTCTCGCTCATTCAGTTTCAGATCGACAATGGCGAGCTGGTGCTGACCGCCTACCAGCGCAGCTCAGACGCCAACCTCGGACTCCCCGCCGACATCTACCATCTCTATCTCATTGCCCGGCAGATTGACCTGCCCCTGCGCTCCATCACACTCTTCCTCGGCAATGTCCACATATATTCCAACAACATCGACCGCACCCGGGCCCTGCTTGCCGGCGACGACGGCGTTAAATTCGAGCTGAACGTATGAGCCGCATGTATCTATCGGCGCCACTCCCTTTCGTGGGGCAGAAGCGCATGTTCGCCCGCCACTTTGCCGAGGTGGCACGCCAATACCCCGAGGACTCAATATTCGTTGACCTTTTTGGTGGCAGCGGCCTGCTGTCGCACATAGCCAAGCACGTCCACCCGGGGGCAAGGGTGATTTATAATGATTTCGACAATTACCGGTTCCGCCTCCTGAATATCAGGCGGACCAATGCGCTGCTCGACCAGATCCGTCCAATCGCCTCGCGCTTCGGCCGCCATAAGGCCATCACAGGTGAGGCGCGCGAGGAAGTGTTCGCGCTGCTTGAGCAGGAGGAACGTGAACATGGCTACCTCGACTTCATCACACTGTCATCATCACTGTTGTTCTCGATGAAGTACAAGCTGAGCATCGACGGCATGCGCAAGGAGGCTCTATATAATAATGTGCGGAAAGCCCCCTACCCGGACTTCACCGACTACCTCGAGGGGCTTGAGATTGAGTCGTGCGACTACCGGGAACTGTTCGAGCGTTTCAAGGATGTGCCGGGAGTGGTGTTCCTGGTTGACCCGCCATATCTATCCACCGATGTCGGCACCTACCGCATGTACTGGAGACTCGCCGACTACCTCGATGTACTGTCAGTGCTGCCGGGACACAATTTCATCTACTTCACCTCGGAGAAGTCATCCATCACGGAGCTCTGTGAATGGATGGGCCGCAATCCCAACCTCGGCAATCCTTTCGAGAATTGCCTCCGGCGCGAGTTCAATGCCACAATGAACTACTCAGCCAAATACACCGACATCATGCTTTACACCGACCCTTCCTCCTCAAATATCCTGCCGGACGCCGTGTGAGCCGCACACGCGCCCACTGTCGCAAAAGAGAGCCGCTACCCGATAAAGGTAACGGCTCTCTGCTTTTGTCGCGACACGGCGCGTTTATGGGGCTATTTGTCAAGACTACGTATGCCGACACATGTGTAGGTCTCGATGTTCTCTACTATCTCCTCGTGGTTGTGGTTGGTGGCGGACGCGGCAAGGTCAAACTCACCGAATGTCCCACCCTCCATGTTAGCGAGTACCCGGTGGATTCTGTGCAACAGTTGGAACTGCTCCACGTTGCTCTCGGCAGTCCAATCGGTCACGACATGGAGATTGACAGTGACCGCACCACGATACTCCAGCCCATGCACAACGGGGTTCCACTGTATGGGAGCAAACTCTATGAACACTGCCGGACGCCCCCATGCGGTTTCCTGCTCGATGAATTCCACATTGTGGTTCCAAAGATCGATGTGCTTGATCATGGGAATGTCACTGAGATGCCTTTTAATGGCATTATATAATTCTTCTCTTACTGTCATTTAATGTTGAAATCTATGTCGTTGATATAGTCTGTGAGGTTTTCCTCGATGATTTCCCGGACTGCGGCCTCGACCTCCGGCGATGTGCCGAGGAATTGCCGCTTGGGAATTTTGATTGTGGCCCCGACCTTCATGAGCGCCATCGCCTTCCAGAAATCAGCCTCCGTGCCGAGCTGACGGTTGCGTTTGTCGTTACGCATGGAGCCGTCTTTTTTTCGGCCGAAGGAGCCGGTGGCCGAATAATATTTGTACCAGAAGAAGCGTTTCATCTTGGCGGTGACCTTTATCGCGCCTCCCTCGTTGTGAATGGCGGCATAGGGTTCTGTCGTGTAGAAGGTGATGCTGTTGTCGGTGGTCCGGCTCGTGATGCTCTGCCGGAGTCGACCGGAATCCACCAGGATATGGCCACCCGGGCGTGTGGGACTTTTGCGACGCGCCCAGGCCTGCGTGAAGAATGCCTGGCGCTCGAAGTTCTCGTCAAACTCCTCGCCGAGCTCCACCTGAATGTCCTTGAGGATGCGCCGGAATACTGTCTTTACCTGACTGTCAATGTCACTCATTTTCGTTGTCTTTTGGCGGGTCTTCATCGGCAAAGTCAAAAAGGCTTGGCACGTTCGACGCCACGACCGGGTTTTCAAGCCCTGCCGTGGCGTTCATTATGTTATAGAAGGTGCGCTCGCTGATGAAATAAACCGGATATATGTACCTGCGCCATATCTCCCGGTTTGACAACCCGCTTCTTGCGTGCTGGTCATATATCCGGTTTATGCCCTCGACGCGCTTCCTGTATGACATGCCGCGCGTTTTTGCCATTGCTTCAGATCATCGTTTATGGGTTCTTGGTTTATATGGTCTGATGTCAAGGACGGTCTCGCTGCTCACAGTCACGCGGCCGCTCCCCTCGCACTGGAGGCAGGTGTGAAACTCGCCTCCCTCATCTCCTGCCACCCTGCCGGTGCCTTTGCAGACGCGGCAGATGGCGATTTTCGGTGGATGCACTATCTCTCTTTTCATGGCTCGATGATTTCAGTCCACTGCGGTCATGTCAAGAGGTATGTATCGCCACGCGCCTTTCTCGTCCTTGTATTCGGCGCGGATGTAGCGCTTGGTGACGGTGGGCTGGTAGCTTTCCTCGATGATCTTCACTCCCTCGATGAAACGTTCGTCGCCGCTGTCATCGGCCATCTTGCGGAGCTGGAGCACCTTGCTCGCCTTGATGTTGCCCTGACCGTCTCGGCTCAGCAGCCGAAGCACGGCGTTGACAAGGGCCCGAGAGTTGTCATCTTTGGCGAGGCTCTCGATGTATTTTTTCACCATCGCTATGCCGTCCTCGACCGTGTCGCGGTAGCCGTCGATGCAGTTGACCCCGAGGGTCAGACGCAGGGTGCTGTCGGAGGTGGTGAACGTGTGGCTGCGCTGGTCGTCCCTTGTGAGTCCGAGTATCTCGGATTTCATCTTCAGCACGGCATCGAAGTTGCCGAAGATCGTATCCTTGACCGTCTTGAGAGCCTCGCTCATCTCCCGGAGCTGGGGAATGGCGGTGCGAATCTCGTCATCGACCATGTTCGCATACTCGCCGCGCTGGCGCTTGCGCTCCTCCGCGGCTCTTTTCTTTTCGTCCTCGGCTTTCCATGCCTCGTAACGCTTCCGCTCTTCAGCGGTCATTGTAACTTGTTCCATACTTTTACTTTTTATGGGGTTGTTGTTATGTGGGTTGTCAGTTTAGGTCGGGCCGTTGACTGCCGATGTCGATGAGGGTAATCTGAGGCTTTGCTTTCTGCCTGGCAGCCTCGGCTTCTCGAGCCGCTCTTTTCTCGGCAGCGATGGTGAATCCTCCCTTGCTGTCGATGGCGCGGAGCTTGCGCCGGAGCTGCGGATGCTCATCCGCCGTTATCCGGGCGAATTCCTTTCCGGCGATACGCGGGTCAAGGCAGAATCTGTTGATCCGGTTCCAGTCGGTGGTATCGATGCCGGCCTTCTGCATCAGCTTGAGGGTGGCACTGCGCTCTTTGCGGAGTTCCTCCTTGTACCGGCTCTGCCCCTCGAGGGACTCGCAGCAACGGTCATATTCCTGCCGGGTCATCTCCCGGAGGCTGTCGGTGCGTCCGTTGGTGAACTGCGACACCATCTGGCGCTTGAAGTCGTCCCGGTCGCCGATGCCGCTCAGCTTGCGGATAGCGGTGTAGAACCGCCCGAAGTTAGTCACTTGCTGTGCCATAGTCGGGTTCTATTACTTGGAATCCTCTCATTTTGAGAATGCGCGCCATCAATGATGTTGATGGAAGATACTCGAATACACCAAGCGGATACCTTTCCACATACCCGGCCACTGCTTCTTCGGAAGCGTAGTCTATGTTCTCGTTGATGAACCGGGTCTTTTCAGTGCGCCCTAATTGTCGGAACACTTTTTCTAATTCTCTATTTGCCATACTAATTTTCGTTATTGGGTTTCCAGTCTATTGTCACCAGCGCAATCACTTCGCCGGTCCCCTGACAGTCGGGGCAAGGCTCCGTTTCCGGCTCCTGTTGGTTGGTATGGAACCACCCGCGCCCGTTACAATAGGGGCAGACCATCGGGCGGGTGCAGAATGCCTCCTTGCGGATTCTGCCGCTTGGTTCCAGGATCAATATTTCTTTTCTCTGGCTCATGTCACACCGGGTTGTTTGTTGTTTTCAAAATTCCTTCTTCCCACACAGGGTAATAGACTCCGGCCTCGGGGGTAAATCGGCCCTGGCAGTATGCCTTGTAACCTGCGACCCTTACCTTCACGCCGGCGTAATACTTGAGGCGTTTGGCGGGCTTGCCCATCGGCTGTCCTTTGTCCTCCTGGCTGATGAAGATGAAGCATTTCCGAGGGAAGCGTTCTATCAGGGCTATGGTCTCGGGGTATTCCCACTCGACTTTCTGAAAGCTGTCGATGATGATGAACTTCGGACTCTTGGCCCGGCGCAGTCTCTCGGTCAGCTCCTCGATGGTGTCGGTGGTGGCGATGCGGAAACGTCCCTGGACGTCTTTCACCCTGAACCGAGCGAGACGCTGCTGAAACGACTGGCTAACGCCTTCCTCGTAGCTCATGTAGAGCGTCGTGCCGTATTCGCAGAGCTTCTTCGCAAGCTGCATCACGAAACTGCTCTTGCCGGCGGCAGAGGGGCCGTGGATGAGCCATGTGGCGTTTATCTCCGGGTGACCGAAGGCACGGGCCCATTCGCCGTCCCACTGGAGGGTGGCGTAGGTCTTGGCAAGCACCTCTTTCGGACTGTACGCTCTTTTTGGCATGGTTATTCATCTTTAAGTGGTTTCGCTTGCAAGGCAGTCACTAACAGTTCTGCGGCATTCACCGCTGCTATAGCTGCCGCTGCAAGTTGTTCTTTTCCGTCACAAGGAAGCCGGATACTGTTCTCCAGTATCAGAGGATAGATTTCCTTGGCTATCTCATAGCGGCGCTGCTCCCAATCAATCTCGCCGCTCTGGAGTCGGCGTCCCATGCGGATCACTGTCTCCATATATTGTTTTTCAATCACTGTCATATTCTTCTTATTTTTTTGCGTTTACATAACACCATCCAAGCAGACGGTTGAAAGGAAGGGCTATCCCATGAATAGTTCCGAACACTCCGAAGTCACCGTCCTCATCGACCTCACCGTCAGAATATCCTTCATAGACTTTGAAATCGGACATTACAAACCGAGCCTTTCGGTTCCTGTCTATCTTCGCGAATGCTCCGGGCGATTTCAGCACCCGACGGCTCCCATCAGCGAAATTCACTTTTATTTTTACGGTGTCCATCATTGCCTTTTAAGTTTTTCGATTTCAGTATATACCCGCCGCAGACCGCCGCCGCTCTTGCGGACTATCAGGGCGATGTCCGCGCCCTCCGGCGCGTTGACCTTGGCCACGATGCGCGCCTGTTCGTGGAGAAACGCTTTGCGGTCGTTGGCCTCGTCCGGCACCACCTTGGAGTAGCGGTCGCCGAACCTGCTCAGCATCTCGGTGTAGCCCACCTTCTTGCATTCTATGGAGCGGTTGATTTTTTCCTTGAGTCCGTCGGCTCCCATCATGTACCAGCCGCAGCAGCGCTCTGTGGCGTTCCACAGTGCCTTGAGTTCAAGGAAGGCCTCATACTGGAGGTCACCGGCCTCATCAAGTATCACGAGAGGGTTGTCGATACCGCGCAGGTAATACACAAGGTCATCGTAGACATCGGCGTAGCGTCCCTTGGCATCCACGCCAAACTCAGCCGCAATCTTGCGTATGAGCTTGAGTTTGGTCTTGACCTGGGAGCAGTCGATATAGACAGCGTTGCGGTGGTTCTGCACATAGCACCGGGCGGTGAAGGTCTTTCCGATGTTCGGAAGATCGCAGAGTATGCCGCTGAGGCTCGACTGCTGGCAGAGCTCAAGCTGGGCCGTGATGTACTGGAAGGCCGGGGTGTTGGCCGCCTTCCATTCGATTTCGCCCCGGAGGCTGACGCCCAGCTTGCGGGCGATGCTGATCCAGTTGGAGTCGCTGAGCACCCGGTCGGTCTGTCCGTTCTTGACGGCACTGTAGACCGAGGTCGTGATGCCGAGGGAGGAGGCGTGCTTGGCATCGCTCGGGTAGTTCCGGCGCGCCGCGCTGATCGCCGCCATGATTTTGTTTTTGATTTCCGTTGTAATCATATTCTTACGGTGTTATAATGTCATTCTATTGGTCATTGAATCCGGCCTTGGCCCAGTCTATGCTGCTGAATGCCGTTGCCGGGATCTCCTCCATGGCGGCCACCGGGGTCATTTCCACGGCCTCCGCCGGGCTTTCGGGTTGCCTTGACCGTTTTATAGTGCCGATGCGCATGGGCGCGTTGTCAGCGATGTATTTCTCGAATTGCGCCCTCTTTCCGCATTGTTCGGCGAAGATTGCCCGGTCCTCATCTGTCTGTTCGGCGTAGACGCGGTTGAATGTCTGTGTCTTGCTGACCTTGTCGATGTAGGTGCCCCCCTGGAAGATGAACACGTCCTCGGGTTCGCCGTTCTCATCGGGCAGGTAGTAGGCGGTGACCTTGAGGTTGTTCGGCTCAAGCCGCTCTATCACGCTCGGGTGGCTCAGCCACCACTCGCTGTACGCCACCCTGACAGTGGAGTTGCGCCGGATGCTTGTCTCGACCTTCTCGCCGATGTAGTAGCTCAGCGAGACCTTGTCAAGCGGCCGCAGAGTCGGGTTGATGTTGGCCACAAGGACTTCCCACCGGCTCATGCCGGGGAAGCGTTTCTGGTCGGGGTGCGGCCTGTTGTTCCATTCGATGGTGTCGGCGCGGTCATCTGCGACGAGCTCCTCGAATGTGTAGTATCTTTTGTCCTCGTAGGTGCGGTTGGTCTCATCGCTGATCTTGTTGCGGTCAACGCGCCATTTGCCCTTGCCGAACGGGCGGCCTATGCCCGTGTGGTTCTTGTGGGCCACGGCACGCTTGACAGCGCCGTTCAGCGGTTCCGAGTATTTCTCCTGCGAGTTCTGCGGGGCGCAGAAGTGCACGAAGCTGAACACCTCCCCGGCTCTGAGGAACCCTGTCTTGTATTTCGACATGAGGTGGTTCTCGACCTCTATGCCGGCGGGCATCCCCCACCCGTTTTTGGCAATCAGACGGAACATGTCCCGGAAGCACTCGACCACAAGGCGGTCGTCCTTGCTGCGCCCGTAGGCCGCGCCTATACGGCAGCCGCTGACAACGTCGTAGGCGTAGTAGGCCATGACCTCCTCGTTGCCCTTCATGCGGCGCGGCAGATTGACGTCGTCCATCGTGATCTGCGACAGCGAGTAGTTGCCGTTGTGGCGGTGCATGTGGGGCATCTGCTCGTGAAAGAAGTCCACCCGGCTGCGGTGGCGGGATTCTATCAGCACCTTGTTTTTAGGCTTGTTGAGATAGTTGGCGATGGTAGCCTCGCTCGGTATCCATGGAGCCTCCCCCTTGCGGGCAAAGCGCGACGGGTCCAGCACCTCGCCGGTCTCGTAGTCCCAGACCTCAAGCTCGCCGTACACGAACATCTCGTACATCTCCCGGACGGTGGTGTTGTAGGGCTGGTTCTCAAGGCAGGAAATGCTCACAACCACGCGCTCCTCAAGAGCGCTCATACGCCGGGCGCACTGGTTCCCGAACTTCCCGCTGAGCAGCGAGATGTATCCGTCCTTGCGGTATTCGGCCACCTTCTTGCGGAAGCGGTGCGGGGAGGTGGGCAGGGTGTGGCCGTATTGCTCCCGTAGGCTCTCTATGGCCGCCGACATCTTCTCCCATTGGTAATCCTTCCCCATAAGCCGCTGGGCCGTCTTGGCGCGATCATAGAGCCGGATACATGTGTTGATGACTGAGGCGTTGACTATAAGCTCCTCCCTCTTTTCCGGCTTCAGGTCGACGCCGGTCCTGTCGCGGTCGTTGAAGAACACTATCGCGGCCTGGTCGCGCCGGTAGTTCTCCCGGATCCACCCGGCTACCATTACGGCATCACTGTCGGGGAATATGAGCGCCACCTGGTCCCGGTATCTGTCCGGGAGGGAGTCCACCACTATCAGGACATAGTTGCCTTTGCCTCCGCCGGATCTTGCCACGGTGAGGTCGCCGCGATGTACCATCTGCCGGTAATTGGCCGCAGTCATCACGCCGTGCTTCTCCAGATCCCGTAGTGGCACGCACTTTTTCCCGTTGTAGTATTCAAGTGGCATAAGCGTCGTTTTTTATCCCAAGGATGCCGCGTAATGCTGGATTTCCTCGATGTTTCTCACTCTGACATCTTCGTAGCGGGCCACCGCCTCGCCACCGAAGTACACGTTGCCGACACCGGTCGCCTTGCTCAGCTCGATCACTGCTCCGTTGCCAAGATACTGGCGCATCATGCGGTCTTTGTCGCTGTCATGGAATGTCAGAACACCGTCCACGCCGCCGACTGGGGCAATCTCCACCCCGCCGTTCTGAAGAGCCGTGAAGCGGATTTTGCGGGCTTTCTCACTGTCGGAACTCCAGTCGAGCGCGTTGCGCACGGCGCGGTCGCCGACCTTGAAGATCCGGCACAGCTTCTCGCGGAGCACCGAGTCCACCGCGATCTGTCTTGCCCTGAAAAAAGTTGACTCATAAAAGAGTCAAATTATGATTAAATTTCAGAGTTTGCCGCGACAAAAACGTCAGGCAATCCGGGAAGAGGTTCTCAGGCATTATGCCGAGACCGACATGAGTTATGGCGAAATAGCCGA
>SCEG01000261.1 GCA_004102805.1 Muribaculaceae bacterium Isolate-002 (NCI)
TTTTTATACCACTTATTTTATTGAAAATCAGAGAAATGAATGCGAAAATCACCCTTTCCCATTCAGACTTCCCCCGCTATAAAATAACAGGCTTTTCGGAAGCACAAGACTTTTTTAAATGAAAGAGCCGTGGGGAAAGTGCCACATCTCAAATACGGGAGGCGATACAAATAAGCCCGACAACTAATAATGTAAGTGATGTATTGCGTTTTACGCGATTACTGATTTGCATACGATTTTAGATTTTGTTCTGCAAAATTACGAAAAATCAGAGATTGGCACAAGTAAAAGTTCCACCGATTGCTCGGTGAGGCTTTTGGTCTGTCCGTTCCTGAAATAGGTTGACTCGGTTTGTGATGTTTACTGATTGATGTTTCCTCTTTGTCTGTGTGGGGTTGACTGATCGGGATATATCCCTGGGCGGAGTTGACTGAGGGCGTAGCCCGAAG
>SCEG01000262.1 GCA_004102805.1 Muribaculaceae bacterium Isolate-002 (NCI)
CAAGTCCATTGAGTACAACAAGTATACCCGCACAGCTTATCTGGAACAGTTTCAGATAGGCAAGCGCAGCCTGTTGGACGTGCTGGACACGGAAAACGAGCTGTACAATTCCTCCACGCAGGCGGAAACCGCACGCGGCAATATCCTGGTGGGCGCATACAGGCTGTGCGCGCTTACCGGCGATTTGCTGCCGCAGATGTCCATCAACACCGGGCCGCTGGGGCAAAACCCTCCGGAAGATAAAGAAGATCCGCGTGAGGCCTTCGCGCCCGGCTGGTTCAACTAAACCGGATGCGATCTTGAGAAAATGCCCAAGGCGCGGCTCCGGGCCGCGCCTTGGGGAGATTGGGGCAACCCTTGATTCCGGTATGGCGGCGCAAGGGGGCGTATAGAGGTGTGCCGACCGCGGACGACACGCCTCTGGCGTCGGTTATGAAATGTGGAATGC
>SCEG01000263.1 GCA_004102805.1 Muribaculaceae bacterium Isolate-002 (NCI)
ATAAAAAACGGTATGGCGAAATGGTGACGGTGAAGTGGGGGTTGGCAAACTCGGACAACTGGATTACGGCCTACCTGATGGGCAAGTTGAACCCATACAACCTGAAACGTCTGATACATACGTTCGGCGTGCGCAACCGCGATATCGTGCCTTCCGTCTTTTTGTGTCCCGCCCCGTGCGAAATCTGCGTAGGCGAAATGGTCCGTGCCTATACGGCCTTTCCCAATAAAGGTATTCGGGTAGCTCCTTTGTTTGTTACTCGCATTGAAGATAATGAAGACAATGTGCTGGCTACTTTTACTCCCGAAATGCAGGAGGTCATTAGTGCATGCAGTGCATACAAGATGCTGGTCATGCTGCGCTCCGTAATCAACGAAGGAACCGGAGGACGTGTACGTCGCCTCGGTGTAAAAGCAGATATGGGAGGCAAAACGGGAACTACCAATTA
>SCEG01000264.1 GCA_004102805.1 Muribaculaceae bacterium Isolate-002 (NCI)
TAGATTTTGAAAGAGCAAGTTTTTATGGCGAGGTAAATATTAACCATCTTAATCCTTCATCAAGCAAAAATGCAAATTCATTGTGTAAAATCAACATGGAGTGTGCAATAAATCTCGGAAATCTTAATATTTCACTTGATAACGTAAAGGTGCTTAATTATGATACTGCTAAAATTCTAAGACTTGCAGCACAGAAATTAAATAACAGCATTGAGATTCCGGCACTAAGAGCCACTGAACATAAATTATTCCTAAAAGAAAATAAGCTAAGGTTCTCATTTACGTCAATCGCTGATCACATATTATTATGGCTGAACAAAATGAGCAATGATTTCGGAACAAATTGGATATTAGGGTGTTTTTTCTGCATTGTAGTTTCAATGATATTTAAAGGTTTAATTGGCTTATCATTAGGAGAATATATTCTTTGTCTTGACCCATCAAATTG
>SCEG01000265.1 GCA_004102805.1 Muribaculaceae bacterium Isolate-002 (NCI)
CCAGACGGGCAGGTCGTACATGAGATCAATGGAAAAATGGAACAGCGTGCGGCAGATGATTTCCGCGAAATTGATGCAGATGCCCGCAAAGAAAACCAGTCCCCAGAATTCGAGCCAGCGGCGCTTGAGCCTGGCTCCGACATGTGCGCGGCGTTGCGACATGGTCTTCCCCTTTCCGCCGTGAACGGCGGACGGCCCCTGCGCGGACGGCGCGGTCATGCCGCCGCGCAGGGCCGGAAGAAGGTTATCCGGCGGTATTCCTGATGGCCTCCATCAGGGCGGGGTCCACGCCCTTCACGAATTCGTCGGTGGCCTGCCGCAGGGCGGCCTCCCATTCGGCGCGGGCCTCGGGGGTCATCTTGACCAGAACGGTATCCGGGTTTTCATCCCACCACTTGAGAATGCGTTGCTCCTCATCCTCAAAGTACTGGTGCACGTCCGTGGCGGC
>SCEG01000266.1 GCA_004102805.1 Muribaculaceae bacterium Isolate-002 (NCI)
TGATGCCGAAGTCATAGACCAGCAGGGGCAGGCCCGTCCCTCGCCAGGCGTACGCGCCATCAGGGCTGAAGACGGCCTTCTGCGGGGCGTTGTCGTACCAGGCGTAAGGTTCTTTGGCGGCCACAAAGGGCACCAGATTCCGACCCTTCATGGTGGGCAGAGCCAGGGCCTTTTCCCGCAGCGCGCGCGGATCCGTCTCACGGGTGGAAATGATCCCGCGCATGGCCCCGTTGATGCGCAGGTGGCGGGTCAGCGCGCGGGTGTCCAGCCCTTCCATGCCCGGTTTTTCATGGCGCTTCAGAAAAGCGGGCAAGGACATGGTGGCCCGCCAGTTGGAGGGCTTTTTGCAGCACTCCTTGACCAGCAGGGCGTCGGCATGTATCGCGGCGGATTCCATGTCCTCTCGCGAAATGCCGTAATTGCCGATGAGCGGATAGGTCATGCAGAC
>SCEG01000267.1 GCA_004102805.1 Muribaculaceae bacterium Isolate-002 (NCI)
ACCTCGCGCAAATAGAGGTGCAGACTGTCGCGCGTGCCGGTCGGAGATGGCAGGCGGGGCAGGCTCGGCGCGGGTAGGGGAGCGTCGTGGTCTTCCTCCAGGGCAAGTTCCGGCTCCGCGTCCGGGCCGTCCTTGTCGTCGTCCACATCCAGAATTTCACCTGCCGCCAGCTCTTCGCCGTCCAGGATATCCAGCGTTTCCAGATTCCGGTCTTCATCCTCCTTGTCGTCGCGCGGAGCCTCAAGGACTTCGATTTCAGGCGCGATTTTTTTGGAGGCTGTCTTGTCTTTTCCACTCTTATGCCGCGTGGAAGGGGCTATCTTATTATTTTTTTTCATTTTATTCATACTCAGTCATTGCCGCTCGGAACAGGCGGCAACGTTTTATGCTATAGTGTTGGTTTGTCCTTTTCAATGTGTTTCAGTACTAAAAACCCAGCCGCTCTCC
>SCEG01000268.1 GCA_004102805.1 Muribaculaceae bacterium Isolate-002 (NCI)
CCGCTGATTCGGGGGCGGGGCCTGTTCGCCCGGGCGGGCTGGGCCCCACGCGACCATGCGCCGCCGACCTTTGAGGAGCAACAGGCCCAGGCGGCCAAGGCGCAGTGCAGCGAGGAAGCCACGGCCATGAACAGCGAAGGCGTGCACAACTCCAGCAATCCGTTCTGGGCCTCGTATTTCGAGATGTGCATGCACCGTCTGGGCGTGACCGATGCCGAACTGAAAAAAATGTGGTATTGAGGGCCCGCCCCGGCAGGATGGCGATCACGATGCGGCGGCCGCAACGGCGCGGGAAAACGCTGCCATGAGCCTTGCGGCTCTCTGGGGCCTGTTCCTTGCCGCCTTTGCGGCCGCCACGCGTTTGCCCGCCCAGTCCGAACTGGCCCTGGCCGGACTGCTGTCCCCCGGGTCTAAACCTGCGTGGCTGCTCATTTCCGTTGCCGCGG
>SCEG01000269.1 GCA_004102805.1 Muribaculaceae bacterium Isolate-002 (NCI)
GAACTACATCACCGTTTAGACCATCCCCGCGTACTCGGCCCGCTTGGCAAAGAAAGGCGCGCCGTTTCTGGTGTCCCGGGGCGCCGCGCGGCAGCCCGCCAGTCTACCGGCGGACACCCGCCCCTTTCTCGGCGCCTGGCAGTTCACCTTTGACGGCTCGCCGCAAGGCTACATGGACTGGATGAAACAGCCCTGCTTTTACCGAAGGGGGGCGGATACGGCCGCCGACAGCTTCAACAAGGCCGGTTTCTTCAACGGGGCCGTGGGCACGGACAACATGTCCCCGGCGGCCCTGGAAACCCTGATCGCCCTCTATCACGGCAACGGGCAGAGCACCCAGACCCATACCAACGGCAGCGCCGCCGCCGAACACTGGGTCACGGCCCTGGAAAAAGCCGTGGTCCGGCATCCGCAGGTCAAGGACACCCGCGCTACGTACACCCACG
>SCEG01000270.1 GCA_004102805.1 Muribaculaceae bacterium Isolate-002 (NCI)
GTTCTGGCGGAAGCCATGGGCCTCTACACGCGCCTGGGCAAAGGGGAAAGTCCGGAAGCTGTGGGCTACCGGGCCAATCTGGCCGTCTGCCGCGAGGCGCTCCAGGCGCGGCGCGCCGTGCGCTCTGCGGCCGCAGAGCATCTCAAGTGAAATGCTCCAAACCGGAGGCAAAAAATCATGACTGAAGCACAAGGGCGCGAATCCCTGCTGCGCGAAATCATCGACCGTGAACTGGCCATGTTTCTCGCCACGCCCAACGAGGGCGGCATATCGGCCTGCCAGCAACGGCCCGAAACCTTCCGGGTCATGCGGCGCATGGCCCACGAAGTTCACGACGACGCCACTCTGGCCTCCTATCTGGACGATCTGCGCCGGGCCGAGGAAGAAGGGCGCAACTTCATGCTGGAAAAATACGCGCGTATGGACGAGCGCATGCCGCCCCTC
>SCEG01000027.1 GCA_004102805.1 Muribaculaceae bacterium Isolate-002 (NCI)
TTAAGGCTCCAACCCCAATATAATCATTTGAAAAGTGCGACAAGGTTTGCAGGCCTGAAAATCGCGTAACCAACATGAATACAGAGTTTAATAATTTCGCATTAACAGATTTTAAAAGACGCCAGTGATTTTTTATTTTATATTTAACCTCGCTAAACTCACATTGATGATGGTATCGCAGGTTTTCGCAGTCGGGAATTAATATGATAATTGCCTGCCTCCTGTGCATTATGATTTGTGCTAAGACTTATAGACGCAATGGGCTATGAGATAATAAATGGGTTGTCTCATGAATTTTTTTGAAAATAAAACGGTTGAATTTTAGCCTGTCAACCATAATCGTAAACGATCAGCCTTATAGGTTCGACGAGTCAGCGATTAGGCGGATTGTTTGACAGGTAATTATTCAACCATTAGATAGGGTAATAAAGTGTGATAGGCGGCACGGTGGCCACTGCTGAAGTACCCACCGTGTCAATCGTGCGCGGGCAATTCACAAAAGTGATTGCCCGCGTTTTCGTTATTTACCAAAAAAGTAAGAGCACTGTATATGTGCGGTAGCAGGGACGGGGGCGTCTCGCCCCCGTGTATTCCACATTGTGCCGTCAACTCGCCACGCCTCACAGGCCCGCCGAAATGCCCATAGAGACCTTAACGACCCTAACGCCCTGACTATCCACCGGCCGCCACTGTCATCCCTTCCCATCAAGATACCCCTTATACACCTCCGGCGACGATATTATCTCTACAGCCTCGCGATACACCGGATTGAGCAGCGGGTTGACTATCTGGAAATAAGTGGAAGTGTCGAACAGATCCCGTCCGATTATCCCCTTTATTATCGCAGCGATAAGCGTGCGGCTGCGGTCGAGTTCCTTCTCGTTGACGGGCACACCTTCTGTCTCTCCGCGGCTGATGAATGACTGCATTATATTGTTGTCGACATTAAAACCGCTTATAAACTTTTCCGGTGAGCCATACTTCTCTGTAAGATCTTTCCGTTGGTCATTCGTATATCCTAAGCAGAACGTGTTGAACACTCCCTTTGCCATCAGATCGCGGTAATACGCACTATATAACGTGGTGTCTATGCCCACAAAACGGTCCGGCATGATGCCGCCTCCCCCATAAACCGTGCGATGACGGCGCAGAGTGGTGTATTTCAGAGAGTCGGGAAACGATATACTGTCTGCGCTGTAAAATTCACCGTTATCGTAGCGTGCCTTGATATCAGCTGCATAATCCTCGGCATCGCCGGGCTTGTACGGTTTCTGTATCACGCGTCCCGACGGCGTGTGGTAGCGGGCTACGGTCAGACGTATCATTGACCCGTCGGGAAAAGGGAACGGTCGTTGCACCAGCCCTTTGCCGAATGTGCGGCGCCCCACAACTACGGCCCGGTCATGATCCTGCAGTGCGCCTGAAAGTATCTCCGAAGCCGACGCGCTATATTGGTTCACCATGACAGTCACAGGCAGGTTGGCGTAACGCCCTTTGTGGCGCGCTACATACGGTGCCGTGCCCAGTTTCGGCGACTCGGTGTAGGTGATGAGATTATCCTTGTCGAGGAAGAGTTCGGCTATCTCCACCGCTGTGCCTAATATTCCACCGCCATTGTCCTCAAGGTCAAATATCAGGCGTTTCATGCCTTGCTTTTCCAGCGATTTGAGTGCCTCGCTCACTTCGTCAAATGAAGTCTCTGCAAAACGTGACAGACGTATATATCCCGTGCCGGGAGCCGCCATGTAGGCAGCATCCACTGAGTTGACCGGAATATCGTCACGCGTGATGCGAAACATGATAGGCTCGCTCTCATTGCGCCGCGCCACCTTTACATCAACACGCGTGCCTTTCGGACCGCGCAACGCCTTCATTATCTCGCTGCGTGGCTTCCCCGCGCCCGATATCACAGTTGTGTCGGCGCTCAATATCTTGTCACCGGGCAGAATGCCTACCTTTTCCGACGGGCCGCCTGAAGTGGTCTGTATCACAATCAGCGTGTCATTGAGCATGTTGAACTGTATTCCTATACCCGAAAAGTTCCCTTCAAGCGGTGTCACAAGCTCCTTTGTCTCCTCCGGATTGGAATAAAGCGAATGCGGGTCAAGCGTCTTGAGCATGGCAATGATTGCCTCCTCGGCAAGTTTGTCATTGTCTATACTGTCAAGATAAAACGACTCGATAATCTTGTTGGCATAACCGATTTTGTCAAAACCGGCAATTTGATTATTTCTTGACACGGCGTCAGTTGCAGTCACCGCAGCTACAAGAAGCAGGAGATATTTCAGATATTTCATAATCTTGGGTAAGGTGGTCTATTGTAAGAGAGAGTTTAAATTCAAACACTCTCTCTATGCGGCGGCCTTGCATTGCCGTCATATAATCAATGTCCGTTTAATTTAAAAAGTTCAACCCGACGCAAAGTTGCCCCATTGAAGCTGCCATCAGAGAGCCGGAAGCTCGTGTTTGTGATTGACCGGGGTTCATAGACCGCGGAGCGGGCGCAGACCCCGGCAATCCGACGCCATTACGGCACAAGCCCGGGGAGGGGCGCTCCGTGATGCCGGATCTCAGTTAAACACCACAGTCTTGTTGCCATACGGAAGTATCTTGTGCTGAAGATGCTTCTCTACCGCGCGGGCAAGCACTATCTTCTCCAGGTCACGTCCTTTCTTGACGAGATCGTCTACAGTGTCCTTGTGGGTGATGCGCACGATGTCCTGCTCGATAATCGGACCCGCATCAAGATCGGCAGTGACATAGTGGCTCGTGGCTCCTATCAGCTTCACACCGCGCTGATGGGCGGCATGATAAGGCTTTGAACCGATAAACGCCGGCAGAAACGAATGGTGTATGTTTATCACGCGGTTGGGATAACGTCGTGTGAAATCATCCGAAAGCACCTGCATATAGCGCGCAAGCACTATGAAGTCAATATTATAATGCTCCAGAAGGGCAAACTGCTGGGCTTCGGCCTGTGGCTTGTTCTCCTTTGTCACCGGTATCACCTCAAACGGTATGCCGAACTGGTCGCCGATATACTTCAGATCGGGGTGATTGCTCACTATAACCGGTATCTCAACATTCCATTCCTTCCACTCGCCGGCTCTGTATCGTGCAAGAAGATCATAGATGCAGTGCGACATCTTCGACACGAATATCGCCATCCGCTGCGGGGTTCCGGTAAAATAGAGATTATATGTCACTCCGAAACGCTGCGCGTAAAGCGTGTCGAAATAGTCGCGTATCTTGTCGGCCGGTATGGCAAACCCTTCCAGATCCCACTGCACTCGCATGTAAAACACTGAGTTGACGCGGTCGACATACTGGTCGAGGTAAAGGATATTGCCTCCGTTGGCGTTGATGAATTCGGTGAGAATGGCGATGATGCCGGGGCGGTCGGGGCAATGCATCAGAAGCACTGCGGTCTTTTCTCCCGCCGCTGAAACTTTTTC
This sequence comes from Muribaculaceae bacterium Isolate-002 (NCI), assembly GCA_004102805.1. Classification (GTDB taxonomy): domain Bacteria; phylum Bacteroidota; class Bacteroidia; order Bacteroidales; family Muribaculaceae; genus JAGBWK01. The sequence continues at coordinate 3,456 of SCEG01000027.1, forward strand.
CGGTGTGTCTGTCTTGCTCATTTCTATATTAATTGTACCTGATTAAATTCTTGTCTGTCTGCGCCTCATGGCTCATGCGGCAGAAATTCGCTCACATCATGGCCGTAGCGCTGCAGTTCCCGCACTGTCGACGATGACACCGCCGACAGCTCCGGCAATGTCAGCAGAAGCACTGTCTCTATCCCCGATATCCGGCGGTTGATGTCGGCCAGCGACCGCTCATATTCCATATCGATGCTGTTGCGTATGCCCCGCAGCAGAAAGCGGCATCCGTGGCTTCGGGCGGCATCGACTGTCAGTCCCGTATAATGCGTGACTTCAACCCGCGGATTGCCTGCATACAGACGGCTTATCGGCTCAAGACGCTTTATGATATCATCCTCAGTGACCACTTTCGTCGAACTTATGCCGATGGCTATCACAATAGAGTCAAACAGTTCAAGTCCACGCTCCACAAGCGACTGATGTCCCCTTGTGAAGGGATTGAACGAACCCGGAAACAATGCCCGGCGCTCCTGCGGCCTTTTGTCGGCTTCATTGCCGGTATTCTCTATAATCATTTCTCTGTCTGTTTGTTGGCCTATGATATCGCCTCGTCATCTTCGATGACGAGATTGTCGATGATAAATGTCTGACGCTCTGACGTATTCTTTCCCATATAGAATTCGAGCAGTTCGGCAACTCCGTCCTCTTTGCGCAGAGTTACTCTGTCAAGCCGCATGTCCGGACCGATAAAGTCTCTGAATTCATCCGGCGAAATCTCTCCGAGACCTTTGAAGCGGGTGATCTCTGCCTTGCTCCCCAGTTTGTCGATGGCGGCGATGCGCTCTTCGTCGGTGTAGCAGTAATATGTCTCCTCTTTCCCTTTGGTGCCTTTCCCTTTGCTGCGGCGAGCGGTGTCGCGGTTGCGCACGCGGAACAATGGTGTCTGAAGCACATACACATGACCCTTTTTCACCAGATCGGGGAAGAATTGCAGGAAGAAAGTCAGCATCAGCAGCCTGATATGCATCCCGTCGACATCGGCATCCGTAGCTATGATTACGTTGTTGTAGCGAAGCCCGTCTATCCCTTCCTCTATGTTGAGGGCAGCCTGAAGCAGGTTGAACTCTTCGTTCTCATAAACCACCTTCTGAGTCAGGCCGTAGGAGTTGAGGGGCTTGCCTCGAAGCGAGAACACTGCCTGTGTCTCGACATTGCGTATCTTGGTTATCGAGCCCGCTGCCGAGTCTCCCTCGGTGATGAATATCGACGATGCCGCTTTCTTCTCTTCATCCCCCTTGACATCATTGAGATGCACACGGCAGTCGAGCAGCTTGCGGTTGTGGAGATTGACTTTCTTGGCGCGTTCGCGGGCGAGTTTTGTCACTCCGGCCATTGCCTTGCGCTCGCGTTCGCTCTCCTGCACCTTCTTGAGTATGATTTCTGCCGTCTCCAGATTTTTGTGGAGATAGTTGTCAAGTTCCTTTTTGACGAAATCACCGATAAATTTAGCCACTGTCGGCCCATCCGGACCCATGTCGCGCGAACCGAGCTTCGTCTTGGTCTGAGACTCAAACACCGGTTCCTCAACCTTGATGGCAATCGCGGCGATCATGCCGTTGCGTATGTCGGAATACTCGAAATTACGCCCGAAATAATCCTTCAGCGTGCGCGATACCGACTCCTTGAACGCGGCTAAGTGTGTGCCGCCCTGTGTGGTGTGCTGACCGTTGACAAACGAATAATACTCTTCGCCATATTGGTTGGCATGCGTCAGCGCTATCTCTATATCCTCTCCCTTCAGATGTATTATGGGGTAGAGCGGCTCTTTCGTCATATTCTCCCTGAGCAGGTCGAGAAGTCCGTTGCGGGAGTGATAACGTTTGCCGTTGTATATGATTGAAAGTCCGGTGTTGAGAAACGTATAGTTCTTGAACAGCGGCACTATATACTCCTCGCGGTATGCATAGTCGCGGAATATCGTCCTGTCGGGTGTGAAGTTGACGTAGGTGCCGTTGGGTTCATCGGTGGCAAACGGCTCCTCTTCTGAAATCAGCCGACCCTCGCAGAATACTGCCCTGCGGGCCTGTCCGTCGCGCACGCTCTGTATTATGAAATCCGACGAAAGGGCGTTCACCGCCTTTATGCCGACACCGTTGAGACCGACCGATTTCTTGAATGCCTTCGAGTCATATTTGCCTCCGGTGTTCATTTTCGACGCTACCTCGATGAGCTTGCCCAAAGGAATGCCGCGCCCGTAATCGCGCACAGTGACTGTCGTTTCGGTCACATCTACAGTGATCTGCTTGCCGTAGCCCATCATATATTCGTCGATGGAGTTGTCGAGCACCTCTTTCAGCAACACATATATTCCGTCGTCAAAATTCGAACCATCGCCGAGTTTGCCGATATACATGCCCGGACGTCGGCGTATGTGCTCCCTCCAGTCAAGGGTCACGATATTGTCTTCCGTATATTCCACCTCCGCCGATGCGTTGGGGTTATATCCGATCTCCTCCGTGTTCTCGCTCAATATGTCGTCCTGATTCATAATCTGATGGGGTTGATAAGTAAGCCGTTTACTCTCTTATTATTGCAAATATAATAAAAAAAACAGATATGGAATGCGCGAAAATGTTACTTTCGACAAAAATCTGACTAAAAAATAATCGTTCCGTGTCGTTTAGACGAAAATTTTATAAATTAGCGGAATATTTCCACGAGCGATCTGACTGAGCGATGAAGATATTGTATGTCACCCATAAAATGATGTATCCGGTCACCGGCGGCGATTGTGTGCGCATGTCGCAGATGCTCGAGGCTCTTGCCGCGTATGGTGATGTAGATGTGATATACATGACCGGCAATGCCGGTGCCGCGACTCTCAGAAGCCACAACCCTGCCATTGGGCGGGAAATTGCGGTTTGTGTGAGCCGTCTGCATCGCGCCCTTGGCCTCGCAAGAATGGTGTCGCGCCGTTTCCCGTTTTTGGTGAGTCTCTACTGGAGCAATGTTTTTCGCCGTCGCCTTATCTCTGAGGCTCAGGGTTATGACCTGGTTCTGCTTGGCGGTCTTGCTGTCGCACACTACGCCTTCGACCTCAAAGCGGCCGGACTTGCCGTCGCTCTTGATCTCACCGACTCCCCGACGATGAATCTTGACAACGAAGCAGCTCTCTCTTCCGGCTTTAAAAGATTATGGCACAGGCTGAATGCCCGCCGCATGCGTCGACTCGAGACTCGATGGCGCGCCGAGGTGTCATCTGTTGCTTTTATATCTGAGGTTGACCGTGACTATATTGACGTAGACGGTGGCCGACAGTTCATTGTGTGCAACAAGGTCGATTTATCTCCTGACAGAGACTTGTGCCGTCATGACAATGACAGTGTGATTTTGTTTGTCGGAAATATGGGCTATGCCCCCAATATTGTTGCAGTAAAAAGATTTGCAACATCCGTCCTGCCTCGTATTGCGGCTTACGCGGGCAAGGTGCGGTTTCGGGTTGTCGGTTCGTCGCCTGCTCCCGAGATAAAGACGTTGGCTGTAGGCTCCGAAAATATTTCAGTCGAAGGATTTGTCGAAGATCTGTCGGCGTGCTACCGCTCTGCCTCTATTGTAGTGGCGCCGATGTTTTCCGGCTCCGGCATACAGAACAAAGTGCTTCAGGCAATGGCCTCCGGATGTTGCGTTGTCACTACTCAGATAGGTGCGGAAGGTCTTGATGCCGACTCTGGCGCATTCGTTATAGCGCATGATGACGAAGAAATGGCTCTTGCATGTCTGAAACTGCTCGCCGACCCGTCTTTGCGCCATCAATACGGCCAACGTGCCCGCCGTTATGTCGCAGAAAATTTCGGCGACGCCATAATGAAACGCCAGGTAAAACGCTTCATCTCCCCGACATAAACATAGGCAAAAACACCTCGCTCCCGCGCTGACACCGAACTCCATATCGTAAGGACGTACGGCTCGTGCATCCGCAAACGCCCTGATTGTCAGATGCTAAATCAAACAATCGAGTCGCACATCCCCTGCAAAATAAGCTTCTCCTGCAATATAAGTTGCTGCGGCACCCGAAGGATTCCGTAGAACACCAGATTATATGAAACCCGGCACGCCTTGATGCTCTCAGCGTGCCGGGTTATATGTCAAAAGCGGAAAGGCGCTCGAATGAAGCCTGTTGTATCCGCCTGTATAAGTTACACTTAGAGATATTTGCTTACGATTGAGTCAAGTTCGCTGATATCCTCCACTCGCTCAAGATGCTCGCCCGAACCGTCTATTACAAACGTTGTGGGCAGTGCGGTCACATTGTAGCGCAGCAGCTGCTCTGCGTCATTGCCTGAGCAATATACGGCCGTCCAGGGTATATTCTCAGCCGCCATGCGCCAGCGGTATTCCTCCGGGTCGCAGCCTACCTGATATATATTGAGCCCTTTGTCGTGATATTTCTTGTAGACTTCGCCTAAGACAAGCTGGAACGCCGGCGACTCTTCCGCGGTGTAGGCGGTGAAGTTGAGCACTGTCACCTTTGATTTGTCCCACAATTCCGACAGGCTCTGCTCGTTACTGTTGTAATCCTTGAGAATAATCTCGGGGAAATAGATTTCGACAGCGTTGACGGGAGTGCCGGGAGTGTAGGCGCGGCGGTTGCTGACTGCAAGATTTTCAAGCAGACCTGTGCGGGGGTCATCGGGTTTGGCATTGAGATACGCGTTGGCCACGGCTGCGATGATGCTTCTGTCGAAACTTATCGCGGGGTTATAGAGATGCTCCGAACCTATTGTCTTGTTTATGAGGTAATAGGCTGTGATGCCTGACCAGTCATGTTGTATCATTTCAGCGAGGCTGCGTTTGAGTGCGGCGTCGTTGACAACATCTTTGGCTGAAGCTCCGGCGAGCGCTTCGGCTATCTTCGCGTTGATTTTCTGCATCAGATCGGCCGAGTTTGATCCTGAGATGGTGCTGTTGCGCTCCATGTCGGCGTAGTCGGCTGTCACAGTGACAGTCTCCGTGCTGTCTATCGGGAAATAGACCGAACGGCTGTCGATGCTCAGACGGTAAATGTCGGGATAGGCGTAACGCTTTACGCCGAACTCGAATTTGCCTCCATTGTCAATCTTCACGGAGTCAATGATATGCCAGCGGCCGTTGTCGCTGACTTCAAGCAGCGCGGTTTTCCCTTCCGCTCCGTCGACAGTGGCCTTTACATGCCATTTGTCGCCTGACGAGCATGATGATATTACAGCCACGCAGCATAACAGCATTGTGACACAGAGTGATAATGTGCGGTTCATGATGTCGGTGAATGTTTTGGTTTTGAATTGAGAGAGTCGCATCGCAATCCTGATGCCCGGTTACACCTCTTTTGCAAACTCTGCCGCGATGGCGTCGGCGATTGATTTCATCTCGGCGTCGGGGAGGGTAGTCTTTTTGGTAAAGTCAAGATCTCCCTCTTTGCTCATCGGCACAAGGTGGATGTGTGCGTGTGGCACCTCCAGGCCGATTACTGCTACTCCTACCTTGCGGCAGGGTACGGCGCGACGTAGCGCGCGTGCCACTTTTTTTGCAAACAGCTGCAAACCTGCATATTCGTCATCCTCAATGTCAAATATATAGTCGGTCTCGTTCTTGGGTATGACGAGCACGTGGCCCGGCTGCACGGGGTTGATGTCGAGAAATGCGAAGTAGCGGTCGGTCTCGGCTACCTTGTATGAGGGGATTTCTCCTGCTGCTATACGTGAGAAGAGTGTTGCCATTTTTTTAGATTTTGTCCTGTCGCTGTGACCGGATTAGAAACTTATTTCTACGATTTCAAACTTCATCAGGCCTGAAGGCACCTTGATTTCAACGATGTCGCCGAGCTTGTGGCCGAGGAGTCCCTGTGCCACTGGTGTCGAGGTCGCAATCTTCTTTTCTTTCATGTTGGCCTCGCTGTCGGCTACGATTGTGTATTCCACGGTCATGCCGTTGGTGAGGTTCTTGATTTTCACCTTGTTCATGATCTGCACCTCCTCGGTGTTGAGCTTGCTCTCGTCGATGATGCGCGCGTTCGCCACAAGGTCTTTAAGTTTGGCTATCTGCATCTCGAGCATGCCTTGAGCCTCTTTGGCTGCGTCGTATTCGGCGTTTTCCGAGAGGTCCCCTTTGTCGCGGGCCTCTGCTATCGCGCGTGATATTTCAGGGCGTTTTACTGATTCGAGGTATGCTATTTCCTCCATTTTCTTCTTGTAGCCCTCTTTGGTCATGAATGTGATTGCCATAATATGATATTGAATTTTTTATTTTATGGGTTATTTTTTAGGTTGAATTTATCTGTTCGGCGGCCGCTGCGGCCGTGGTTTTTAAGGTCTTGCGATATATCGCAGAGTCAGAGCTGCAGTAGCCGTGACTCGCGGTGGTGCGCGGTTGTCTGACACTTGCCCGGTTTCGCTATTGTCAAAAAATAATAGCATCCCAACCTGCCGGTGCCGGTTTGAGATACTGCTATATGTTGCCGGTACAATAGTGAAAATCGAGAGCGTGGCATCTCTAAGGCGTCACGCTCCCGTTGTCTTTACTCTGCAAAGATAATATATCTTTTTGATATTGACAAATTTATTGAATGTAAAAAACTTCTGCCGCACTGACTGTGCAGCCGACAACGGCTCTGACTGTGTGGTGCCTGCCTGTTAGACCCCGTTCCCCAATATTTGTTAACGCCGGGGCGGTCAAGCGTCATGCAGATGTGTTCGCGCAGTGAGGGAGCAATGCGGTTGCATTGTGACCGAAACAAGCGGACGCAGATGCATGACGATTGGCCGAGGCGATGGTAATTTGGAAAATCATTGGGCAAGAGTTTCCATTGACATCCTGTCTTAATAAGGAAAAATGAGGCATTGAGAATCTCAAATATGTCAGCCTTTGATTTTGTTTTGAAGATTTCAGGAAATTTCTCTAAAATAAACTTACGTTGTCTAAGAAACTGTTTAAATTTATATGATACAGATTTTGAGAAGGATTGTCGGATTGATTTTTGTTTGTGATGAGGGAGCGTAGCCGTAGCTACGTGACCGAAGAATAAACAAAAAGAAACCGACAAGACTCTCAAAGGCAAAGTGATATGAATTTTAAACAGTTTCTAAGCGTCAAATCTGTATTATATCGCAATCTACTCTTATACAGTAACAAATGGTTGAAACCTTATAGCTGATTCAGAGCGCAATTAATTGTGTGATGATACAAAAGTTACTTTATCATCGCATCTCTCCGGCGCTTTTTGCCTTGTTCCTCAGTCACGTAGCTAAGGCTACGCTCCTTCGTCACAAGACAAAAATCACTCAGAGATATGCGACCCCGGCGTTAACAAATATTGGGGAACGGGGTCTTACACATACATCGCCTCTATCTCGCGTGAGTATCGGCGGTTGATGATCGGACGGCGTATCTTCAGCGTGTTTGTCAGCTCGCCCGCCTCCATGGTGAATGCATTGGGCAGCAGCGTGAATTTCTTGATTTTCTCGAAGCCTGCAAATCCGTTCTGAAGTTTTTCGATGCGCTCTTCGATCATGCGGCGTATGTCGGCGTTCTTCACCAGCTCCTCGACTGAGCGGTAGGCTATTTTCTTGCGCTGCGCATACTCTTTGAGAGCTTCGAAGGCAGGTATGATGATGGCGGTAACATATTTGCGCTTGTCGCCGATTACCGCGACCTGATCGATGTATTTGTCCTCGCCCAGACGGCTCTCTATGGCCTGAGGGGCTATATATTTGCCGTTGGAGGTCTTGAACAGGTCTTTTATGCGGTCGGTCAGCACTATCGCTCCGTCGGAGTTGATGTAGCCGGCATCACCGGTGCGGAACCATCCGTCGGCGGTGAAGGCTTCGGCTGTCGCTTCCGGCTTGTTGTGGTAACCGCGCATCACGGTCGGTGACTTGACGAGTATCTCGTTTTCCTCGCCTATGCGCACCTCTATGCCGGGGAGCACGGTGCCTATGGTGCCTATCTCGTAGCCTGTCTCGGGGAAGCAGCTGACGGTGGCGGTGGTCTCTGAAAGACCGTAGCCTATAAGTATATTGATGCCGCAGGCATGCAGAAACTCTGTGATATTGGCCGACAGCGGCGCTCCGGCAGTGGGGAATATGTTGCCGTTTTCAACGCCGATTACTTTTTGCAATGGCTTGAATACCTGCGCGTTGAAAAATTTATACTGCATCTCGGTCCACCAGGGGACTTTCTCTCCCATGCGGGCGTATTGGAGGTTGCGGCGGCGTCCGACCTTTATGGCGCGGTTGAAGATCCACTTCTTGATGCCTTTGGTGGTGGAGAGTTTCTCGTCGATTGCTGTGTAGACCTTTTCCCAGAAACGTGGCACGCTGCACATGCAGGTCGGGCGCACTTCCTTGATGGCGCGCTGAATGATGTGCGGGTCGGGATTGATGTTGACCACCATGCCGGAGTAGAGGCAGAAGTAGGTCCACGCCTTCTCGAATATATGGCTGAGAGGAAGGAAGCAGAGCGACGTGTCTTTGTCTGACAGCATCGTAAGCCGCTCTTCATGTATCGCTATCGCTGCATCAAACGCACTGTGCGGCAATATGGCGCCTTTGGGCTCACCGGTCGTGCCCGAGGTGTATATCAGTGTTGCCACGTCGTCGGGTGTGGCGGCGGCGGTGCGGCGTGCCACTTCGTCGCGGCAAAGCTGCGACGCGTGCTGCCCGAGGTCGAGCAGCTGGGCGTATGTCATCGTAGTGTCGTCGCCGGGGGCTTTGACAACTTCGTCGACAGTGATGATCTGTCGGAGTCCGGGATATGAGTCTGCCACTTTGCGGGCGATGTCATATTGTGACTGGTCGCCTGCGAGGAGCAGTGATATCGCTGCGTCACGCACTATATATTCAACCTGCTCCTTGCTGCTGGTGGAGTAGATTGATACGGGTATGGCGCGGTTGGCGTATGCCGCCAGGTCTGTCTCTATTATTTCGGCGCGGTTGCTTGAGAAAATTCCGATGTGCTCCTGTTCGGCGATGCCGAGGGTTTCGAGCGCGCAGGCCAGATTGCCGACGCGGCTGTGAAGTGTATGCCATGATGTCGGAAGCCAGGTGTGATCGGCTACGCGTTGCGTCAGTGCTGTCCGGTCGGCATATTTGTCATTCCCTCGTGATGTAAGTGAGGTAAGTATGTTGGTCATATTGAATTTTCAAATCAATTTGTCGGCAAATTTAATTACATTATTCTATTTATTAACGGATATTCATGCAATTTTGACGAGAGGTTAACATTCGTTAGCACTTTTGTATGGGTTATGTATATAAAACTGCACACTTCTATATGCTGATGTGCAATATGTTGGCTCGTAGAGATGATCGTGTGTTTTGAATTTTTATTTATATCTTTGCGGTGAAATGTAAATTTTAAAATGTAAATTTATTGAAAATGTAAATTTATTGAATATGATAGATGAGATATATTATAAGGTCGTCGACCTTTTGAAAAAAATGATTTCAACTCCGTCGGTGTCGCGCGATGAGGCGGAAGTGGCGGAAGTCGTGGAGCGGTTTCTTAAAGATGAAGGATTGAAGGTGGAGCGCTTCGGTAATAATCTGTATGTCGCTCCGGTTGCTTCTGATCCATCATTGCCGACGTTGCTTCTCAATTCGCATATCGACACGGTCCGTCCTGTGGAGGGATGGGTGCGCGATCCGTTCGCTCCGGTCGAGGAGGATGGTCGTCTTTACGGTCTCGGCAGTAATGATGCGGGCGCTTCGGTAGTGTCGCTCATTGCGGCTTTTATTCTCCTGTCGCAGCATCCGCAGCCCTATAACCTCGCTCTGCTTCTTTCCTGTGAGGAGGAGGTCAGCGGCAAGGGAGGCATATCGTCAGTGATAGATAAAATCGGTAAAATTGATTTCGCAGTGGTAGGGGAGCCCACTGGCATGCGTCCGGCAGTTGCCGAGAAAGGGCTTATGGTGCTTGACGGTGAGATTGACGGCGAGGCGGGTCACGCCGCCCGCAACGAGGGGGTGAATGCCATATACAAGGCTATTGATGTAGTCGACACATTGCGTGATCTGCGCTTCGATAAAGAGTCGCGGATGCTCGGTCCTGTAAAGATATCGGTGACGCAGATCAATGCGGGCACGCAGCACAATGTTGTGCCCGATCTTTGTTCTATAGTTGTTGATGTCCGCACTACTGATGCCTACAGTAATATAGAAACCCTCGAACTTATCCGTGCCGCGGTGCCTCAATGCCGGCTGACACCACGTTCCACGCGTCTCAATCCCTCCGGCGTTTCGTCTGACCATCCGCTGGTGTGCCGTGCCTCCATGCTTGGCCTCGAACCTTTTGGCTCTCCAACTCTTTCCGATCAGGCGCTGATGCCCTGGCCGTCGCTCAAGATGGGCCCCGGCGACTCCGCCCGCTCTCACACCGCCGACGAATACATCCTCCTTGACGAAATCCGTCAGGCCATAGAATACTGCCTCCGTATCCTCGACGGCCTGGAATTATGATTTGTAATCAATTTTGTAGCCTGTCATCATAACTTTGCGCTATAAAAACTCCGTCATAAGGCGCTTGCCGAAGGCGGAGTTTTTTTGCTTTTGACTATGATTAGCGTGAATTGCGCTTGGTCGCGCCATTCTTCTTTGAGTGCTTTCTCGGCTTCTTTTATTGCCTGTTGTTCTTCATTTATCGGATTGAAATATCTTGGGTTGTTTGCGAGATTACCGAGCTTGTCTTCCAATCTGCTGTTGTTGTTTGGGCTCAAGCCTGAATTGCAGTGCATATTGTAGTCTCAGTTTAATATTGTTGAGGGGGCAGTACTTAAAGAAATGTCCCTGCAATATGAAGTGCTGCAATACCCTTAAGGCAAAGCCGGGAATTGTATTGCCATGTGCCGCTATTTCGGCTTGGGCCGTTCTTTGTCAGGAAACCGCTCCGTTTGCCGTTGCTGTATGCGGGGGTTGGAGGGGGGGGCGGATGATGACCGGAAAAGTCGATAAAAAGTTGTGTGAAGTCGGTGTGAAATAAATAGTTAAATTATTTGGTAATTAGAAAATTAAGTTGTAATTTTGTGCCGTTATTCGTGTGCATGCGTGCCGACATGAGGTCAACTATTTGATAGTCAGGCTGATTGTTGTGTGCTGTATGCGTGGATATTAAGATGTGAATTTAAACGAACAAGAATAATTAACGAAAACTGTAAACTAAAAGAACTAAGATGCCTACTATTCAGCAATTAGTAAGAAAAGGACGTGTTTCGTTGGTGGACAAGAGCAAGAGCCCCGCGCTCGACTCATGCCCTCAGCGTCGCGGCGTCTGCGTGCGTGTCTACACCACAACCCCCAAAAAGCCTAACTCGGCAATGCGCAAGGTGGCTCGTGTCCGCCTCACCAATGGTAAAGAAGTTAACTCTTATATCCCCGGTGAAGGTCACAACCTCCAGGAGCACTCAATCGTGTTGGTTCGCGGCGGTCGTGTGAAAGACCTTCCCGGTGTGCGTTATCACATCGTGCGCGGTACGCTCGACACATCAGGCGTGAAAGACCGCACTCAGCGTCGTTCGAAATACGGAGCGAAGCGTCCCAAAGCCGGTGCTGCCAAGAAGTAATCGCTTCTCATGACGAGAAGTGGTGAAGCCACTTAAAGCACCCGAGATTTTTTAAACAAAAAGTTTTTTAAACCTCGTTTTTGAAGTTGAAGCTGCCAACGGTTGAGTAAGCCAAGCGTCAGAGGGCGCCGCTGAAGAAGACACCAGCCAAGCAACAAAAACAAAGATTAAAACAAAATGAGAAAAGCTAAACCTAAGAAAAGGGTTGTGTTGCCCGATCCCGTCTTTCATGACGTCAAAGTGTCTAAATTTGTGAACCACTTGATGTATGACGGTAAAAAGAATACTTCTTACACTATCTTCTACTCGGCTCTCGAGACTGTGAAGTCAAAACTGCCCAATGAGGAAAAATCAGCTCTCGAAATCTGGAAGAAAGCTCTCGAGAACATCACTCCCCAGGTAGAGGTGAAATCACGCCGCGTGGGTGGCGCTACATTCCAGGTTCCTACTGAAATCCGCCCCGACCGCAAAGAGTCTATCTCAATGAAAAACTTGATCCTTTATGCCCGCAAGCGCGGAGGCAAGACTATGGCTGACAAACTCGCAGCTGAAATCGTCGACGCTTTCAATGAGCAGGGCGGTGCATTCAAGCGTAAAGAGGATATGCACAAGATGGCTGAGGCCAACCGTGCGTTCGCTCACTTCCGCTTCTAATTTTTTCATTGAACTCTTAATACATTTCAAACAATGGCAAAATCAGACGAACAACTTAAATATACGCGCAACATCGGTATCATGGCTCACATCGATGCCGGTAAGACTACCACGTCGGAGCGTATTCTTTTCTATACCGGTCTTACTCACAAAATCGGTGAGGTGCATGACGGTGCCGCCACCATGGACTGGATGGAGCAGGAGCAGGAGCGCGGTATTACAATTACCTCGGCTGCTACAACCACTTTCTGGAACTATAACTCGGAAAAATATAAAATCAACCTCATTGACACCCCAGGACACGTTGACTTCACTGTAGAGGTAGAGCGTTCGCTCCGTATCCTCGACGGTGCTGTCGCTACTTTCTGTGCCGTAGGTGGTGTTGAGCCCCAGTCGGAGACTGTATGGCGTCAGGCTGACAAATACAATGTTCCCCGTATCGGTTACGTCAACAAGATGGACCGCTCGGGTGCCAACTTCTTCGAGGTGGTTCGCCAGCTCAAGGATGTGCTCGGCGCAAATCCCTGTCCTATCCAGATACCTATCGGTGCGGAAGAGACTTTCAAGGGTGTCGTTGACCTTATCCAGATGAAGGCTATCTTCTGGCATGACGAGACTATGGGTGCTGACTACTCAGTAGAGGAAATCCCCGCAAATCTCGTCGCCGAGGCTGAGGAATACCGTGACAAGATGCTTGAGAAAATCGCTGAATATGACGATGACCTCATGGCTAAATATTTCGACGATCCCTCTACCATCACTATCGATGAGATCAAGCGCGCTCTCCGCAAGGCTACACTTGCAATGGATCTCGTGCCCATGATCTGCGGTTCGTCATTCAAGAACAAAGGTGTGCAGTGTCTGCTCGACGCTGTCTGCGCATATCTTCCCAATCCTCTTGACGCAGGTGCGGTTGAAGGTCACGCTGTCGGTGATCCCGATCAGAAAGAAACTCGTGAGCCTTCGTCTGACGCTCCGATGTGTGCGCTGGCGTTCAAGATCGCTACTGACCCCTATGTAGGCCGTCTCTGCTTCTTCCGCGTCTACTCAGGCGACATGATTGCAGGTTCTTACGTGCTCAACTCTCGTTCGGGCAAGAAAGAACGTATCTCTCGTCTGTTCCAGATGCACTCAAACAAGCAGAATGCAAAAGATATGATCGGTTGCGGTGATATCGGTGCCGGCGTAGGTTTCAAGGATATCCGCACCGGTGACACTCTCTGCTCTGAAGAGGCTCCCATCGTTCTCGAGGCTATGGACTTCCCCGATCCCGTTATCGGTATCGCAGTTGAGCCCAAGACTCAGAAAGACCTCGACAAGCTCGGCGTCGGTCTCCAGAAACTTGCTGAGGAAGACCCCACATTCCGCGTTCAGACCAACGAAGAGACCGGTCAGACCGTTATCTCCGGTATGGGTGAGCTCCACCTCGATATCATCATCGACCGTCTGCGTCGTGAGTTCAAGGTTGAGTGTAACCAGGGTCGTCCGCAGGTTACCTACAAGGAAGCCATCACCAAGCCTGTTGAACTCCGCGAAGTGTTCAAGAAGCAGACCGGTGGTCGCGGTAAATTCGCTGATATCATCGTTCGCGTCGAGCCCATCGACGAAGGTTTCGACGGAAATCTCCAGTTTGTCGACGAGGTCAAGGGTGGTAACATTCCCAAGGAATTCATCCCCTCGATCCAGAAAGGTTTCACTACTGCAATGAAGAACGGTGTGCTCGCCGGCTTCCCCGTAGAGCAGCTCAAGGTTACCGTTATCGACGGTTCATTCCACCCGGTTGACTCCGACCAGCTTTCATTCGAGCTCTGTGCCATCCAGGCATTCAAGAAAGCTTCTGAAAAGGCAGGTCCCGTGCTTCTCGAGCCTATCATGAAGATCGAGGTAGTAACTCCGGAAGAGAGCATGGGTGATGTGATCTCCGACCTTAACAAACGCCGCGGTCAGGTTGAAGGTATGGAAAGCTCTCGTTCAGGTGCCCGCGTTGTAAAAGCCAAGGCTCCTCTTGCTGAGATGTTCGGTTATGTGACCGCACTCCGCACCATCACTTCAGGCCGTGCCACTTCTACAATGTCGTTCTCACACTATGCTGAGGTAAGCAACTCGATTGCCAAGAACGTACTCACCGAGTGCCAGGGACGCGTCGACTTATTGAAATAATAAAATAACCAATAAACAATATGAGCCAAAAAATCCGTATTAAACTCAAATCTTACGACCACAATCTCGTCGACAAGTCGGCTGAGAAAATCGTAAAGACAGTGAAGGCTACCGGCGCGGTAATCAGCGGTCCCATACCTCTGCCCACCCACAAGCGTATCTTCACAGTCAACCGCTCGACCTTCGTCAACAAGAAGAGCCGCGAGCAGTTCCAGCTTTCATCTTACAAGCGTCTTATCGATATCTACAACTCGACAGCCAAGACTGTTGACGCTCTGATGAAGCTCGAGCTTCCCTCAGGTGTAGAAGTTGAAATCAAGGTGTAATAGCGAGCAGTTCGCAATAAAATCAAAACATAGCAATTAACATTATAAATTTAACAGAGAAATGCCAGGATTATTAGGAAAGAAAATCGGAATGACATCCGTTTTCAGTGCCGACGGCAAAAACGTGCCGTGCACTGTTATCGAAGTTGGTCCCTGCGTGGTTACTCAAGTTAAGACTGTAGAGAAGGATGGTTACGATGCTCTCCAGCTCGGTTTCGAGGACAAAAAGGAGAAGCACACAACCCAGCCCATGATGGGTCACTTCAAAGCAGCCGGAGTAGCTCCCCAGCGCCACTTGGCCGAGTTCAAAGGTTTTAACGGCGAGTATAAGCTCGGCGACACCATCACTGTTGACCTTTTCACTGACAACGACTTCGTCGATGTAGTGGGCACCTCAAAGGGTAAAGGTTTCCAGGGTGTTGTGAAGCGTCACGGTTTCGGCGGTGTGGGTCAGTCGACTCACGGTCAGCACAACCGTCTGCGCGCTCCCGGTTCAATCGGTGCTTGTTCTTACCCCGCAAAGGTGTTCAAGGGCATGCGCATGGCCGGCCAGATGGGCAACGAACGTGTCACCGTGCAAAACCTTCAGGTAGTGAAAGTGTTGCCCGAACACAACGTTTTGATGATTAAGGGTTCAATTCCCGGAAGTAAAGGTTCAATCGTATTAATTGAGAAATAATGGAACTCGCAATATATAACATAAAAGGAGAAGACACCGGACGCAAGGCAGTCCTCAAGGATGAGGTCTTTGCTATCGACGCCAACGAGCACGCCGTATATCTCGATGTTAAGCAATACCTTGCCAACCAGCGTCAAGGCACCCACAAGTCAAAAGAGCGTAGTGAGGTTTCGGGTTCAACCCGCAAGCTGCACAAGCAGAAGGGTGGCGGCGGCAGCCGTATCGGTGACATCAACTCACCCGTACTCGTAGGTGGTGGCCGCGTGTTCGGCCCCCGTCCCCGCGACTATCGCTTCAAGCTTAACAAGAAAGTAAAACAGCTCGCCCGCAAATCGGCTCTCACCTTTAAGGCTCAGGACAATCAGATCATCGTAGTCGAGAACTTCACATTTGATGCTCCTAAAACTAAAAATTTCATAAATTTAGCTAAAAATCTTAAAGTCGAGGGCAAAAAAGTGTTGCTCGTTTCAGAAAGTGCAGATAAAAACGTATCTTTGTCTGCTCGTAATGTGCCGGGAGTAAACATCATGCCTGCTTCCGACATCAACACTTACGCGATATTAAACAACAAAGCCATAATCCTTACCGAGAGTGGCCTTGATGTCATTAACCAATTTTAAACCAATCGCAGAAAATGGACTTTCAGATCAAACCGATAGTAACTGAAAAAGCTACCCGTCTTACCGAGAAGCTTAATAAATACACTTTCCGCGTATCGCCCGATGCCAACAAGTACCAGATCAAGGCGCTTGTTGAAAATCTCTATGGCGTAAAAGTGGTTGGTGTCAACACCATGGTAGTACGTGGCAAGAATAAATCGCGTTACACAAAGAGCGGCCTTCTGCGCGGCAAGACTTCGTCTTACAAAAAGGCGATTGTAACCATAGCCGAAGGCGAAACCATTGACTTTTATAGCAACATTTAAATAGAAAATGGCAGTAAGAAAATTCAAGCCCACTACACCGGGGCAAAGACACAAGGTTATAGGCGTATTTAAAGGTACGATCACTGCTACCACGCCTGAGAAATCTCTTACAGTCGGTAAAAAAAGCACCGGCGGCCGCAATGCCGAAGGTCATCTCACCACCCGCTACCTTGGTGGTGGACACAAACGCAAATACCGCATGATAGACTTTAAGAGAACGAAAGACGGTGTACCCGCCGTAGTGAAGTCAATCGAGTATGATCCCAACAGATCTGCCCGTATTGCACTTCTTTACTACGTTGACGGTGTGAAAACTTACATCATTGCACCCAACGGCTTAGAAGTTGGCGCAACAGTAGTCAGCGGACCCGATGTGGCTCCTGAGATCGGCAATGCCCTTCCCTTGAGCAAAATTCCCGTCGGTACGCTTATCCACAACATCGAGTTGCGCCCCGGTCAGGGAGCCTTCATGGCTCGTTCGGCCGGCACTTTCGCGCAATTGACTTCGCGAGAAGGCGACTACGCTATTATCAAATTACCTTCGGGAGAGACACGTAAAGTGCTTGCAGCCTGCAAAGCCACTGTCGGCGTTGTAGGTAACTCGGAGCACTCGCTCGAGCGCTCAGGCAAGGCCGGCCGTTCACGCTGGCTCGGACGCCGTCCGCGCAACCGTGGCGTTGTCATGAACCCTGTTGACCACCCGATGGGTGGTGGTGAAGGCCGCGCTTCAGGTGGACACCCGCGTTCACGCAAGGGCCTTTACGCTAAGGGACTCAAGACACGTGCGCCGAAGAAACATTCTTCGAAGTACATTATTGAAAGAAGAAAAAAGTAATCTGATTAATTAAGCAACTATGAGTCGTTCATTAAAAAAAGGTCCCTTTATCAGTGTCAAGCTGGAAAAGAAAGTAACGGCAATGGAAGAGTCGGGCAAGAAGTCGGTCATCAAGACTTGGAGCCGCGCTTCGATGATTGCCCCCGAATTCGTGGGTCACACTTTTGCAGTGCACAACGGTAATAAGTTTATTCCTGTTTACGTCACCGAGAACATGGTAGGTCACAAACTCGGAGAGTTCGCTCCGACCCGCACCTTCCGTGGTCACGCCGGCAACAAGAAGAAATAATCGGACCACTCAATAAATAATTTTTGATAACAAAAGAAATTAAATACAATGGGTGTAAGAAAAAGAAATTCAGCCGAAGCAATCAAGGAAGCCCGCAAAAGCCAGGCGTTTGCTAAACTGACCAACGTGCCCTCGTCGCCCCGCAAGATGCGTCTTGTAGCCGACCTCGTACGTGGTAAAGAAGTATTCCGCGCGTTGGGTATCCTCAAATTCTCTAATAAGGAAGCTGCAGCCAAGCTTGAAAAACTTCTCCGTTCGGCAATCGCCAACTGGGAGGCTAAAAACGATCGCAAGGCTGAAAGCGACGAGCTTTACATCAGCACAATCTTCGTGAACTGTGCTCCGATGCTGAAGCGCCTGCGCACAGCTCCTCAAGGACGCGGTTACCGCATCCGTAAACGTGCTAACCACGTTACATTGTTTGTAGACACGATTGACAATAAAGAAAAAAAGGCATAAGAAATGGGACAGAAAGTAAATCCAATCAGCAATCGCTTGGGTGTCATCCGTGGCTGGGACTCTAACTGGTACGGTGGCAAGAAATACGGAGATACTCTGTTGGAAGATTCAAAGCTCCGCAAGTATCTTAATGTCCGCTTAGCCAAGTCAAGCGTTTCAAAAATCGTTATAGAGCGTACGCTCAAACTCATCACCATCACAGTGTGCACCTCTCGTCCGGGTCTGATCATCGGCAAGGGCGGTTCTGAGGTTGACAAGCTCAAAGAGGAGCTCAAGAAAATCACCGACAAGGATGTTCAGATCAACATCTTCGAGGTGAAGCGTCCGGAGCTTGACGCACAGATCGTGGCAAGCACTATCGCCCGTCAGATCGAAGGCAAGATCGCATACCGCCGTGCAGTCAAGATGGCTGTCGCTTCGACAATGCGTGCCGGCGCCGAGGGTATCAAGGTGCAGGTGTCAGGCCGTCTGAACGGCGCCGAAATGGCACGTTCGGAAATGTTCAAGGAAGGCCGTACTCCGCTTCACACTCTGCGTGCTGACATCGACTATGCTTTGGTCGAGGCTCACACCAAGGTAGGTGTAATCGGCGTGAAGGTGTGGATCTGCCGCGGTGAGGTTTACGGCAAGCGTGACCTCGCTCCCCAGTTCACTTCAAACGCGAAGGAAGGTCGTGGCAACCAGGGCGGCTCACGTGAGCGTCGCGGCGGTTTCCGCAAGCCTAAAAACAACCGTTAAACCATTAATTGAAACAAACAACAATGTTACAACCTAAGAAAACCAAGTTCCGCAGACAACAGAAAGGCCGCATGAAGGGTGAAGCCCAGCGCGGCAATCAGTTGGCGTTCGGCTCTTTCGGTATCAAGACTTTGGAATCAAAATGGATTACCGGTCGACAGATAGAGGCTGCGCGTATCGCTGTGACCCGTTATATGCAACGTCAAGGACAAATCTGGATCCGTATATTCCCGGACAAGCCTATCACCAAGAAGCCTGCCGAGGTACGTATGGGTAAGGGTAAAGGTTCGCCCGAAGGCTTCGTGGCTCCCGTTACCCCCGGCCGCATGCTTATCGAGGTTGAAGGCGTAAGCTTCGACATCGCAAAAGAAGCATTGCGTCTTGCAGCCCAGAAGCTTCCTGTGACAACAAAATTTGTCGTACGTCGCGACTATGACCCAACCCAAAATGTGTAATAAGCAATGAAGAAAGAAGAGATAAAGGAAATGACCACTGCCGACCTCAAGGAGCGTCTGGCCCAGATGGAAAAGGAATACCTTCAGACGAAGGCGAACCATGCTGTATCTCCGCTTGACAGCCCGGCTCAGATTACACTTGACAGAAAAATGATTGCACGCGTAAAGACCGAGTTGCGTCAGCGTGAGCTTAATAACAAATAATCCCCAAAAGATATATGGAAACCAGAAATCTTAGAAAAGAGCGCATTGGGGTAGTATCGTCAAACAAGGGTGACAAGACTATCACAGTCACCATCAAATGGAAGGAGAAACACCCCATTTATGGCAAGTTTGTGAACAAGTCGAAGAAGTATCACGCTCACGACGAGAAGAACGAATGCAACGTCGGCGATAAAGTACGCTTGATGGAGACCCGCCCCTTGAGCAAGACCAAGAGATGGAGATTAGTAGAAATAATCGAAAAAGTTAAATAATCATGATACAGACAGAATCACGTTTGACGGTAGCCGACAACAGCGGTGCGAAAGAGGCACTCTGTATCCACGTTCTCGGTGGTACAGGACGTCGCTATGCATCTGTAGGCGATATCATCGTAGTGTCGGTAAAGAGCGTCATACCTTCATCAGATGTTAAGAAGGGTACGGTATCGAAAGCTGTAGTCGTGCGCACCAAGAAGGAAGTGCGTCGTCCCGACGGCTCGTACATCCGCTTCGATGACAATGCATGTGTGCTGCTCAACAATGCCGGCGAGCTTCGCGGCACTCGTATTTTCGGCCCGGTTGCCCGTGAGCTCCGCGCCACTAATATGAAAATAGTTTCACTTGCACCCGAGGTGCTTTAATCAAAGTAGAACAAATGAGCAAAGTAAATATAAAGAAGGGCGACACTGTATATGTCCTCGCAGGTGATGACCGCTCCAAGACCGGCCGTGTTCTTTCAGTTGACGCTGCAAAGAACCGTGCCATTGTCGAGGGCGTGAATATGGTGACCAAGAGCACGAAGCCCAATGCCAAACATCCCCAGGGAGGTCTCATCAAGATGGAAGCTCCTATCAATATTTCTAATCTCAGCCTTATCGATCCGAAGTCAGGCAAGCCCACCCGCGTAGGCTTCAAGAAGGAGGAGAACGGCGAGAAAATACGTTATTCTAAAAAATCGGGAGAGGAGATTAAGTAATGAGTACTGCAACCCTTAAGAAAGATTATCAGGAGCGTATCGTTCCGGCTCTTACAAAAGAGTTCAACTATACTACAGTAATGCAAGTGCCCCGCCTCGAGAAGATTGTCATCAATCAGGGTCTCGGCGAAGCCACTCAGGATAAGAAAATCATCGAGACAGCTATCAACGAGCTTACCGCCATCACCGGTCAGAAAGCTGTCGCAACACTTTCGCGCAAGGATATCTCTAACTTCAAGGTGCGTAAGAAAATGCCTATCGGTGTGCGTGTTACTCTGCGTCGTGAGAAGATGTATGAGTTCCTTGAAAGACTGGTGCGTGTGGCTCTTCCCCGTATCCGTGACTTCAAGGGTATCGAGAGCAAGCTCGACGGCCGCGGCAACTATACCCTCGGTATCAACGAGCAGATCATCTTCCCTGAGATCAACATCGACAATATTTCTAAATTGCTGGGCATGAACATCACTTTCGTGACATCGGCCAATACCGACGAGGAAGGCTATGCATTGCTCAAACAATTCGGTTTACCTTTTAAAAACGCAAAATAAGCAGTTATGGCAAAAGAATCAATGAAAGCCCGTGAGGTAAAGCGTGCGAAACTTGTGGCAAAGTATGCTGCCAAGAAAGCGGCTCTCAAGGCTGCCGGCGACTATGAAGCTCTTCAGCTTCTGCCCAAGAACGCTTCGCGTGTGCGCATGCACAACCGTTGCTCTATCACGGGTCGTCCCAAGGGCTATATCCGCCAGTTCGGTATCTCACGTATCCAGTTCCGCGAAATGGCCTCAGCGGGTCTTATTCCCGGAGTAAAGAAGGCAAGCTGGTAACGGCGAGCTGTAATAGCCACATAAAATGCTTCAGACAGAAGTTAATTAAATATTGTTGGGAAAGTCCCAATCAATTTAAACAACAATAAAATGACAGATACAATAGCAGACTACTTAACAAGATTGAGGAATGCGATCAAGGCCAACCACCGTGTGGTGGAGGTGCCTGCCTCAAACTTGAAAAAAGAAATCACCAAGATTCTTTTTGAACAGGGCTATATCCTCAACTACAAATTTGTAGAGGGTGAAAATCCCCAGGGGATTATCAAGATAGCTCTGAAATATGACCCTGTTGACCGTGTCAACGCTATCAAGGGGCTCAAGCGAGTGTCCCGTCCGGGTCTCCGTCAGTACACAGGCTACAAGGACATGCCCCGTGTGCTCAACGGTTTAGGTATAGCCATCCTGTCGACTTCGCGCGGCGTGATGACGAATAAGAAAGCTGCCGAAATGCAGATCGGCGGTGAAGTTTTGTGTTACGTTTATTAATCTTATAGGAGGAAATAATTATGTCAAGAATTGGTAAAGCTCCCATTGAGATACCTGCAGGTGTCACAGTTAAGATTGATAACAATGTAGTAACCGTAAAGGGCCCCAAGGGTGAGCTTAAGCAGGCTGTCAACCCTGAGCTCGAGGTAAAGGTCGAGGACAATCATGTGATCGTGACTCGTCCGAGCGATGACCGTGAGCACCGCGCTCAGCATGGTCTTTATCGCGCGCTTATCCACAACATGGTGGTAGGTGTTTCGACCGGTTACCGCAAAGAAATGGAATTGGTAGGTGTAGGTTACCGTGCAGCGGCCACCGGTCAGGTGCTTGAGCTGTCGCTCGGTTTCTCTCACGCTATATATATCAAGCTTCCTGCGGAGGTAAAGGTAGAGGCCAAGACCGAGCGTAACAAGAATCCTCTCATCATCCTTGAGAGCGATGACAAGCAGCTGCTCGGCCAGGTATGCGCCAAGATACGCTCACTGCGTAAGCCCGAGCCTTACAAGGGTAAAGGTATCAAGTTTGTCGGCGAGGTAATCCGCCGCAAGTCAGGTAAATCGGCAGGTGCCAAATAATAAAAACAGACAGAATCATGGTATCTAAGATAGAAAGAAGAAATAAAATCAAGACACGTATCCGCGGTAAAATCTCAGGCACTGCAGCCCGTCCGCGCATGACAGTGTTCCGTAGCAATAAACAAATCTACGTTCAGCTCATCGACGATTTGGCCGGCAGCACACTTGCCGCCACTTCTTCGAAGGGTATCGAGGAGGGCACCAAGAGCGAGATCGCAGCCAAGGTCGGCAAGGCCATCGCTGAGAAGGCTCTCGCCCAGGGCATTACAGAAGTAGTGTTCGACCGTAACGGTTACCTCTTCCACGGACGTGTAAAATCATTAGCTGACGCAGCCCGCGAAGGCGGACTTAAATTTTAACAATCATGGCAAAAAGAAATAACCGCGTAAAATCAACCAATGATATTGATCTGAAAGATCGCCTTGTAGCGATTAATCGTGTCACCAAAGTAACAAAGGGTGGTCGTACGTTTACTTTTGCCGCGATTGTGGTAGTAGGTAACGAGAACGGTATTGTAGGCTGGGGCCTCGGAAAAGCCAATGAGGTTACGGCCGCTATCGCCAAGGGTGTGGAGGCTGCGAAGAAGAACCTCATCAAGGTTCCCGTGCACAAAGGCACCATACCTCACGAGCAGGTTGCCAAGTTCGGTGGCTCGCGCATCATCCTCAAGCCTGCGTCTCACGGTACCGGTGTGAAGGCCGGTGGTGCGATGCGTGCCGTGCTTGAGAGCGTCGGTATCACCGACGTGCTTGCAAAGTCAAAGGGCTCGTCTAACCCCCACAATCTCGTGAAGGCTACAATAGCAGCTCTTGATGAGATGAGAGGTCCCGCCACTATCGCTCAGAACCGTGGCATTTCAGTTGAAAAAGTATTCAAGGGATAATAACAATGGCACAGATAGCAATCAAACAGATAAAGAGCCGTATCAACTGCCCGGCAGTTCAGAAGCGCACACTCGATGCGCTCGGCTTGAAGAAGATGAACCACACTGTAGTTAAGGAGGCGACTCCCGAAATCCTCGGTATGGTCAACAAAGTGCATCACTTAGTAGAAGTAACCAACGCCTAAAATATTTTGAACTATGGATTTAAGTAATTTACAACCGGCCGTTGGGTCAACTAAAACGGGAAAGAGAATCGGACGTGGTCAGGGTTCAGGCCGTGGCGGTACATCAACGCGCGGTCACAAGGGAGCCAAGTCTCGTTCGGGTTATAGCCGCAAGATCGGATTCGAAGGCGGTCAGATGCCTTTGCAGCGTCGTCTCCCCAAATATGGTTTCAAAAATATCAACCGTGTGTCATACAAGGCTATCAATCTTGATGTTCTCGAGTCAATGGCGGCCGCCGGCAATCTTGAGAAAATCGCAGTTGCTGACCTTATCAACGCAGGCTTTGTCAACAAGCGTGCGCTTGTGAAGATACTCGGTAACGGCAAGCTCACCCGCAAGCTCACTGTCGAGGCCAATGCATTCTCTGCATCGGCTGAGAAGGCGATTGTGGAAGCAGGTGGAACCATCGTTAAATTATAATTATAATGAGATTTATTCAAACCATTAAAAACATCTGGACGATCGAAGAGCTGCGCAAGCGCCTTACGGTGACTTTCCTGCTCGTCGTTGTCTATCGTCTCGGCTGTTACGTGGCGTTGCCGGGTATCAACCCGCACGATCTCGAGCAGCTTCAATCGCAGACATCGGGAGGCTTGATGCAGCTGCTCGATATGTTCTCGGGAGGTGCGTTCTCGCAGGCTTCAATCTTTGCGCTGGGTATCATGCCCTATATCACCGCGTCGATTGTGATCCAGCTCCTGGGCATGGTGCTGCCGTCTTTCCAGAAGATGCAGCGCGAGGGAGAGAGCGGTCGCCAGAAGCTGAATCAATATACCCGTTACCTGACTGTGCTTATACTGCTCGTTCAGGGTCCGGCTTATTTGATTAACCTGCAGCACACTGTCGGACTTACATTGACTACGGCAAATGTGCTATTCCTCACTGTGGTGCTTGCTGCCGGCTCAATGTTTATCATGTGGCTCGGGGAGAGGATTACCGACCGCGGTATCGGCAACGGTATCTCGTTCATAATCCTTGTGGGTATCATCGCCCGTCTGCCCCAGGCATTGTTCTATGAATTTATCAGCCGTATGCCGGGCGCACAAGGTTCGCAGGGTGGTTTGATAATGTTCATCATCGAGGTGATACTTTTGCTTGCTGTGACAATCTGCGCAGTGCTTCTGGTGCAGGGAACCCGCAAGGTGCCCGTGCAGTATGCCAAGCGCATCGTCGGCAACAAGCAGTATGGCGGAGCCCGCCAGTATATACCCCTTAAGGTAAATGCTGCGGGTGTGATGCCTATCATCTTCGCTCAGGCCATTATGTTCATACCGTTGACTCTGGCCGGTTTCGGCCAGAGCTCGGGTGGCTTCTTCGGAGCTTTCACCGATATCAACGGTTTCTGGTATAATTTTGTTTACTTTATCCTTATCGTAGCGTTCACGTATTTCTATACGGCGATTACGGTGCGTCCGACCCAGATGGCCGAGGATATGAAGCGTAACAACGGTTTTATTCCGGGTGTCAAGCCCGGCAAGAAAACCGCCGAGTATCTTGATGCGATCATGTCGCGAATCACGCTGCCCGGTTCGTTGTTCCTCGGTATTGTGGCGATACTTCCGGCGTTTGCCCGCACTTTGGGCATCTCGCAGAATTTCGCTCAGTTCTTCGGCGGCACTTCTCTGCTGATTATGGTTGGCGTCGTTCTTGACACGCTGCAGCAGATCGAGTCACATCTGATGATGCATCATTATGACGGCTTGATGAAGGAGGGTAAGATTAAGGGGCGCACCACAGGCAGCGCTTATTAAAAATACCTTATAAGTTAACTTACGATGATTTATCTAAAGACACCACAGGAGATGGAGCTGATGCGCAAGGCATGTGACCTTGTGAGTCGCACGCTTGGCGAGATGGCCAGGTGGATTTCTCCCGGTGTTACCACGCACAAGCTCGACACCATTGCCAGGGAGTTTATCCTTGACAATGGCGGTCGGCCGTCGTGTCTGGGATATCAGGGTTTCCCGGGGACGCTGTGTATCGAGGTCAATGAGACAGTGGTGCACGGCTTTCCGTCGAACTATACCCTCAGAGAGGGCGATATCATCGGACTGGATACGGTTGTGGAGCTTGACGGTTATAACGGCGACCAGTGCTATACATTCGCAGTCGGAGAGATTTCCGAGGAGAAGATGGCATTGTGCCGTACGACCAAGGAGTCGCTCTATGCGGGAATAGAGGCATGTGTGCCGGGCAAGCGTATCGGTGATGTTTCTAATGCCGTGCAGACTTACTGCGAGAAGCGTGGCTACAGCATCGTGCGTGAGATGTGCGGTCATGGTATCGGCAAGCGCATGCACGAGGATCCGGAAATACCCAATTACGGCCGCCGTGGCATCGGGCCGATTATCAGAGACGGAATGTGTCTGTGCATCGAGCCGATGGTCAACATGGGCAGCCGCAATATAGTGATCGAGCATGACGGATGGACCTGCCGCACGCGTGACCGTCAGCCTTCGGCTCATTATGAGCACACTCTTGCTATAATTGACGGCAAGACGGAAGTGCTTACCACATTCGATTATATCGAGGAAGTGTTGAAAGATAAATTCATTTAAACAAATATATGGCAAAACAAGCAGCAATAGAACAGGACGGCACCATCGTTGAGTCATTGTCGAACGCAATGTTTCGTGTTGAGCTCGAAAATGGTCATCAAATCACGGCTCACATATCGGGCAAGATGCGCATGCATTATATCAAGATATTGCCCGGTGACAAGGTGAGGGTGGAGATGTCGCCTTATGACCTGTCGAAGGGTCGTATTGCATTCAGATACAAATAATAAAAAACGACAAGAATATGAAAGTTAGAGCCTCAATCAAGAAGCGCACTCCCGACAGCAAAATCGTACGTCGTAAAGGCCGCTTATACGTAATCAACAAGAAAAATCCCAAGTATAAGCAGCGTCAAGGCTAAAAAAAGACTTCAAGTGTGAAATTTCTGTAACAAGAAAGCTTGAAAATAAGCCGCTTCTCAAAATTTTTTGTTAATTTTGCAAAAACATTAAGTCAATCAATATGGCAGTAAGAATCGTGGGAGTTGACCTCCCCCAAAATAAAAGAGGTGAAATAGCCTTGACCTACATCTTCGGTATCGGCCGCAGCGCCGCCAAGTCAATACTTGAGAAGGCCGGAGTTGACAAAGATATCAAAGTTAAGGACTGGACCGACGCGCAGGCAGCCAAAGTACGTGAAGTAATCGGCGCCGACTACAAGGTGGAGGGTGACCTCCGCAGCGAGATCCAGTTGAATATCAAACGACTGATGGATATCGGTTGCTACCGTGGTATCCGTCACCGTATCGGCTTGCCCGTGCGCGGTCAGAGCACCAAGAACAATGCCCGTACCCGCAAAGGCCGCAAGAAAACAGTCGCTAATAAGAAGAAAGCTACTAAATAACGATAAATTATGGCAAAAAAAACAGTCGCAGCTAAAAAGAGAAACGTTAAGGTTGACGCTGCCGGTCAGCTTCACGTTCACTCATCATTCAACAACATTATCGTGTGCCTTGCCAACAGCGAGGGTCAGGTCATTTCTTGGTCATCGGCCGGCAAAATGGGCTTCCGCGGTTCGAAGAAGAACACTCCTTACGCAGCCCAGATGGCAGCTCAGGACTGCGCGAAAGTCGCATACGACCTGGGCTTGAGAAAAGTCAAGGCTTATGTGAAAGGTCCGGGCAACGGCCGTGAGTCAGCAATCCGTACGGTGCATGGCGCCGGAATCGAGGTGACCGAGATCATCGATGTCACTCCGCTTCCCCACAACGGATGCCGTCCTCCCAAGCGCAGAAGAGTATAATCTCAGAGAGAAATTTTTAGAGTAAAATACTTATCAACAGAATGACCGCAGCAGCGAGCGCCGCCGAGTGAATAGACTATAATTTATCACCTCTCTATAGTCGCGGCTGCACGAAGCGGGCAGAAGCTGCAGAGGTCAAGAAAAAAACAGATTAAAATGGCAAGATATACAGGTCCCAAGACCAAAATCGCACGTAAATTTGGCGAGCCCATTTTCGGTGAGGACAAAGTGCTTCAGCGTCGCAATTTCCCCCCCGGCCAGCATGGACAGAACCGTCGCCGCAAAACTTCAGAGTATGGCACTCAGCTCCGTGAGAAGCAGAAAGCCAAATACACCTACGGTGTGCTTGAACGTCAGTTCCGCAACCTCTTCGACAAGGCTTCACGTATGAAGGGTATCACCGGTGAGATCCTCCTGCAGTTGCTCGAGTCACGTCTTGACAACGTAGTATACCGTCTGGGCATTGCTCCTACGCGTGCTGCTGCCCGTCAGCTGGTGCTTCACCGTCACATCGTGGTTAACGGTCAGGTAGTGAACATCGCATCATATCAGGTTCAGCCCGGTGATGTAATCGGTGTCCGTGAGAAATCAAAATCACTCGAAGTGATTGCAGATACACTGAGCGGTTTCAACCACAGCAAGTATCCCTGGATCGAATGGGACGAAGCTGCAAAAGCCGGTAAATTCCTCCACGTGCCTGCCCGCGAAGATATTCCTGAGAATATCAAAGAGCAGTTGATTGTCGAGTTGTATTCTAAATCATAATATATAATAAGTTGAATCCATGGCTATATTAGCATTCCAAAAGCCCGATAAAGTGTTGATGCTCGAAGCAGACAACTTTTATGGGAAATTTGAGTTCAAACCTTTGGAACCCGGCTATGGTATCACTGTAGGTAACGCACTTCGCCGAGTATTGCTTTCTTCTCTGGAAGGATATGCAATTTCGTCGATTAAGATTGATGGCGTTAAACACGAGTTTGATACTATACCCGGAGTAAAGGAGGATGTCACCAACATTATCCTTAATCTCAAGAAGGTTGGTCTCAAACAGACAGTGGAGGAGACCGAGTTTGAAAAGGTCACCATCTCAGTGTCGGGTGTAGAGGAATTCAAAGCCGGAGACATAGGTAAAGCCTTGACCGGGTTTGAGGTCCTCAATCCGGATCTCGTAATCTGTCACCTGGATTCTACTGCTTCATTCCAGATCGAGCTGACTGTGAACAAGGGTCGCGGATGGGTTCCCGCAGAGGAGAACCAGCTTCCTACCGATGATATCAATGTCATCGCTATCGACTCTATTTACACTCCGATAAAGAATGTCAAGTATACGGTTGAAAATTTCCGTGTTGACCAGAAGACTGACTACGAGAAACTTATTATAGAAATCACTACCAATGGTTCGATCCTGCCCAAGGATGGCCTGAAGGAGGCTTCGAAGATATTGATCTATCATCTGATGCTCTTCTCTGACGAGAAGATCACAATCGAGGCTCCTGAGAACGACGGCAATGAAGAGTTTGACGAAGAGGTGCTCCACATGCGCCAGCTTCTCAAATCGAAGCTTGTCGACATGGAACTCTCGGTGCGTGCGCTCAACTGTCTGAAGAGCGCTGAGGTAGAGACCCTTGGTGAGCTCGTTGTGTTTAACAAGACCGACCTGCTTAAATTCCGTAACTTCGGTAAGAAGTCGCTCACAGAGCTTGATGAGCTTCTTGCGAATCTCAACCTTTCGTTCGGAATGGATATTTCAAAGTATAAATTAGATAAAGAATAACAACGATGAGACATAATAAAAAATTCAACCACCTCGGTCGTACACATTCTCACCGTGCGGCGCTCTTGGCTAACATGACAATATCGCTGATTATGCACAAACGCATTTTCACTACTCTTGCCAAGGCTAAAGCTCTCCGTGTATACGCCGAACCGCTTATCAACCGCGCGAAGGAGGACACTACCGCCAACCGCCGTCTTGTTTTCAGCCACCTTCAGAACAAAGAGGCTGTCACTGAGCTTTTCCGCGAAATCTCTCAGAAGATTTCTGACCGTCCCGGAGGTTACACCCGTATCCTCAAGACCGGTAACCGTCTTGGTGACAATGCTAAGACTTGCTTCATCGAGCTCGTTGACTACAACGAAAACATGCTCAAGGAGAAAGGTGCTGCCAAGAAGAGCCGCACACGCCGCAGCCGCAAGTCAACTTCAGCTCCCGCAGCAGAAGCTCCTGCAGCAGAGGCTCCCGAAGCTCCCACAGCAGAATAATCTGAATATCAGAGTTTATTATAAAGAGGATGACGTCAGCGTCATCCTCTTTTTTTATTTGTCAGAATTGCATCTGTCAATTTCTTGATTATCAGGTGTTAATTCCGGGCATACGAGCCGTGCGTCCCTACAATATGAAGTGCAGCAACACCTTCAAGGTAAAGCCTGGAATTATTATATTGTCATGTACTGTTATTTCGGCTTGGGTGCGATTATCCGAGTTAGAGGATTTGTGGGGATGTGGCGTCGGGTTTGCAGGGTGCGCGTCTTTTCGTCGCTTTTTGGTTGCAGGTTGAATGGGTTGTATTATTCTATTCTTTTTCCGGTTTTGTCTATCCAATACCAATTGTCGCTGTGCCAGTAATGGTATTCTCCGTTACTTCTGAGTTCTCCGGAATCGGTGACTTTGGCTTTTCCGTGTTCAAACGGGTAGCCGAATGCAAATCGTGGGGCAATGGCGATCTCTCCGTTTTCTGTGGCATAGCCTACGAAGTTGTCTTTGTCTATAATGCGGAGCAGTCCGTCGGACAGGTAGTCGTCGCCGTTGTCGTATTGGAAGATGCGGTATCCTTCGGTGCTCCATAGCAGTCTGTCGAGTTCTGACGGCAGGTGTAATATTTCTGCACTGTCGACAAGTGCGTATGGCACAATGTAATGGTAGCCGGGCACGCTGTTGTAGAATGTTATGCCAAGGGAAAGGATTGTGCCGGGTGGGAGATTGGATATCCTGTCGGCTATATCATTTTTTAATGTGAAATAGAAGTCTCCGTAGTCGATGTTGTTTTCAAGATATGTGAAT
Source organism: Muribaculaceae bacterium Isolate-002 (NCI) (assembly GCA_004102805.1). Classification (GTDB taxonomy): domain Bacteria; phylum Bacteroidota; class Bacteroidia; order Bacteroidales; family Muribaculaceae; genus JAGBWK01. The sequence continues at coordinate 33,590 of SCEG01000027.1, forward strand.
TGGATGGCTGTAAGCGGGTCGTTTCCGGTGATCTCTTTAATGACCCGGCTGTCGCGTGTGCCGTTGTTTATGTCTTTTCCGCAGGCGATGTATTTGGCAATAATCTTTTTTTTGCGCCATAGGTCGGATTTGCCGATGTTTTGGCCGTCGACCATAAACATTTTATGGTCGATGCTTTTGTGGTATCGCATATCGAGAACGTCGCACAATGTGACATCTTTGATTTTGCCTTCCGCATTACGTTGCGCGCTGATGCTGACAATGGTTTTTGCATTCGGGTCGGTGTAATAGATGCCGTCGCGGTCATTGTCGGCCGGGAATACAAATACATATTGCGCCCATGTCGAGTCGCAGTCTTGTGCTTGCAGGAAAATATCGTAATCATATTTTCCCGATTTTATATTGTGTATCAGTGAATCGGTGCAATATTGCCTGAGAAGGCTGTCAATTCTGGCTGTCGAGGGATTTTCTGCGGATTGTAACAGTATGTATTGTTTGTAGAAATCAGTTATATCGGGAGTTGATGCTGCTGGTGAGTGGTTTTGTGCAAATATCATTGCAGGCAACGCAATGATTGCGGATATAAGAATGTGCCGGAATGTGTTGTCATGGTGGTTCATTGCTTTGTCTCAGTTGTGTTGAAGGTATACAAGAATGTGTGGTCTTGTTGCAAATATATATAAATTATTTAATAATTAAATATGTAGCGTGGTGGGTTTGTCAATTTCCGTTGAATGAGTCTGTCAGATTGACAACAGGGAGTCACGCTGATTGATGCATGACTCCCTGTTGTGGATTTTTATGTATGTGGTGTTATTCGGTGATGGCGTCGAGATACCATTTGCCGTTTTTCTTCATGAAGATGATGTTGTTTTCAAGAACGCCGTCCCAGCAGCAGTTGAGATGCACGGTGTGAAACTGCATTTCGTCCCAAATCTGGTAGTAGACGTCGTCGGTGCCGTTGTTGTCGGCGATGACTGGCAGTTTGGCGGTGAAGGTGGAGGGGGTGAGGAGATCGGCGTATTTTTCGCGGGCTTTGTCGTCAAGGGCGATGCGTTCGTTCATGAAGGCTTCGTCGGTTGAGAATTTTGCGATGAACTCTTTGAATGGCTCGGGTCCGGCATTGTGTTTGTCGTTGCCGTTCATTTTTCTTACAGATGCCTCGACGTCGGCTTTATATTCTTCGGCTGCCGCGTTAAGGTCGTACTGGGCTGATGCGCCGAGTGACATCAGCAATGCAAATCCTGCGATGATGCTTTTTAATTTCATAGCTGTGATGTTAATTACTATTATTAATGTGAAAATGCGGTGGCAAAGATACATATTTTTATCCGTATTAGATAAAATTTTGGATAAGTAAAAGTTTATTATATAAAAAAGTTGTATCTTTGTTGGTTGAAAACCGGACTTCGAAATTTATATTTTAAATACACGTTTTTAATTATACATCATTATGAAAATTGAAAAAATCATTGGTCGTGAAGTTCTTGACTCTCGCGGTAACCCTACAGTAGAAGTTGATGTAATCCTTGAGTCGGGCGCACGTGGCCGTGCATCTGTTCCCTCAGGCGCGTCAACCGGTGTGAATGAAGCTCTTGAGCTCCGCGACGGTGACAAGTCACGCTACATGGGCAAGGGTGTGCAGAAGGCAGTGGCTAATGTCAACACTGTAATCGCAGAGGCTCTCAAAGGCATGAGCGCTCTTGACCAGATCGCTATCGATGAGAAGATGCTTGAGCTTGACGGCACTGAAACCAAGTCAAACCTTGGCGCAAACGCTATCCTCGGTGTATCTCTCGCAGTGGCTAAGGCTGCCGCAGATTATCTTGACCTTCCCCTTTACAAATACATCGGTGGCTGCAACACTTACGCGCTTCCTGTGCCTATGATGAACATCATCAACGGTGGTGCTCACTCTGACGCTCCCATCTGCTTCCAGGAATTCATGATCCGTCCGATCGGCGCTGCTTCTTTCAAGGAAGGTATCCGCATGGGCACCGAGGTGTTCCACAACCTCAAGTCAGTGCTCAAGGCTCGTGGTCTTTCTACCGCAGTAGGTGATGAAGGCGGTTTCGCTCCTTCGCTTGACGGCACTGAGGACGCTCTCAATGTCATCATGCAGGCTATCGAGAAGGCAGGCTATGTTCCCGGCAAGGATGTTACTATCGGTCTCGACTGCGCTTCTTCAGAGTTCTACAAAGACGGTATCTACAACTACGCTCAGCTCAACAACGGTGCTGCCAAAGAACCCAACGGCAAGAAGTACACTTCAGAAGAGCAGGCTCAGTTCCTCAAAGAACTTGTTGAAAAATATCCTATCGACTCTATCGAGGACGGTATGGCTGAAGATGACTGGGCAGGCTGGAAGGTTCTCACCGACCTTATCGGCGACCGTTGCCAGCTCGTAGGTGACGACTTGTTCGTAACCAACGTTAAATACCTCAAACGCGGTATCGAAGAAGGCTGCGCCAACTCTATCCTCGTTAAGGTTAACCAGATCGGTTCGCTCACTGAAACTCTCCGTGCCGTAGAACTCGCTCAGCGTAACGGCTACACTGCAGTTATCTCGCACCGTTCGGGTGAGACTGAAGATGCCACTATCGCTGACATCGCAGTCGCTACCAACGCCGGACAGATCAAAACCGGTTCTGCTTCACGTTCTGACCGTATGGCAAAATACAACCAGCTTCTCCGCATCGAGGAGGAACTTGGCGCTGCTGCCGGCTACGGTTATGGCAAGAAAACCAAACGTCCGAACGCATAATCGTTACGGATCGGTTATATGAAATCGAAGGGCGCGCCGTCGGCGTGCCCTTCTTTCAGTTTATTGGGGTAAAAAAAGCGGTTCCGGCGAGGTTTGTCTGTCGCCGGAACCGCTTTTCGTATGTTTGCGGAGGGTTATTCCTTCAGGCGTATTACGCGGATGCCTATGTGGCGGTTTGAGGTCAGGTAGCGGTCGAGAGGTGTGGCGTCGAGTATGACTTTGCCTGCCTTTGATGATGCGTGCAGCAGGTAGGGGATATTCTTGTCGTTGATAAACAGAATGCCCATGTGGGAGACGTCGAGCCCTTTCTTGCCTGTGCAGATGGCTATGATGTCGCCTGTGCGGAGGAATGTTTTTGCGGCTTTTGCCACGCGAGATGTCTTTATTACCGGGTAGCGGTGGCTGCGGTAGCCTATTTCATATTCTTTTATTTTGGCGAATGTGGCCGAGTCGGCAAGGGCGGGGTAGAGGTTGCGGTTTGCCGACATGAAGTCGATGGTCTTGACTTCGTAGGTGGCCAGGTCGCAGTTGCCGGTGACTTCCTCGAAGTTGCCGCGGTGCACGTTGTCGACGATCCAGTCGCTGATGTAATGCAGTCGTGAGGGGTAGCCTCTCATTTCGCCGTTGCGGTAGCGTATGCGTTCGAGGTTGTAGATGAAGTCGCGCCATGAGGTGCGGTGCTCGCCGGCAGTGATGGCGAGTGCGATTATGTTGTCGACAAGTGTTGTGCAGTCTACTTCGTCGAGATTCACGGTCAGTTTTTCTTCTCCGTCGGGTTCGAGAGTGCCGGCAATGTAGGGGCGGTCGATAAATTCCTGTGCAAGCGATGCTACTCTCTGCTGCGGATCTGCAATCATTACAGCTTTTTTCAGCAGTCGGTTTATGGCGAGAGTGTCGGTTGCTTCGTCGTGCCATCTGGTGTGCTGTGCTTGCGATGATAGTCCGATTGCTGCCGTGAGGCATATAATAATATGTTTTATTTTCATGTTTGTAAATTTTATTTCTTTCCAAAATTACAAAAAAATCCGGTTATAGCAGATATAGTGGATAGATATATTTTATCTGTCGGGTGATTTTGTTCGGTTTTGTTTTGTGTGGTTTTTGCGAGGTGTGCAGGTTGCGTTTGCCGAAAAGAGTGTGAAAATCGTGTTGTAGTGTGAACTTTTTTTGATGTGATATAATCGGGTGTGTTACAGTCGGTTGGTGTGGATTTTGAGGGTTTTTGAGGAGGTTTAGGTAAAATTTTTCCGAAAAAAGTTGTAAAAATATTTGGTGGGTAAATAAAAAGTGCATACCTTTGCACTCGCTTTCGGGAAGCAAGCGAGCTTCCGGCCTGCGGGCGGCGAAGGCGCGGCGGCCGAGTGCTGCTGCGGCGGAGTGGCTGCGGGCGACGAAAACAGACTGCAAAAAAAGTTGAAGAAAAATTTGGAAGTTACAAATTTTCTTCTTACCTTTGCAAAGTTTTTCCGCCTCACGAAAACGAAAGGCCGCAGGGTCTGACGGAAGCGGGACGGGAAATCCCCGAGAACATTGAAAGACTTACAATAGACAAAGACAAGAAAGTACAAGAGCTAATAAATGAGACCGGCTCTTTCGCAAGAGAGAATGCCGGTGTCAATTCCTGAAAACGACCCTTTGGCCGGGCGACCGGCCGCAAGAAAGGTATCCGGGACGACGGCGTTGTCTGAGGTCATGCGACTTTACAAGAAAATAAAGAAACAAGATACAACAACGAAGAGTTTGATCCTGGCTCAGGATGAACGCTAGCGACAGGCTTAACACATGCAAGTCGAGGGGCAGCGGGGTTGAAGCTTGCTTCAATCGCCGGCGACCGGCGCACGGGTGAGTAACACGTATGCAACCTGCCCGTCACAGGGGAATAACCGGAAGAAATTCCGACTAATTCCGCGTAACACCATTCCGGGGCATCCCGGGGCGGTCAAAGGAGCAATCCGGTGGCGGATGGGCATGCGGCGCATTAGCTAGTCGGCGGGGTAACGGCCCACCGAGGCGACGATGCGTAGGGGTTCTGAGAGGAAGGTCCCCCACACTGGTACTGAGACA
>SCEG01000271.1 GCA_004102805.1 Muribaculaceae bacterium Isolate-002 (NCI)
GGCTCTTTTGCCGGCATCGCTGTGGAGGGCGAAAGCCATGTCTACAGGTATGTTGAGACCTTCGCGATTCGGAAGAACACGCGAGCCTCCGGCGAGGTAGTTCACCCAGTTTCCGCGAGATGTATAGTCGTCTTTGTAGTCATCGGAGCCGTGATATGGCGCATATACCGGTTCGGGGATGCCAGCCCACTGGAGCCAGTAGCGCGCGCCTTCAAGAAAGCGAGGCATTCCTGAGGTGCGGAATGTCGGCACTGTTTTTGGGGCGGAGGGGATCATCGGTTCTGCAGGCACTGATGTGTCTGCCGGTCTTGCATCGGGAGTTTCCTCTGATTCCTCTGTTTCGTCATTGACTTCGTCAGTTTCGTCAACTTCATCTTCCTCTTCTTCAGTTGGGTCAGTATCACTCTCTTCTTCTCCTTCCGGCTCGGCACGGTTCTGACCTGA
>SCEG01000272.1 GCA_004102805.1 Muribaculaceae bacterium Isolate-002 (NCI)
GTGAATGTGCGCGGGCCGGGCATGAACACGGCCAGAACGTCGTCCAGGGCTTCGCCATGCTGATCCAGAACCCGGCCTCGGTGCATGAACCAGGGCCGAAAATTTTCAAAACGCGGCGAAAGCGGCAGGAATATACGCGCCAGCAAGGCTTTGCTCCGTGGACCGGAAAGGCGCACAATGCCGATGCCCCCGGCTCCCGGCGGCGTGGCTATGGCGGCGATGGTGGGCATGGACGGCACGAACTCCCTGCGCTGTGGACAGCCGGCCGCGGAATGCACGCGCCGCCGGCAAGGAAATACGTAACAGGCGGTTAGTTTTTTTCCGCCTTCCGGCGCATAATGACCACCCGTTTCATGGGTCCGTCGCCGGTGCTGCGGGTCTGCACGTCGGCGGCGTCCTGAAGACAGACATGGACAATACGCCGGTGATAGGAGGAAAGGGGCC
>SCEG01000273.1 GCA_004102805.1 Muribaculaceae bacterium Isolate-002 (NCI)
GCTCGCTGAGTGCCATAGGTGACCGCGCCTTTTTAGGATGTCGTTCGCTCGGGGAGATTGCGATGCCGGAGTCTCTGACTTGCATCGGGCATGAGGCCTTTGCTCTGAGCGGTCTCGAGAGAGTGTCTCTTGACGGCTGCGGGCGATTGGCCTCGGTGGGCGAGAGAGCTTTTGCCTCGTGTGCCCGCCTGGTGTCGGCCACACTGCCCTCGGGGGCCGCAGAGCTTGGCGAGGGAGTGTTTTTTGACTGTGAGTCGCTTGCCGATGTGCGTCTGCCGTCGGGGGCAGTGAGTGTCCCCGCCCTTGCCTTGAAGGGGGCTGTGAGCCTTGCGTCGGTCAATCTGCCCGACGGAGTGAGTGAGATAGGGGTGCTTGCTATGGCCGGAATGGCGGCTGTGGAGACTGTGGCACTGCCTGCGTCGCTGACACATATAGGCGATGGCG
>SCEG01000274.1 GCA_004102805.1 Muribaculaceae bacterium Isolate-002 (NCI)
TGTATCGGGAAGCCTGGTAAGCCGCCCCGCGCGGAAGCGCCGGACGCGGCTTTTCTTTGGCGGGCCGCCTTGCCGTGCGGCGCAAATTCTGCCATGATGCCCGTATTGACGCTGCCGCCCCGCCGGGGAAAGCTCTTCCCGCCGGGAAATTGCCTGAGTGTCCGGCGTCACATATCTTTTTGAGGAGGCAAGCATGCTCAACCCCAATCAATGTGTTCTCTACAGCGGCGGCGCTGCCGGAACGGAACAGTTTTTTGGCTCCCTGGCGGAAAGCTGGGGCATTGAGGAAGTGAACTACAGCTTTGAAGGCCACCCGATTGAGCGGAACCGCGGCGTGCGCGTGCTCACCTCTGAGGAACTGGCCCTCAAGGACGTCAGCCTGACCTACGTTTCCAAACTGATGAACCGCGAGTACACCCGCGCGCCCATTTTCCGCAAGGTGC
>SCEG01000275.1 GCA_004102805.1 Muribaculaceae bacterium Isolate-002 (NCI)
TGCTGGCAGTCGAGGAGACCGTGGCGGTCGTCCGCGTTCTTGAAGAGGGGTGGGGTGGCACCATCGACTTCACCGACTTCCTTCTGTTGCTCAAACTCGATGGCGAATGGAAGTGTGTGGCCAAGGCATACAACCAGCACTCGGACACCATCAATAAGTAAGAGCGAATCACCCGTCACCAATTCACCTTGAAAATCAGCCGATTTGCCCATAAAAGAAAAAAGTGGTAATTTTGTACGTCAAAAGTGGTAGGTATATCCGAAAGAATGGTTCAATACATTTCCTGAGAGCTTGTTAATTTTGCAGAAAGTATTAAAACCAATCAAAATCAACTTATGGAAATCATCAAGGACAAAGAGTTTGGCGGAGAGCGTCCGCTGTTTGCAAGTCATGATATAGAGCTCGACAACGTTACAATCCATGCCGGCGAGTCGGCCCTGAAA
>SCEG01000276.1 GCA_004102805.1 Muribaculaceae bacterium Isolate-002 (NCI)
CGAGGTACCCTCGCAGTGGGGGCCCGGCGGGGTAGGGGAGCTGACCATGCTTCAGGACCTCGTGCACAGTCTCGACCCGACACGCCCCGTGACCTGCGGAATGGACCAGATACGGTCGGTGCTCGACAACGGTTTTGCCGCCGCGCTCGACATACCCGGCTTCAACTACAAGCCTCAGTATTACGACAAGGCCTATGCCAAGCTGCCTCAGAAGCTCATCCTCGGCTCCGAGACCGCATCGACCGTATCATCGCGCGGAGTCTATCATTTCCCCGTAGGGTTTGGCGAGCATCACGTGGTGATGCACCCCGACAATCAGTCGAACAGTTATGACAACGAGTCGTGCACGTGGTCAAACACGCCCGACATAGACTTTGCCATGGACGATGACCGTGACTGGGTGATGGGCCAGTTTGTCTGGACCGGCTTTGACTATCTCGGCG
>SCEG01000277.1 GCA_004102805.1 Muribaculaceae bacterium Isolate-002 (NCI)
GTACTTGCGGTACTCCACAAAAGGAATGTAAACGCACATTTTGTAGTTGCTGGTCGTAATGATGCCGTAGAATATGTAGAGAACATGATGGCACACGCCAAGGAACTTGGAGTTGACAGTAAGATACATTTTTTAGGTGAGCGTGCTGATATTCCTGTGGTGATGCACACATTTGATGTGTTCGTGGGACCAGCCCTTCGTGAAGGTTTTGGACTCGTTGCAGTTGAAGCTCAGGCGGCCGCTGTTCCTTGTGTTTTATTCAAAGGTTTTCCAAAAACAGTAAATATGAATCTGGGTCTTGCTTCTTTCGTGGATGATTTTAATCCTGTAACTTGGAGTGACAATATCATGCAAGCATTGGGTCAGAAAAAAGTTGAAAAGGAACTAATACTTAATGTGATACGTTCTATGGGTTTTGATGCCAAGGAGAATGCCATTAAGGT
>SCEG01000278.1 GCA_004102805.1 Muribaculaceae bacterium Isolate-002 (NCI)
CCGCCTGCGCGTCCGCCGAGGACCTTCCTGCCTTTCAGGTTTTCCCATTTAAAATTGTCCTCAGGCTGACGTCCCACCAGGAAGTTGCCTGCCCGCTGTGTCAGCTGGGCGAAGTTCACAGCATAGTCCTGAGAACCCTCCTGGTATACGTAGATGCTGGCCTCGGAACCCATAAAACCGATTTGGGCGTCGCCGGAGATAAGGGCGGTCATTACCTTATCAGCACCAGCTCCGTTTACAAGGGTCAGGTCGATGCCCTCGTCCACAAAATATCCCAGCTCAATGGCTGCGTATTGGGGGGCGTAGAAGATGGAATGGGCCACTTCGTTGAGGACCAACGGGGTGTTGCCGGAGGATGCACTGCCGGATGATTTTGAACAGCCAGTTAGGGCAGCTGCGGTCAGGGCTGCTGCCAGAAGAATGCTAATTGCTTTTTTCATCA
>SCEG01000279.1 GCA_004102805.1 Muribaculaceae bacterium Isolate-002 (NCI)
CCCCGCCACCGACCCCTACCCCGTAGAAATCATCGGTGAGGTTCCCTGCCAGAACCTCCACGGCATGAGCGTGCCCCAGATGCTGATTATCGCGGCATCCACCTACCTGCCGCAGGCCGAGCGCCTGGCCCAGCTCCACCGCGACCTCCAGGGGCTTGACGTGGCCGTAGTGCCGCAGGACCTGATTTACAACGAATACTCCTCAGGTATGTCGAAGCCCATGGGTCTCCGCCGCTTCATCCAGATGCTCGCCCTGCGCGAGCCCCGACGCCTGCGCTCACTGCTTCTTTTCGGCGCCGCCGCGCAGGACAACCGCAACATACGCGGCCTCCTCAATGACCACCAGGGGAGCTACATACCCATATTCCAGAACCAGCAGATCACCTCCGGGGGATGGCTCGGCAAATCGTATGCCACCGATGCCATCTACGGCGTGCTCTCC
>SCEG01000280.1 GCA_004102805.1 Muribaculaceae bacterium Isolate-002 (NCI)
GCGCCTTCGGCCGACGGACAGGTCATCAGCGAGTTCTCCGGCAAGATGCTGATCAGCGGCGAACCGGACGCCTCGTCCTTCCCGTCCGGCGGCATCCGTTCTACCTTTGAAGCGCGCGGCTATACCGCCTGGGATCCTTCGGTGCCGGTGTTCATCATCCACCAGCCCTACGGCGCGACCCTGCACATCCCGACCTATTTCTATTCCTATTCCGGCGAGGCCCTGGACCGTAAAATTCCGCTGTTGCGCTCCATTTCCGCCTTGTCCCGGCAGGCCCTGCGCATCCTGAAGCTCTTCGGCAACACTTCGGCCGGCTACGTGCGGGCCATGGTCGGACCGGAGCAGGAATATTTTCTGGTGGACAAGAATCTGGCCGTGCTGCGTCCGGACATCATGCTGGCGGGCCGTACCCTGTTGGGCGCGCCTTCGCCCAAGGGCCAGG
>SCEG01000028.1 GCA_004102805.1 Muribaculaceae bacterium Isolate-002 (NCI)
GCAGATGAAGGAGGTGATTGTAACTGTTGAGATTCTTTACATGCCAATCTCCTTTATACAGCCTTACAAGCTTATCGAACTGGTAACGCGGTATAAATTCAATTACCTGGGAGAAAACATACTTACCCTGATTCATATTCTTGATGTTTGGGAACAACAAGACTAATAAATCAATTTCAAATCAAAAAATCAATGTTCTCTTGTATTTGACTAAATATTAATATTTTAATAACAGTGGTAAGATTTTTATCGCACCACTACTATGTTAAAAATAATGTGTCATCGATATTGGTCTAAAAATAGTCCAAATTTAAGAAAAACTGATCTGCGTCAGAAACAAAGAAAACAGTAAATTGAGCTGTGCATATTGCAGGAGAACGAGTGATTGGTGAAAATCGGGCTAAATTGATACTAAACTGTGAGCCGTGTATTGCTTTTTTTTGTTAATTGTGATTGAATGAGGAAAAAATTCATTATTTTTGCGCTCGATAAATATGCCTATTTAATTAATCTAAAATAGCAATCAAAAATGACTATCGACAACTACAATTTCGCCGGTAAAAAGGCGATTGTCCGCGTGGACTTCAATGTGCCCCTGGACGAGAACGGTAAAATTACCGATGATACCCGTATCCGCGGCGCTCTTCCCACTCTGAAAAAAATTCTTGAAGACGGCGGTTCTCTTATCATCATGTCGCACATGGGCAAGCCCAAAGGCAAAGTGAACCCCAAATTCTCACTCTCGCAGATCAAGGACGATGTAGCCAAAGCTCTTGGCCGCGACGTGATTTTCGCCCCAGATTGCGCAAACGCCGACGAAGCTGCCGCAAATCTCAAACCCGGTGAAGTGTTGTTGCTCGAAAACCTCCGCTTCTATCCCGAGGAAGAAGGCAAGCCCGTAGGCATCGATAAAGAAGATCCCGCTTACGACGCTGCCAAGAAAGAGATGAAAGGCCGTCAGCAGGAATTTGCCAAGAAACTTGCAAGCTACGCCGACGTTTATGTAAACGATGCATTCGGTACTGCTCACCGCAAGCACGCTTCTACTGCTGTCATCGCTGAAAACTTCGCATCTGACGACAAGATGCTCGGCTACCTCATGGAAAAAGAGGTGAAAGCGGTCGACAATATCCTCAGCGACATCAAGCGTCCCTTCACCGCTATCATGGGCGGTTCTAAGGTGTCGACCAAAATCGGCATCATCGAAAACCTCATGGACAAGGTTGACAATCTCATCCTCTGCGGTGGTATGACTTACACTTTCGCAAAGGCTCAGGGTGGTAACGTGGGTCTGTCAATCTGCGAGAATGACAAGCTCGACCTCGCTCTCGACATCATGAAGAAAGCTAAAGAGAAAGGTGTCAACCTCGTGCTCGGCACTGACTGTGTGGCAGCTGACAGCTTCAGCAATGATGCCAACACCCAGGTTGTATCATGCATGGATATCCCCGACGGCTGGGAAGGCCTCGATGCAGGTCCCGAAACCCGCAAGGCTTTCGCCGACGTGATCAAAAACGCCAAGACTATCCTCTGGAACGGTCCTGCCGGCGTATTTGAATTCGATAACTTTACCGCAGGTTCGCGTGCTATCGCCGACGCTATCGTAGAGGCTACAAACAACGGCGCGTTCTCGCTTGTAGGCGGTGGCGACTCTGTTGCTTGTGTCAACAAGTTCGGTCTTGCCGACCAGGTGTCATACGTGTCGACCGGCGGCGGTGCGCTTCTCGAGGCTATCGAGGGCAAAATACTCCCCGGCATCGCGGCAATAAAGGGTTAATCAGATAACTCTGAATATTTAAACGGGCACAGGCAATGAAACAATTATTGCATTGTGCCCGTTCTTATTGTAAAAAACAGCGAGCCGTGTATCCCGTCTGAATAATAGAAGTGACCGGTGTGTTGTTTTATTAAATGAATGACATGGAATTGTTTGACAAAGATTTTCAGCATTGGATTGACGCGCATCGCAATGATAATGTGGCTACGTTGCGACTACGCCATGCAGGTGACTCTCCGGCAATAAAGGAAGCAATATCGCAGATAGAATATGACCGCAAGGCTGGTGACAAGTTTCGTAAATGCAGCCTTATGGGCGGAGTTGATGGCTCGGCCGACTGTAGTTTTTGTCCGCGCTGGTTTCCGTCGGCACTGAGTGTCGAGCAGGCTTCGTCGGCCACAATGGCATGCTTTCACGCTTCGCTTGTGGCAAAGGGGAGCAGCGTGCTTGACATGACGATGGGGCTTGGTGTCGACTCTGCTGCAATCGCAAGCCTCGACGAGGCGCGTGTCACAGCTATAGAGCGTGACTCACGTCTGTGTCTTTTCGCGGAGGTCAACTACAGTTCCATCCCGAATCTTGAAATCATTAATGCCGACAGTGTTGAGTGGCTTCGTGAGTCGCAGATACGTTTTGATTATATCTTCATTGACCCTGCACGCCGCGACGATGTCGGACGCCGGGTCTATAATATTCATGATTGCACTCCTGATATCTCAGAAATACTCCCGTTGCTTCTGGAGCATGCGCCGCATCTGCTTGTCAAGCTCTCGCCGATGCTTGATATTTCTGCCACGATAGCCGACCTCCGGCATGTGGCCGAGGTATATGTGGTAGAAGAGAGGGGAGATGTGCGCGAACTTCTTGTGCACATTGACAGAGATGTAGAGTCGGATGTTGATAACACAAAGATAGTGGCGATAAATGTAAACAGTAACTTCATATTCACCCGAGCGGAGGAAGCCGCGGCTTCAGAATATTACGAAGCGCCTGAGCCGGATGGATATCTTTATGAGCCGTCACCGGCTATAATGAAGGCCGGGCCATTCCGGCTCCTTTGCGAGAGATTTTGCGTCGGCGCATTGCATCCCAACACGCATCTTTATGTGTCATCGGAAATGGTTGACGGTTTTCCCGGAAAACGTTACAGGATAAAAGCTGTCATTCCCTACGCGTCAAAATATATAAAACGGTTTGCCCGGGAATATCCGGCGGCATCGGTGAGCGTCAGAAACTTTCCGTGCCCGGCAGAGACGTTGCGGGCAAAACTGAAAGTAAGGGAAAGTGATGCAGTGAAAGTGGCAGGCGTCACGCTCAAAGGTGGAGAGCAGGTGCTTGTGGTGATGGAAAAGGCCTGATTTCAGCCTTTCTCAAACATGCGAGCCATCGAGCGTTTGTCCTCACGCTCCTTGATTGACTGTCGCTTGTCATATTCCTTTTTGCCCCGGCCAATGCCTATAACGAGTTTTGCGAGGCCTCGCTCGTTGATAAACATGCGCAATGGTATGATTGTAAATCCGGTTTCCTTGCCTGATTTCTCAAGTTTTGCTATCTCTTTGCGGTTTAGCAGCAACTTGCGGTCGCGGCGGGCGTTGTGGTTGTTGTATGTGCCGTAGAAATATTCGGCTATATACATGTTTTTGACCCACACCTCACCCTTCTCCACATAACAGAATGTGTCGACGAGTGATGCTTTGCCCATTCTTACCGACTTGATTTCAGTTCCGGTCAGCACAATCCCTGCGGTGAATGTGTCACCTATCGCATAGTCGAATGTGGCGCGTTTGTTTTTTATATTTATGTCTTTTGCAAGTTTCATTTCGTCATGTAGTTGTTATTCGGTAATATAACGTTGCTGACCGCGGTCATGGTTTGATGATGTCGAACACAAACATCAGCAGGTAGGGCGGGATGATGATCGAGAATATGGTCAGAAACATGTAATGGCCGGTCTTTTCCTGTGCCACCGACAGATAGCGCATGCTTTTATAAAGGATGAAGCCGACATATATCGGCAAAAATCTCAGCACAGCCAGGTCGAGAGGTATAATATTGATTATGATGTTGATTATGGCTAGAATGGCAATCGTGTAGATTACTACTGTGGAGTTCTTGCGCGGCGACGGCTCTTTGTCGCATATACGGTCCATTGCTAGCCCCATGGTGAATTCCGCAAAAAACATGGTTGCGAAATAAGCGGTGAATGTCACTATTGCGTTCTGTATCACGGCAATCAGAGTGGTTGACGAGTCCATTTTCCAGAAGCCGCCTACACACGACAGAGCCGTTATGGCCAAAAGAGGGTACAACCCGTCGCGGCACAATGCGGCCGGCTCATCGGCGTCATGAGATACATCTTCCCAACCGCGCGAGGGATTGATTGTAAGTTGCAGTATGTTCTTTAAAAAACGTAGCATATCGGTATAAATTGCTTGCAAAGATAATAAAATTGAAAACAATTTTGAAACAAAAAACAGGCAGAGGTTATGTTGTTAACTTAAAATTTACTATTTTTGCATGATATTGCCGACGCGGCATGCGAAACATTTACGGAATAAATTGTTATATACATATCCGTTCATCAGTCAGTACGCAGTGTCGGAAATATTTAATAACGCAAACACATATACATACAATATGCCCCGTATATCGCAGCGCGGCGAACTTATGCCCGCATCACCCATACGCAAACTTGTGCCGTTGAGCAATCAGGCAAAGGTCAGAGGAGTCAAAGTGTATCACCTTAATATCGGACAGCCCGACCTGCCGTCGCCTGCCGAAGGGCTTGAAGCCCTCAAGCATATCGACCGCACAACTCTTGAATACAGCCCCTCGGAGGGATTGCTGTCATTGCGCAAGAAGTTGCAGCAGTATTATCAGAGCTTCAACATCAATGTGGATGTCGATGATATCATAGTCACTACCGGAGGGTCGGAAGCGGTGCTGTTCGCATTTATGGCGTGTCTTGACCCGGGCGATGAAATCATAGTGCCCGAACCCGCTTATGCCAATTACATGGCATTCGCCATCTCGGCCGGAGCGAAGATTGTCACAGTGCCGTCGACCATTGAAGAGGGGTTCGCTCTTCCTCCCGTGTCGAAGTTTGAGGAACTGATTACCGACAGAACGAGAGGCATACTTATATGCAATCCCAATAACCCTACGGGCTATCTCTACACCCAGAAAGAGATGAACCAGATACGCGACCTTGTCAAGAAGCATGACCTGTTTCTGTTTTCCGACGAGGTTTATCGCGAGTTCTGCTATACGGGGGCGCCGTATATTTCGGCATTCCATCTCAAAGGAATTGAAGAACAGGTGGTGCTGATTGACTCCGTGTCGAAGCGCTATAGTGAATGCGGCATCCGAATCGGAGCAATCATCACAAAGCATAAGGAGCTAAAGAAGAATGTAATGAAATTCTGTCAGGCTCGCCTCAGTCCGCCCTTGTTGGGGCAGATAGTGGCTGAAGCTTCGATTGATGCTTCCCGCGACTACATGCTGATGACATATAATGAGTATGTCGAGCGGCGTAAATTCCTTATCGACGGCCTTAACCGCATCCCCGGGTGCTATTCTCCCATACCTATGGGCGCGTTCTACACGGTAGTAAGCCTGCCTGTCGATGATGCAGAGAAATTCTGTTCGTGGTGTCTGAGCGATTTTCAGTATGAAGGAGCGACTGTGTTCATGGCTCCGGCATCGGGGTTCTATGCTCATCCCGACCATGGCAAAAACGAGGTGCGCATGGCCTACGTTCTCAACAAGGAGGATTTAGCGCAGGCTCTCGTCGTGCTCCGGGAGGCATTGAAGGCATATCCCGGACGTGTCGACCGCTGAGATGTCAATCAAGCAGTGGATATTCTAACCGATATTGTCTGTCGATATTGTCATGCGTGTTGACTTATATATAGCCCGGCGTCTGAGACTCGGTGACGGCAAAGGCAACCGTACGCGCACGTCGATACGGATTTCAACTGCCGGCGTTGTGCTGTCGGTGGTGATTATGCTTATTACCATAGCCATAACTTCGGGGTTTAAGCATGAGATTATCAACAAGCTTGTCGGATTTGACGCGCAGCTCACGGTGCAAGCTCAGGCTCCCGATATAGTTTCCGCGCAGCCTTTGATTGAAGATGTGGCGCAAGTTGAGTCTGTGATAAAATCAGCATTGCCCGGCGCAGTGGTCGGGGAGTGCGTGAAGATGCCGGCGATGTTAAAGACCGACAGCGATTTTGTCGCAGTGGTGTTTCGCGGATATGGTGGCGAAGGGCATGCCGGTTTTATAAACGGAAATATAGTCGACGGTGCGGTTCCCGAAAATGGCGATGACCCCAACAGCATCATCATATCTTCTGTCGTGGCCGGCCAGCTCGGACTGAATGTCGGAGATAAAATCAACACCTGCTTTTTTGTCGCCGACAAAATGCGTATCCGCAATTTCAAGATAGCGGCGATATATGACTCAGGTTTCGGCGAGTATGACAAGGTGGTGGCTTACGCCCCACAGTCGGTATTGCGAAAACTCGCAGGTATTCCTGACGGATGTGCTGCCGCTCTGGAGGTGACCGGTCTCGACTTTGAAGAAATTGTACCGGCATGGCAGTCGCTTCAGGCATCACTCGCGCAGGCCTGCTATTCACATCAGCTTACTCAATACCTTGATGCCGATAGTATTATTCGTACTGGAGCCGTGTATTTCAACTGGCTCTCACTTCTTGACACGAATGTTGTGGTGATACTTGTGCTTATGACAGCGATATCGTCGTTCACACTTATTGCATCACTGATAATTCTTATACTGGAACGGATCAATATGATAGGGACGCTCAAGATGCTCGGCGCCACAAATTCAATGATACGCCGAGTGTTTATTCTTCTTGACCTGAAAGTGCTAGTTAAAGGGCTTGTGGTTGGCAATATTGTGGCTTTGGCTCTGATATTGCTGCAACAGCAGTTTCATCTGCTGCCACTCGATCCGGAGTCGTATTATATCTCGTTTGTTCCCGCGAAAATCACAATCTGGCAGGTGCTGGCTCTGAATGCAGCCGCGATTGTCATTGCTACAGCCGTGATGGCGCTCCCGTCAATGATTATTTCACGTCTGAAACCGGCTTCAATTTTGCGTTACGAATAGTGATGACAATCATTTTAACATTCTATTCGACTTTTTTCCTTTTTTTGTTGTTATAGTTAAAACGCTACGCAAAATTTTTATTAACTTTGTGAGCCAAAACCATAATTGAGTTTCAACTGTAACCGAGTATTTTAACGCATAATATAAAAATCTCTTGATGAGCGAAAACAACAACATCGACCAACTGATTATCGACGGTATCCAAGATAAAAAAGGACATAACATCACAGTCGTTGACATGAGCCATATCGAAGGCGCGGCGGCATCTAAATTCATCATCTGCGAAGGGTCATCATCAATGCAGGTCAACGCTATCGCTGACAATGTGCGCGAGCATCTTCTTGAGCAACGCAGAGTTAAACCCTACAACTATGACGGATATTCCAATGCCGAATGGATTGTGATTGATTATGGCGACATATTCGTGCATGTGTTCCGCCCCGAGATACGTCAGCGCTACAATCTCGAAGATCTCTGGAGCGATGCGGTGGTAACCGACATTCCCGATCTTGACTGATGTCGACGGTCGACGAGCCATATCTACAGAAGTGTATATTCTCCACAATATATTGCAAAAACTCATTTAAATTATGCCCGGACCAAACCCCAAGAAAAGACAGATAAAATTCAGCATGTTCTGGATGTATGCGATCATACTCCTTTTCCTTGCCGGTATATTTTATCTTGATGACAATACAATCGAAAAAGAAGAGAACTATACCGAATTTGAGAATTTGGTCGCACCTGACGACAGTGCGCGGCATAATCTGTCAGGCATAACAAAGCTTGTGATTGACACAAAGAAAGGTCGTGCGACAGCTTATCTTTCCGATTCGCTGGCTTCTGCGATATTCCCGGCGAGCCAGTTTACTCCCGGACGTAGTCAGGAGCCCAAGATCTGGACAAAAATCGGCGATGTCGGCGAGTTTCAGCGTGAAATAAAAGGCTGGAAAAGCTCCGGCCGCTTCAATGCCCCGGTGCAGTATGAGGAGGGAAGCAGCATCGGCACATATATATGGTCGTTCGGCCCTATAGTGCTGCTTATTGTGTTCTGGATTCTGATTATGAGGCGTATGTCAGGGCGCGGCGTTGGCGGCGGAGGCGTGTTCTCTGTCGGCAAGTCAAAAGCCCAGATTTTTGACAAGGACGGCCCCAATAAGGTGACATTCAAAGATGTGGCCGGACTGTCGGAAGCAAAGACTGAAATAGAGGAGATTGTAGAGTTTCTCAAAAATCCGCAGAGATATACCGATCTCGGCGGCAAGATACCCAAGGGCGCGTTGCTCGTAGGCCCTCCCGGCACAGGTAAGACTCTGCTTGCAAAAGCGGTGGCCGGTGAGGCCAATGTACCTTTCTTCTCGATGTCGGGCTCGGATTTTGTCGAGATGTTTGTCGGTGTGGGTGCGTCGCGTGTGCGTGACCTTTTCCGTCAGGCAAAGGAAAAAGCTCCGTGTATAGTGTTCATCGACGAGATTGACGCCGTAGGCCGTGCGCGTGGCAAAAATCCCAATATGGGCGCTAACGACGAGCGGGAGAATACGCTCAACCAGTTGCTCACCGAAATGGACGGCTTCGGGTCAAACAGCGGTGTGATTATCCTCGCTGCAACCAACCGTGCCGATATTCTTGACAAAGCGCTTATGCGTGCCGGACGTTTCGACCGTCAGATTTACGTTGAGCTTCCCGACCTCAACGACCGCGTCGCCATATTCAAAGTGCATCTTAAGAAAATCAAGATCGACGACTCTGTGGATATCGAGTTGCTTGCACGGCAGACTCCGGGATTTTCCGGTGCCGATATAGCGAATGTCTGCAACGAGGCTGCGCTTATCGCAGCGCGTCACAACAAGAAATCTGTAGAAAAACAGGACTTCATCGATGCTGTCGACCGTATTATCGGCGGCCTCGAGAAGCGCTCTAAAATCACGACTGACGAGGAGAAACGCTCTATAGCCATTCATGAGGCGGGTCACGCCACTATATCATGGCATTTACGTTATGCCAATCCTCTTATTAAAGTTACAATCGTGCCCCGCGGCAAGGCTCTCGGTGCGGCATGGTATCTGCCTGAAGAGCGACAGATAACGCCTTCCCAGGCGCTTCTCGACGAGATGTGTGCTACCCTCGGCGGACGCGCAGCAGAAGAACTGTTTCTCGGACGCATATCGACAGGCGCTGTCAACGACCTTGAACGTGTCACCAAGCAGGCTTACGCCATGGTGGTTTATTATGGTATGAGCGACCGTCTTCCCAATCTCTGTTACTATGACTCGACCGGTTCGGACTATGGATTCTCCAAGCCTTATTCCGGAGAGCGTGCCCGAATTATCGACGAGGAGGTGTCTCGTATCATCTCTGAGCAGTATGAGCGTGCGAAGCAGATACTCAGCGAGCATTCGGAAGGCCTTACAGAGCTTGCCGGCGTGCTCATAAGCCGAGAAGTCATATTCACAGAAGATGTCGAGAAGATTTTCGGAAAACGTCAGTGGACATCACGCACCGACGAAATCCTTGCAGCGCGTGAGGCTGCCGATAAAAAGGCTGCCGAAGATAAGAAAGATGAGCCGGAAAATGACGGATCTGACACCGGTGCCGAGGCATCTTCCGGCACAGCTTCTTCAAATGATGGTGTCGAAGATGTAGAGGCAACAGACATCAAATAAAGCTTGCGTGATGTTTTGATATGAACAAGGCTCGCGTAGCAATATTGTCAGTATTCATTTTAATGATACACGTTGTGGTGTCGGCGGTTAATCCTTCCGACACCACAATTGTTGTGGATACGCAGGTCAGTGATGCGGGCAATATTATAACTAATCCATATTTCAAGATTCCGCCTGTAGGAAAGGACAAACGTCTGCCGGGTGACTCCGCAACTGTTACAAAGGGCAGGATGTCGGTTGACTTCATTTCGCGCGAGACCAATTATGCCGATTCCATCGGGCTGCTCTATTGGGCACCGCAATGGGCGCGCCGTTATCTCTCGACTCTTATCCGCGGCAATGTCGACCGCACGCATGAAAAGCCGATTGACATGAGTTTTGCAATTACTCCGTCATATACACGAGAGGCGGGGTTTGGTATCGGCGGTGCTCTAACGGCACTTTATCGTGTTGACCGCAGAGACTCGGTCATGCAACCGTCAGATGTGTTTATGTCAATAAATGCATCGCTCAACGGTTTCTATGTACTGACGCTTAAAGGCAACAATCTCTTTCCTGACCGGCGCTCACGCCTGAGCTATAAGATAGAGCTTTACCGGAAACGTCTTGATTTCTGGGGTATAAACTCCGAACAGACAGCCAATAATCCAAAATCGCGCTATGACAGACGGCAGATTGACCTTCAGGCTGACTATATCTACAAGTTAAGCCGTAATTTCTATGCGGGACTGTGTCTGCATGCCGACTATACCGACGCGCGTGATATACAGAACCCTGAGTACATGCTCGGCGAGAGACGGCAGTATTACGTGACGGGAGTCGGTGCATCGTTTGAATTTGACACCCGCGACAATCTGCTCACCCCCACACGCGGACTGCACTTGGCTTATCGCCCGATGTTTTTCTGGAAAGCACTGGGTTCAGCGCCGGCGTCATTCTTCAATCACACGTTCATTGCCAACACCTATTTCCGCCTTTGGCGCGGCGCTGTGCTTGCCTATGACCTCTATGCGAGTTTCAACACCTCGCACACGCCGTGGACAATGCGTGAGATGATAGCCTCTGACGGCATACGCATGCGTGGCTACTATATGGGCTCATATATCGACAACTGCCAGATTGCATCGCAGCTTGAATACCGACAGAATATTTATCGCCGTCTCGGCGCTACGGCATGGATTGGAGGGGCAGCGCTGTTCGCGGCTCCGAGAGAGTTCCGGCGTGAGGATATCAAGCCCGAATGGCTGCCGAATTTCGGTATCGGACTCCGGTTTGAGTTCAAGCACAATGTCAACGCACGTATCGACTACGGATTCGGACGACATACTTCCGGCATACTTTTCGCTATCGGCGAGGCATTCTGACACCTGTGATAACAATTGCAGAATAGAAATAAAGCAGAAGTCCGGCTTCATCACAGGAGCCGGACTTCGGTAATTTCAAATGTATGTCAGTTGTCAGAGCAACTCTACGGAGCGGCGTATGAAGTCGCTGAGTTGCGCGCCCTTGAGCAGGCCGTTGCCGAGGAGTGCGAGATCGATGAGCTGTTTTACCAGCGGTTGTGTCGCGGCATATTCGCTAATCTGTTTTGACATGTTTTCGCGGATAGCGCCAACCTCTTTTTCAAGTTCGGTCGATTTGGTCTTGTCGGCTTCTTCCTTGCTTTCACGGAGTCGTGTTATCTCCTCGTTTTTCGAGTCAATCTCTGTCTGCATCGGGAGTACCTTTGCCTCAAGAGCTTCGTCAGCAGCTTCTTTGATGCGTTTTACGAGTGATTGCTCGGTGTTTACAATGAGATTGTAGCTGTCGGGAAGTTCGCCATAGAAATTCATGCCGGGCTGCATTGCGGCCATCTCTTTAATGCGACGCATATACTCGTTCTGAGTGATGACAACAGGATTGTCCTGATAGTTGAGCGCCTCAAATGTTACGATGAAATTGGCACCCTCTACAGCCGGTATCTGCGACTGGAAGAGTGTGGACATTATGTTGCGCTGCAGCGGCGTGAGGTCAGCC
Source organism: Muribaculaceae bacterium Isolate-002 (NCI) (assembly GCA_004102805.1). Taxonomy (GTDB): domain Bacteria; phylum Bacteroidota; class Bacteroidia; order Bacteroidales; family Muribaculaceae; genus JAGBWK01. The sequence continues at coordinate 11,594 of SCEG01000028.1, forward strand.
TCTTTCTTGTCCTCTTTTCTGATGAGATTGTCAATGATATCAGAGTCGACACGCACGAAGTGGCTTTTCTCGATTTTCTGCTCGAGCAGACCGATGAAATGGCTGTCAAGCTGACCGTCCATCAGCAGCACGGAGTATCCGCGGTCTTGTGCTGAGCGGATGTAGTTGTATTGAGCGGTTTTGTCAGTCGCGTAGAGATAGATAACTGTTCCGTCCTTGTCGGTCTGTTGCGGTTCAATCAGAGTGCGGTATTCTTCAAGGGTGAAATATTTGTTGTCGACATCTTTAAGAAGCACGAATTTCATCGCTGAGTCACAGAATTTCTGGTCGGTGAGCATGCCGTATTCGATGAATATCTTGATGTCGTCCCATTTGGCCTCAAAGTCATTGCGGTCGTTCTTGAATATTTCTTCAAGTCGAGAGGCTACTTTCTTGGTTATATATCCGGAAATCTTCTTGACGGCCGAGTCGCTCTGGAGATATGAGCGTGACACGTTAAGAGGTATGTCGGGAGAGTCGATGACACCCTGAAGCAACATCATGAATTCAGGCACAACCCCTTCTACCGAGTCGGTTACATAGACCTGATTGCAGTAGAGCTGTATGCGGTTTTTGGTTACCTCGATGTTGTTTTTGATTTTCGGGAAATAGAGTATGCCGGTGAGCGTGAAGGGATAATCTACGTTGAGATGAATCCAGAACAGCGGGTCATCCTGGCCGGGATAGAGGTCGTGGTAGAATTTGAGATAGTCATCATCGGTCAGATCGGCAGGCTTCTTAAGCCATAACGGCTCGGTTGAGTTGATTATGCGGTCGCGGTCGGTGTCGACGTACTTGCCGTCTTTCCATTCCTGCTCCTTGCCTGATATGACAGGTACCGGAAGGAAGCGGCAATACTTCTTGAGCAGTGCGTCAATTTCAGATTGCTCAAGATAATTCTTGTTGTCATCATCAATGTAGAGTATGATATCCGTACCGCGTTCCGCCTTATCGATTTCCTCCATCGAGAACTCCGGAGAACCGTCGCATTCCCATTGCACAGCTTTTGATCCATCCTTATATGAGAGTGAACGGATTACGACTTTTTTCGCCACCATGAATGCCGAGTAGAAGCCAAGTCCGAAATGTCCGATTATGGCGTTGGCGGTGTCTTTGTATTTTTTGAGGAATTCTTCAGCTCCCGAGAATGCAATCTGGTTGATGTATTTCTCGATATCCTCTGCTGTCATGCCGATGCCGTGGTCAGACACGGTCAGTGTGCCCGCCTCTTTGTCGACAGTGACACGTACGTTCATATCGCCCAGTTCTCCTTTGTATTCGCCAAACGACGAAAGTGTTTTCAGCTTCTGGGTCGCATCGATTGCATTGGATACAAGTTCGCGAAGAAATATCTCGTGGTCGCTGTAAAGAAATTTTTTGATTACGGGGAAAATGTTTTCGGTAGTAACCCCAATTGTTCCTTTTTGCATAGTTTTATATGATTTTTAGTATTTGTCAATTAAAATCAGATTGCGGAGCATAGTCTCCCGTCTCTAATAACAAATACAAAAAAAATGCCACACTTCAAAGTGTGACATTTTTTCTGAAATAAAGTTAAATAAACTGACATTTTTGCAGTTGGAATTCGGTCATATCCTTATTCGCCTGACGGGAGAGATTTTGAGACGGGAATAATGTGGGTGACGATGTCAGTGCCATCATCGTTCAGGTCGACGGCGATGGTATCGCCGTAATGGATTGTGGCGTCGATGATGAGTTCGGCAAGTGCGTCCTCGAGATACTTCTGGATTGCGCGTTTCAGCGGGCGTGCGCCGTATTCTCGGTCGTAGCCCTTGTCGGCGATAAAGCTTTTTGCACGATCCGATATGTTGAGCTTGTAGCCAAGAGTGTCGATGCGCTTGTAGAAGCCGGCAAGCTCGATATCGATAATCTTGTAGATAGCTTCTTTGTCAAGCGAATCAAACATGATTATATCGTCGACGCGGTTGAGAAATTCGGGCGCGAATGCCTTGTTGAGAGCTTTCTGAATTACGCTCTGCTCATAGTCTTTGTTGTCGGTGCGTGTTGCGAAACCTACGCCCGAGCCGAAGTCTTTGAGCTGGCGGGTGCCGATATTCGACGTCATGATAATCAATGTATTCTTGAAGTCGATTTTGCGTCCGAGCGAGTCAGTCAGGCGTCCTTCGTCAAGCACTTGCAAAAGGAGATTGAACACATCGGGGTGCGCTTTCTCGATTTCGTCAAGAAGCACGACGGAGTAGGGGCGACGGCGCACTTTCTCGGTGAGCTGTCCGCCCTCCTCATAGCCAACATATCCGGGAGGCGCTCCGACAAGGCGTGACACGGTGAATTTTTCCATGTATTCGCTCATGTCAATGCGTATCAGAGTATCGGCCGAGTCAAACAGATATTCGGCGAGTTTCTTGGCAAGATGTGTTTTGCCGACACCGGTTGGGCCGAGGAACATGAATGTGCCTATCGGCTTGTTGGGGTCTTTGAGACCTACGCGGTTGCGCTGTATGGCTTTTACTATCTTGTCGATAGCCTTGTCCTGTCCGATGATTGCATTCTTGAGCTGGGGAGCCATCGCTTTGAGGCGGGCACCTTCGGCCTGGGCCACCCGCTGCACCGGTACTCCGGTCATCATTGCCACGACTTCTGCGACCTTTTCCTCGTCAACAGTCTCGCGGTGCTGCTCAAGATGCTCCTGCCACTTCTGTTTTGCGGCTTCAAGCTGTTTTCTGAGCTGCTGTTCAGTGTCGCGGTAGGCTGCCGCTTTCTCGAAGTTCTGTGACTGGGCTGCCTTGATTTTCGACTGTCCGGCTTCGACAATCTGCTGCTCGATCGATTCTATTTCCTCAGGCACCGCAATATTGGTTACATGCACGCGCGAACCCGCTTCGTCCATCGCGTCGATAGCTTTGTCCGGGAAGTTGCGGTCAGACACATATCGTTCGGTCAGCGACACGCAGGCTTCGATGGCTTCTGGTGTGTATGTGACATTGTGGTGATCCTCATATTTATCCTTGATGCTTCGGAGTATCGTAAGGGTTTCGTCGGCACTGGTCGGTTCTACGGTGACTTTCTGAAAACGGCGTTCAAGCGCTCCGTCCTTCTCGATGTTCTTGCGGTATTCATCGAGGGTAGTGGCGCCGATGCACTGTATTTCGCCACGAGCCAACGCCGGCTTCAGGAGGTTTGCGGCGTCCATCGAACCGGCGGCGTTGCCTGCGCCAACAATGGTGTGAAGTTCGTCGATGAAAAGAATGATATTGTCATTCTTCGAAAGTTCGTTTAGCACGGATTTGAGCCGTTCCTCAAACTGGCCGCGATATTTAGTGCCGGCCACCAGCGATGCCATGTCAAGCGAAATCACGCGCTTGTCGAAAAGTATACGCGACACCTTGCGCTGCACTATTCTCAGGGCAAGTCCCTCAACAATGGCTGACTTGCCGACACCGGGTTCACCGATGAGCACCGGATTGTTTTTTTTGCGGCGAGAAAGTATCTGCGCCAGACGTTCGATTTCGACATCGCGTCCGATTACCGGATCAAGTTTTCCGGCTTCGGCAAGTTTTGTCATGTCGTTGCCGAATTTGTCAAGAGCCGGAGTGTCGCCGGTATTTGATTTCGACTGGGTGCGTGAATTGCCCGTCGGGCGCTGGTTGCCCGAATCGGGAGCGTAATCATCATCGTCGTCATCGTCGTCATCGTCAGTGGCTCCGGCTCCTGCCTGCGGCGCGTCAGCTTTGTTTGACAAGGCTTTGTAGAGAGCCTCGTATGTGACACCCGCACGCAGGAACGGTTTGATGAAATCCTGCTGCTGCACTTCCGAATTGTGAAATATCGCCATCAGAATGTGTTCTACATCGACCACGTTGCTCTTGAGATTGCGGGCCTCAAGCACAGAAAGCTTTACAAGGCGGTTGGCAAGATCTGATATAGTGATGTCGTCGCTGTCATGTACGGCAGTCTCGAAAAGCGCGTTGTCGAGTTCCTGTGACAATTGATATACTGACACGTCGCGGGCGAGTCGCTCGATAAGGGCGCTTACCCTCGATGTGGGGTCAGAAATCAGTGCAAGCAACAGGTGCGATGGCATTACCATCGAGCTGTTGTGTCTTACAGCCTCGTTGCGTGAGTTGTCGAGAGCCGTCTTGAAGTCATTGGAGAAATTGATTTCCATATATTGTTGTCTATGTTAATCTGTAGGATGTTATATTAGATAATAGATGTATGTATGCTATGATAGCAATAATTGTGCCAAAAATCATTTGATCCTTTGCCGGCTTGAAAAAACGGCGGTGTTTGCAAGGAAAACTGTTAAAATATTGGCGCTTTATAAAATTAACATTTATTTAATCGGGCGGTTCAAATTACACTTGTCAAAATTACAATTTTATCGACAGAAATCATTATCTTTGTATGATATTTTACAGGCAATTAAGATAATTAAACGCTCTTGTCGTGAGTATCGGCTTAATTGTCATTGCGTTATGTATGGCGGTTTGCGATGCTTGCTATTGTGAGCGGTGCGATGGAAAAATAAAACATTAACTATTATATAACAATGTTAGAAGAAGATAGGATTTTAAAAATCAATATTGAAAACGAGATGAAAACGGCCTATATCGACTATTCGATGTCGGTAATAGTGTCGCGTGCTCTTCCCGATGTCAGAGATGGTCTGAAGCCGGTGCACCGCCGCGTGCTGTTCGGTATGAACGAGATGGGCAACACCTCCAATCACCCCTATAAGAAATCAGCCAACTGCGTGGGTGAAGTAATGGGTAAGTATCACCCTCACGGCGACTCTTCTATATATGGCACGGTGGTGCGCCTCGCCCAGCCGTGGGCTTTGCGTTACCTTCTTGTCGACGGCCAGGGTAACTTCGGCTCGGTTGACGGTGACTCGGCGGCTGCAATGCGTTATACGGAGGTGCGTCTCAAGAAAATAGGAGAGGAGATGCTTGCTGATATCGACAAGGATACGGTCGACTTCCAGCCAAACTACGATAACTCCCGCAAGGAGCCCGTCGTGCTCCCGACCCGCTTCCCCAATCTGCTCGTTAACGGAGCTTCCGGTATTGCAGTGGGTATGGCAACCAATATGCCCCCTCATAACCTTACCGAGTCAATCAACGCTTGTGTGGCTCTTATCGACAATCCGGAGCTCACTATTCCCGAGTTGATGAGATATATCTCGGCGCCTGACTTTCCCACCGGCGGTATCATCTACGGTTACAACGGAGTCAAGGACGCGTTTGAGACAGGACGCGGCCGCATCATAATTCGCTCGAAAGTGGAAATTGAGGTAGAGGCCGAGCACGAGAATATAATTGTCACCGAAATACCTTACGGAGTCAATAAGGCCGAGCTCGTCAAATATATCGCCGAGCTTGTCAATGAAAAGAAAATCGACGGCATAGCCGATCTTTCTGACGAGAGCAGCATAGAGGGTATGCGCATTGTCATTAAGCTCAAGAGTGACGCTAATTCAAATGTTGTGCTCAACAAGCTCTACAAAATGTCGCAGCTTCAGGCTTCGTTCTCAGTCAACAACGTGGCTCTCGTTGGCGGACGTCCGAAACTGCTCAATCTCAAAGACCTCCTGCAGTCGTTTATTGACCATCGCCATGAAGTGGTTATACGTCGTACGAAATTTGATCTTGCAGAGGCTCAGCGCCAGGCTCATATACTCGAAGGCCTGATTATTGCATCGCAGAATATCGATGAAGTAATCCGCATAATCCGCGCTTCTGCCACAGTCGAAGAGGCAAAGGCGACTCTTGCAAGCCGCTTCGACCTTACCGATGTGCAGACTTCGGCAATTGTCGAAATGCGACTCAAACAGCTCTCCGGTCTGGAACAGGACAAACTGCGAGAGCGTTACGACGAACTTCAGAAAACTATCGCTGAACTTGAGCTTATCCTCAATGACGATCATGTGTGCCGCGAGCTCATAAAGTCAGAGCTTATCGAAGTCCGTGACCAATATGGTGACGAACGTCGTACGGAAATCGATTATACCGCAGGCGAATTCAATGCCGAAGACTTTTATGCCGATGACGATATGATTATCACCATATCGCATCTGGGATATATCAAACGTACGCCGCTGAGCGAATTCCGTGCCCAGAATCGTGGCGGTGTCGGCTCACGAGGCAGCAAGGCGCGCGAGGAAGACTTCATCGAGTATATCTACCTTGCGTCAATGCATTCAAATATGCTTTTCTTCACGCAGAAAGGTCTCGTCTACAAACTCAAGGTTTACGAGCTTCCCGAAGGCGCGAAAAACACTAAAGGCCGTGCAATACAGAATCTGCTCAATATCGAGCCGGGAGATGCCGTCAATGCGTTTATCAGCTGCAAGCAGCTTGACGACAATGATTTTGTCGACAGCCACTATCTCGTGTTTGCTACCCGCAAGGGCATTATCAAGAAAACGTCGCTTGCAGAGTACGCACGCATCAATGTCAAGGGTAAGAAAGCGATTGTAATACGCGAAGGAGACCAGGTTATAGGTGTAGACCTTACCGACGGAAACTCGGAAATATTGATGGCTAACCGCAACGGACGTGCTATCCGCTTCCATGAATCAAAAGTGCGTTGCATGGGTCGTGTCAGCACGGGTGTGCGCGGCATGACACTTGATGCGGATCCTTCCGATGAAATCATCGGCATGATATGCATGAGGGCGGATACGACCAATAATGTGATGGTGGTTTCGGAAAAAGGCTATGGCAAGCGCTCGCTTCTTGACGACTACCGCGTGACCAACCGCGGCGGCAAGGGCGTAAAGACAATCAATGTGACTGAAAAAACCGGACATCTCGTTACACTTAAGAGCGTAAACGATGATAACGACCTTGTAATCATCAATAAATCAGGAATTACTCTGCGTCTTCACGTCACAGATATCCGCGTTATGGGACGAGCTACTCAAGGTGTGCGTCTCATCAACCTCGATAAGAGGGGCGATGAAATCGCATCGGTATGTTGTGTTGATGCGGATCCTGAGGAAGAAGCAGAAGTGATTGACGCTGATGCCGAAGTGCTTGAAGCCGATGAGACAGTCAACGATATCATTGACGATGATGTTGTTGATGAAATAGATGATGAAAACAGCGAAAGTTCTGACAGCGAACTTTAATAACAACAATATTCCGTCGGGCAGGAGAGTCCTGTGAAAATTCTTCTGCCCGGCGCATGATTAAAAATAAAAAATCATTTACGAGTCATAATGCAGCCGTTTTTTGTCATTATGGCAGACAAAATGAGCAGTTTTTATTGTTTTTTTGTTATTAATTTTGTAATTAGCCTTTTGTTGGTTAATTTTATCAAAATTATCGGGCATAGCTCGATAATTCTTAATTAAAAGTATTACTTACTTCATAAACTCAAGTCATGAAAAAATTAAGCGTTTTGGGCGTATGCCTTTTTGCCGGTCTTACCGCCGTAGCACAGAACTCCTTAGTGAAAGAGGTTGAGCGCGAAATGAAATCGTCGGTCGACAAGTATCCTGAAAAGCTCGACAAGCTGAAACCTGCTTTTACAAACGAAGAGACAGCCGGTCACGCCTACGTATGGTTCGTCGCAGGCAAAGGCGGCATGGACTTCTACGACAATCAGGAAGTGATGAAGAAAATGGGCAAGCAGGTCGATGACAAAGTTATCGGCAATGCTCTCATGAATTCATTCGATTACCTTCTCAAAGCCCTGCCGCTCGACTCGATACCCAATGAAAAAGGGAAAATCAAGCCCAAGTATTCCAAAGATGCAATCAATCTGATCAAGAACCATCACAAGGATCTCAACGTAGCGGCTGTCAATCTTTGGCAGGTTGCCGATTATCCTGACGCCTATAAGGCATGGGAAATGTATATGGCTATTCCCTCCAATCCGGTGCTTGGTGAAAATGCTCCGGCAGCATTGCCCGACTCCTCTGCAAGCGATATCTATTACAATATGGGGCTCGCCGCATGGCAGGCAAATCAGTTTGATGACGCCCTCAATGCGTTTGACAATGCGATAGCCAAGGGATATACTAAGAAAAATATCTATGACTATGCAATAGCCGTTGCATATAACAACAATCATGATGCCGCCAAAATGGCATATTATGCAGAGCAGGCTTATCCTCTTTATGGTTCCGAGGACAATAGTTATATCGGCTATATGATCAACAATAAGATTGCCAACAAGGAGTTTGCAGAAGCGCAGCAGATGCTTGAAAAATATATTCAGGCCGATCCTAACAACGGTCAACTATACTATGTACTTGGTGTGCTTTATGACTCACAGGAAAATCATGACAAAGCTGTAGAAAACTATAAACGTGCTATCGAGCTTAATCCTGAGAATGCGCAGGCTCAGCTCCAGTATGGACGTCAGCTTTGCAACAAGGCATTCCGTATTGATGACGAGATTTCCGCCCTCCCTGTTGCTCAGTATAACGAGCGTCGTGTCAATGAGGTCAATCCCCTCTTCCGTGAGGCCACCACATATCTTGAGAAAGCATACGAGCTTGACCCAGATAACATGGGTGATGCACTATCGCTCCTACGTAACTGCTATTACAATCTGCAGGATGAGGAAAACCTCAAGCGCATAGAGTCATTGTATTAAAATCATATATTCCGGGGTCACTATTATTTATTTATTGGATGCCGGATTTCATAAAGCGCGGACGAAACATATTCAAGTTTCGTCCGCGTCAGTTTTTTAGGAGCAACTGCAACCCCCGGTTGAAGTGTAAGGAACAAAGTAATAAGGGCGAGATATCTGATTAGAGGACGACTTGGGGCAATCTGTGGCAGGCTAATAACTTTGTTATATACCACGGTGCGCCCTTCCCGGCGCTTCTATCCTTTTTTTTAACTGTTTTTACACATTGATCCGCTGACCCTTTTTACAGCCGTCAAAGTATAGCTTGTTTTGTATTTCTACCTGTCCTAAAAAGATTGTTCTATAAAAGAAATAGTGCGGGGCTCTCGCTCCGCACTATTATATTTCTAATTACTATTTGTTATGACTGTGTGTGATTTTGGATTTGATTTAAATAAAGATTTATTCCTAATACACTGCAAAGGTAGGTGTTGAATATGACAACAGTGTTACAATGCTTGCACAATTTATTAACGAAGTGATTATTTAGATTATGGAAAACAGATGTTGTATTTCTTTTTTCAAGTATGGCACTTCTATGACATAGTATGTCGGATATGACGGGTGGAATATCGCTAATCGGCCTGCGTGGACGTTGATGCCGTAGTTGCGTTCAAGTATGTAGTGGTAGATGCTTACCTGTAAGGCGTAATGCCAATAGGTAGTATCGGGAATGTGGTCGATGGGTGGATATGCAGTCTTGTTGTAGCGGTTTGTGGTTAAAGGACGGTTGTCTTTTATGATTTTGTCAGATCGTTTCCAGTCATAGATTGTGTATTTTCCGTCGGTATAATCAAGAAAGTCGAGAGTTCCGGCTATGCCGAGTGCTTCGTCAAAAATCGCCCATTCGGTGCGATATGGATTGAGACTGTATTTTTCGGTGAATTGCAGGAAGAGGCTGTAGGTTTCGTCATGAAGTGTCGGATGTTTTTCTCCGAGGTAATATCTTTCGATCTTATCATGCATAATTGTGCCCTGCAGGCGTGCGTTTTCTGCCTTTTCTTCCCACTGTGCTCTCAGTTTAGTTTCCGTAATCCCGTTTTTGAGAGCAATACGTGGTGCCCAATAATCTACATCGAATTTTTCAAAACACTCGCTTACAAGAGTCGTTACTGATTTGAGGGAGCGTCCTCCGCGAGTGTATGTGTGTTCTGTAGGATCAAATGAAAGCAGTGAATCTCTTTCATGGGCATTCAAGGTGTTATAATCGGCCATATCTATGTTGTTATAGAGAAGTTTCAATAATTGCAACAATGGAGACTCTGCCGCGATATGGTTTCAGAGTCTCCATTGCCTGGTTTTATTCAGACTAAATCGTTGTCATCATCAAGAATTATGTCATCGGAGATTTCATCGTCAAGGTCGAATTCATCAAGATCTTCATTCTCTTTTTTGTCGGGAGTTTTTGAGGCTGCTGCTTTTTTCTTAGGATTGCGTCCTTTCTCTTCAGCTTCTTTGAGTGCCGCCATTATTTTTGCTTCGAGTTCGTCGGCGAGTTCGGGGTTGTCTTCGATCACTCGTTTTGCGGCATCGCGGCCTTGCGCGAGTTTGGAGCCGTCGTAGCTGAACCATGAGCCGGACTTCTGTATGATGTTGTATTCGACGCCAAGGTCAAGAATTTCGTAAGCTTTTGATATGCCTTCGCCGAACATGATGTCGAATTCACATTTTTTGAATGGGGGAGCCACTTTATTCTTGACAATTTTGACTTTGGTGTGTCGGCCGAGTACGTTGTCTCCGTCTTTAAGCGATGTGCCCGGTCGGATGTCGATGCGTACGGAAGCATAAAATTTCAATGCGTTACCACCGGTTGTGGTTTCAGACGGACCGAACATGGCTCCGATGTTGGCACGAAGCTGATTTATGAATATGCAGGTGGTGTTAGTGCGGGAAATGGCTCCGGTGAGTTTGCGCATTGCCTGAGACATGAGGCGCGCCTGGAGTCCCATGTTGCGGTCGCCCATTTCTCCTTCGATTTCGTTTTTAGGAGTGAGTGCTGCGACTGAGTCGACAACGATAAGGTCGACAGCCGCGGAGCGGATGAGTTGCTCGACTATTTCAAGCGCCTGCTCGCCATTGTCGGGCTGAGACATTAACAGTTCGTTGACATCTACACCAAGTTTTTCGGCGTAGAAACGGTCGAATGCATGCTCGGCATCGATGATTGCTGCTATGCCTCCGCGTTTTTGGGCTTCAGCAATAGCATGGATTGCGAGGGTTGTCTTACCGGAAGATTCCGGGCCGAAGATTTCTATGATACGTCCTTTTGGATACCCGCCCACACCGAGAGCGTAGTTAAGGCCTATGGAGCCGGCCGGAATTACTTCTACCTGTTCGATGGCATCGTCGCCAAGTCTCATTATGGCTCCGCGGCCGTAAGATTTTTCAATTTGTCCCATAGCGGCTTTAAGTGCGCTGAGTTTGGCATCTTTAGTCGCCGGGAGCTCTTTTATTGCTTTTTTTGATTTATCTGTTGCCATATATTTGGGTTTATAAAATTATTTTAAATGATTTCTGAGGTGTGGCTATTATATATGCGCCTTTAGCAAATCCGGACATGTCAATGGTCTTTGCCAAACCGACTGCTTGATAGACTTTGTTACCTGAAACATTAAACACGGAAACATTGCTTATAGGTTGATTGAAAACTATATTTTTGTCAGTTATGTGAATTTCAGGTGTTGAATTTTCTCCAATTTCAATTATTCTCTCAACTCCGGTGGGTCTGTCATTTTTATTGAGCTGATAGGTGGCTAAGAATTCGCCGGGCACATAAAAATGGAGGTGTTTTGTGGAATTGCCATAGTCAGACACGGCAATGAACTGCCGGTAGGCATAAGAAAACAGTCCTGCTGTGTTAGTCGCTATCGAAGACTTCCCGAAGCCGAGTGAGGTAAGCGGGATATATCCATCGAAGCTAATGCCCGGATTGGCTCCAGAGATGTCCGCACGGTTGTCGATATCGGGATCCCATAAACCGATGTTGAAATATGTCACTCCGTCATTTGTGTCATTGTCAGGATACCTGATGTCTCCTGAAGCAATAAGCCGATGATTGTCAAAATCAAAGTATCTGAAACCATGTGCGGCTATATGGTTGTCGCTTAATTCTCCATAGCATTGATTGATATTGGTGTCATGCGAATACAACGAAGGGTGTATATCAATGTCATCAACAATCATATAAGAATCATCAACAATTTGTACGGAAGGTTTTGTAAAGCGCATCGCAGTATCATAATTATAATATGATGCTCTATAGCTTGCCTGTTTATAATTGTTATAGGTATATTTTACAATCATAAAGTTTCCTGTCGCGTCAACCATGGGAAGCAGCATTTGAAAATTACCTTCAGCCGGATTGCCAATGAAATCGGGAATCCCGAAATCGGCAACTCCGTATTTTGCAAAGGTATTATCCGACGGGATGCTTTTTGCACAAAACTCACGTGTGATATGTCCATTTTTATCAATGAGATAGAAGTATGTCTCAAACGAAGCGCGGGGTATGCCTTCAGGTGGAGTGTTGAGAAAAAGGATAAAGTGGTTGTCATCATTGCAATTGACGAGATAGAAGCAACGTTCGTCGTCAGTCAGTTCATCTATATAATTGTACTCAAGATCTTCCCGAGATATAACAATGTCTTCGGCTCGTGTCCCGTCAAGAGCATTGTAGCGCTTGATTGTGAGATGAGTGGAAGAATTGTCGGTATGGTCGGCGAGATATACGTATTTTTGATCGGCTACAATATTCTGATTCCAGATGGCATCTTTTGGATCAAATGCGCTCAGATCATGAAATGCTATATGATGCAGATAATATGTGTAGCCGTCTATATTGAACGATTGCACGTCGGTCTGAGAATGAACCACGGCAGGAAAATTCACCGCTGCAAATAGAGTCAGGGTAATAGAGAGATGGTTGATTGTCTGTAATTTCATTAGGAGTGATGAATTAGGCAAGTTAGTCGACAAAGTTAATGTATGTATTATCTATCAGACAACTTTTGTCGCTAAAATTTAACAGATTGCAGGTTTGAGACTTTTCCTGATGCCGATTGTTTTTAACGTCAGCTGTGATGATTTCCGTATAGCTTTCAGTCTTGGAGAAAGTTTAAAAAGAAATACTGTAAATCGCACAAAATAATTCTGTTGACTAACTTATTAATATAAATTTCCGTAAAGTTACATTTTCGCGCAATTTTTTCCAAAAAATATTGTAAATTTGTCAGTCAAAAATCAAAGATGGAGAAGATACTGCAACATAACGGTGTAAGAATGTTTTATACGGTGGAAGGCGAGGGGTCTCCGGTGGTGCTTATGCATGGCTGGGGGTGCACGCATGAGACTGTACAAAGCATTTCGGATGTATGCCAGAAGTCGCATAAGGTATATAGTGTCGATTTTCCCGGCTTCGGTGTGTCTACTGAACCTGATGTCAGTGATGGCGCATGGGGTGTTGAAGAGTACACTCAGATGATAGAACGGCTTGTCGAGACGGAAGGGATTACAAATCCTATCCTGATAGGCCATTCTTTCGGCGGACGTGTTGCGATAGTCTTTGCGTCAAGAAACAGTGTTGATAAGGTGGTACTTGTTGATGCGGCCGGAGTGAAGCCTCGGCGTAAGTTGAAGTATTATATAAAAGTCTACTCGTTTAAGCTGGCAAAGAAATGGTTTAATCTGATATACGGAAAAGCCGGTGCCAGCGAGCGTATAGAGAAGATGAGAAGCAGGCGAGGTTCGAGTGACTATGCCAATTCGTCAGCGACTATGAAGGCCATATTGAGCAAAGTGGTCAATGAGGATTTGTGTCATCTAATGCCTAAAATCAAGGCTCCTACGTTGCTTGTGTGGGGGAAGAATGATACGGCAACACCTTTGGGCGATGCGAAAAAAATGGAAAAACTGATACCGGATGCCGGGCTCGTGGCTTTTGATGACTGCGGTCATTACAGTTTTCTCGACAACAGGGCAGGTTTTGCCGCTGTGCTGAACAGTTTTATTAATTAAGACATAAAAATTATTACGTATGTTATGGATATAAAACTTTATATTATCAATGGCGATTTTAGGCGTTTTTTACTTTCAGTTTCAGTTGAGTAGATTATAACACTTCTTCATCTTCGTGCAAAACCCCGCTTGAAAAATCACTCGCTGATAATATAAATTAATTTATACGACGTATTTAAAAGGATTAAAAATGCATTCATACGAATTGATATCAGGAATGTCGGCAGCTGTGCTTGCAGTGGCTCTATTGGCGCTGTATTGCAATATACGCCGCGACCTGATGATGTTTCAGCAGAATTCATATATGAATGACCGGTATATACGGTGGTTCAATCAGAGTGGTGAAAGTACGAACTATCTCAGAATCGGAGGCTGCATAGCGTTGCTGCTTTGTCTTGTGCGCCATATTCCGTTTTGGGCAAGCGGAGGATGTGCGGCGCTGATTATGACTTGGATTGCGGTGTCGCTGTTTACCCGCAAATATAAAAAGCCGCTCGTGGTGACCAGGAGGGTGTCGCGCCTTTTTGTGGTGACTGCGTTACTTTCTGTCTGTGTGACGGCCGTGGCATGGATTGTTACAGACTCAATATTGTATGCTGCGGTGGCCGCGGTGGCTCTTAATGTGTTGTCTCCAATTGTGATGCTGTTGTCAAATCTCATGCTCCGACCTGTAGAAAAACATATTAACCGTGGCTTTTATAATGATGCGCAGTCAATATTGCAGTCAATGCCTGATCTGAAGATTATAGGAGTGACCGGCAGCTATGGCAAGACGAGCACGAAGCATTATCTGAACCGTATACTTTCGGAAAAATATGATGTTGTGATGACGCCGGGCAACTTCAATACGGCACTCGGTGTGATACGCACCGTGCGTGAATATCTCAAGCCTTATAATGAAGTGTTTATCGTTGAGATGGGGGCAAAGCAGCTCGGTGATATCAAGGAAATCTGTGATCTGGTGCACCCTTCAATCGGTATTGTGACGGCAGTAGGAGAGCAGCATCTCGAATCGTTCAAGACGATAGAGAATGTGCAGCGCACAAAATTTGAGCTTGTGGATGCCTTGCCAAAAGACGGACTTGCCATTGTAAACAATGACTTTAAGATGGCAGCCAACCGTAAGGTAGACAATGTAAAATGCTCAAGATATGCTGTAAGCAATGCTGATGGAGCGGATTTTGTGGCTTCAGTCAAGGATGTGACTCCGGATGGCACCACATTCACTGTCAGAGGCAATGACCGAGAATATGAGTTTCATACGCGTCTGGTTGGAGAGTGCAATATTTCGAATCTTACAGCTGCAGTTGTCGCGGCGTTGGAATTGGGCGTTGAAGAGAAAAAAATAGCATACGCGATAGATAAAATCGAACAGGTGGAGCATCGTCTGAATATGAAACGCACGGCAGGAGGTGTCACAATCATAGACGATGCATATAACTCCAATCCAACCGGATCGAAGATGGCGCTTGATGTGTTGTCGGCGATGACCCAAGGCAAGCGTATCGTAGTGACGCCCGGCATGGTGGAACTCGGAGACAGGCAATATGAGCTAAACAAAGAACTCGGCCTATATGCGGCTTCACGTGCAGATGTCATCATTGTCGTAGGCCAATATAACAAGGATGCTTTAAGCGAAGGCCTGTCAGAAGGCGGTGCCGAAAACGACAGAATTTATTTTGCTTCGACATTTAGCGAAGCGCAACATATATTGGGACAGATATTGAGAAAAGGCGATACGGTTTTATATGAAAACGATTTGCCTGACACGTTTAAATAAACAGTTAAGATGAAAACTAATATTGGAGTATTTTTCGGCGGAAGGTCAACCGAGCATGAGATTTCGGTAATATCGGCATCGCAGGCGATGCATGCCATTGACAGAGCGAAATATGACGTCACACCTATATATATAACTAAGGACGGAAAATGGTATACAGGCGATGCGCTTTTTGAGGTAAAAAATTACCGTCATATACCTGAGCTGCTTGCAAAATGTGAGGAGGTGTACATGCGTCCGATTTATGATGACTATAATCTTTACAAGAAGAAAAAGCCGGTGTTCGGCTCTGATGTGCTTGCGAAGCTTGATGTTGTCATTCCGGTGCTTCATGGCTCAAACGGAGAGGACGGTATTTTTGAAGGATTATTGGAAACAATCGGAATTCCGTATGCGGGGTGCAATACGTTGTCGTCGGCAAACGGAATGGACAAGATAACGATGAAGATGATACTGCAGGCGAATGATGTGCCTGTGGTGGATTATGTATGGTTTACCGACAAGCAGTGGTATGCTCAAAAAAACGAGTTAATCGGGAAAATCGAGAGCAAGCTCGGATATCCGGTGATTGTCAAGCCGGCTAATCTCGGTTCGAGTGTAGGCATCGGCCGGGCAGACAACCGAGAAGAACTTATCGCTAAGGTTGAAGATGCAGAGAAATATTCGACAAGACTGATAGTTGAGGATCTTGTCGAAAATCTTCAAGAAATAAACTGCTCGGTGCTCGGTGACTGTGACGAATACCGGATGTCAGTGCTTGAAGAGCCTATAAAGAGTGGCGAAATACTGTCATACGAAGATAAGTATATGGGCGGCACCAAGGGGGCAAAGGGAATGCAGGCATCTCAAAAGCGCATACCTGCCGAACTGCCGGAAGCTGAAACCGAACGGATAAAATATCTGGCAGGGGAGACCTTCAGGGTTCTGTCATGTCATGGCGTGAGCCGAGTGGATGTTATCGTCGATGCAAAGACGCGTGATATATATGTAAATGAAATCAATACGATACCGGGGTCGTTGTCGTTCTATCTATGGGAGGCTACCGGCCTGTCATTTGACAAGCTTATGGATACGCTTGTGTCGCTCGCTCTCAAACGCAAAAGAGAACAGAAATTGAAAACGGTGTCGTATGACCAGAATATCTTTTCGTTGGGTGGAGGCGTAAAAGGAGGATTAAAGAAATAAAGTCTTAATATAGGATATATAAATCAACATTATACGATGAAAAAATTTGCAGAATACAATAAATTCAATCTTTCAAATATCAATAAAGAAGTGCTTGAGAGATGGAACTCCGAAGAGCTTTTCGAACAGAGCATGAAGGAGCGTGAAGGATGTCCGACATTTGTGTTTTACGAGGGTCCGCCTTCGGCCAACGGCATGCCCGGCATTCATCATGTGATGGCTCGAACAATCAAGGATATATTCTGCAGATACAAGACGATGAAGGGCTTCCATGTGAAGAGAAAGGCCGGTTGGGACACTCATGGCCTGCCTGTGGAGCTTGGTGTGGAAAAGTCTCTCGGTATCAAGAAAGAGGATATCGGAAAGAAGATCTCAATAGAGGAGTATAACAAGGCTTGTCGCCGTGAGGTAATGAAGTATACCGGAGAGTGGAAGAGCCTTACCAATAAGATGGGTTACTGGGTGGATACAGATAATCCTTACATTACATACGATAACAAGTATATCGAGTCATTATGGTGGCTTTTATCGCAACTATATAAAAAAGGACTGCTTTATAAAGGATATACCATACAGCCGTATTCTCCTGAGGCAGGAACCGGTCTCAGTTCACATGAGCTGAATCAACCCGGGTGTTACCGTGATGTGAAGGATACGACCGCTACAGTGCTTTTTGATATAGTCGACGCGTCGGCGGAGTTGTCGGAATGGGGCAGACCTTGTTTCGCCGCATGGACTACAACTCCCTGGACTCTGGCATCAAACACTGCGCTTTGTGTTGGTCCTCGCTTTGATTATGTAGCAATAAAAACATATAATCCATACACCGGTGAGAAGATTACACTCGTTATGGCAAAGGATTGTATGAAAACATACTTTAAGCCGGAAGGTGCGGAGGCTGATATGGATGAATATCATTCAGGAGACAAGGTGCTGCCATACCGAATCATAAAGGAATGGAAGGGTTCTGATCTTGTAGGGATGAAGTATCGGCAACTCATGCCTTGGGTGTTGCCTTCAGGAAAAGTTGACCGCAATGCTCCTGAATTTATATGCAAGTATGCGGCGGGAAATCCCGACAAATGCTTTGAGGTAGGAGCAGATACTTTTGTTGAGATGGGAGACTGTGCATTCCGGGTGATCCCCGGCGACTATGTCACGACAGATGATGGTACGGGAATAGTGCATATAGCTCCGACATTTGGTGCGGATGACGCTAAAGTTGCCAAAGCTGCGGATATACCGTCACTGTTTATGGTGACGAAAGCAGGAGAAACGCGTCCGATGGTGGATCTCACAGGAAAATATTTCTTCCTTGATGAATGTGCGGATGAGTTTGTGAAACGTTGTGTCAAAGAAGAGCTTTATTCAAAATATGCCGGACGATTTGTCAAGAATGATTTTGCTCCCGAATTTAATGTCGATGGAAAATTTGACAAGGCTGCTGCAGATAAGGCGGAAGATCTCAATATTTTCCTTAGTCTTGAACTTAAGCAGCAAGGAAAAGCATTGAAAATAGAGAAGCATGTGCATAATTATCCCCACTGTTGGCGAACTGACAAGCCTGTGCTCTATTATCCGCTTGACAGTTGGTTTATCAAATCAACAGCCGTGCGTGACCGCATGATAGAACTTAACGGAGAGATATTGTGGAAACCGGCATCGACAGGCAGCGGGCGTTTCGGCAAGTGGCTTGAAAATCTTCAGGACTGGAACCTCTCACGCAGCCGTTACTGGGGTACGCCGTTACCAATATGGCGCACTCGCAATTCCGGAAAAGTCGAGGAGAAGTGCATAGACTCAGTTGCAATGCTTTATGATGAAATAGAAAAAGCAGTTGCGGCAGGATTGATGGCAGAAAATCCTTTGAAAAAGGCCGGATTTGTTGTCGGAGATTATTCTAAAGAGAATTATGACAAGATAGATCTGCACCGTCCGTATGTAGATGATATCGTATTGGTTTCGGAAAGCGGTGCGCCGATGTATCGTGAGTCAGATCTTATTGACGTGTGGTTTGATTCAGGCGCTATGCCTTTTGCTCAGCAGCATTATCCGTTTGAAAATAAGGAGATTGTTGATAACGGGGTTGTTTTTCCGGCTGATTTCATAGCTGAGGGTGTGGATCAGACACGCGGCTGGTTCTTCACGCTGCATGCGATTGCTACAATGGTATTTGATGCCAAGTCGTTCAAGGCTGTGATTTCAAACGGTCTGGTGCTTGATAAATTCGGCAACAAGATGTCAAAGCGACTTGGCAATGCTGTCAATCCGTTTGAGACAATAGAGAAATATGGTTCAGACCCATTGCGTTGGTATATGATATCCAACTCTTCCCCATGGGATAACCTTAAGTTTGACGAAGCCGGCATTACGGAGGTTTCGCGTAAGCTTTTTGCTACGTTGTATAATACTTATTCATTCCTCGCCCTTTATGCCAATGTCGACGGCTTTACCGGTGATGAGCCGATAGTGCCCGTAGAGAAAAGACCCGAGATTGACCGATGGATATTGTCGTCGCTCAACACTCTTGTGAAAACTGTCGATGCAAGTCTTGAAAGCTATGAGCCAACCAAGGCCGCCAGGGCTATCAGTGATTTTGTCAATGACAATCTCAGCAACTGGTATGTGAGACTTAACAGAAAACGATTCTGGGGCGGAGGAATGTCGGAGGACAAACTATCGGCTTATCAGACGCTTCATGAATGCATGAAGACTGTGGCATTGCTGATGGCTC
Source organism: Muribaculaceae bacterium Isolate-002 (NCI) (assembly GCA_004102805.1). Taxonomy (GTDB): domain Bacteria; phylum Bacteroidota; class Bacteroidia; order Bacteroidales; family Muribaculaceae; genus JAGBWK01. The sequence goes on from SCEG01000028.1 coordinate 30,973, forward strand.
CGATTTCACCGTTCTATGCCGATCAGCTTTACCGAGATCTTGTACATGCAGATGATGCCGGTAATTCGGTTCATTTGGCAAAATTCCCGGTAGCAGATGAGAATGCCATTGATGAGCGTCTGGAAGAAAGAATGTCAATCGCACAGACACTGACAAGTATGGTGCTTTCTTTGCGCCGCAAGAGCAATATCAAGGTGCGTCAGCCATTGTCAACTATAATGATTCCGGTGGATGACGCTGAGTTGCGGACTTCAATCGAAGCGATGTCTGACCTTATATTATCGGAAGTCAATGTCAAGTCAATCAAATATGTAAAGGCTGATGACGGGGTTCTGGTGTATAAAGTGAAGCCTGATTTCAAGAAGCTCGGTCCGAAGCATGGTAAGAATATGAAGGCAGTTGCCGGAGCGATATCCGGCCTGACTCAGACAGAAATTCTTGAGTTCCAATCGAAGGGGACTCTGCCATTGCTGGTAAACGGAGAACAGGTGAATGTAGATCTGGAAGATGTGGAGATTTTCTCGGAGGATATCCCCGGATGGCTTGTGGCAAACGAGGGCAGTCTTACACTGGCGCTTGATGTTACAATCTCGGATGAATTGCGTCAGGAAGGTATTGCCCGAGATATTGTCAACCGCATACAAAATCTGCGCAAGAGCAGGGACTATGATATCACCGACCGTATCAATCTGACAATCGAAGGTGATGAGCAAACAAATGATGCTGTATTGTGTTTTAAAGAATATATCCAGCGTCAGGTGCTCGCCGACAGCATTGAGATTGCATCAGGACTGCAAGTGGCGGAAGATGAGACGTTTGATATTGACGGTTTGACTATAAAAGTGAGAGTGGAACTGGCGAAGTAATATTACCGACGGTGACACATTGAAAGTAATATGTATTAATACCAAAAAAACTACTGATATGAATGAGTCAGAAAAGACAAGATATTCCGACGAGGAACTGCAGGAATTCAAAGAGTTGATACTGTCGAAACTTGACAAGGCGATGAAAGATTATGAGTTGCTCAGAAGCAATGTCAACAATTCGGACGGTAATGATATCTCAGATACGTCACCTACATTCAAGGTTCTTGAAGAGGGTGCCAGCACACTTGGCAAAGAAGAGGCCGGGCGTCTGGCTATGCGTCAGTTGAAATTTATACAGCATCTGCAGGCTGCATTGGTACGCATAGAGAACAAGACGTATGGCATAGACCGTGCGACAGGGAAACTTATCCCGAAAGAACGACTTCGCGCAGTGCCTCATGCCACATTGAGCATAGACCAAAAAATTGGCAAGAAGTGAAGGATGTCTCGATAACATCAAGTCGCTACCGATGGGCTTTTCTGATAGCTTTATCGGTAGTGATACTTGATCAGGTGCTTAAGATATGGGTAAAAACCAGTTTTTATCTTGGAGAGGAGCGTGAGATTTTTTCATGGTTCAGGCTTAGTTTTGTCGAAAATAACGGGATGGCTTTCGGATGGCAGTTCGGGAGCAAATTGTTTTTGACGATATTCAGAATTGTTTTTGTAGGGGTAATAGTATATTATTTGATTAAACTGAGACATAGCTCCGGGATAAAATTCGGTTATCTGACATGTGTGGCTCTTGTGCTTGCGGGAGCTGTCGGCAATATCATAGACTGTATGTTTTATGGTATTATATTCAGTAATCCGTTTCCTCCGGAGGTCGCTACGATATTTCCCGAGGGCGGTGGGTATGCTCCGTTTCTGCATGGTAGAGTCGTTGACATGCTGTCGTTCCCGTTGTTCAGTTTTGACTGGCCCGGCTGGATGCCTGTAATCGGAGGAAAGCATTTTGAATTTTTCAAACCGGTGTTTAATCTTGCCGACGCTGCCATTTCGTGTGGAATAATCGCGATACTTTTGTTTTATTCAAAACAATTGGGATATTCGTTTGTAGAATTGAAACGTATACGCCAGGAAAAGAAAAATACAGAACAATAGAAGAAGTAAAAGCGGATGCTGTGTATTAAGAAAATGATTGTCTGGTGTATTCCTGCATGCTGCGCGGCGGTTTGCACTATCAGTTGCACTCAATTGCCTGATGGGGTACTGGATAAGAAAGCCATGACCGATCTTTTGGTTGATATCCACAAGGGTGAGAGTGTGGTGGAAATGCAGAGAGGCATTTACTCCGGTGACTCCATGAAAAAAGTTGTGAAGCAATCAATACTTTTAAAGCATGGTGTAAGCCAGAGGCAACTGGATACGTCGTTTGTGTGGTATGGCAATCACATAGAAGATTATCTGACGATATATGAGGATGTGATACAGCGTCTAGAGGATGAGTTGAAAACAACGAAAGGAAATAGGAGTCAGAGTCCGGTATTTGCAGAGGGTGATTCTATCGATATATGGCCGATGCCGCACACTTACAAGCTTTCTGAAAAAGATGTATTTCAAAATATAGTGTTTGAAGTCGCAAAGGATGATACATGGAAAAACGGCGACAATTATATACTTCAGTTCAAACTCATCAACAGCCGACAGCGGGTGCCGCAGGTAAAGGCTGTCATTTATGCGGAATATGATGACGGAAGGGTTGAATATCGTCCGTCATCGATCAGCAATGACCGTCTGAAGGTAAGGCTTGTCACAGACTCTACTTTGCAGCCAACGGCTGTATTTGGTGCGATTTCATATCAACTTGAGCAAGGGGAGACTGTCTATCTTGACAGTGTGTCGCTGGTGAGAACACGAAACCGAAAGGATACATATTTTGAAAGAAACGGCCAGCGTACATTCATGACTCCGAAACAGAAGGACTGAAAATATGTTCAGATTACTGACTACGGAACTATTATGGGACGGCAATATTGCCGGATGTAGTATTGTCATTTATGATGGTGAAACCATTATTGTCAAGTCTTTTGAAAAAGAGTTACATTCGACAATATTTGTTCCCGGACCGGTTGCTGTGCTTGATTCATTGAAATTTGATGAATTTGTCATTGATGATATTGAAATGATGATTGACGCTTCAGGTGGGATGCCAGATAGAAAAAGGCTCGATGACTATATTAAATCATCGAGCCTGTATTATCGCAATGCAAGTGGTTCGGAACCTATATTTCTGAAGCTTGGATGCAGATGTCAGATTATACCGATGAGCTGATTGATATCGTTTACATTGTGGCGCCGGCAGTAGTCATTAATGTATTCGACGATTTCGACTGTGACGGCCGGGTTTATGAAGTTGGCTGTACCGACTTCGATTGCTGTAGCTCCGGCGAGAATGAATTCAAGTGCGTCACGTCCATTCATTATGCCTCCAAGGCCAATGATCGGAATATTTACGGCTTTATGAACTTGCCATACCATTCTGACAGCGACTGGACGAACCGCGGCTCCTGAGAGGCCTCCGGTATATGTGGACAGGTAGGGGCGCTGTCGTTCGACATCGATAGCCATGCCCATCAAGGTGTTGATCAAAGAAACGGCATCAGCGCCTTCATTTTCTACGGCTCTGGCTATTTCAGTAATGTCGGTTACATTGGGCGAAAGTTTTACAATCACGGTCTTGTCGAAAGCTTCACGCACTGCTTTAGTTACAGATGCAGCTCCTGATGTTGTGGTGCCGAATGCCATGCCTCCAGTTTTTACATTAGGACATGAGATGTTGACTTCAATTGCATTTATGCGGGGTAGTGCATTGAGCTTTTCGGCGACTTTGTAATAATCGTCGACTGATGATCCGGAAATATTTACAATAATTTCAGATGAATATTTCGTGAGGCGCGGATAAATGTTTCCTATGAAGTGGTCAACGCCTTTATTCTGCAATCCGACCGCATTTAACATGCCTGACGGGGTTTCGACCATGCGTGGATAATCGTTGCCCTGGCGCGGTTCAAGAGTTGTGCCTTTCACAATGAAACCTCCGAGTCGGTCAAGATCGATAAAATCAGAAAATTCTTCACCATATCCAAATGTGCCTGACGCAGTAAGCACAGGATTGCTCAAATTCAGATTGCCAATTCTTACTCCTAATTGTGCCATAACAGTTTTTTGATATTAAATACTGGTCCATCTTTGCATACACACAGGTTTCCTTCTGTGGTTTTTTCTACACAGCAAAGGCATGCGCCTATACCGCAACCCATAGCATTCTCAAGCGAGACTTCGCAGAATAGTGATTTGGCTGATGCTATTTTTGCCACCGCCTTCATCATGGGAAGTGGACCACAGCAATATATGCTGCTGAAATCGTTGTCAAGAACGGGATTTTGAGTGACCAGTCCGATTGAACCATAGCTGCCGTCGTCGGTTGATACGAATACCGACCCATAGGCCGACAATTCTTTTTCAAGCAGTATTGCCTCTTTGTTTCTTGCTCCTATAAGAAATGTTGGTTGGATGCCATTTGCTTTAAGTTCTGCTCCAAGCATCAGTAATGGCGCTACTCCTACACCTCCGCCTATCAGAATGGGGGAGGCTCCGGATTTGTCAACTGTAAAGCCGTTTCCGAGCGGAAGAATAATGTTGAGTTCTGAATTGACTGGGGCGTTCATTATCGCCCGGCTGCCGTTTCCTGCATTCCTTACAAGCAACCATAACTGATTGGATGATATATCTACATTACAAATAGAAATCGGACGTCGCAGAAATGTTGCGTTGTCAGGTGTCTTGACCTGTACAAACTGCCCCGGACGAATATTCATATCTCCCAAACTTATGCGCTTGTCGGAAGGCATAAGTTTTAACTTTACAACATCTGTATTTTCACAGATGGAGTCTGTAATTAAAAAATCGACCATATAATTATGGATGGTCTTTCCTTCTGTCTTTTCCATATCCCTGCAAACTTACTAAAAATTGAGCACGTTGGCAAATATGATAATGATAAATTAGAGCTATTTTGAGCTTGTTTAAAACGACTGATGCGCAACTCCGCGCCCATATCCCCAACATCATCGCCATTCGGTCAAGGGCGAAACGCCCTTAATCGAATGGCACTCGCTCTCTCTCGACCTCGCCGAAGACTAGGTCAAAACGACTTTCACTTCTGAAAGCACGTTTAACACTATTGTCGGTTACACGGATTCTAACCCTGTTAAAATCCTGACCGCTCGACTCGTTGTGGTAGACGATCTGCTCCGTCATACCCTCGCTTCACATCGTGCTTACGCCTAATGGTTTTGCGGTGGTGAACACCTCAAACCTCGCTCTCGTGGATTCTCTCGGCACAGTGCAAGGCAGCAGGTGGGAGAAGTATCTTGAACTCCGCTCACAGGTTATTGACCTTGAAACCTCGTTAGCCGAAGAATGGTTCTCGCCTGAACTGATGTCAGCACTCCGCTCCGAGAATCTGCGCGGCGATCTGACCGAAAAGCGGAAGGAGATTGTCAAGCAGGTAAAAGCGCAGGCCGTGGGCTATCTGCGGTCGGGGCCGTTCAACTCCCGGCGGCTTGCCGACACAGTAAACTATATCCGGCTCAACGAGAGCGACTTTGTGAAGTGGCATAAGTCCGAAACCGCAAAGCTGTTTGCTCCGCCCATATTCCGTAATTAGAAGAAAGCCCGGCTACTTCTTCTAATTTTGTCATTTTAAGAATATTGCGTATATTTACAGCCTAATAAGACAAAAATCGCTATGGCAAATAAAATATTTCGACTTCTTGTAGTTGCTGTTTTCGCATTTTTCTCCGCAAACGCATTTGGTCAGTGTGAAGCCTTAATAAAAGACTTCTATATTGCTTATATGCAAAATGCCGAAAAAAACGATAGCTCAAATGTTGAGCTTATGAAAAATCATATGTCACCGGAACTCATCGCCAAAGTAGCTGAATACACAGCTCAATATGATGCTGACGCTATGATTCATGCCCAAGATGTTTCTAAATACGGGATGGAGTCACTTGTGGTTGAACCTTTAGGATCAGAGGACGGCTATATGGTTAAATACAAATGGTCGCCTGAAAGCGATTATACTTGGATTGTGGTGCAAGTAGTCGATATCGATGGTAAACTTCAATTCAAAGATATATTTCCTGTCGGTACAGATGCCGAGGGTAGGAGTTATATAAAACGTAAGTAAGATTCCTGTCTTTTCCGCATAGTGGGCTTTACCGTACTTTCGCAGTGCGTTAAAGCCCATTTTTCTATGCAGACAGTTTCAATTAATTTCCAAGTGCCGCAAGGCTGGCACGAATTAGGCGATAAACAACTACGTTACGTTTATCAGCTGCTTGCCGGGGATTTCTCGGCAGACGAGATTTAAAAACGATTGTTAACAGGCGTGAGTTTTCGGAGAGCAATAACAACAACTGCGACCATTAGCATTTCGTTGGCTGATTTGTAGTTTCCACGTAATTCCTGTACAGCCTTCTGAAGTTTTCAAGCCATGCAAATGTTCTCTCCACGACCCATCTTTTCTTTGTCGGAACAAACTGACCCGAATAATTTGAATGTGTAATCTCTACGTCAATTCCAAAATCATGCTTGGCCTCCTCTATGAAATTACCGCGATAGCCTCTGTCTGCGTATATACGCCTTATCCAAGGAAATGCGACGACCAGCATTGCCACCAGAGCGTATGCGGATTTGGAATCATGAATATTGGCTGGAGTAGTGGATGCTTCCAGAATGTCGCCGTCCTTATCTGTTATTATGTTGCGTTTCACGCCTTTGACCTTCTTGTTGCCGTCAAATTCCCTTTTGGGAACGCGGGAGGGCGGAACGGGAACTCTCACTGTCAATAGCTCCGATAGTGGGCTGTGGAGACTCACCTCTTCTAAGCCTGACTTTCTCCACAAGCCCGTCCTCAAGTTCGGCAAAGGCATCCATCTCTCCCCAGCGTCTGAAATAGTAATAGACTATATGCCACTTGGGGTATTCTGCCGGAAGCAGTCACCACTGATTCTTTATTCATTTATTTAAACAATCACCAAAGCATATATGCCTGAAATATTGACTGATGCTTATTTATTATTCACATTTGTTTTTAAACACTCTCTTAGAGGGTGTTTCATAACGATTGTTAATTTGTGGGAAGTCTGTTTAGGAGCATTGCCACACCTGCAATAATAACCATCTGTCGTGCGACCTCCAATGTATCCTCATAATTTCTGCATAATCGTCGGAA
>SCEG01000281.1 GCA_004102805.1 Muribaculaceae bacterium Isolate-002 (NCI)
TAAGCCGCTTTTGCGGCCTGCTGTAAATTCTATTTTCGAATGTTTTCCGGAAGCGCTGGTGACCAGGGGAGCAACTCTTCCAAAAAGCTGCGATCTGTGTCTTCCATGTGTTCTGGGATCACGGTCAGCAAATGTTCAAAGTACTCGTACGGTTTCAGATTGTTGGCCTTTGCTGTCTCTGCGATACTGTAGATCACAGCGGATGTCTTGGCTCCGTTTATGGTATCAATGACTTCCCAGTTCCTCTTTCCGATGCAGAAGCCACGGATGGCACGTTCCGAAGCATTATTATCCATCGGAACATCTCCATCATTCAGAAATACCCGGAGATATTTTTCCTGATTCAGAAGGTAGGTAAAGGCAGCTTTCAGTTTTCCTTTTACCACGATCTGATCTTTTTTCTGTTTCAGGTACGCGAACAAAGCATCTACCAGTGGCCG
>SCEG01000282.1 GCA_004102805.1 Muribaculaceae bacterium Isolate-002 (NCI)
ATTATGGAATAGATGGAAAAGCATACCTTGAGAAGATTATTCAAGCCTCGTTTAGTCTTCCCAAAATAGATAAGCTCCGCCTTAGAAGAACCCTTTTTTCAAAACTATGGGTGATTGGAGGAGAGTCCGGGTTTAAAGAAAATATTTGGCATGAAGTCATGAATGTTTATTTTTCGGGATTAGATTCTTTAATAAGAAATCCTAGAGATATCATAAGAGTAACTAATGCCTTGAACATGACTTACCCACCGGTAAAGTCAGAAATTTTTTCACCTGACTTTGTTGCGATAGAATTTATAAGAATATTTTGCCCTAAATTATACACAACAATTAAGAGTAACAAGAAATACTTTGCTGGTCCTAATGATGAAAGACATACTGATAGAGAAGAATTAATTAAATTTCATAATGCTTGGCTAGAAAATATTGATGAAGTTAAT
>SCEG01000283.1 GCA_004102805.1 Muribaculaceae bacterium Isolate-002 (NCI)
CTCCCGCCGCACAGGTTCCCGCTTCGAAAGCTCCCGATGCACGGTTAAACACCAGATGCAGTCCTTGTGTTGAAGAAGCATAGGGCAAGGTTCCCTTTAATTCCGTCAGGGAGTAAGCATGCGTGTCATCATCATCGAAATACACCTGAACCTGAATGGGATCTCTGCCCACCACACGGTCAGAAACCTGAGTCAGGGTTCCGTTTATCACCTGATATACCATTGCATGATATTCCTTATCTGTACTGTCATAGGAAATCACACATTCCACATTATTCTGTTCTTTTCCCAGCGTCAGCACCCTGGCTCTCTCTATCGTAGATACGATCTCATCCGCACACTTTCTTACCCTTCGGCCGGTCAGTGTACCCACGGATAATCCCGCCACTGTCACCACGATTGCCATAATAGCAATGACAATGATCAGCTCCACCAGGGCA
>SCEG01000284.1 GCA_004102805.1 Muribaculaceae bacterium Isolate-002 (NCI)
AAAGTTGCCGGAGATCTTAAGCTTTGCGGATATCGGAGATTATGTCTATCAGCCGGTAAAGACCTATTCCAGCGGTATGTTCGTCCGCCTGGCGTTTGCAGTGGCGATCAATATCGAGCCGGAGATCCTGATCGTAGATGAGGCTCTGAGCGTCGGTGATGTATTTTTCCAGGCAAAATGTTATCATAAATTCGAAGAATTCAAGAAAATGGGCAAGACGATCGTCTTCGTCAGTCACGATCTGAGCAGTATCAGTAAATATTGCGACCGCGTCTATCTGCTGAACCAGGGAAATATTCTGGGAGAAGGCAGCCCCAAGGCCATGATCGATACTTATAAACGGGTACTGGTGGGACAGTACGATGAATCCGAAAATGCCGGTGAGGAATCGGAGAATCTCTTAGATGATAAAGATCTGCAGAGAGCCGCTGAGAAAAAGG
>SCEG01000285.1 GCA_004102805.1 Muribaculaceae bacterium Isolate-002 (NCI)
AGGATAATAGCGTCGCAGACCGATGTGCCTTTCTACACTCTGAGTGCCGTCACATCCGGCGTAAAGGAGGTCCGAGAGATTCTGGCACGTTGCGAGGCGGATGCCCGCAGCATGTTTGTCAAGGGAAGACCAATTCTTTTCATCGATGAAATCCATCGGTTCAACAAATCTCAGCAGGATTCATTATTGGGGGCTGTGGAAAAAGGCACAGTCACTCTCATCGGCGCCACAACGGAGAATCCATCATTCGAAGTGATTCGCCCTCTTCTTTCCAGAGCTCAGGTATACACTCTCATGCCGCTGGAACTGGTGGATCTGGAAAATCTACTTGAACGCGCTTTGTCTAACGATGAGGTTCTTAAATCACGCAAATTCGACATCAGATCCAAAGACGCTCTGTTCAGGTTTGCCGGAGGAGATGCCCGGAAACTGCTTAACAT
>SCEG01000286.1 GCA_004102805.1 Muribaculaceae bacterium Isolate-002 (NCI)
CCCGCCGTCCTCGCGGCCCGCGCTTGTACGCTGCCATTCCTGATTCCAGCCCCGGTTCCAGCCCACATCCAGCGGCCCCAGATGGGGTCTGCCATCCAGCAGTTCCAGACTGTCCCAGACGTGGTAATTGGAATCCTGCACCGGCCCCTGACTGTTGGTTCCGGCGCGGGACGCGTCGGCCTGTGGCGGAGTCTGCGGACTCTGCGCGGTTGGCCTTGAAGAAGAGCTGTCCGGAGCCGACGCCCGGGCGACGGCTCCGGAGTCAGCGCTGACTCCGGCCAGCCTGCCGGAAGCGTCCGCCCCGTCCATGCCGCCTTCGCGCGTGCCGGGTGCGGCCTCGGCTTTGTCGTGCGGGCGTTCCCAGTCCGAACGGAAGTCGTCCGGTCCCAGATGTTTCAGGCCGTCAGCAAAATTCAGCTCGGGTAAATTTCCGTCGTGGA
>SCEG01000287.1 GCA_004102805.1 Muribaculaceae bacterium Isolate-002 (NCI)
GTGGAAATCGACTCCCATGGCAATGTCGTGAAGAAACCCGCTGACACCGAAGCGCCCCAGGGCCAGCGCCAAGCCCCGGTTGAAAAACCCGGGCCAGTTGTGGCAGAGCCCGCCCCAAAGCCAACCCCCGCAGCTGGTGTCCAGGTCGAACAGCACACCCCTCCGCCCCCCGCTACCTATGGCAGCGAACGCACGCCGTCCGCGCCACGATAGCCGACGTGGAGTCGCAGATCGAAGCCGACGCCGTTCAGGGCCGCCTGGCCGCGTCCGGCGAGCCTGAGGACGTCGCAGACCGTTTCGCCACCGCACTCGCCGTATGCGATGCGCTGCTGGGCGTGGTGGCCGAAGACGCCGGCGCCGACGCCCGGGCTCGGGCGACCGCCGTGCTGCCGATTCTGCTGTACGTCAATGAGTTGCGCGAACAGTGCTCGATTCCGCG
>SCEG01000029.1 GCA_004102805.1 Muribaculaceae bacterium Isolate-002 (NCI)
TTAAGGCTCCAACCCCAATATAATCATTTGAAAAGTGCGACAAGGTTTGCAGGCCTGAAAATCGCGTAACCAACATGAATACAGAGTTTAATAATTTCGCATTAACAGATTTTAAAAGACGCCAGTGAAAAATTATTGAATAAGAAATTACAGGCTCATACTGAATTTGAAATGTATTATAAATCATATTTTAATAAATATCCGAAAACAGATGAGACTATAGATGACAAAACTATTATATCATTGGCAGATAGACTAAATAGACAAATATGGCTGTATGACATAAGCAAATCATCCAAAAAAGCAATAATAAAAAACTATAAATCAATCATTCAAACTTCAAAATCGTCCAGAATTGGAACGGTAAGACTGATTATAAACAGACTGTTTCATTAATATTCCGGAACGTATTAACCTAAAATTAATTTGCCAACTATAATTTATAACTAACGTAAATAAAATTTTTGATAACAGCATCTCTCAAAGACTAAATATATTAAGAAATGAAGATAGCTTTTTTAATTCAGGATCTCTTTCAGCTTGGGGCACAGTATGTCACAGCGCTAATGATACGTGGTTTTGTTGCAAAAGGTTATAATGTTGATCTTGTGGTATCGAAAGTACATCAGGATTTACTTGAAGAAGGGACTATAAAGCCATTTGAAATACCAGCCAAAGCAAAAACCATCATATTGCCAGACCGAAAGGCTCAAAATAACATCAAAGCTATACGTGGTTATATAAAGAAAAATCAGCCGGACGCAATAGTAGCAATGAGTACAAATTATAATTTTGCACTTGCATTTGCAGTTCTTGGATTATCTCGAAGCGTCAAAAGAAAAACAGTTATTGCATACGTTGAACATTCCAGTTTCGCAGGTTTGGACTTAAATACGATGAAATCATCGCGTCCGCGATTATTTTCAAAAGGTTGGATAATGTCCTCTCTTTTAAACCACTCATTTGATGTAATAATGGGGGTTTCAGCCGGGACTTCTCAAGCAATCGAATATTCCCAACGACGTAAACCAAATTCTGTAGTCACAGTATATAATCCGGTAATCGACGGCTTTTATTGGGAAAAAGTAAAATCAGAACCCAGCCACCCTTGGATTAAAGTTAAAACTATCCCGACATTAGTAGCTGCCGGCGCACATTCCAGTTTCAAAAATCATAAATGCCTGTTTGAAGCAATTAGATTAGCAAATAAAAAAACACCTGTAAGAGTGGTATTATTTGGGAAAGGGAAACTGACTGATAACTATCGACAATGGATTGACGAGAACAGCATGAATGAATTTATCATGCTGTCAGGTCATACAGATAACCTTCCCGCTGAAATAAAAGCCGCCGATGCATTTATTGTATCCTCTGATGTGGAAAGTTTTTCGGTTGTACTTGTAGAAGCACTTGCCGCAGGTACTCCGATAATATCGACCAATTGTCCGTTCGGACCACCCGAACTATTGAAAAATGGAGAGTACGGCACGTTAGTGCCTGTAAATAATCCACAAGCATTAGCAGACGCCATAGTGGAACAAATACGCAATCCGCGACCGGCCGCCCCCTCGGAGGCTTGGAAACCTTATACGGTAGAGAATGTCGTCAACGCATACGAAAAGGCTTTAGGATTTTGCCGGTGACAATTAATAATGGCAATACTTTCATCGTATTATTAATCAATAATATACTTAACGATGCATTTAAGCACTAAAAAATTATATTTTTACCATCTTATCTGTGGACTTATCCCTGTCAGCAGATGCCACGGGCTGAAATCGAGACTTCTAAGATGGTGCGGGGCCAAAGTCGGGAAAAATGTCGAAATAATGTCGACAGCAAAATTTTATGGCGGTTTTGAGCTTATTATCGGAGACGGGGTGTTTATCGGTTATGACGCGATGATTTTCGGACATAATGAGTCTTCGATTATAATAGAAGACTACGCCAAAGTCGGGACTCGGGCATCAATAGTTACCGGTAGCCATGAATATACCTTAGACACTCCAAGCATAGCCGGTAAAGGCATATTTGCCAATGTAAGAGTCTGCAAAGGAGCTTCAATTGAAACCAATGCGATAATACTCCCCGGAAAAACAATCGGAGAAATGTCACATGTCGCTTCGGGAAGCGTGGTGACCCATGATGTGCCACCATATACCCGTGTGGCCGGTGTGCCGGCAAGAGTTATAAAAAATTTCAAATAAGATTCGGAATGATAAAACATCTAAAGCGCTTTTATGCCGACAGCAAGGTCTTGATGGGCGCTCCGGCTTGTGATAAGAGTGTTAAGCGAATAGCACTTATTTTTTCTACCGTAGCCCTGTTGGGCGCATCAATCGGAATACCATTCACAGCTGACATCGTTTATTATGGAATATTGCTGGTTTCACTCATGTTACTGATGTATAAAGGCGGTTTCAAGTTATCAGCACCGTTTATCGCACTTTATATCATCATATTCTTAAATATAGCAATTACTGACATCCCCCCTTTATTCAAACCTGTCCAACGAACGATATTATTCATATTACTCACTCTGGTATGCACGTCTGCGATGGATACAAATATCGCCGTTAAATTCAGGGCATATTTATTTAGATATACCGTTTTCGGATTGATTATCATCGGAGTCGGGTCTTTTTTTTGTTTCTTCGCGGGGATAAACATGATGGCAGGCCGAGCTGATATGATGAGCGATTTTGAGAAGTATTCCTCAACCGGAGGATGGTTCAGCGGACTGGCATCACACTCGATGATGCTTGGACCGATTGCGATGATTTCTGCATTGGCATTTTATTTTTTGTATCAGAAGAATACCGACAAAATTTATCTTCTGTTATTTTTCGCTTCGGCCATGAGCGCAGTGTTCGCGGCAAGCCGCGCGGCATTATTGGGTCTTGTCATAGCGATAGTCTATAATCTTGTGACCGGTAAAGTCAATGCAGTCATACGAAAACGAATGATTGGCATACTTACTTTGTCCGCAATCCTTTCCATACCTATTGCCGGAATAGCATTCAAGGGGGTTCTTAACAAACAGGCGGCTCGAGAAAGTCAATCCGAAGGACTCAACAGCCGACAGGATAAATTTGATTATCGTATAGCTGAGTTCAAATCATCACCTATATTGGGCGTGGGGTTCTGTGCCATTGATACCACCGGAGGAGATAGGTTCGACAACCGGGATGGACGCATAGAGCCGGGGACATCACATCTTTCGGTTCTTTCGATGCTCGGTATTTCAGGGTTCGCTGTCTACCTTGTGATATTATACAAGGCATATGCCAATACAAAAAAGATGCATACATTGCATTCGAGGTTTGTATTCACATGCTTCATTGCGTTTTTTGTACATGCATGGTTTGAGGGGTATATTTTTGCTGCCGGTGGATTTCTGGCATATCTATATTGGCTTGTCATCGGCCAGTGCATTGATTGCAGTAGGGCGTATAAGATGATAACGAAAAGAGATAAAAAAGATGTGATAGTTCCGAGAATTGGCAATACTGAAGTGACGGGCCCGCATTTTCCATAAAAAACTGATTGGAAATGACAATTGTATTTTTCTCGAATGTCCTTAATCACCATCAGGTAGCACTCTGTGACGAATTGTACCGCCAGAATGGGGGGGATTTTTATTTTATAGAGACGGGAAGGCTCAACGCTTCACGCCGGTCGATGGGCTTCAGACGATTTGAGAGGCCATACGCAATCAGCTTAGCCGATAACGGCAACGGGCGGGCTGTGGAACTGGCAAAGACAGCCGATGTGGCTATAATGGGAGCCGAGTCATATCCGTATCTCAAGTTGCGTATGGAAGCGGGCTATGGGGTGACATTTTCTTATAGCGAACGCTGGCTGAAACAAGGCATAAAGAATATACTGTCGCCTAACCTGTTAAAACAGATCCGGTTATATCTCCTAAAAGGGCGAAAACGAAAATGGTACATGCTTGCTGCAAGCGGATATCTGGCCAATGACCTGGCCCGGATAGGCATTTTCAAGGACAGGATATTCAAATGGGGCTATTTCCCTGGATATCCTGAGGCTAAACCGAATGAACGAAACACAGACCGTCCTGTCAGAATATTATGGGCGGCACGATTTATCGATTGGAAACGCCCTGACATCATGATAAAATTAGCAGAAATGCTTCAAGCTAATAACTACGACTTTGAAATGACAATGATTGGAGATGGAGACATGGCGAAGTCAATAAATTCGTTGATAAGCTCGAGTCCTGAAACATCTCCCAGGATTAAGCTTAAAGGGAATATTCCGAACGAGGAGGTTTTGTCAGAGATGTCGAGAAGCGACATATATTGCTTCACCTCGACCCGCAGAGAGGGGTGGGGAGCTGTGCTGGGCGAGGCGATGGCGACAGGATGCTGCCCTGTGGCGTCGTCTGATGCCGGTGCAACGCCATTTCTTGTCGACGATGGCAGGAACGGACTGGTATTCCGGACTGATGACATCAATGATTTATACGATAAGGTAGCATATCTTATAGATAACCCCGACGCACGGATAAAAATGGGCGAGGCAGCCAAAGCGACAATGCTTAATGACTGGTGTGCATCAACTGCCGCTCGCGAGTTTTTGTCTCTTTCTAAAAAAGCGCTTGCGGGAACTTTGGAGAAACACTCCGACAGCAATCTGCCGGCATCTCCTGCATACCGGATAAAACTCATGCGATAATTTATCATAATTTCATCATACATAAAAGAAAACAATGGACAACTACAAAATTTGTGTAATCGGTTTAGGCTACGTTGGATTGCCTTTGGCACGCTTGTTTTCAACAAAATATCCGACGATCGGATTTGATTTGAACAAGAGCAGGGTTGACGCGCTCATGCAGGGTCATGACGCTACTCTCGAGGTGAGCGACGAATTACTGAAAGAAGCCATTGAGAAAAACGGGTTCAAATGCACTTCCAATCTTGACGAAATCAAGGACTGCAATATTTATATCGTAGCGGTTCCGACTCCCGTAAATGATGATAATACTCCAGACCTCAAGCCTCTGTGGGGCGCGAGTGAAACAGTCGGGCATGTGATTTCCAGAGGTGACATTGTAATCTATGAATCAACAGTATATCCTGGCGTAACTGAGGAGGAATGCCTTCCGGTTGTTGAAAAAGTCAGTGGGCTTAATTATAACGTGGACTTCTATGCAGGATATTCTCCGGAACGTATCAATCCGGGTGACAAGCTCCACACAGTTGAGAAAATCAGGAAGGTAACCAGCGGTTCGACTCCCGAAATTGCAGATATTGTTGACAATCTTTATAACAGTGTACTTGTCAACGGCACGCACAAGGCTCCTACAATCCGTGTTGCGGAAGCGAGCAAAATCATCGAGAACTCTCAACGTGATGTCAACATCGCGTTCATGAACGAACTCGCAAAGATATTCAATGCGATGGGCATAGACACTCATGATGTAATCGAGGCTGCAGCTTCAAAATGGAATTTCATAAAACTTAGTCCAGGTCTTGTGGGTGGCCACTGTATATCGGTTGACCCCTATTATCTGATACAGAAAGCTCAGGTATATGGCGTATTGCCCCGCATAATGCACTCTGCGCGCCGACTCAACGACGGCATGGGAGCTTACGTTGCAAATCAGGTAATCAAGTGTATGAACCTCAAAGGCGCAAAGGTAAAGGATGCCAAGATACTGATTCTCGGTATAACATTTAAGGAAAACTGCCCCGATGTGCGCAACACTAAAGTTGTCGACATATACCATACTCTTGAGGAATACACCGGCAATATCACCGTCTACGATCCCTGGGCTGACGCCTCCAAAGTGGAGAGAGAATATGGCATCGACATTGTCACTTCAATTCCGGAAGGAGAGAAATATGACGCAGTAATTCTTGCCGTATCTCATAAGGAATTCGCGGATGTCGATTACAAGAATCTTATAACTGCTGACGGGGTAATATATGATGTGAAAGGCATTCTGCCACGCGATATCATTGACGCTCGACTCTAAGATTTCCAGACATGAAAATTTTGCAGATTCTTCCGGGATTTACAACCGGGGGGCCTTCGGTCTCAACTTCAGCTTTAGCGTTGCACATGCAGCGTTTAGGTCATGAGGTGCAGTTTCACACTGCCGAGGGTGATTTCTCTGAGTATCCCGATATCGACTTTCACCCATATCATTTCTACAATCTCCCGATTCTCCGACAGTTGGCGGTATCTCGTCAACTATATAATAATCTTAAGAAAGAGAGCAAGGATGCTCAGATCATACAGACAAACTCCCTCTGGCAATTCGCCAATTTCGTTCACGAGTATGCCAGAAGAGGCAGCGAGGCGAAGTCTGTGATTGTTCCAAGAGGCACCTTTTCTAAATATGCACTATCATTATCGTCAAAGAAGAAAAGATTAATTCTTGCCTTAGGCCAACGGACAGCATTGGAGAAAGCCGATATGTTCATCGCCACCTGTCAAAAGGAATACGAAGATATCAGAGCTTTCTGTCTTAAACAGCCTATAGCAATCATACCCAACGGGCTGGATTTACCTGATACAGGAACAGTATCTAAGAAAAAAACAATAACATTCTTAGGGCGTATTCATAAAGTAAAAGGCGTTGACATCCTGATCAAGGCATGGAGAAAGATTGAAGATGACGGTAGATTCAATGATTGGAATCTTGTAATTGCCGGTCCTACTTCATCAGAGTATGCCAAAGATATCCAACGACAAGCTGAAAATCTTAAAACGGTGGAATTTACGGGGGAGATAAAAGGGGATGCAAAAAATAAACTTCTTGCAAAATCTGCCATATACGTTCTACCAACTCATACTGAGAATTTCGGGATATCTATCGGAGAAGCTTTGGCTTGCGGCACGCCTGTCATTACTACTACCGGTGCTCCGTGGAGCGGACTGGTTGACAATGACTGCGGGTTGTGGATTGACCTGTCGATTGACAATCTGACCAAAGCGCTTAAAGATATGATGTCGCGTCCTATGGAACGTCTTGTCAGCATGGGGGAGAATGGCCGTCAGTGGATTAAGCGTGATTTCTCATGGGAGGAGATCGCCAAAAAGACAATTCAATCCTATAAATGGCTCCTCGACCCAGACAAGGTTGAAAAGCCCGATTGGATCTACCTCGACTAACATTAAATTCCATGTACTTAAATATGAAATCGTTACCAATCCTAATGACTGCTTCGGTCAGTACACGTGGTATGGAAGGGGCATGTTTTAGCGACCATGAACGCTACAATATGTATCTCAACACACTAATCGCCTACCTATCGGACGGTTATGCCATTAGTGGGAGTAATTTAGTCTTTGTTGATAACTCGGGCTGGGATTTGAACTCCTTTTATACAGATTTGAAAGAGAATTTCAGCGAGGAAACGTTGAAATCGCGGGTAGAGTTTATTTCTCTTTCTCCTGATTTATTTGACATCTCGAAAGGGAAAGGCTACAACGAACTTCTGATGATTAATCTCGCTATTGACAAATCAGTATTTATAAATGAGGCCGGCGCGTTTTTCAAAGTGACAGGACGATACCCTATCCTTAATCTTTCCCGCTTTGTTTCTGCTGCCCATAAGGCTTTTGAGGATGGTTATAGCTTTTACTGCGATATAAAAAGCCACAATCTTTACCGAATGCTTGGGCTGAATTGGAACAGCCACACTTTTGAGGCCAGGTTGTGGGGTAGCAAAGTGGACTTTTATAAAAAGAATATCAGTGAGCAATACGTCAACTGTTATGACTATGACGGGCGCTTTGTTGAAAATGTCCTGTATAATGAACTAAGCCGACTCTCCAACGATTTCAAGCAAAGCAAAGAGGCCGGAATGATGATACGTTTCGACCGCGAGGCCCGGTTTGGCGGAATTGAAGGCAGCACTTCTTCTGCAGCTTCTTTCTCCAAGGATCAGCAGTCATTTAAAAGCAGAGTCAAGATTATGATTGGTAACTTTTTCAGAATATTCACTCCTTGGTTTAAGTTTTAACGATGGATATTTCGGTTGTCATATTGACTTGTAATGAGGCGCTGCATATAGAGCGGTGTATTGAGAGTGCGCGACGGGTGGCGGATAAGATTTTTGTGGTAGACAGCCATTCCACCGACGGCACACAAGAGCTTGCACGTAAGACCGGGGTCACTGTTGTAGAGCATGATTACGTCAATCAGGCACAACAGATGCAGTGGGCTATCGACAATCTTAATCTTACTACGGAGTGGGTTATGCGTATGGATGCTGATGAGTATCTTACTGACCGGCTTGTAGAAGAAATCAAATCACAACTTCCTATATTGCCTGCCGACGTGACGGGTGTGTATTTGCCGTTTGATGTCATTTTTCAGGGGAAGAATGTGAAACACGGTCGTTTGCACGCGCCTGAGATTTTGCGTATATGGCGTCGCGGGAAGGCTTATATGGAACAACGCTGGATGGATGAGCGCATGGTTCTCACCGAGGGAAAGGCAATTAGTTTTAAAGGCCGGTTTGTGGATCATAATCTGAATTCGTTGGCGTGG
Organism: Muribaculaceae bacterium Isolate-002 (NCI); assembly: GCA_004102805.1. GTDB lineage: Bacteria > Bacteroidota > Bacteroidia > Bacteroidales > Muribaculaceae > JAGBWK01. The sequence goes on from SCEG01000029.1 coordinate 8,534, forward strand.
TGGACTGCGAAGCATAACAATTATTCGAACCGTGAGCTTGCGGTGGAGGCGATGCGGATGTATGGCATCGGATCGGATGATGAGGCTCTGAAGGGGCGCAATCAGAAAAAGGGTATGTATTACCGGCTGCCGGCGTTTTTCCGTGCGGGGGTTTATTTCTCTGTGAGATATTTTCTGCTGGGAGGTTTTATCGACGGTAAGGCGGGGCTGATATGGGCCACGCTGCAGGCTTACTGGTATCGCTTCCTGATTGATGCCAAATTGAGCGAGATGAAGCGCGAACTTGGCAAGAATCCCACTCCCGACCAAGTAATTGCCTATTTCAAGGAGAAATACAATATTATATTGAAGTAAATTAATTAGTTGGTTTATTAATATAAATGTCGTAAGTAAAAATATTCAGAAATAGAGGAATAAAAAAGACATGGCTCTTTCGTAATTAAAGAGATTCAAAACCCTGTCACATACGTAAAAATCAGAAAATATCACAACTGGTTACGCAGATGGATTTGTTTACAACTATATAAATTTAACATAATAAACCGTACCCCAACATCTATAAAAAATATTATCGGGTTTGACCGAAATACAACATAAGGGATTCGATACTTTATACTTCGCTAGAATTTCATGAAAGATGAAAAGTTGACTTGGAATATCTTGTAACGGTATTGTCGACTTGCGTAAATTCGGTTTCAATTCAATTTCTCCATAGAATCAGTGAAGGTGACAAAGGGAATGCGTATGGAGTTTTGCCCATCTCTATCATTCGACTTGAGATATTCTTGTCTTGGGAATATTTAGATACTCAAACGAATTTTAGCAACATCGGGTCTCAGACCAAACAGTACTTTAAATGCGAACCTTGTCAATCATTTCTTTAAGCTTGTAACGGATATCGTTTAGCCGATATTTATATATTTAAGGAACTATTGTAAATTAAACATAACATGAAGTTATCCATCATAATTCCGGCATACAATGCTGCAAAATATGTTGAAAGATGTGTAGAAAGCATCTTGTCCCAGGATTTCAACGATTTGGAAATATTAATCGTTGACGACGGATCATCTGACAACACATTGGATGTATGCACACAACTAGCCATGAGGGGGGGTGGATAGATACTTAGTTATCAGAGTGTTGCACAAGCAAAATGGTGGCGTCAGTTCCGCTCGTAATTATGGTATTTCTGAGGCAAAAGGTGATTATTTGATGTTTATCGATGTTGATGACTATCTTCTTCCCGATACTCTTAAAAAAGCTGTTGACGTTGCCGACAATAACCCCAATGCCGACTTTTGCGTATTCGGATTCAAACGAATAGCCCGAAGTGGCTCAACTTCTAAATCAACACCAGAATCAAAACGATATTCCAAAAATGAAACCCTTAAATACATTAAGAATACCGATGCCCTGTTATTGGGTACACCTTGGGCAAAGTTATACAACAGATGTTTCATAGAATCAGGCGATTTCAAGTTTGATACTAAACGAAAATTATTTGAAGACATCTGCTTTAATCTTTCATGTCTTTCATCTTGCAATAGCTTCGTCACTTCTGATATCTGTGTGTATTGCTATGAAGTAAACAATCAGAGCGCAACCGCAAAATTTAATGGAGAAACATTGATTGATGATGCCAACAATTATATGTCTGTTATGAGAAAGGTGGTTTCCGACATCTCAAAATCTGATAATAATCCGGTTGATAATCTATCCAACGACATAATATCGTCAACTCAAATCACAATATGCCACAACGCATTATACGATATTTATAATCTATATAAGCAGAAACGAAATAAGGATGTGAAGAAATTATCCTGGATGAAACGTCTCGTAGGGTTTATGTCGGAAATAAAACCTGACTGGCAGAATGCATTTACTTCGGGATTTCCTCGTATCTTTGCAACAGCTTATCAAATTCATCCACGATGCGCTGACTTACTGCTGCGAATTACGTTCGCTATAAAACGCTGACTCATTTGTCATCGATATCCATAACCGATTAAATCACAAATTACTCAATATGTCAATATTTAAAGATAAAGTGCTGTTGATTACGGGTGGAACCGGGTCATTCGGCAATGCTGTGCTGCGTCGTTTTCTTAGAAGCGACATTGGTGAGATACGTATCTTCTCGCGTGATGAGAAGAAGCAGGATGATATGCGCCATGAATATCAGGTGCGTTATCCTGAGGTTGCTCACAAGGTCAAGTTTTATATCGGCGATGTGCGCGACTTGCAATCGTGTAAGAATGTGATGCCGGGGGTAGATTATATATTTCACGCGGCGGCGCTGAAGCAGGTGCCGAGCTGTGAGTTTTTCCCGATGGAGGCTGTCAAGACCAACGTGATAGGCACTGACAATATTCTGACTGCGGCTATCGAGGCCGGGGTCGGGGCTGTGATATGTCTGTCGACCGACAAGGCTGCCTATCCCATCAACGCAATGGGCATCACGAAGGCTATCGAGGAGAAGGTGGCTGTGGCCAAAAGCCGCTATTCGGGCAAGACGAAGATCTGCTGCACGCGCTATGGCAATGTGATGTGTTCGCGCGGGTCGGTTATTCCGCTGTGGATCGAACAGATGCGTTCGGGCAATCCTATCACTGTGACCGAGCCTTCGATGACGCGTTTCATCATGAGTCTTGACGAGGCTGTCGATCTGGTGCTGTTTGCTTTCGAGCATGGGCAGAACGGCGATATACTGGTGCAGAAGGCTCCGGCGTGCACTATCATGACACAGGCTGAGGCTGTATGCGAGCTGTTTGGCGGCCGCAAGAAGGATATCAAGGTGATAGGCATTCGCCACGGAGAGAAGATGTATGAGACGCTGCTTACCAATGAGGAGTGTGCCAAGGCTGAGGATATGGGTGATTTCTACCGTGTGCCGGCCGATAACCGCGGTCTCAATTATGACAAGTATTTCAAGGAGGGTGACGAGACCCGCAACACGCTGACTGAGTTCAATTCCAACAATACCCGTCAGCTCAGCGTCGAGGAGACGAAAGAGAAGATAGCTTCTCTGGAATACATAAAAAATGAACTTAACGGCAACGGCAACTTCGTCCAGTAACCTATACTTTTTTTAACAGGAGTATAGAAGTTTTTTACAGGAGAACAGCAGGACGTTAGGGATAGTGTTATCAACGAACAATCGGGCTACTGTTGAGAATGCCTATACTTTGGATGTTGAATGCCGTAAAATTTCATGTTAATAATTTGAAATGAAGATACTTGTTACGGGAGCGAAGGGATTTGTCGGCAGAAACCTTTGCGCCGAGCTTAAGAATATACGCGACGGAAAGGCTCGCTGTTACGGTGATGTTGTGGTGGAGGCGGTCATGGAATATGACATTGATTCGACTGCTGATGAGCTTGACCGTTATTGCCGCGAGGCTGATTTCGTGTTCAATCTGGCCGGGGTCAACCGTCCGGAAAATCCCGATGATTTCATCAAGGGTAATTTCGGGTTTGCCTCAACGTTGCTTGACACGCTGAAGAAGCATGGCAACCGGTGTCCGGTGATGCTGTCGAGCTCGATACAGGCCACACTTACGGGCCGCTATGCGGGTCACCCATACGGCGAGAGCAAGAAGGCGGGCGAGGAGCTTTTCTTTGGCTACGGGAAGGAAACGGGAGCGAAGGTGCTTGTCTACCGTTTTCCGAACCTTTTCGGCAAATGGTGCCGTCCGAACTATAATTCGGCTGTAGCGACGTTCTGCAACAATATCGCCAACGACCTGCCTATACAGGTCAACGATGCATCTGTGGAGCTTGAACTGCTTTATATCGACGACCTTGTGGCAGAGCTTATCGCCGCGCTGGACGGCGGGGAGCATCATTGCCGCTATGAGGGAGTCACGCCGGTGGCGGCGGAGCCTGACGACGAAGTGACCTACTGCTATGTTCCAGTCACACATAAGGTGACTCTCGGGGAGATTGTGGCGATGCTTGAAGAATTCAGGTCGCAGCCCGAGACTCTGATGATGCCGCGCATACCTGCGGGATCGTTCAGAAAGAAGCTGTATTCGACTTATCTGAGCTATCTGCCAAAAGATAAGGCAATCTTCGACCTTAAGATGAATGTCGACGCCCGCGGCTCGTTTACCGAACTTCTGCGGACAGCCGACTGCGGACAGTTTTCCGTCAATATTTCCAAGCCCGGTATAACCAAGGGAGAGCACTGGCATCACACGAAGTGGGAATTGTTTATCGTGGTGAGCGGACGCGCACTGATACAGCAGCGCCGCGTCGGTTCTGACGAGGTGATTGACTTCGAGGTGTCAGGCGAACGGATACAGGCTGTGCAGATGCTTCCGGGATATACCCACAATATCATCAATCTGTCAGACACCGAACCGCTTGTGACGCTGATGTGGGCCAACGAGCCGTTTGACCCGTCGCATCCCGACACATATTATGATCCGGTGGCTGCATCGAAGCGGTGACAGATTTTGTCAATCTGCGATGTTTTGATTAATTTTGAAGCAGATTTCGACAAACCAATTAACATTCTGACGCGACCATGGCAAAGAAAGTATTCGTAAGCGGCTGTTACGATATGCTCCACAGCGGGCATGTGGCCTTTTTCAAATCGGCGGCGCAATACGGCGATTTGTATGTCGGCATCGGCTCGGACGAGACGATACTGCATTACAAGAACCGCAAGACCGTCTATTCGGAGAAGGAGAGGCTGTATATGGTCAAGGCGATACGTTACGTGACCGACGCCTACATCAATGCCGGAAGCGGAATAATGGATTTCGTGCCGACACTCGACATCGTGAAACCCGACATATTTGTGGTAAACACCGACGGGGGGAGCGAGGAGAAACGTCGTCTGTGTGAGGAGCGCGGCATTGAGTATATCGAGCTCGAGCGCACGCCTGACGCCGGTTTGGAGGCTCGCTCCACCACATCATTACGTGCCGGAGTGAAATCCAATATCCCCTATCGCGTCGACCTGGCCGGCACCTGGATTGACCAGCCATACGTGTCGGAGCACCACCCCGGATGGGCCATAACGGTGTCGATAGAGCCTACGCGCGAATTTATGGAGCGGGGCGGACTGTCGACCTCTACACGCAATGCCGCTCGCAAGATATGGCCATACGAGCTGCCTAACTATAATGAGGAGATGCTTGCACGTCTGCTGTTCTGCTTTGAGAACGAGCCGGAGAGCCACGCCCACATATCAGGCGCGCAAGATGCCATCGGCATCTGCATGTCGGGACTTGTCAGACACTATTACAACAACCGCTATTGGCCGGAGAAAATAGAGTCGGTGCACGACGAGGCCACATTGTCGTGGCTCGAGAGCCATATCGGGCTGGTGGAGATGTTTCCCCGCAGAGAGAACATCGACATACTTGCCGGCAAGGATATCACGCCGGCCAAGGTAAAGGCACTCGCCGATGCCGCCGACCGTTGCTGGGACGCGATACTCCGGCATGACCTGGAGGCTTTTGCCAAGGCATACGCTGACTCTTTTGCCGCGCAGGTGGCCATGTTCCCCGCCATGATGCAGCCCGGAGTCGAAGAGCACATCGAAAGATGCAAGGCGGCCGGGGTTCTCGCGTGGAAGATGTGTGGCGCCGGCGGAGGCGGTCATCTTGCCATTGTGGCCGACAAGTTGCCTGATTTCGCAATTCCTGTCAAGATCAGAAGGCAGTAGGCGTTTTTTTTATTTATAAGTCATATAAGGCGGAAAAGTCACAAACAATCAGTTATCACTATATATCGAATATGGATTTTTCAGAGATATCTTTTCAAAACAATGGCAGACTCAAACTGCTGATTATAGTCGGCACACGCCCGGAAATAATCCGTCTGGCAGCCGTTATCAACGCATGCCGCCGTTACTTCGACACAATTCTTGCCCACACGGGACAGAATTACGACTACAACCTCAACGGCATATTTTTCCGTGACCTCAAGCTGAAGGAGCCGGAAGTGTATATGGACGCCGTCGGCGCCGATCTGGGCGAGACGATGGGCAACATCATCTCGCTGTCATACAAGCTGATGGAGAAAATCCGTCCGGACGCAGTGCTCGTGCTTGGCGACACGAATTCCTGCCTGTCGGTAATCGGGGCCAAGCGCCTGCATATCCCCATCTTCCACATGGAGGCCGGCAACCGCTGCAAAGACGAGTGTCTGCCCGAGGAAACCAACCGCCGCATCGTCGACATCATATCAGACGTAAACCTCGCCTACAGCGAGCATGCGCGCAAGTATCTGCATGACTGCGGTCTGCCGAAGGAGCGCGTGTATGTGACCGGTTCGCCCATGGCCGAAGTGCTTCGCGCCAATCTGGGAGAAATCGAGGCGTCGGATATCCACTCGCGCCTCGGCCTTGAGAAGGGGCGTTATATACTTCTGTCGGCTCACCGCGAGGAGAATATCGACACAGAGAAAAATTTCATGTCGCTGTTCACCGCCATCAATAAGATGGCACAGAAATATGACATGCCGATATTATATTCATGCCACCCGCGCAGCCGCAAACGCCTGGAGCAGTCGGGGTTTGAGCTCGACAGCCGTGTGATACGTCACGAGCCGCTCGGATTTCACGATTACAACTGCCTACAGATGAATGCATTTGCCGTGGTAAGCGACAGCGGTACGCTACCCGAGGAGTCTTCGTTTTTCACATCGGTGGGACATGCGTTTCCGGCCGTGTGCATACGCACGTCGACTGAACGCCCCGAGGCGCTTGACAAGGGATGCTTCGTGCTTGCCGGCATTGATGACAAGAGCCTGCTGCAGGCGGTCGACACCGCCGTAGAGCTCATAGCCGACGGCCGCTACGGAATACCGGTGCCTGACTATACCGACGAGAATGTCAGCGACAAGGTGGTGCGTCTGATACAGTCATATACAGGAGTAGTAAACAAGATGGTATGGCGAAAATACTGATCCACTCTCTGATATTCGCTCCCGACGGAGTGTCGACGGCATATCTGTATTCCGACATCGCGCGTCGTCTGCACGACGAGGGTCATGAGGTGGTGGTGCTCTCCACTACACCTCACTACAACATTGTCGAAGATGAACTTGCACGCCAGCCGATGCGGTGGAAAGTGCCCGGACTGTGCAAGCAGAGCGATTACCACGGCATCAGGGTGTACCACATACCGCAAAAGAAATTCAAGTCGACGGCATTGCGACTTTTAGGTTTTGTCTACTGGCATATCATCGCTTTCATAATCGGGCTTTCGATACGCAAGGTCGATGTGATACTCTCGCCGTCGCCTCCGCTGACAATAGGGGTCATCAACAACTGGCTGAAGAAACTGAAGGGATGCCGCACGGTGTATAACGTGCAGGAAATCTATCCCGACATACTGCCCAAGAAGGAGGGCACGGTTGTGAACGCGCTCAAGAAGATGGAGCGTTATGTCTACAACAAATCAGACGCCGTCACCACAATCGACCAGGTGTTTTACGATACGATAGCCGGGCGGTTCAAAGACCGAACGAAGCTCCACATTATCCCTAACTTCGTCGACACGGGTCTCTACAATCCGGCCAACTGTGACACGTCGGTGCTTGACCGGACGATGTTTCCGGAGACGAAGTCGCTCAAAGTGATGTATGCCGGCAATATCGGGTTTGCGCAGGATTGGCAGACACTTGTCGACCTTGCGAAAGTCACGCGTGACGAGGATATCGAATATTTCGTCATCGGCGAGGGTGTCATGAAGCCGTGGCTCGAGGAGCAGAAAGCAGCCGAAGGGCTCGAGAAAATCCATATACTCCCCTATCAGAAACGCGAGCTGATGCCTGTGCTGCTTGCATATTCGGACGTGCAGTTCATATTCATGTCTCCGCAGATGGAGGGTCAGGGATTTCCGTCGAAAGTGTATACAATCATGGCATGTGCCCGTCCGCTGATGATATGCTCGGGAGATGGCACGCCGATTGTCAATTTTCTCGAAGGGAAAGGTTGCGCTCTTCTTGACACAGAGAAAGAGCAGACAGCCAAGGTGGAGAAGATGCACAGATGGCTCAAGGCACAGACACCGTCCACGCTCCATGAGGCCGGGGAGCGCGGACTCGAAGTGATAGAGAAAGAGTATTCAAAGGATATTGTCACCGGACAGTATCTGCGACTGATTGAAAATCTTTGCAAATAAGAGAGTGTTTGAATTTAAACAGTTTCTAAGCCTTCAGGAGGGTATTTAAAATGAAACTTCTTATAACCGGAATACACGGATTTGTGGGGAGCAATCTTGTGGCCTCACTCAAAGACCGGCATGAGATTTACGGTCTTGACATCGTTACGCCTGACAAGGAGGGCGTGGTAAAGACTTATACGTGGGATGACCTTGACGCGGGCCGTGTGCCCGATGCCGATGCCATCATACACCTTGCGGGTAAGGCTCACGACACCAAAAACAAGGCTGACGCCGAGATTTATTTCAAGGTCAACACCGGCCTGACGCAGAAAATCTATGACTACTATCTGAGGTCAGGTGCGGGTAAATTCATTTTTTTCAGTTCGGTGAAGGCAGCCGCCGACAGTGTGGAGGGTGATATTCTTGACGAAAACATCACGCCCAAGCCTGTGGGGCCTTACGGCGAGAGCAAGATAAAGGCTGAGGAATACATACAGTCGAAATGGGATGCGGAAGGGAAGTCGACCTATATATTCCGCCCGTGCATGATACACGGTCCGGGCAACAAGGGCAATCTCAATCTGCTCCATTCGGTGATAAGGCGTGGCATTCCGTGGCCGTTGGGCTCGTTTGACAATCTGCGGTCGTTCACCTCAATCGACAATCTGACGCATATCATCGGCCGGTTGCTTGAGTCGGATGCGGCGACCGGCATATACAATATCGGCGATGACACTCCGCTGTCGACCAATGAGCTTATACGGCTGATGTGCGAGGCTTTGGGCAAGAAGCCCCGGATATGGAACATGCCGCGCGGTCTGGTGCGCCTGATGGCATCGACCGGCTCGTTGCTGCATCTGCCCCTGAACAAGGAGCGTCTGCGGAAACTGACAGAGAATTATGTCGTGGACAACGGCAAGATCAAGCGTGCGCTCGATATCGAGAGGCTGCCGGTGAGTTCGGCCGAGGGGATAAGGCACACTATCAAGCAATTCATAATTCATAATTCATAATTCATAATTCATAATTCATAATTCATAATTCATAATTATTTTTTTGAGTTAAGTCAGATGGAATACGTAGTTATTGCTATAATATTGCTTGTAGCGGAGCTGGCATATTTCAGGATAGCCGACCGCTGCAACATCATAGACAAGCCGAATGAACGGAGCTCGCATACGAGGGTCACGTTGCGTGGCGGCGGCGTGATATTTCTTATCGGTGCATGGATCTGGGTGGCGTTTTTCGGCATCCATTATGTGTGGTTCATGACCGGCCTGACGCTTATCGGGCTTGTAAGTTTTGCCGATGACGTGCGCTCGACGCCCAATATCGTGCGTCTGGCGGTGCAGTTCACGGCCATGATGCTGATGTTTATCAATCTGGGGCTGTATTCGTCGACGACGTGGTGGCTGATCGTGCCGGCGCTGATTGTGTGCGTGGGCATCATCAACGCCTACAACTTCATGGACGGCATCAACGGTATCACGGGATGCTACTCGCTGGCGGTGATAGCACCCCTCGCCTATCTTAACCGTGATATCCATTTTGTGGATGAGAGCCTTCTGGCGGTGACGGCGCTGAGCGCGGGAGTGTTTCTGGTGTTCAATTTCAGGAAGAAGGCCAAATGTTTTGCGGGCGACGTAGGGTCGGTGAGCATCGCGTTCATATTGCTTTTCGCACTGGGACGCCTCGTGATGGCAACCGGCAATCCGGTTTATCTTCTTTTTCTGGGAGTCTACGGAGCCGACACGGTGCTTACTATCGTGCACCGCATCAAGCTTGGCGAAAATCTGGGTGAGGCTCACCGCAAACATGCCTATCAGCTGATGTCAAACGAGCTGGGCATGCGCCACACGCTTGTGTCGGTCATCTACATGACAGTGCAGCTCGCCATCTCATTCGGTCTTACCGCGATAAACGACACAACCGGCCAATGGATATATTTCTGCATGGTAATTGCAGTTCTTGCCCTAGGATATTTGGTGTTTATGAAAAAATTTTATTATCTTCACGAGCAATATCTACAGTCAAGAAAACAATGAACATCATAATCGGCGAAACTATATTCGAAAGACTCCTTAAAGAAGCCGCGACAAACGCACGCCTACGCACAAACCACGATTTACGCAACTCGGAATCTGACACGTCGCAGCGGATGCTCAACGCGCTGAGCCCGGGCACGAAGGTGCCTGTGCACCGACATCTTCACAGTTCGGAGACGGTTGTGCTGCTGAAGGGGCGTATTGACGAGGTGTATTACGACAGCGCGGGCAACGAGACCGGACGGGTGGCGCTTGACGCCGACGGGTCTAACCGCGGAGTGCAGATCGCAGCCGGCCAGTGGCACACCATAGAAGTGCACGAGCCATCGATCATCATTGAAGTCAAAGACGGAGCATACGCGCCTCTTACGGCCGACGAATTGCTCCAAGAGGGTGTCTGAATTGAACACGACATCAAGAATTCTCTCTCCAAGCATTCTATTACCGAGGCATATCACATACATTTCCACACTTCTCGCTATTATCATTATCATCTCTTAACCTAATAAAATATGAGCTATTTTTCAAAGATATTCAACTGGTACTTTTCTAAGAAATCGTTGCCATATTGGGCGATAGCGCTTATCGACTGCCTGCTTATGTTCGTGTCGATGCTGTTTGTATATTCAATCAACAACGGCCTTATAACGACGGCGACGATATTCTGGCCATTGTGTGCAACGATGGGGCTGTATCTTTGCTGCTATATAGTAGGTTTCAGACTGTTCAGAACTTACTCCGGGGTGTTCCGTTACTCGTCGTTCATCGACCTACAGCGAGTGTCGAGCGCGGTGCTTATCGGCATGCTGATAGCCCTTGCGCTGCATTCACTGTTGATACACAGCGAGTTTTTCATTAATATCCGAATCAGAGCCATCATCATCTGGTCAATAATGGGCTTGCTGATGATGTGGAGCATGCGTGTGTTCGTGAAATTTCTTCATGACTACTCTTTTGCCAACAAGAATGCCGAAAAGATATTTATCTATGGCGTCAGGGACGGGGGCATAGCTATAGCCAAGAGTCTTGGCAATCAGGACACGTCAAAATATACACTGTCGGGCTTTATCACTGACGAACCTGAGATGTTCGGTCGCATGCTGATGGGTGTCACCGTATATGCCAATGACACCAATCTGATTGATCTGATGAAACGCAAAGGGGTGAAGAAGCTGCTTGTGTCGCCGCTTCGCACTGAGCGGCTACGCAAAAGCCCTCGCATGATCAATGACCTCATCGAAGCCGACATAAAGATACTCATCTACAATCAGGAGCAGGAATGGGACGGCAAGAGCGGCATCAATACCCAACAGCTACGCGAGGTAGAGATAGAGGACCTTCTGCCGCGCGAAAAGATTGACATCGACATTGACGCAACGTGCCGTCAACTTTCCGGCAAGTGCATACTCATTACCGGAGCCGCCGGGTCGATAGGAAGCGAGATAGTACGCCAGGTGTCGATCTATGCGCCCTCGAAGCTTATACTTGTGGACCAGGCCGAGACCCCTCTACATGATGTGCGTCTGTTTATGGCGCGTGAGTTTCCGGAACTTGAGGCATATACGATAGTAGCCGACATAGCGCATAAGAGCTGCATGGCTGATATCTTCGAGAAGCACCGTCCGCAGTATGTTTTTCATGCGGCGGCTTACAAGCATGTGCCGATGATGGAAGACAATCCAGGAGAGGCGATACATAACAACGTGGAGGGCACGCGCATCATTGCGGATCTCGCAGTGAGATACAACACTGAGAAATTTGTGATGGTGAGCACGGACAAGGCAGTCAATCCCACCAATGTGATGGGTTGCTCGAAGCGCATCTGCGAGATATATGTGCAGGCGCTCGACAAAGCAATCAAGGAGGGTAAGGTAATGAGCAAGACGCAGTTTGTGACGACGCGCTTCGGCAATGTGCTGGGCTCCAACGGTTCGGTCATACCTATTTTCAGGGAGCAGATAAAGCGCGGCGGTCCTCTGACTGTGACGCATCCCGACATCATCAGGTATTTCATGTTGATACCCGAGGCGTGTAAGCTGGTGCTTGAGGCGGGAACGATTGGCAACGGAGGCGAGATATTCGTGTTTGACATGGGAGAGCCGGTAAAAATCGTGGATCTGGCCAAGCGTATGATAAAGCTGAGCGGCGCCAACGTGCAGATACAGTTCACGGGTCTTCGCGACGGAGAGAAGCTTTATGAGGAGGTGCTCAACGAGAAGGAAATCACACTTCCGACGGTGCACCCCAAGATTATGATTGCCAAGGTGCGCGAATATGATTATGATTCGATTGTCGGCGTGTATGACGCGCTTTACCAGTCGTCGCTGACGGAGGACAATATGTCGATAGTGAGACGCATGAAGCAACTGGTGCCGGAATTCCGAAGCCAGCACTCGGTGTATGAGGCGCTTGACAAGGAGCGGCTTCAGGATAACGGAGTGTTGGGCAATACGCTCGTTTCGCCCAGCGAGTTTGAGCGCCGCATCATCGATGGCGCCCATCCGGTGTCGAGCAAGCATACGACGGAGAAGGCCGAGAGCGTAATAGAATAATGAACTGACACATATCAGATTAAAGACGGCGGCCTGCACCTAATTCCGGTGCGGGTCGCTGTGTTTATGGATAATGTCATCAGTTTTTTTAAGGTCATTGGGGTCTCTAATGATCTTTTTCTTAGAGGGAGAGATGGATGTCAATAGTCGGAGAAGAGGGTGGGTTTGATTACGATGCCGACGCGGAGCTGGGAGTGGAATTTGTTGTAGTCGAGCAGCCCTTCGCCGTAACCGTTGTAGTATTGGAGGAAGAGGTATTGGTTCTGGTTGTTGCTGAGTTTCCAAGCGAGCTCGAAGATTGTGTTGTAGTTGAAGTTCCAGCCGCTGCGTTTTACAAGTACGACCGATGCGTTCCATCGCTTGTTGTCGGAGATGTAGGATGTGCCGACCTGATATATGCCGCAGTAACGGAGTATGTCATTGTTGTTTTTTCCGTCGATGATTGGGATCCAGACTTTACCGTGGACGCTGAGGTTGGCGTCGACGATGATGTTTGCGCCGAAAGTGACACGGTTCCACGATCGTGACTGTATGCTGTCGCGTCCGTTGCTTTCGTGCTCAATCTGGAAAGTGAGTTTCCCGATGAAGCGGTTTTTGACGAACAGCGGTTTGCAGATGCCGATGCCGGGGTTGAAGTTGAGGTCGGTCATGGGGAGCGACTCCTCAAGGACGTTCCAGAATACTTTCTGGGTGTAGAAGAGGTAGAGATATGTGTTCCATGGCAGTGTGCTTTTTGTCAGTTTCTGTGCAATCGAGACCTGAAACTTCGCGTTGGTGTTCTCGCGGGTCATTTTCGGGCCGATTGCGGGGCCGAAAATGAAATAATTGTCTTTGTAAAGGCTGAAGTAAGGGCCTTTGTCAAACTCACGCCGCACCGAGTCGGTGTTTATGCGCATGTCGCCGACCGCCACAATCTGTGCGTCGGCTTCGGGATAAACAAAGAGGCAGAGCATGACTGCCACAAACAGTCTGTAAATTACTTTTTTCATCATTGCAAAGTTAAATATCTATTTTATAACTCCACTATCAAGTTTGTATGATTTTGTGTCCTTATAGTAGATTTTTTTATTTAAATTTGCGTTATGAAGATTATCAGGACGATATACAGGGGAATGTTGTTGCTGTCGGCTGTCGGCTGCATTGTTGCGGCAACGGGTTGCGGCGGCAAGAAACCATATAGGATAGATGGCACTATCGAGGGTCTGGGGACACAGAATGTGACTGCTATCTATCATGACGGGACAGCGCTCAGGGAGGTCAGCACGAATGCGGTCAATTCAGTTTTCCACCTGGAGGGGATGAGTCAGCAGCCTGTGGTGATAGAGTTTTATGACAATCAGCGTCGGCGCATCGGGTGCATCGCCGTGAAGAACGGCGATGATGTGAAGGTCAAATTCAAGGCAGGTGACCGTTATTTCATGGAGTCTTCGGGCAACAAGCTGTCGGAAGCGCTCGCTGAATTTCTCATGGATAATGACGATGATCTCAATGCGGCCATCGAGCGGCGCATAATGTCGGCACCTGAAGACGAGCTGTCGGTGCTTCTGGCCGGATATTACTATGACATAACAGAGGATGCCGTGCGAGCTGACTCGATACTTTCGCTGCTGGACAACAGCGCGATAGCCGGGAGCGCCATGCTACGTTCCAAAGCCGATCTGGCTGCGCGCTCCGTCACCCCCATTGCGTCAGTCAAAGAGATGCGTCTGCTCAGTGTGGCCGACTCGATGATGACATACCGCCCGTCGGAGAAGAGCCGTACGCTCTATATATTTACCGATACCAATAAGATGGCTGACTCCATAGTGGCATACGCCGACTCAGTGGCACGTGATATGCGCGTTGCCACGATACGCGTTGCAATCGACACTTTCGGGTGGCACAACGACACACGCCGGATAAGCGAAAAGGCCGACCATTTCTGGGCACCCGGAGGAGTGGCAAACAGAGAGCTGCGCGGTCTCGGCATACCGCGTCTGCCATATTTCATAGTCGCCGACACAGCGGCCAACCAGATATACCGCGGCACGAAGCTGCCTGTCATTACCGAATAACAACTTAACACTGTCACGCCATGCTTGCCAAGACATTTGCCGCCGCCGTACAGGGCATCGACGCCATCACCGTAACGGTGGAAGTGGTTGTCGACAAGGGTATAGGATACACCATAGTGGGACTGCCTGACGCGGCTGTGAAAGAGGCCGGCGAACGCATACAGACTGCGCTGTCGCAGTCGGGACAGGAGTGGCCCCGGCGCCACACGGTGGTCAACCTCTCGCCTGCCGACGTGCGCAAAGAGGGTGCGGCCTACGACCTGCCGATGGCAATCTGCATACTTGCGGCCAACGAAAGAATTCCGGCTACGGAACTTGCGGATTATGTCATGATCGGCGAGCTGTCGCTTGACGGAAGCGTGCTTCCGGTGAAGGGAGTGCTTCCGATGGCGATAATGGCCCGCAAGGCGGGATACAAGGGGATGATTGTGCCACGTGCCAACGAGACGGAGGCGGCTGTGGTCAATGATATCAATATCTACGGAGTGGACCATCTGAGCCAGGTGGTGGATTTCTTCAACGGGACAGGACAGATAGAGCCTACGGTGGTCAACACCCGTGAGGAGTTTGCTAAAGGGGCCGATCTGGGAGGACTCGATTTCAGCGATGTCAAAGGCCAGGAGAATGTCAAGAGGGCGTTTGAGGTGGCGTGTGCCGGAGGGCACAACATATTGCTCGTGGGACCTCCCGGCTCGGGAAAATCGATGATGGCGAAGCGGTTGCCGTCGATAATGCCGCCGCTGACACTCGCCGAGGCGCTTGAGACGACGAAGATACACTCGGTGGCGGGCAAGCTGAGCCGGGGGTCGATGCTGATGACTACGCGGCCGTTTCGCGCCCCGCACCATACGATATCGCCGGTGGCACTTGTCGGAGGGGGGTCGACGCCGATGCTCGGGGAGATCTCGCTGGCTCACAACGGAGTGTTGTTTCTCGATGAGTTTCCGGAATTCAACCGGTCGGTGCTTGAGGTGATGCGACAGCCGCTTGAAGACAGGCGCATATCGATATGCCGGGCGCGTTATTCGATAGATTATCCGGCGGGGTTCATGCTTGTGGCATCGATGAATCCGTGTCCGTGCGGCTACTACAATCATCCGACGAAAGAATGCACATGCGCCCCCGGGGCGGTGCAGCGGTATCTGGGGCGCATCTCGGGTCCGCTGCTCGACCGCATTGACATACAGGTCGAGATAATGCCTGTGCCTTTTGAAGAGCTGTCGTCGCAACGCGACGGTGAGGCATCGAAGTCGATACGTGAGCGTGTGGTGGAGGCTCGGCATATACAGTCGGCGAGATATGCGGGGACCCCGGGAGTGTTCTGCAACGCGCAGATGACGTCGAAGATGCTTGCGGAGCATGCGCGTCCGGACAGTGAGGGGCTTGATATGCTGCGCATGGCAATGGAGCGTTTCGACATGTCGGCAAGGGCATACGACAGGATATTGAAGGTGGCACGCACGATAGCCGATCTTGACAAGAGCACCGAGGTTAAAAGCCATCACATCGCAGAGGCAATCAGTTACCGCAATCTCGACCGGTCGAACTGGGGGAGTCAGACGGTCAAGTTTGTTTAGTGAGTGTCTCATAACAAGCAGCTAAAAGCTGAGAGATGTGTCTTTTGCTAAATTTTTGGGATAATTTTTGGGTGATATTAAAAGTATTGTTATCTTTACAAGGTTGCTGCGCTTAGACGCGGCAATAAAAAAGGTTAACGAAACAATTGAAATTGAAACTGAAACAAACGATAGAAGAAATGAAGAAACGCCTTTTTCTAATTCCGGTTATAGCGCTTATGTGTCTGGCAACAATGACAATGGGCGCGAAAGAAAAGAAGAACAATGACGGCAAGCGTCAGGTACAGGTTTACGGTGTAGCATTCTACAATCTTGAGAACCTCTTCGACACAATCAACAATAACGGCAAATATGACCTTGAGTTTTCACCTGCAGGCGCGCGCCAGTGGGATGGCAAGAAGTATTGGTCGAAAATCAACAATCTCGCCGATGTGATCACCCACATGACATCACCGACCACGCCCAACGGTCCGGCCATCATAGGTGTGTCGGAAATAGAGAACAAGTCGGTGCTTGACGATCTTGTCAAGGCTGTCGATAAAAAGCTCATGGCAGAGGGTCGCGCGACGTGGAACCTTCAGGTCGTGCATCATGATTCGCCCGACCGCCGCGGAGTCGATGTAGGCTGTCTGTATAATCCGCGCCAGTTCCGTTTTCTCGATGTCACAAACACTACGCTGCGGATACCGAATTACGAGTCGTTCCGCACCCGCGACCAGATGTGTGTTACGGGAATACTTGGCGGTGACACGGTGTCGATAATCGTCAACCATTGGCCGTCGCGTCTTGGCGGTCAGGAGCAGTCGTCATATCTTCGTGAGGCAGCCGGCGACCTGTCGAAGGCAATAGCTGACTCTCTGTGGCGTATACGTCCGAATCAGGGGGTAATCGTGATGGGAGACCTCAACGATGACCCGCAAGACAAATCATGCGCTGTGGCTCTCGGAGCAAAAAAGAATATCGACGATGTGACGCCTCACGGTTTCTACAATCCGTGGTGGAAGATACTTGACAAGGGAATAGGTACGCTCGCATACAAGGGACAGTGGAACCTCTTCGACCAGATAATAGTGAGCGGCACACTGCTTAAGCGCAACGGCGCGAATGTATATTACAATAACGCGAAGGTAAATAATTTCGATTTCCTGCGCGACACCGAGGGTCAGCGTCAGGGCTATCCGAAGCGTACGTTCTCTGCAGGAGTATGGCTTGACGGCTATTCCGACCACTACCCCACCGAGATTTTCCTCGTGAAAGAAAGGAAATAAAGGTTATCTCCGCCCCGGGCTGAAGCCAGGGGCTAACCATAAACATCATGTCTCCGACATGATACTACCGCTTATACGAGCATAAGCCGAAAGAATGACTTCGCTTATACTTACATAAACCAAACGAATACCGATGAAACGATTTTCTTTTTTTTCAGTTATAGCCGGATTGTTCGGCTCGCTGTTTACGGCACAAGGAGCTGCGCCCACCACGCTGACGCAACCAGACTGGAGCCGCAATGCTGTAATCTATGAAGTGAACTGGCGCCAGATGACACCGGACGGCACTATCACACAACTCGAGGAGCAGCTGCCGAGGCTTAAGGAGCTAGGCGTGGATATGCTGTGGCTTATGCCGATACACCCGATTTCGGAGCTTAACCGCAAGGGAGGCCTGGGAAGCTACTATGCAGTAAAAGACTACAAGGCTGTCAATCCGGAGCTCGGCACGCTTGACCAATTCAAGGAGTTTGTCAAGAAAGCGCATGACGCGGGTTTCAAGGTGATAATCGACTGGGTGCCCAACCACTCAGGCTGCGACAATGCGTGGGTCGAACAGCATCCCGACTGGTATGCTCTTGACGAGAACGGCAAGATGTTCGGCCCGTTTGACTGGACCGACGTATACAAATTCGACTATTCAAACCCTGAGATGCGCAAGGGGATGATAGACGCGATGAAGTTCTGGCTGACTGACGCGGACATCGACGGTTTCCGCTGCGACGTGGCTATGCAGGTGCCCACCGACTTCTGGAACGAAGCGCGTCCGCAGCTCGACGCTGCGAAGGAGGGGGGCATGTTCATGCTCGCCGAGGCATCGGAACCTGACCTTGTGGAGCATGCCTTCAACATGGCCTACAACTGGCCGATGAAAGATGTGTTCAACGACATCGCCGCCACAGCCGGACAGCGCACATACGACGACAACAAGCTCAATACGGCGCATGCCGATGCAATCGACCGTCTGCTCGAGAAGCAGGAGAAGGAGTTTGCCGAGGATTCATATCTGATGAACATGATTACGAACCATGACCTTAATTCGTGGGAGGGCACTGAATTTCAGCGTCTGGGCAATCTGACCGGAGCGTTCGCCGTCCTGTCATACACACTTCCAGGCATGCCGCTGATTTATACCGGACAGGAAACGGGCATGGACCGCGCGTTTGAATTTTTCGTGAAGGATGTGCCTCCGACGTTTGAGCCGCGTAACGAGTATTTTACTTTCTACCAGAAGCTCAACGCGCTCAAGCATAATGAAAAGGCACTTCAGGCCGGCGTGAAGGGAGGCAAGATGCACCGCTATGCAACGACATCGCCCGACCTGTATATCTTCTCACGTTCGGTCGACGGCTCGAATGTGCTTGTGCTCGCCAATCTCGGCAACAAGGGCGCCGACATCGTATACACCGGAGAGTCGCCTGCCGCAAGCACCTACAGCTTCGATTACCTGAAAGGCAAGAAGGGCAAGCTGCCAACGAAACTTGCTCCGGGCGAATATTATATATTCACCGGCGGGAAGTAACAAGCTGAATAAGATCTCAAAAAAGTCATGGCCGCGGAAGATTTCGCGGCCATGACTTTTTTCATGTATGTTACTGCCTCTACATAAATGCCTTGTCACATTAAACAGAAATCATTGAATATAAACAAATTGCGATAGTCCACCCACTATATTTTCAATATATTGCCTTTATCATTTATACATTATTACATACATTTGCAGCACAGCCTACAAACACATCATATACCAGACACCTGACGATACCAGACACCTGACGATAAGGATATAACAACAATAAAGCAACCCCTGTTTTATTATGACTGACATGAGACGATTTATTACACTATTAACCATGTCGACAATAGCCTTCACACTGGCACAGAAGGCGTCGGCATGGGACTTCAGCGGGAACACCGACCCATGGAAAATAGTATTGACGGCCGACGCGCTTCAACCGTCAGAGATGCCGATGAATTACAGCGAAGCCGACAAAGGATGGAGCACTGCCGTATTCACTCCGACTACGGAAAGCGTGCAGTTCAGCATGAGGCTCTATTACGGCGAACCCGGCAGCGACAACAGCTTCACCATAGGCAACAGCAATTACACCGCTACTCCCGACGGAGGGTGGGTATCAGCTGCGGCAAGCAACAGCAGCGAGGATGATGACAGATATCACCGGTTCGGCATGTCGGGACTTTGCCCCAGGTCGACCTACCGCATAGATATAACCGGCGACACAAGCGAGAGTTTCAGATATCGCGTGACGGAGGTGCATGACCGGATGTATATGTACACAATCAGCGGAGATGGCGTAGAGCAGGTGGCAGAGGCTGCAAACGACAACGGAAAGTTCGCTTTCAGCCTTGATCTGCGCAAAGGGATGTATCTTTTTCTTTCAAGAAATCAGGGAGCCGCCACGTGGGACGAAATGCAGACCGACGGCGGCCGTTTCAATCCTGACGGAACAGATGTGAAGCTGCCTGCCGAAGGATCGGAATTCATCGGCGGCACAACTTCCGGGGCATGGCAGGTGACCAATACAGGACGATATACCGTCACCGCCGACTGGAGAGAGATGAGACTGTCGGCCACGAATGAGATGTATCTGTATGGCAGCATGCCGCAATGGGCCACTAAGATTGCCGGAGCAACGCCTACGGAATATGGCAAATACACTTTTACAGCCGATCTTGAAGCCGGCGAATATATAGTGCTGTCGGAAAAAAGCGACGGCCATGACTACGGCGACATAATGAAGTTTAACTGGGCACCGGAGGCAGATACGGAAATCGTGAATAATGAGCTCTCCGGTTTCAGCAAAAAGGAGAGCGGGGCATGGATAGCATCAAAAGCGGGAAAGTATGCCATCGAGGTCGACTGGGAGAACAAGACATTCAAAGCCTTCACGGTATCGGTCAATCTGCCGCTCAAATCGGTTGATTTCGCCGGCGGCAAGAAGCATTATTTCCTTGTGGGGGAACGCATGGGAGAATGGCACCTTCAGCCGGAATGGGAACTTAAGGAGGCTGACGGCGCTCTTGTGCTCAACAACCGATATATCTACAACGGAGCATTTGCGGTGGGAGTTGTCGACAATTATGCCGATTATGCAAGCCATACATTCACATATTACTGCAGCGGCATGGATTTCACCACAGCGACGACATCAAGCGCGGGCGACATATCAGGCACAGGCAGAGTGTATCGCCAGCAGAAAGGCAAGACGCGCTACAATCCGTCGGATGTATTTTACGCGAAGTTTGACGGAGAGGACAGGTATTTCGACGGCCGCGGCACATTCATGAGCGAAATCAGAGTCAGCCTCAACGGCGAAGGGCTCCCGACATCAATCTCTTTTGTCAAGGGCACTGATGCCGAAGCATCGCGACAGCGAGTTTTCACCCTCGTGGGCGACAATATCTTCAATCGCAATTTCAGCAACACGTCGGGGACAGGCAACACGACGATGTATAACCGCGCGTATTCGGGCTGGTTTGACAGCTGGATACAATATGACCCGGCCACCAACGCGCCTTACGTCGACGCAAACGGCGAGTATCTGTATCACACATCTTTTACCCCTGACTATCTGACAGCGCACCCCGTGCAGTTCAATCTGGAGCTTCCCGACGGCAGCGAGTTCGCCTACACGTCAGGCAACATCCAGTTTGTGGAGTGGAGCAATCTGCCAAATCTCGACAGCGATCCATACAAGGAGTTCTACCGGGCGTTCAGCAGAACGGAGACAATCAAAGACAACATGGGAGTCAAGGCAGGAGAAGGCTACAACTTCAATGTGCACGTGGAGTGCACGACTGACACAGATGACAACCGCACGACCACTCCGAGCGCCGACTGGAACTGCTACGTGGTGCGCGACATGTGGATAGGCGGCGACATCAAGTTTTGGTCTGGCTGGGGGGGGCAACGAAGACGCCACAAACGGCGGAAAAGGTCACCTGGCAGTATGGCACGGCCCGAACGGCGGTCCTGACATAAACGAAGGAGGAAAATATCAGGTTAAAGGCTACGACGTCAATGCCGGCGGTCTTGACGCTGTGCTCTACAAGAATGTGGCACGCCGAGGCGCTACCGACTACAGGATATCGGAAGACGGCAAGCCCGTATACTTCAACCGCGTGGTGCTGTGGTTCACCAATACTGACGGCGTGAACAATTCTTACATACAGTTCATACAGGAATCGGCCGGACCGGCCATTTTCGCGCAGACCGTGCAAAACGGTGACAAGAAGAATCATATCAGATACGATTGGTATCTCAACAAGGCTCAGAACGAAACGGGCAGTGACGCCAAAGTGGTATCTTACGAGATAATCCGCTACCGTATCGTCGACGGCAAGCCGCAGTTTATCGGTTATCCTCAGGGACAAAAAGTCGATATCAAGGACAAGGGGCTGACCGTAGGAATGCTCTATGAGGGCGAGGCAGCCCGGCATCTCGATGTCACGAGATTCCTTGACAAAGGTATTCTTGACGACAACGGTTTCGCTCCGGGTCTCTACGAATATGAGATTTATGTGACCGATGAGCATGGCGGCCGCAAGAAAGCGGTATCAAACCGCGTAGCCATCTACGAGGACGAAATCGTTACGCCCAACATCGTGCCGATGCAGCTTGTGGAACTTCGCGATGAGTACACCGACAAATTCGGCACCCGTCATGACAGCGCAGCGAAAGTATTGAAGGACGCCGGCGTTGCCGAATCAATTGTAAACGGCAAGAAGTATATGACGTATCGTGTGAACGACAACGACAAATTCTATATAATGGAAGACATTGTTGACGGCAACGGCAGAAACATACCGGTCGGAGTTGAAATCATCGACTCGAAAATCGCGCTCGATTTCCTCAACAATAACCCCGACAAATACTGGTGGACATCAGATTACTACGTGCGCTGCCTCGACTACAACAGATATGCAGGCATATTACAGGGTTATAAAGACAACGGCATGATAACCGACGAGTCGATACCCGAGCCTACACTTAAAATAGAGGAAGTAATCAAGTCAGACACCGGCGAGACGAGATTGAACCACGGCACAGCCAGTGAATTTGAATTCGGGGGGCAGAAATACTACTCGGCGATAGTGAAACGCGGCGGCAACCTTGCCGATGCCATATTCAACGTGACGCTCGACTATACCTACCATCCCTCGGAAGGAGGTGTAAAAACGCCCTCGACACACTCGGCAGCCGGAATCGACCCGGTAACACCGCGTCCGTTCTGGCCGCTGTACCGCTATGTGTATGACCGACCCGTCCGCGAACTCGGCACAGAGCATAAATGGGGCAAAATCAAAGTGCCTGTAAACAACTGGAACGGACATAGCTCGACCGGCGATGCCATTCTTGCAGGCGATATCGCATCGGTATACGTACGCCTTGACGACAGGTTTGACCCGCGTAATTTCACGCTCCAAGTTGATTTCTACCGACCTAACGTCAACAAGGACATTTATAATTACTACGACATAAAATATTATGTCAGCATGACCAATACCGATACCCAACTTGATGAAACAATCCGGGTGCCATTGAACGTAGAGGCCGTGCTTCATGATGTGGACCGTGAAGACAACCACAATCTGACTCCCAACCGCTACCGCATGGAGTTCAAGGGGATGCACCCGCGCAACGGCGTCTACCCTACCGTAGATTTTGTAAAGACGGAATATGTGCCCAATAATCAGACCGGCTCTCAATACAAGCCGCAGACCGGCAATTTCGGCAAAATGCTTTCCATCAAAGCCGAACGCACGCTGCAGGCCACCAACAACAAGGGACTTACGAATGTACATCTCGGCAAAATCAAACGCGAGGACGGCAAATGGGACTGGATGTACAAAGGCCATGAGGATTTTCAAGACAATGACCCGACGCTGGAGAATACCGGCAACGAATATGAGGATAAGTCGGCCTACGATCCGGGAAGCGAATATTACGCACCCATCAAGCCCGTATACTACCTCATCGAGCTGAAGAACGGGTTGGGCGACCTGACTACATATCCGTATCTTGTACCTCACGTCGAAGGCCATCATAAGGAAACGGACATCAATACCGATAAGAACGGGCTGATAACCAATGATGAAGATCCCCTGATCGGCACATATATCGCCCAGGATTTCGTGAATGAGGCTACGCCTACGGTATATGCCACTGCAATCTATATATTCGAACGCCCGATTAATGGAGCCACCTCTACCGATTTCGACGATCTTGAAATAGAATCGCTCATAGTGAACGGCAACGAGACCGTGAAGCCGGAAGCGGCCAATGCTCCCGTTGCACGCGTAAGGGACGTATCCGACAAGGAATTAGCTGCAAACGGAGCGGGCGATATGCCTAATGTGTGGGATGCTCCCAATGCCATAGATGTGCTTGACATGAGCGCAGCCAACGGTACTACGGGCTACAACAGTTATATCGCGGTGAAGGGTGCCACCTACACGGATACGCCCGACGCAACGGTTACCGGAGTAGAGGATGTGCTCGCCGACATGGAGAATGGCGACACCGTCTACTACAACCTGCAGGGTATGCGCGTCGACAAGCCCACCGCCACTGGAGTCTATTTACGTGTGCAAGGTAACAGGACGACCAAGTTCGTTGTAAAATAAACATCAATTTTTCTCATGATTGAAAAAGCCCCGACGCTTAGGCGAGGGGCTTTTTTATGGGGTAGTGCCATCGGTATGAGTCATATTATCGGGAATAAAGAGTGTATAATGCAAAAAGAGATGCCGCGTGGTTGCGACATCTCTTTTTACAGATTATATCGGAGTTGATTACTGTTCGTTGGCTTTTTCAACTGCGCCGACTTCGGGATCTACGCCCCACTGCTGCTGGGCAAGACGGCGGTAGTTGTTGTAACGCCAGCGTGCGTTGGCTTTCGCAGCAGCGAAGAGCTCGGCTGCTTCTCCGGGGTATTGCTTGATTACCGAAGAGTAGCGCACTTCGCCTTTGAGGAAGTCCTCGAATTTGTCCCATGCGGGTTCTTTCGAGTCGAGAGTGAAGGGGTTCTTGCCTTCTTCCTCGAGGGCGGGGTTGTAGCGCCAGAGGTGCCAGTAACCGCATTCTACGGCTTTGACTTCTTCGAGCTGAGCGTGTCCCATGCCGGCACGGAGACCGTGATTGATACAGGGAGAGTAAGCGATGATGATCGAAGGTCCGTCGTAAGCCTCAGCCTCTCGGATGGCTTTGAGGGTCTGAGCGTTGTCAGCGCCCATCGCTACCTGTGCGGCGTATACGTAGCCGTAGGTTGTGGCGATAAGGCCGAGGTCTTTTTTGCGGATACGCTTGCCTGAAGCCGCGAATTTGGCGATTGCGCCGAGGGGGGTAGCCTTTGACGACTGGCCGCCGGTGTTGGAGTAAACCTCGGTGTCGAGCACGAGCACGTTGACATTTTTGCCTGATGCGAGCACGTGGTCGAGACCGCCGAAGCCGATATCGTAGGCAGCGCCGTCACCGGCGATGATCCACTGTGAGCGTTTTGCGATGTAGCCCTTGAGAGCGACGATGTTGTTGCAGATGTCGCATGCGCAAGCCTCGCAGAGGGGCACGATAGCGTCGGCAACCTCGCGTGTAGCGGCGGCGTCGTTGCGGTTTTCAAGCCATTTCGAAGCAAGAGCCTTGATTTCGTCAGAGCATTTGTCGCATTCGAGAGCTGCTTTCATGTAGCCTTCGAGACGCTCCACCATCTTTTCGGTTGCAATCGACATGCCGAGACCGAATTCGGCGAAGTCCTCGAAGAGCGAGTTTGCCCATGCGGGACCGTGGCCTCTGTGGTTGGTAGTATAGGGAGTCGAGGGCACGGAGCCTGAATATATCGACGAGCAGCCGGTAGCGTTGGCCACCATCTCGTGGTCGCCGTAGAGCTGCGAGATGAGTTTGACGTAAGGAGTCTCGCCACAGCCTGAGCATGCGCCTGAGAATTCGAAGAGCGGGGTTGCGAACTGGCTGTTCTTGACATTGGCCTTGACGTCGACGAGATGCTGCTTTGAAGCGACATGCTTCACGCAGTAATCCCATTCGGGCTGCATTGCGAGCTGGGTCTCGAGGGGTTTCATTTCGAGAGCCTTCACGCCTTTCTTGCCGGGACATACATCAACACAGTTGCCGCAGCCGAGACAGTCGAGAACGTCGACGGCCTGCACGAACTTCATGCCGGTGAATGTCTTTCCGATGGCGGGGAGAGCTGCTTTGACGGGCGAAGCGTTCATCTCGGCCTCGTCGAGCACGAAGGGACGGATAGCGGCGTGAGGACAAACGTAGGCGCACTTGTTACACTGGATACAGTTGTCGGCAATCCATTCGGGAACGAATGCTGCCACACCGCGCTTTTCGTAAGCTGCAGTGCCCTGCTGCCATGTGCCGTCTTCAATACCGACGAAGTCGCTGACCTTGAGAAGGTCGCCGTCCTGAGCGTTGATGGGGCGGACGATGCGGTTGATGAATTCGGGGTCGTCGTTAGCAGCGACAGCCTCGACAGCGAGGTTGGCCCATGCGGGATCGACGGCGAGCTGTTTGTATTCGCCACCGCGGTCAACCGCAGCGTAGTTCTTGTCGACCACGTCCTGACCTTTCTTGCCGTAAGACTTGACGATGAATTTCTTCATCTGCTCGATGGCGAGGTCGACGGGGATAACTTCGGTGATGCGGAAGAATGCGCTCTGGAGAATGGTGTTGGTGCGGTTGCCCAGACCGATTTCCTGTGCAATTTTTGTCGCATTGATATAGTAAACCGAGATGTTGTGGTCGGCGAAATATTTCTTAACCTTTGCAGGGAGGTTTTTGGCAAGCTCCTCGCCTTCCCAGATGGTATTGAGAAGGAATGTGCCGTTGTCGCGCAGACCGCGGGTCACGTCATACATGTGGAGGTATGCCTGAACGTGGCATGCCACGAAGTTGGGAGTGTTGACGAGGTAGGTCGAACGGATGGGGTCGTCACCGAAGCGGAGGTGCGAGCAGGTGAAACCGCCTGACTTCTTGGAGTCGTAGGCGAAGTAGGCCTGGCAATATTTGTCGGTGTTCTCGCCGATGATCTTGACAGAGTTTTTGTTGGCACCTACCGTACCGTCGGCTCCGAGTCCGTAGAATTTTGCCTCGTAGGTGCTCTTTCCGCCGAGAGCCATTTCTTCAACCGGGGGAAGCGAAGTGAATGTCACGTCGTCGATGATGCCTACGGTGAAATGGTCTTTGGGGGTGGGGAGGGCGAGGTTCTCGAATACGGAGATAATCATCGCGGGAGTGGTGTCTTTTGAAGCGAGGCCGTAGCGACCGCCCACGATGAGGGGGGCATCGGCTTTGCCGTAGAAGCATTCCTTGACGTCGAGGTAGAGGGGCTCTCCGTTGGCGCCGGGCTCTTTTGTGCGGTCAAGCACAGCGATGCGCTTTGCCGATGCAGGAACTGCAGCGAGGAAGTGCTTTGCAGAGAAGGGGCGATAGAGGTGAACTGAAACGAGACCTACCTTTTCGCCGTTTGCCATCATGTAGTCAATGGCTTCCTGAGCGGCCTGGGTTACAGAACCCATGGCGATGATGACGCGGTCGGCGTCGGGAGCGCCATAGTAGTTGAAAAGGCCGTATTTGCGTCCGCAGATTGCTGAAATCTTGTTCATGTATTCCTCTACGATTTCGGGCACTGCGTCATATTGCTTGTTGCAAGCCTCGCGGTGCTGGAAGAATACGTCGCCGTTTTCGGCCATACCGCGTGCTACGGGAGACTCGGGATTGAGCGCACGGCTGCGGAAGTCGGCGAGAGCCTCACGGTCGATGAGGGGAGCGAGGTCGTCCTGCTCCATGACTTCGATTTTCTGGATTTCATGAGAGGTGCGGAAGCCATCGAAGAAGTTTACGAAGGGGATACGGCTCTTGATGGTGGCGAGATGTGCCACGCCTGCGAGATCCATGACCTCCTGTACGGAGCCTTCGGCAAGCATTGCGAAGCCGGTCTGGCGCACTGACATGACGTCCTGATGGTCTCCGAAGATAGAGAGTGCGTGAGAAGCGAGAGTACGTGCCGATACGTGGAACACACAAGGGAGCTGCTCGCCGGCAATCTTATACATATTGGGTATCATAAGGAGGAGACCCTGCGATGCGGTGTATGTTGTGGTCAGGGCACCGGCCTGGAGCGAACCGTGCACTGCAC
Organism: Muribaculaceae bacterium Isolate-002 (NCI); assembly: GCA_004102805.1. Classification (GTDB taxonomy): domain Bacteria; phylum Bacteroidota; class Bacteroidia; order Bacteroidales; family Muribaculaceae; genus JAGBWK01. Next base: position 36,340 of record SCEG01000029.1, read on the forward strand.
CGGCAGCGCCGCCTTCCGATTGCATTTCCTGTACGAGTACAGTCTCACCGAATATATTCTTGCGTCCGGCAGCCGCCCATTCGTCAACATATTCAGCCATGGTTGAAGAGGGGGTGATGGGATAGATAGCGGCTACCTCGCTAAACATATACGAGATATGCGCCGCTGCCTGATTACCGTCACAAGTCAAGAATTTCTTTTCTTTGCTCATAATTTGTAATCTATTGTTTTAAATTTGTGTTTTCTCATTTTGCGCCGCCCGTTGCCGTTGCACGGATAATGATGCATCATGCAGGGGCATGGCCGGGGATTACGGACGGTAATCCCGCGACCGCAAAAGTAACTATTTTATCGCGGATAATCAAAAATTTAACCGTTTTTTATGTCATATAACCAATATTGTCCTAAACGTTTTGGGCAAAAATAAAAATAGGAAGTAGTTACTAAGGCAAAAAATGACTACCTTAGTAGTGAGCGACCAACTCAACTACTTCCTATGGCAAATATAACACTTTTCGCAC